>NZ_JAWLKF010000010.1:0-194842 GCF_033042195.1 Rhodococcus cerastii
TGTGAGTCAGGCCCCAGCCCACTGCAGATATCCAGTATCAACCGGACATATCCATACTCACAGTCACATTGACTCCCTACGGGCGGGCGCTTCTTCGGCGGACTCGGGAGACTCGGCGGTCGGGGTGAGGTCGACGGTGTGGGTGGGTCCGATGGCGTCGAGGAACGGTCGATCGTGGCTGGCGATGATCAGTGCACCTTCGAATGTCTCCAGCGCGTCGATGAGGTGTTGTCGGCTGGTGATGTCGAGGTTGTTGGTCGGCTCGTCGAGTATCAGTAGTTTCGGAGCAGGCTCGGCCAGCAGTATTCGGGCCAGTGCGGCCCGCAGTCGTTCGCCACCGGAGAGGGTGGCGACGACGGCGTCGGCGTCGGATCCGCGGAACAGGAAGCGGGCGAGTTGGCCGCGGATCTGTTCGGCCGTGGCCTGCGGAGCGACGTCGGCAATGTTCTCGGCGACGGTGCGGGATTCGCCGAAGACGTCGAGTCGCTGCGGGAGATACTTCCACGGCACCTCTGCCCCGGTGGCGTCCAGGGCCCGCAGCAGCGTGGTCTTTCCGCTGCCGTTCGGTCCGATCAGTGCAATGCGCTCGGGCCCGACAACGCTGAGCTCCTGATGGTCGAGAATCACCTGTCCCGCGTGGACTTTCGTCGCCGGGAGGTCGACGCGTATCTCGCGGTCGTCGCGCAGGAGGTCCTCGGCGGCCGACAGGGACGATCGGGCGTCGTCGACGCGGTCGCTGTGGGTTCCGTGGAGTTTGCCTGCCGATTCCTGGGCCGCCCGCTTGCGTCGACCCGCAAGGATCGGTGGCACGCGCTTCTGTTCTTCCATCTTCTTGCCGAAGCGCAGACGTCGGTCGAGTTTGATTCGGGTGTCGATCAATTCGCGTTCCTGCTTGCGGACGTCGTTCTTCGCATCGCGGATCGTCGCCCGTGCCGCCTGCTGTTCCGCGTCGATCACCTCTCGGTAGTGCTGGTAGTTGCCGCCGAACATGCGCAGCCGGGACACTCCGCTGCGCTCTGCTCGCACCTCGGCGATGGTGTCGACGCGTTCGAGCAACTCGAGGTCGTGAGTGCACACGATCAGCACACCCGGGTAGCCGTCGACAGCCGTGTACAACCGTTCTCGCGCAACCTGATCGAGATTGTTGGTCGGCTCGTCCAGTAGCAGTACGTCGGGTTGGGCGAGCAATTGTGCGGTGAGTGCCAGCAGCGTCGTCTCGCCGCCCGACAGGGTGCCGACGCGGCGATCCAGGTCGCCCACAGACCCGACGATGCTGCCGAGGCCGAGCTTGTTCAGCAGTGCCAGAGCGCGCTCCTCGACGTCCCACGCCGATCCGACGATTGCGAAGTCGTCCTCGGTGGAGGAGCCGGACTCTATGCGATGCAGTGCTTTTCGCACCGACTCGATGGCCAGCACCCGATCCACGGGCAGATCGGGGTCCAGTGCGACGTCCTGGCGTAGATGGCCCAGCACGCCGGGAGTCGAGATCGAACCGCGCTGCGGAGTCAACTCCCCGGCGAGCAATCGCAGGAGCGTCGACTTTCCCGCGCCGTTGGAGCCGATGAGACCTGTTGTGCCGCTGGGAAAGATCGCCGACATGGCGTCGAACACGGAGTCCCCGTCGGGCCAGGCAAACGTCAGATGCGAGACAGAAAGGGAGGATGAATGAGGCATGGATGCTCCAAAGGTGTGCATGCGGACGATCTGCAGGCGTCTAGAACCTTTGGAAGAGCAATGGCCTCTCCGAATCTGTGGGCAACAAGGCAAAGGCCACGTTAGCTCCGAACCCGTCGGGCACGCAATCGAATTACACCGACGGGCCCTTCTTGCGTAGTTCGTCGACCGTCGTCATGGCGCCCCGCAATTCGTCGAGCCACTCCTGGGTGTGCTCGCCGACGAGCTTCACGGCCCAGGCCAGAGCGTCGGCCCGGGAGCGGGCGACGCCGGCGTCGACGAGAGTGTCCAGGACGCGACGCTCGGGCTGACGCAGGCGTGTCATGACCGGGACGGCGAGGTGGGTGAACAGGACCACCTCGGACCCGGTCCGAACGCCCCACGCGACCTTGCGGCCGTATCGCTTCTCGGCCTCGTCGGCGATCTGCATGCGGTCGCCCCGGGTGGTTTCGCGGAATCGCGCGATGCGGCCCTCGGTGGCTGCGGATGAACTGTCCTGCTCCACGGGCAATGTTCCGACGACGACGATTTCCTCACGGTCGACCTCGACCGAGGCGGCACCGTCGAACCAGGTGTCCGGGAGTCGGCCACCGAACCAGTCGGCTGCATCGGTGGCATCCGGAATGTCTGCGTGCTGCCAGCCGCCGGGGCGACCGAACGAGCGTCCGTTGGGTTTCATGGGGACTCCTCGGTGGGTGTTGTAAGACTGATTACATAATTACACCTCATTTCGAGATCGTGCCACCGGTGTTTCGCGGATGCGCTGGGGCATGATCGACCCCGTGCGCACTTCGAGAAGACCGACGACTCTGGCCGCGATCGTGTCCGTACTGGCACTGGTGCTCGCCGCCTGCGGGCAGAGTGGGCCGGATCAGCCGCAGACCGTCGCCGAGCAGTTCGCGGAGGCGGTGAACAGCTCGAACATCGATCAGGCCGCCGCGTTGACGACCGACCCGGCAGGCGCGACGGCAGCGCTCACCGAGCTGTACGACGGGTTGTCGGCCGGCGGAACGGTGACGGCCACTCCCGATTTCGAGGCCGTCGACGCCAACGAGGATGCGGGCACGTTCACGTTGAATGCCGGCTGGCGGTTCTCGACGACCACCGACGGCACCGCCGAACCCGACGGCGAACCGAAGGAGTGGAACTACACGACCTCTGCGACAGCGGCCGAGACCGAGCAGGGCTGGAAGATCACCTGGGATCCGGCGATGTTGGTTCCGGGCCTGACCGCCGACTCGTCGGTGCGTTTCACTCCCACCGATGCGCTCGTCGCACCGCGCATCTTCGACGGCAACGGCGTCGAGTTGATGTCGCAGCAGGTGGTCACTCTCGTCAACGCCGATGCGACGGCCGATCCGGCAGCGGTCGCGAATCTCGTCGGCTCCGTCGTTCCGGGTGTCACGGCCGAATCTGTGGCGGCGACTGTTGCCGGCGCGCAAGGTAACTCAGCGACGATCGTCACCCTCCGTCAGTCCGATATCGACCCCATCGGTGCTCAGCTCGCGGCCGTCCCCGGAGTCACCCTGGCTCCGCAGACGCGGCTGCTCGCCACCGACCGGAACCTCGTTTCGCCGGTCCTCAACGACCTGACGACGCTGTGGGAGCAGGAGCAGGCCGCCAATCGTGGATGGGCTGTGCAGGCCGTTGCCGCGGACGGCTCCATCACCCCGCTTGCCGGCCGCGACGCCGCAACGGGAGACGACATCGCGACCACCCTGGATTCGGCACTGCAGCTCAAAGCCGAGAATGCTCTCGCGTCGCTGCCGCAGCAGGCGGCCATCGTTGCGCTTCGGCCGTCGACGGGTGCGGTTCTCGCCGTGGCGCAGAACGCCGCCGCGGACGCCGAGGGTCCGATCGCCCTCACCGGTCTGTACCCGCCGGGGTCGACGTTCAAGACGGTGACCACCTCGGCTGCACTGCAGTCCGGTGCAGTCACCCCCGATACCGTGCTGCCGTGTCCGGCGACCGAGAACATCGAGGGTCGGCAGATCCCGAACGACGACAACTTCGATCTCGGCAACGTGCCGCTGCACACCGCTTTCGCCAGGTCCTGCAACACGACGATGGGCCGCCTGGGCGTGGCGCTCCCACCGAACGGGCTGACCGACGCGGCCGCGCAGTACGGCCTCGGCGTCGACTACGTCACCCCCGGTCTGACGACCGTCACCGGTTCGGTGCCGTCCGCCGACACCCCGGCGCAGCGGGTCGAATCCGCCATCGGCCAGGGGCAGGTGACCGCGTCGCCGTTCGGAATGGCGCTGGTCGCGTCGTCGATCGCGAACAACAGATTGCTCCCACCGACGGTGGTCCCCAGTGAGCCGGGAGTGGGAAACATGCAGCCGGCAGCGGTGAACCCGCAGGTCACCGAGCAGATCAAGGCCATGATGCGCGAGACGATCACCGGCGGCACGGCCACAGCGCTGAACGACATCCCCGGGTTGCTCGGCAAGACCGGCACCGCCGAATTCGGTGCGAACAACGAAGGAGCGCACGGCTGGTTCGTCGGTATCTCCGGCGATCTCGCGTTCGCGGTGTTCGTCAACGACGCAGGCAGTTCGACCCCGGCCATCGAAGCTGCGGGTCGCTTCCTGAGGTGAACAGCCTGAGGCAAACCGACCACGGCGTATCCCAATCGTGACCGGCTTGTATGAATCCCGTGCTTGTTACTCGTGTGACTACAGTGAATATTGTGACTCATGAGTTCTATGAGTCGTGCCCGTCGTGGCCCGCGCAAGGTTCGCGGTCGCTACCTCGTCGCCGTTGCAGCATCGGCGACGTTGACGGTCTCGGCAGCGTTCTGGATGGTCGATCGCCCACCGAGCGAGGCAGAGGTGCTGGTCTCGAAATTCGTCGATGCCCTGGACAACCGAGACGTCGCTGCTGCTGCCGCGATGACGACCTACCCCAACGCCGCGACGGCCGCGCTGAACCAGATGTTCGACGGCTTGTCGGCCGACGGCATGTCCACCGGGGATTTCGACCTGACCCAGTACATGGACCTCTCCGACGAAAGTGGCTACTTCACTCTCGCGTCGGCGTGGAACTTCGGTGAGGGCAAGGACTGGAAGTACAGCGCTCAGGGCTCGACCAAGAAGCTCAGCGTCGGCTGGCGCATAGCGTGGGATCCGGCCACTCTCGTCCCGGACCTCACCTCGGGCGGATCGGTTCGATACACCCGGACCGACGCTGCCCCGCCGCTGATCTTCGACGCCGCGAACAACGTGCTGATGAGCGAGCGAACCATCAACGCCATCTCCCTCGACCCGGCGCAGACGAGCGATCCGGCGGCGTCCACCGCGCAACTCGCAGACGTCATCGATGTCGTCGCACCGCTCATCACCTCCGAATCGATGCTGGCCGAGCTGAACTCGTCCGGCGGTGCACCGATCACCGCAGTGACCCTGCGCGACGACGATTTCGCCGTCCTCGAAGACGACCTGCGTGCCGTGCCGGGAGTGGTGGTTTCTCCGCAACCCAAGCTCATCGTCGACGACCGTCGGATCACCTCACCCGTGCTCGACTCGTTGCGAAGTGCATGGCAGGAAGGGCGCGACGCCACCGCAGGCTGGGCCGTCGACACCTACACCGTCGACGGAATCGGTGAGCGCCGTGTCGGTTTCCAGGGCCCTGGTGGTCCTGACCTGCACGCAACGCTCGATCCGCGCGTTCAACTCGCCGCCGAGAATGCGGTGGTCATGGCGGGGTCGTCGGCGTCGATCGTCGCCCTGTCCACCTCGACCGGTGCCATTCTCGCTGCGGCACAGAACAGTTACGCGAACGAGCAGGGCGACGTGGTGTTCGGGGGCTCCTACCCGGCCGGCACCGCGTCGGAGTTGGTCAAGGCGGCACAGTCCGATCGCGGCGACGACAGCGCCGAGGATGCAGCTGCGGCACTGGGTCTCGGTGTCAGCTACTCGATGCCCGGACTCGACGCCTACACCGGAACTCCCGCCGACAGTCGCAGCGCGATCGACGGCATCAGGGCCGTGTCGACCGCCTCCGGTGACGAGGCGACCGTGACTCCGTTCGGTCTCGCACAGATGGCGGCCGCGATCTCACGGGGCAGCGCTCCGACTCCGACGATCGTCGCCGGTCAGACCGCGGTCGCCAATCGTGAGTCCCGGGCACTCGGGTCGGATGCAGCAAATCGGTTGCGCGGCATACTTGCCGACTCGTCCCGCACCAGCGGTCTCGACACGTTCGACGGGGTGCAGGGATTCGCCGGGGAAAGTGGCGACGATCGCTTCGTGCTCGCCACCAGCGGTGATGTCGCGTTCGCGGTCTACATCGAGGATGCGGACGGCGGGGATCAGGCAGTGCGCATGACGAGCCGGTTGCTGCAGGAGATGGCGAACCCCGTCGAGTAGGGCAGGAATGGAGCCTGCGAAATGACCAGGGATTCGGGTCGATCGTTAGGCACGGTAGTTTTATTCGGTGACTGTGCTCGATTTCGGACTCCTGGTGGTGGCCGGGTTCTTCGCCGGGCTCATCGGGTTCGTCACCGGGCTCGCATCGCTGGTCTCCTACCCTGCGCTGCTTGCGGTGGGTCTGCCAGCGGTGTCTGCGAACGTGACGAACACGGTCGCCTTGGTCGCGGCCGGTGTCGGGGCGACGGCGAGTTCCTCGGCCGAGCTCGCCAAGGACGGCAAGCAGCTGGTTCGGTACGCGATCTACTCGGCTCTCGGCGGTACCACCGGTGCGGTTCTGTTGCTCAATACGCCGGACGGTTCGTTCGAGGTGGTCGTACCGTTCCTGGTGGCGATGGCAGCCATCGCGCTCCTGCTGCAGCCGAGTATTCGAAAGCTGTCCGGCGGCAGAGAGTTTCCGACGCTCTATCCGCTGGCCCTGTTCGCCGTGGCGATCTACGGCGGCTACTTCGGGGCCGGGGCAGGCGTCATCTTTCTGGCGTTGGCGTTGATCTGCACTTCGGATACCTTCTGGCGCGCAAGCGTTCTGAAGAGCTTCTTCCTCGGCATTGCCAATCTGATTGCGGCGATCATCTTTTCGTTCTTCGGTCAGGTGCACTGGTGGGCGGCACTTGCGCTGGCCATCGGATGTTTCGTCGGCGGTGCCTGCGGGCCACCGACGGTCAAGGTGATCTCGCCGATCATCCTGCGCGTCGGCGTCGGGATTCTGGGACTGGGTCTCGCCGGATGGCTGGGGTATCAGGCCTTCGGCTGACGGGCGGTCACCTGTTCGCTACTTGCGCGACGGTGCGCCGAGAGTGATCAACTCCGGCGCAGCAGGGGCACCGCAGCAACCGCCGCTCGACGGGGCGTCGGGCTCGTCGAACAGGCCCGCGCCGCCGCAGACGCCGGTGTCGGGCAGTGTCAGCTCGACCTTTCGTGCGCCCTCGTGGTCTCCGGCGAGTTCGGCTGCGATGCTGCGAACCTGCTCGTATCCGGTCATTGCGAGGAACGTCGGCGCGCGGCCGTAGCTCTTCATACCCACCAGGTAGAAGCCGGGCTCGGGTTGGGTGAGTTCTTCGACTCCGTGCGGTGACACCGATCCGCACGAATGCATGTTGGGGTCCACCAATTCGGCGACGAACTTGGGTGCCTGCAGGGTGGGATCGAGATCGAGGCGAACCTCGGACAACCACGACAGATCCGGTCGGAAGCCGGTGAGTGCGACCACGCGATCGACATTTCCGATGCGAGCGCCGGTATCGCCGACGAGGGTCATCCGATCACCCTCGACCGCAACGGTTTCGGTGCGGAATCCGGATTGCACGGTGAGGAAGCCGTCGTCGACGGCTTTCTTGGCGCGTTGCCCCAGAGCGCCGCGGGCGGCGAGTTCGTCGGCTTCGCCGCCGCCGAACACGTCTGCGGTGACGCCTCGGCGCACGGCCCAGGTGAGCGTCGTTCCCGGTTCATCGGCCGCGAGTTCGGCGAAGGTGATGATGGCGGTCAGGGCGGAGTGGCCGCTGCCTGCGATGACCGTGTGCTTGCCCGCGAACTGGGCGCGAATCGCCGGATCGGTCAGGTCGGGGACCCGGTAGTCGATTCTGTCGGCGGAGAACTTCTCGCCGATGGCCGCAAGCCCTTCGCTACCCAGTGGATTCGGCGATCCCCAGGTGCCCGACGCGTCGACGACCGCGCGGGCGAGAACACGTTCCTCGCTGCCGTCGGAATGCCGGATGTGCACGGACAGCGGCTCGGTGTCGCGGCCGGCGTCGACGACGCGGTCGCGTCCACGGCGGGCTACACCGACCACTTCGGAATCGACTCGAACAGCGTCTCCGAGGACAGCGGCGAGGGGCGCGAGGTACCGCTCCACCCATTCGCGACCGGTGGCGTAGGTGTCGCCGTCCGGTGCGGTCCAGCCGGTCGGCTCGAGCAACCGTGCGGCAGCGGGGTCCACTACCTCGGACCACGGGGAGAACAATCGCACGTGGTTCCATTCGGACACTGCCGCGCCCGCGGACGGCCCGCGTTCGAGAACGACGACGGCAGAGCCGGTTTCGGTGAGATGTGCTGCGGCGGCGAGACCGATGGGTCCTGCGCCGATCACTACTACGGGGTATTCGTTCATGACTGATCTACCTTTCCTCGTCGAGCGAGAGTGTTCACTGCTGCGCGTGCGGTACGGCCGACGCCGATGAGCGTTGCCGATGCCGGTCCGGTCCAGTCGCCGTACCCCAGGAACATAAGGGTCGACTCATCGTGAATATGATTGTCTTCCAACGTGATCCGAGGTCCGTCGGTGTGCAGGTGCAGCGGCTGCAGATGCCGCAGCGCGGGCCGAAAGCCGGTGCACCAGACGATCGCATCCAGTTTCTCCGTCGTGTGCCCGTCCGTCACGCCGTCGGTTGTGATCGCCGTGAACATCGGCCGGGCCTGCAGGACGCCGCGATCCCTGGCCTCCTTTACCGGCGGGACAATGACGATGTCACCCAAGCCTGCGACCCCGCCGGTATCGGAGTCACCCGCTGCCAGCGCTCGGGCGCGGTCGCTGGCGACATCGAACAGCACGCGCCCATCGACGTCGTCGGGCAGGAATTTCGGTTCGCGGGCGGTGAACCACAGGGTCTCGGCCACGGTGGAGATCTCGGCAAGTATCTGAGCAGCCGAGTTTCCGCCCCCGACGATTCCTACTCGCTTGCCCACGAATCGTTCCGGTGTGCGGTAGTCGGCGGCATGCAGTTGGGTCCCATCGAATTCACGCATGCCCGGGTAGCTCGGCCAGAAGGGCCGAGACCATGTTCCCGTCGCGTTGACGACTGCTGTGGCGGTGTACGACTCACCATCTGTGTCGATTCCGTAGCCGCCCGGGACCCGATGCACGGCCGTCACCCGGACGGGCCGGTGCACCGGCAGTTCGTACTTCTTCTCGTACGCTCGCAAGTAGTCGACCACATGAGACGCGGGTGGGAAACCGTTGTGCCACGGAGGCATCGGCCAGCCGGGAAGTCTCGAGTACTCCGCCGGTGAGAACAGGTGCAGCGACGGCCAGTAGTCCTGCCAGGACCCTCCGGCATGCGTTTGGTCGTCGAGAACGACGAAGTCGAGCCCGGCTCGTCGCAGGTAGTAGCCGGCGGCCAGTCCTGCCTGACCGCCGCCGATCACCACCACGTCGTACTTCATTCGAGTCAAGCGTCGGTGCCGCGCATCCGAGATGCGAGTTCCTCGACGCGAGCTGCAATATCGTCGCGGACCAGACGCATGCGTTCGATGCCGTCGATACCGCGCTCGGACGGCTCGTCGGTGTTCCAGTTCTCGAACGTCGGACCGTCCACTGGTTCCACGTGTGCCTCGCTGCCGAGGGTGACGACGTAGTCCATGCGGGCGAGCAGATCGGGATCGATCGGCTTGGGTGCTTCGCCCGACAGGTCGACGCCGACTTCGAGAAGAGACTCGGCCGACAGCGCGTTGACGGCGCCACCCGGTTTCGTTCCGGCCGAGTGCACCTCCACGGAATCGCCCGCTGCCTTGCGCATCAGACCGGCGGCCATCTGAGACTTGCCGCCGTTCTTGACGCAGACGAACAGGACGCTGGGTGTCGTCATGACGCCGAACTCTGCTTCGCCGGAACCAGTTCGGCGATCAGGTCTTCGATTCGGCCTCTGATCTCGTCGCGAATCGGCCGCACCGCCTCGACGCCTTTGCCCGCCGGATCGGCCAGTGCCCAATCGCGGTAACTCACTCCGGGGAACACCGGGCAGGCGTCGCCGCAGCCCATGGTGATGACGACGTCGGATGTCTCGACGGCCTCGGGTGTGAGGATCTTCGGAGACTGCGACGAGATGTCGATGCCGACCTCGGCCATGGCCTCGACCGCCGCGGAATTGATGGTCTCTGCGGGTGCGCTACCGGCAGAACGCACTTCGACGGTATCGCCGGCGAGGTGGGACAGAAAACCGGCGGCCATCTGAGATCGACCGGCGTTGTGGACGCAGACGAAGAGAACACTGGGTGTGTCGGACATGGAGTCGTATGCCTTTCGAGCGCGGAGGCCGATGCCTCAGGCCGGTACGGTGGTGGTGGTCAGCTCGGTGAGCAGTTGGCGGACACGCGCGTCGAGATCATCGCGGATGCGACGCACTTCGTCGATGGATCTGCCGTCGGGGTCGGTCAGTTGCCAGTCCAGGTAGCGCTTGCCGGGGTAGACCGCGCACGCATCGCCGCATCCCATGGACACCACGACATCTGCGGCGGCGACGACGTCGTCGGTCAACGGCTTGGGGAATTCGCTGCCCAGGTCGATGTCGAGTTCTTCCATCGCCTGCACGACGATCGGGTTGATTTCGTAGGTCGGGGCCGAGCCCGCGGATCGGACGTGGACCAGTCCCCGTGCGCGGTGTTCGAGCAAGGCCGCGGCCATCTGGGAGCGTCCGGCATTGTGGACGCAGATGAACAGCACCTCGGGCACGAGTTTCGGTGCGTCACCCTGTGATTGGGCGAGTGCAGTGAGACGGTCCGCGGCGAACTTGCCGGCCAGAGTGGTCAGGTGCGTGTGAATCTTCGAGGTTCGACGCAGTGCGGTGTAGGACTCGAAGACGTAACGCTCGACGGTTTGGGTGGAGAAGATGCCCTCGTATTCCGCAGCGAGTCTCTCTGCGGTGCGCGAGAGAATTGCTTGGGGCATCAACAGTTCGGGCTGGGCGCGGTGGCTGCTGGGAGAAGGGTTGTCGGACATCAGGACTCCTTTGTCGCTGTGGTCGCGGACGAACTCGGGGCGAAGCGTTTACGCAGTGCGAGCGAGACGTAGACGAGGCCGACCAGTACCGGCACCTCGATGAGTGGTCCGACGACTCCGGCGAGTGCCTGCCCGGATGTCGCGCCGTAGGTCGCGATCGCGACGGCGATGGCGAGCTCGAAATTGTTGCCTGCAGCGGTGAACGCGAGGGTGGTGGTGCGCTCGTAGCCCAGACCCATCGCGGCACCGAGGGCGTAGCCGCCGCCCCACATCACCGCGAAGTACACCAGTAGAGGCAGCGCGATACGCACCACGTCGAAGGGCTGTGACGTGATCTGATCACCCTGCAGCGCAAAGAGAATGACGATGGTGAACAGGAGGCCGTAGAGCGCCCACGGGGCGATCCTGGGGATGAATTTCTCCTCGTACCACTCGCGGCCCTTGGCGCGTTCACCGAAGAAGCGCGAGGCGAATCCCGCAATCAGCGGGATCCCGAGGAAGATCAGCACCGATTTCGCGATCTGCCAGGGCGAGGCTTCGATGGTCGTCTGTTCCAACCCGAGCCAGCCGGGCAGGACCGACAGGTAGAACCATCCGAGAATGGCGAACATGAAGACCTGGAACACCGAGTTGATCGCCACCAGAACCGCGGCGGCTTCCCGGTCGCCGCAGGCGAGGTCGTTCCAGATGATGACCATCGCGATGCATCGGGCCAGACCGACGATGATGAGCCCGGTGCGGTATTCGGGTAGATCCGGCAGGAAAAGCCATGCGAGAGCGAACATCAGGGCCGGACCGAGGATCCAGTTGAGGACCAGCGACCCGATCAGTAGTCGCTTGTCGCCGGTGACGGTGTCGAGGCGGTCGTAGCGCACCTTGGCCAGCACCGGGTACATCATGATCAGCAGGCCGATGGCGATCGGGAGCGACACGCCGTCGATGGAGATGGACGACAGTGCGTCGTTCAGACCGGGGATCATGCGTCCGAGGATCAGGCCGACGACCATGGCCACGCCGATCCATACGGGCAGGAACCGGTCGAGGGTGGAGAGCTTGCCGACTACGGCGGTATCGGTCGTCGTACTCATGCCATGACCTCCGTTGACTCCGCAGCGTTCAGCACTGCCGACAGTTGCTGCAGCGCAGCGGGAACGACCGAGTAGTAGACCCAGGTGCCGCGTCGTTCGCAATCGAGCAGCCCCGCCTCGCGCAACACCTTGAGGTGATGGGAGATGGTGGGCTGCGACAAGTCGAATGCGGGGGAGATATCGCAGACACACGCTTCGCCGCCTGCATGGCTGGCAACGAGGCTGAGCAGACGCAGGCGGACTGGATCTCCCAGTGCCTTGAACATCCGGGCCAGATCGCCGGCCCAATCCTCGGTCAGGGGTTCGTGGATCAGCGGCGAGCAGCACTCGCCGTCGACGGACGACCGGTCTTGGTTCGACATGCGTCTATATTGACGTTCATCGAACCAGCCGTCAAGTGAACAGTTGCCGAACGCGGATCAGTCGGTAGGCGACACCGAGCACGACCACGACGGTTCCGACGGCAATGGAGGTGGCGGGCAGCGTCGCAATCAAGACGACGCAGCCGATACTGCCGACGATCTGCAGAACCTTGGGGTACCGCCGGTTCTCGGTGTCCTGGGTATGGGCGCTCAGGTTCGCAACCAGGTAGTACAGCAACACCCCGAACGACGAGAAGCCGATGGCATTGCGCAGATCGATGACGAGAACGAGGACGCAGACGATCACTGCCAGAGTGATCTCGGCACGATGCGGAACCGAGTAGCGGGGATGGACCGCGGTCAGATACGACGGCAGGTCGTCGTGGCGGGCCATTGCCAGCGACGTGCGGCCGATGCCTGCGATCAGCGCGAGGAGGGCTCCCAGCGCGGCCAACGCCGCGCCGATGCGCATCAGCGGTGACGCCCACGAATGTCCGGATGCCACAACCAGATCGACCAGAGGAGCCGACGACGACGCCAGTGAGTCGGAGCCCAGTACCGACAACAGGATCAGTGCAATCACCGCATAGACCAGTAGTGCGATACCCAGGGCGGAGACGATGGCGCGCGGAATGGTGCGCTCGGGCCGGACGACCTCCTCGCCCAGGGTGGCAATGCGCGCGTAGCCGGCGAAGGCGAAGAACAACAGGCCGGCCGACTGCAGAATTCCGTACCACCCACTGTCGGCGAACGAGCCGAGCCCGGCGACGTTCGGCTCGATCGAGCCCGTGAGTCCCAGGACGACACCCACGACGAGCACGGTGAGCACGGCGGCGACCAGAATCTTCGTCAGCACGGCCGTGCGGGTGATGCCGAAGTAGTTCACTGCCGTCAACGCAACGATGGCAAGCACAGCAACAACTTTCGTGTACCCGACAGGTGCGACGTAGGCCGCGAACACCAGCGCCATGGCTGCGGAACTGGCGGTTTTGCCGATGACGAAGCTCCACCCGGCCAGAAAGCCGGGCCACTCGCCGAGCCGCTCTCGGCCGTAGATGTACGTTCCGCCCGACGTCGGATACTGCGCGGCGAGCTGAGCCGACGAGGTGGCGTTGCAGAACGCGACGACCGCGGCGATGGCGAGACCGATCAGCAGACCCGTGCCCGCGACGGCCGATGCGGGGGCGAACGCCGCGAACACCCCGGCTCCGACCATCGAACCGACACCGATGGCGATGGCGTCGAACAGCCCGAGTCGACGGCTGAGCGATGGCGGATTCGTCATGCCGGGAACCGATCGCCGATCACGGCGACAACTGTAGGTGCTGCACTCGACTCGGCGTCGATCCTGTCAGCGCAGTTCCTGGAACTCCGACAGCAGCGCGAAGGTGGCCTCGCACAATTCGGTCTGCGTCAGCAGGATGCCGACCGTCCCGTCCGGGTCGACGAAGAAGTCGGTGCCCTGCCCGCCGGACCATCCGTAACGGCCGAGGTGCTCTCCTTCGGTGACGACCGAGACGCCGAATCCCCACCCCGTACCCTGCCAGAAGCCCGGGTAGAAACTCTCGTCGGTCTTGATCGACGCGGGCACCTGGTCGTGTGTCATCAGCTTCAGGTGCTCGGTCGACACGGACGTCGGGATCGCACGGAGAAAGCGGTGAAAATCGGTCGCGGTCGACACCAGCTCGCCGTGACTCACGTCGACTGGGGGCGGTCCCGCACAGGGTCCGCCCGCGGCGGGTTCGGTTTCGATCAACGACCCGTCCTCGTACCGGTAGGCCGCCGTCAGGCGATGGCATCGGTCGGTGGGTACCCACAGTCCGGTGTCGGGCATGTCGAGCGGCCCGAACAGGTCGTCGCGGAGGTGATCCTGCAGAGACCGGCCGACGATACGAGAGACGAGGATGCCGAGGATCGCGAAGCCGTGGTGGTAGCGCCACCCGGTACCGGGCTGAAAAGCCAGCGGAAGATCCGCCATGCGTGCCAACCACTCGTCCGCGCCGAGCGGCGACGGCGCGGGGCCGGCCTCCGTGTCGTTGGCCCGCATCGCCCGAGCAAGCGGGGTGTCTCCCATCTGAATTCCGTACCCACTGGTGTTGGTGAGCAAGTGCCGCAACGTGATCGGCCGGTCCTGCGGAACGGTGTCGTCGAGTGCAGCGTCGGGGCGGGTGAGCACGGGGCGACCGGCGAGTTCGGGAAGCCAGGGCACGACGTCGTCGTCGAGCGTCAGCCGGCCCGCCTCCACGAGCCGCAGGGCGGCCACACCGGTGACGATCTTGGTCATCGACTGAATCCGGACCATTGCGTCGACCGCCATCGGTGGACCGCCGACCGCCGATGACCCGACCGCGACGGGTTCCGCATCGGGGCCACCCAGGAGCGCTGTTGCCCCCGGCATCAGGCCAGCGTCGATGTGCCGGGTCAACAGTTCGCGCACGGTCTCGCTCACGGACTCATCGTGTCACCGCAGCGGTCCGGATTCCAGCGCTCGCTACTTTTGGTACACGTCCGGGATGCCGTCGTGGTCGTCGTCGCGGGTCTCTTCGGTGTGGATGTCGCGGTAGGCCTTGTTGCGGCTGCGCAGGATGATGGCGGCCAACGATGCCGCGATGATCGAACCGGTGAGGACGCCGACCTTGACATGGTCGTCGCGTTGAGTTCCCTCGCCGAAGGCAAGGTCGCCGATCAGCAGCGAGACGGTGAATCCGATACCCGCGAGCATCGAGACGCCCAGGACGTCGAGCCATTTCAGTCCGGCGTCCAACGTCGCCCGGGTGAATCGGGATACGAGGTAGGTGGTGCCGAAGATGCCGATGGCCTTACCGATGACGAGGCCGGCGATGATGCCGATGGCGATCGGATCGGTCAGTGCGCTGGCCAGGCCGGAGAATCCGCCGACGGTGACACCGGCCGCACAGAATGCGAACAGGGGGACCGCGATGCCCGCCGAGATCGGCCGGATCTTGTGTTCGAAGTGCTCGGCGAGGCCGGGGCCCGCTTCGGGGCCACCGTTGGCCTTGCTGCGCATCACCGGGACGGCGAAGCCGAGCAACACGCCCGCGACGGTGGCGTGAACGCCGGACTCGTGCATGAGTACCCAGGTCACGACCGCCAGCGGGATGAGAATCCACCACGAGCGGACGCGCATCTGCACGGCCACCGCGAACAGCGCGAGCGGAATCAGTGTCAGGCCGAGCGCGATGAAATTGATGTCGTCGGTGTAGAAGATGGCAATGACGCTCACAGCGAGGAGGTCGTCGACCACAGCCAACGTCAGTAGGAAGGTACGCAGCGCGGTCGGCAGGTGGGTGCTGATCACGGCGAGGACGGCAACGGCGAACGCGATGTCGGTCGCGGTGGGGATTGCCCAACCGAGCAGGGCACCGTCTCCCGTGCCGAGGTTGATCAGCACGAAAATGACTGCCGGAACTGCCATTCCGCCGATCGCCGCGGCCACCGGTAGCGCGGCGCGTGCGGGATCGCGGAGATCGCCTGCGACGAATTCTCGCTTCAGTTCGAGTCCGACGACGAAGAAGAAGATGGCCAGCAGTCCGTCGGCGGCCCATGTCGAGAGCGTCAGATCGAGATGCAGCGCCGACGGTCCGACGCGGGTGCTCATCAGCGAGTCGTAGGCAGCGGACCACGGTGAGTTGGCCCAGACCAAGGCGATGAGGGTGGCGACGAGGAGCAGTGCGCCACCGACGGTCTCCTTGCGGAGGATCTGTGCGACGCGATCTGCCTCGGACCAGGAGCCCCGGGAGAACAGCGGCAATCGCGTTTTCGGGGTTGATGAATCTGTCACGGAGAGAACGCCTTTCGGTAGCTTCGTCGAGCTGCGAACCGACCGAATATCAGACAGTGGGTACGCAGCACAGAGTTGTTGCCGACCAGACTTCCCGGCGCACCGTGGATCATCCTATCGCGTCGAGGCCGTTCCCGACGAACTCGACGAGCTCGGAGTCAACGAACGCTCGGCACGAATTTCGCCAGTGCACGCCAACCCAGTAGCAGAACTGCCGTGGCCAGCGTTGCCACGACGATGAACGACCCGGCTGTTCCCTGCCCGGTCAGTGCGCGCAGCACCATGCCCACGACAACCGTCATCACCCACACGACGATGCCCGTCGGAACGATGAGAAAAGCGTCGAACTTGTTGCGGTACAGAGCAAACGCGACGCCCCAGCCGATGGCGGCACCGACGACGAACGGCCAGGCGGTGTGGAACAGGCCGGACAGTGCGGTGGCCTCGGCGTGACTGCGCCGACCGATCGCGGCGAAGAGCAAGACCATGGCCAGATCGAGGACGCCGGCAACTACAGGAGAACGAAACTTCACGCGCACCACTGTAGACACCGACGGCGAAAGGCCCGCACCGACGAATGCGATGCGGGCCTTTCGCAGGTCCACCCAGGGCGGATCAATGTGGGTTTCAGTCAGTTGGACTGCAACAAAGCCGCATTGATCCGGCGGGGGAGGGGGTGAAGCGGGGCGAAATTACGCCTGCAGACCCGCTTCGATTTCGAGGTTCAGCGTGATCTTGTCGCCGACGACAGCGCCGCCGCCCTCGAGGGGCATGTCGATGCTGATGCCGAAGTCCTTGCGGTTGATGACGGTGCTGGCCTCGAAGCCGGCGACCGGTCCGTTGCCCATGCCGGCGTTGACGCCGTTGAACTCGAGCTTCAGGTCGATGGAGTTGGTGACGCCGTGGAGGGTGAAGTCGCCGGTGACGACGAAGTCTCCGCCGTCGGCCTTGACCGAGGTGGACTTGAACGTCGCGGTGGGGAACTTCTCGACCTCGAAGAAGTCGGCGGTCTTGAGGTGGCCGTCGCGCTGCGCGTTGTCGGTGGTGATGGACGCGACGTCGATCTCGGCGTCGACGGACGGGGTGCCGTCGGCGTCGACGGTGATCGTGCCGGTGAAGGCCTGGAAACGGCCGCGAACCTTGCTGACCACCAGGTGGCGGACGGTGAATCCGACGGTGGAGTGGGCTGGGTCGATGGCCCAGGTGCCTGCGGTGAGCTCGGGAAGTGCGATGGCGGTGGTCATGAGGACTCCTAGTTGGGTTGAAGGTTCAAACTCATAGTACACAAGCGGACCGGGGTCCGTATATATTCCGGGTGAACAGAAAGTGGCGGACGCCATACCGTGTGGGGAATGGCTAGGCGGTTTCCGGATCGCCCTTGGTGTCGCGGATGCCCTCGGTGCGCCGCAGCTCGGCGGTCTCCTGCTGCTCGAGCGCGATGTCGAATTCCAGATCGGCGTGCTGATGCCCCCGGAACAGCACGAGGAACACGATCCACCCGACGATGGCGACGAGGATGAAACTGACGCCGCGATACACCAGCGCCGAGGCCACGGCCTGCGATGCGCTGATCGAAGCAGCGCTGGTGAGAAACGCGATGAGGGTCGCGTCGACCACCACCAGGCCGCCGGGTGCAAGAGGAACCGATCCCACGGCCTTGCCCGCAGCGAACGCGATCAGCAATCCCGACAACCGCGGATCTGCGCCGACGGCGAAGCAGGCGAACGCCAGGCAGGCGACGTCGGCGAGTCGATGCACGGCGGACCACGACAGAGTGAGCGCGCCGTCGCGTTTGCCGAGTTGGACGGACTGGATCTGACCGATGATCTTGTCGATGCCCTCGGCACCGGCGTCGAGTTCGTGGTTGCGGAACGCGTTGTATCGACGCAGTCCCCAGCGTGCGATGTTCTTGATCGACTGCGGATGGTTCGAGATGTATCGGACGGCGACGACGATCGCGATGACACCGGCGATCGGCAGAACCAGGGTGAACGTGTTGAACGAACTTCCGACCACCAGTCCGCCTGCGACGCCGAGGACGGCAAGACCGGCAGCGGCGATCACGCCCGAGATGGCCAACTGCCAGGACGCGACGACCGGGCTCGCACCCCAGCGGCGGGTCTCGCGGTAGGTGAACGCGGTGGAGAACACCTGGCCTGCGGGGAGGGTGAGCGCCATTGCGGTGCTGCCGTAGATGACGGACACGGACTTGCGTTGGCGTACCTTCACACCGCCTGCGTCGAGCAGTTGCTTCTGCACTCGGCCGAATGCACTCAGCGACACGGCCTGGGCGAAGACGCAGGCCGCCAGCCAACCCCAGTGGATTTCGCGGACGGCGGTCCAGGATTCGTGCAGCCGCGGCCAGAGGTAGATCGCCTCGCCCACCAGCAGGGCCACCAGGGCGATTCCGGCGATCCACTTGACCCACCGGAGTCGGTTGCGCGGACGCCGTACTGCGGGTCCGCTGGTGGAGCTGGGGTCGGGCACCCTGTCAGACTAACCGTCGCTGGAGGAGGAGTCGGGATACTCCACCGGCCAGGCCAGGTGGGTTGCCCGCCGTCGACCACGTAGTTGAACCTGGTCTCCCAACTCCCACTGTTCCTGTTCCTCGTCGTCGGCGAAATACAGGGCCGAGGTCGACGCCAGGACGCGTCCTGGTCGCAGTTTCGCCAGCTCGGTGAGCCTGGATGCCTCGTTGACCGGGTCTCCGATGACCGTGTACTCGAAGCGTTCCGACGCGCCGATGTTGCCGGCGACGGCCAGACCTGCCGATACGCCGATGCCGATGTCGAGGCCGGTGATCTCGTCCAACGCGAATCGCAGTTCACGCGCGGCGGCGAGCGCGGCGGTCGGCGCGTCGGGACGATCCAATGGGGCACCGAAGATCGCGAGGGCCGCGTCGCCCATGAATTTGTTGACGAACCCGTGATGACGCCCGACGACGTCGACGACTACCCGGAAGAACTCGTTGAGCAACACCACGACCTCGCTCGGCGGACGCTCGGAGGCGGTGGCGGTGGAGCCGACCATGTCGACGAACAGCACTGCGACGAATCGTGTCTCGCCGCCGAGCTCGGTTCCGAACTGCAATGCCCGACGCGCCACGTCCTCACCGACGTGCTGGCCGAACAACTCCCGCAGGACGCGTCGTTCGGCCGATTCCTCCATCATTCGGTTGAAGCCCACCTGTAGGCGTCCGATCTCGGAACCGTCGAACACGTCGACCTCGACATCGGTCTCGCCGCGCTGAACTCGCTCGATGGCGCTGTGCAGCTGACTGATCGGGTCGGAGATCTGGCTCGCGGTGAGCATCGAGAGTACGAATGCCTGCACGATGGCCAGCACGCTGAGCAGGATGATGGCCACGGCGAGCGCGTTGGGGGAGAACACCAGATCGGTGGTCAGCTGCGTGGCGCACAGCAGAATGATGCCGATGACGGGCATCAAGGTGCCCAGGCCCCAGGTCATCGCCATGCGGGTACCGACGCCGGGGGTCATCGTGCGGTCGAATCTGCCCTCGCTCAACGCCAGTGCCGCGACCGGTCGCAGGATTCGCTCGCCGAGCATGTACGTGAATCCGAACGTCACGGTGGCCGCCATACCGACGGTGACGATGACGGCGATGGACAACGACGGCATCTCCGCGATGGTCAACAGCACGAAGATGATGCCGCCGATGATCCACAGAATGAGGTGCACGATCGCCTGACGCAACGGCGCGTGCAGCGTCGTCATCTGCTCCTTGCGGGTGGGTGGGCCACCGCGGAGCTGCCACCGGATCACCGAACGCAGGAGGAAGTACGCGTAGATCAGGCTGACGACCAGCGCCACCAGGAGGTACGCCCCGAAGATGTACACGTTGCGGACGCGGTCGGCGACGATCGATTGCGACTCGGGGATGGGCAGGCCGTACCGCACGAAGGCGAACACGAGCACCGCACCGAAGACGTTGGCGATGAGCATCGAGAGCATATAGAGCGGCCAGCGACTCTTCAGGGTGAGCGAGACCGCTCGGAAAGATGCCAGCACGGGTTAAATTTAGCGGGTGAGCACCGACGAGTTGCGGGCGCAAGGTACGGGGGCGTCCCCGGGCCCCAGTTCGGCTGCGGATTCGGTGCATCCGCTGGTGCGGGTCGGCGCGGAATGGACGTGGCGACTGCTTGTCCTGTTTGCCGGATTCATCACGTTCTGCCTGGTGGTAGCCAAACTCAGCACCGTCGTCATTCCGCTCGGTCTTGCGCTCCTGGCGTCGGCGATGCTCGTTCCCGTCGTCGATTGGATGCACCGACGCGGAGTGCCACGCGCCGTCGCGGTGATCGTCGTGATCATCGCCAGCATCGGTGTCGTCGCCGGCATCATGACCTTCATCGTCGAGCAGTTCATCGAGGGCCTACCGCAGGTGGGTGATCAGTTCACCCAGTCCATCAACGGCATCGAGGAATGGCTCAGCAACGGCCCGCTGCACATCAGCGAGGATCAGATCAGGCAGGCCACGGACAGCCTCGTGAAGGTCGTTCAGGACAATCAGGAGGCCGTCACCAGCGGAGCGCTGACCACTGCGGCGGTGATCGGCGAGATACTCACCGGCGCGTTGCTCACGCTCTTCGTCCTCATCTTCTTCCTGTACGGCGGAGATCAGATCTGGCAGTTCGTCACCCGGCTGGCACCGACCGCGGCACGCAGAAGAATCCGCACCGCAGGCATCCAGGGCTTCGGGTCGCTGGTGGGATACGTCCGGGCGACGGTTGCCGTCGCGGCCGCCGATGCCATCGGCATCGGAGCCGGGCTGGCCATTCTCGGTGTGCCACTGGCACTCCCACTGGCCTCGTTGGTGTTCATCGGCGCGTTCATCCCGATCATCGGTGCGGTGCTGACCGGATTCGTCGCGGTGTTCATCGCACTCGTCACCAAGGGCCTGATCACCGCGGTCATCACCCTCGGCATCGTGGTGGCCGTCATGCAGCTCGAAGGCCATGTGCTGCAACCACTCCTGCTGGGCCGCGCCGTGCGACTGCACCCGTTGGCGGTGGTCCTGTCCATCACCGTCGGCATTCTGCTCGCGGGCATCGTCGGAGGCCTGCTGGCCGTACCGATCGTCGCCGTCCTCAACACCGCTGTGCGGTCGCTGCTGGCCGCCGACCCGGACGAGGTCTACGAGGAACTCGAGGTGCCCGACCCGCTGTACTCCGCCGAGCCGAGCGACCCGCACACTCCTCCCGGTAGCGACGAGCCGGAGCGACTCCCCAAGGGAGAGTTGAAGACTCCGAACGAGAAGACCGATGCAGACGGCTGATCGGGCCAGGACCACGCTCGCCTCGTCCGATCCCGACACCCCGCTGTGGCGTGCCTCCCAGGTCTTTCGGCTGGTCACCCTCGTCTACGCCGTCGGCTACCAGGTGGCCACCGTCGACAATTACACCAATCCGCGGTTGAGCTGGATGCTGGTGGCGCTGATGGCCGTGTGGTCGGGGGCGTCGGCTCTGATGCTCGCGCGCGCCTCGCTTCCGCGCTGGCAGGTGGTGCTCGCCGATCAGGTGATCGTCGTCGCCCTGATGGCGTCGACACGGCTGGTGGCCGATTACGACTGGTACAGCACCCGGCAAACATTGCCGACCACACTGTGGGCGACCAACGCGGTCATCTCCGCCGCAATCCTGTTGGGTCCCAAGGGCGGGATCGCGTCGGGAGTGGCGATGTCGGTGGTCAGCGCACTCGTCCGCGACCGGTTCGACTCCGACCTCTGGTCCGACGCCACCGCCCCGGTGCTGCTCTCTGCTGGACTGGCGCTGGGGATGGCGTCGAACACCGCCCGGCGCGCCCACGAAGAACTGCGTCGGGCAGCACGTTCGGCTGCGATCACCGAAGAGCGTGAACGGCTGGCCCGGCAGGTGCACGACGGAGTGCTGCAGGTACTGGCCCTGGTGCGCCGGCGTGGGCTCGAAATAGGCGGGCCGGCAGCCGAACTCGCCGAGCTGGCCGGCGAGCAGGAGGTCGCTCTGCGGGTGCTGATCTCGGAACAGGCGGCTCCGCGTGGCGATCACGCCGATTCGATCGTCGACGTGCGGGCGCTGCTGCGAACTCAGGCGGGTTCCTCAGTGGCTGTCTCGACTCCGGCCGATCCGGTGCTCGTCGACTCCGACGTCGCCGAGGAGCTCGCCGCTGTCGTGGCGACCGCACTGTCCAACGTCGAGCTGCACGCCGGTGCCGATGCGAAGGCCTACGTGCTGCTCGAGGACGTCGACGGGGAATTGATCGTCAGCATTCGCGACGACGGCCGCGGAATCCCGGCCGGACGGCTCGCCGCCGCCGAAGCGGAAGGCCGGATGGGCGTCTCGAAATCGATACTCGGCCGCGTCGAATCTCTCGGTGGTACTGCGATACTCGACACCGAGGAGGGCGAGGGAACCGAATGGGAGATCCGCATTCCTCGAACGAAGGGACTTCGATGACCGAGGACACGAATGCCGACATCGCGGTGATGGTCGTCGACGATCACCCGATGTGGCGCGACGGCGTCGCCCGAGATCTCGACGCTGCCGGATTCAGGGTTGTCGCCACGGCAGACGGTGTCGCCGCTGCCGGCCGCCGCGCGCGAGCCACCACTCCCGACGTCGTGCTGATGGACATGCATCTGCCGGACGGCAACGGAGCCGACGCCACCGTCGCCGTCCTGGAGGCATCGCCGCAGACGAGAATCCTCGTGCTCTCGGCGTCCGCGGAACGCAACGACGTGCTCGACGCCATCAAGGCCGGAGCGACTGGTTACCTGGTCAAGAGTGCATCGGCCGAGGAACTGTTCGACGCGGTCCGCGCCACGTCGGCCGGGCAGGCGGTGTTCACTCCCGGCCTCGCGGGCCTGGTGCTCGGAGAGTTCCGGCGGATGTCGACGTCGCCACAACCGGAATCCGACACCCGCCCGACGCTGACCGACCGCGAAACCGAAGTGCTACGCCTGGTCGCAAAGGGTCTGAGCGCCAAGCAGATTGCGACCCGACTGACGCTGAGCCATCGCACCGTCGAAAATCACGTCCAGGCGACCCTGCGAAAATTGCAACTGGCCAACCGCGTCGAACTGACCCGATACGTCATCGAAAAAGGGCTGTGAGGGTTTGCGTCGGTAGCTCAGGGGCACTCTGCATCCCATGACCGACAACGAAAAATCAGTGGACACCACCGTCGACCCGGCGAAGCACTCGAAGGGTGTCGACGCCGATCTCGATCAGACCGGCGACGAGCGTGACGAGGCGATCGACGAATTCGACGGCCATCTGGACGGGTCGGGTGAGGATTCTTCGCTACCGACGCCCGAGCCGACCGACGTCGCCGACAAGTCGGACGAGAAGACCGTCACACGGTCCGAGTAGCTACTGGGCGCACAACCTGCCGAGCGCGAACTTGGCGACCGGCACGTACGGCAGAACCAGCGGCAGTGGGCCGTCGATCGTCAGCCACGCCCTGGTGCCGCTGGGGCGTGAGACCACGCCGTGCGTCAGGTCGACCCCGATGGCCTGGTTCTGGAACCACGCCGACCACGCCCACGTCCACGACTGCTCGTCGACCGAATGCACCCGGAAGTCGATCGGCACGCCCAACGGCCCCAGTACTCGGCCGGTGGTGTCGGCGTCCAGCCGCTCGCCGCGGTACTCGACGCCGATGATCTGCGGTGCCCAGGTTCTCCAGGCCGTCGGTTCCATGTAGCGCTCCCAGACCTCGGCGGCGGGGGCGTTACCGGTGGATTGCAGTGTCACTCGCATCTGTTCCACCTACCCGTTGGTAGCGATCCCCACACAGAAATTCCGCGAAGGTTCGGTCACCATCCATCGCCGCGCCGTCGGGCGGACTTGTCGCTGGGAAGACTGGTCGAGTGCGCATCGTCCAACTCGCCAACTTCTACGGACCGAGGTCCGGGGGATTGCGGACGGCCGTCGACCAGCTCGGATCGGGGTACGTCGCGAGCGGCCACGAGGTGATTCTGATCGTGCCGGGAGATCGACGGAGCGAGACGCTTCTGCCGTCGGGAGTGGTGCGCATCGAGGTGCCTGCACCGCAGATCCCGCTCACCGGTGGGTATCGAGTGGCCGACCCGCGCCGGGTGTCCTCGGTGGCAGCCGGACTGCGGCCCGACGTGATCGAGGTATCGGACCGTCTGACGCTGCGCGGCATGGGCGGCTGGGCAGCGCGTCGAGACGTACGGAGCGTGATGATCTCCCACGAACGCCTGGACCGACTGCTCGCCCAGACGATGCCGATGCGCTGCGCCCGTCCGTTGGCCGATCTGGCCAACCGGCGTACCGCCGAACAGTACGACGCCGTCGTGTGCACCACCGAGTTCGCGCAACAGGAGTTCGAGCGCATCGGCGTTCGGAACGTGCAACGGGTACCGCTCGGTGTGGATCTCGACCTCTTCCATCCGCGTCGCCGCATTGCCGGCGAACGGTCCGCATGGCTGGGCAGCGCCGACCGGCTGCTCGTGCACTGCGGCCGACTGTCGGTGGAGAAACACGTCGAGAGAAGCATCGATTCGCTTGCTGCACTCTGTGATTCGGGAATGCGGGCACGGCTCGTCATCGCCGGCGACGGCCCCCGCCGAGCCGGCCTCGAACGACGCGCCCGCGGTCTACCCGTCGAATTCCTCGGGTTCGTCGACGGCAGAGCGGCCGTCGCGGCCCTGCTGGCTTCCGCGGACATCGCTCTCGCGCCGGGACCGCACGAGACATTCGGGCTCGCCGCGTTGGAATCGCTCGCCGCAGGTACGCCCGTCGTCGTCTCCGAGACCTCGGCGCTGGCGCAGATCGTCACCCCGCACTGCGGTGGATCCTCCGAGAACACCGCAGACGGATTCGCCGCCGAGATAGAACGAGTACTCGAACTGCCGGTCGACGGCCGCCGCATCGCCGCCAGGTTGCGCGCCGAACAGTTCGGATGGCCCGCGTCGGTGTCCGGAATGCTCTCCGTCCTGGGCGGTCGCGCAGCGTGAGATCTTCGCTACCCTGATCACATGGAGGCAAGGGATCTACGAGTGTCCGATGCCGAACGCGAGCACGTCGGAGAGCTGCTGCAGCGCGCCGTGGGCCAGGGCATGCTCTCGCTCGGTGAGTTCACCGAGCGAATGGACACCGCATTGGCGTCGAAGACCCGCGGTGAACTGAACTCTGTTCTCGCCGACCTGCCCGGGATGCAGATCGCCGAGGAACATCGCCCGGCACCGAGATCCTTCGCCGCGCCCACCCCGCAACCGACCCCGCGCCGCGTCGTTCAGGAGCACTGGGGGCACGGCAGCGGCGCGTCGGACACACTGCGCGGCACCATGTCCACCATCACCCGCAAGGGCCCGTGGAACGTGCCGTCGAACCTGCGCCTCGCCACCCGCATGTCCACGGTGACACTCGACTTCACCCAGGCAGTCATGTCCACCCAGGTGGTCGAAATACACGTCGACGACTACTGCAGCACCGTGACCCTGATCGTGCCGACCGAGGCGACCGTCGATCTCAACGGTGTCGACACGGTGGCGGGCAGCGCCACCAACAAGGTCCGCACCGGCCCGCCGTACGGGCCACTGCACCTCGTGGTCTCGGGCAAGGTCCGCCTGGGCTCGGTGACCGCCAAGCATCCGTTCGGTAGCTCGTTCCGCCGCATGTTCGGCTAGAGAGGCGCTTCTACTCGAGGAATCCGAGTAGCACTACTCACGCTTTTCGGCCGCGACGGTCGCAGGATCGAACCCATGACTTCTTCCCAGAACTCCGGGCTGGATCCGCAACTCGTCGCGCGACTGTCCAGCCGCTTCGATTCCCTGGGCGACCACATGCGCCAGGTGGCCGTCGATCTGCAGACACTGCAGTCGCAACTCGGTGCCGCGGGTGCCGCTCCTCGTCAGGCCCCTGCTCCAGCCCCTGCCGTTCCGCCGCCGGTGGCGCCACCGTCGTTGCCCCCGCAGCCCTACGGTCAGCCGTTCGGCCAAGCTGTCCGTCAGCCGATGGGACAGCAGATGGTTCGGCCCCAGCCTGCCCCGCCCTACCCCACGCCGCCGAGGGGACCGGTCGTCGCACCCAGGCCCCCGGCTCCACCGCGGGAACCGTGGTGGCAGCGTGACGGTGTCATCAGCCGCCTGCTGGCTGTCGCCGGCGCAGGCGTCACTCTCGTCGGTGTCGTGATGCTGCTCGTTCTCGCCGCCCAGGCCGGGTGGTTCGGCCCTCCGCTGAGGGTCGCGGCGGGCGCAGTGTTCTCACTCGCGCTGATCGGTGCGGGCGTCCGTGTCTTCGGTCGCTCGGGTGGACGCGTCGGCGGGATCGCCCTCGCCGCCACCGGCATCGCGGGCCTGTATCTCGATGTACTCGCGACATCCGTCCTGTACGGCTGGCTCGATCCCGTGCTCGGTCTGATCACCGCATTCGGAATTGCCGCAGCCGGAACGGCACTCGCAGTGCAGTGGAAGTCGCAGCCGATGGCGGTGCTGATCCTCGCCGGTGTCGCAGTGTGCGGACCGGTGCTGACCGACGGCCTGACCCTGACCTTGATCGCGTTCCTCGTCGCCACCTACGTCTCGAGTTTCCCGGCGCAGATCGGTCGGAATTGGCAACTTCTGCAGGCCGTTCGGACCGTACCGCTCGTCGGCGCGGTACTGGCTGCCATCGCGAGTGCCGATCTGTCCGGATCCACCGGCGACCTCCGGCTGTTCCTGGTCGTCGTGGCGGTAGCCCTCCTCGGCATCGGCACGTCATTGGAGTTGTTGCGCCGCAACGTCTCCGATGTGGTCGCCACCGTGATGATCGCTCTCACGTCTCTGCCCGTGCTGGTCTCCGCCGACGTTTTCGATCGCGGGGCCACCGTCGCCCTCCAGTTGGTTCTTGCTGCTGCGGCTCTGGCGATCGTGATTCTGGTGAACTGGTTGCCGGGGCACGCTCGCATCACCGTCGCGGTGGTCGGAGCCCTGGCGACGCTGCAGGCCGCAGTCGAGTCGACGACCCTCGAGATTCGCCCGGTCGTGATGTTCGCAGTCGCCTCGGCTCTGATCGCGGTGGCCCACAGCACCCGCTCGACTCTCGCATACTCGATCGGCAGCGGATTCGGCGTGATCGGTACGTTGATGTTCGTCTCGGTCAGCCCGCCGCAGGCGCTGCTCGACTCCGATCTAGCCGTCGGCAGTGTCGGTATCTCTCTCGGTGGAATCCTGCTCGCTGCAACGGCACTCGCTTTCGTCTACGTGCTGGCCGAACTGAAACTGGTCGACGACGGACTGCAGACCCTCGGCATCGTCTCCGGCGTACTTGCCCTGTACGGCTTGACGACGGCAACGGTGACCCTCGGCATCGGAATCGGCGGCGAAACAACAGGATTCACCGCAGGCCACACCGCGGCAACCATCGAGTGGATGATCGCAGCCTTCGCACTACTGGCCTTCGGGCTGCGCAGCGTCACGCACGCTCATCTGGCCCTGCTGGCCGGACTGTCCTTGACCGCCGCAGCCATCGCGAAACTGTTTCTGTTCGACCTCGTCGCTCTGGACGGACTCTTCCGAGTCATCGCCTTCATCGCCGTGGGATTGCTGCTCTTGATCGCCGGTACCCGATACGCCAAGGTGTTCGCGGACCGAGAAAGTGCGGCAGTTTCCCGCTGATCCCCCTGCTGCGTCAATGGACCACTGCATGCGTCTCGACGGTGCAGTGGTTCATTGACGCGGTGCGGGGGTGGGGTCAGGAGTTCTCGGGAGTTGTTTCGCCCCAATCACATCGGGGTCAGCGTGAACGGTTGCGCTCGCGCGCGAGTAGTTCACTGACGCTGAGAACGTGTCCGTTCTCCCCGCCGCGATGACGACCGCTGTCGCCGCCCTCGGTGGTCGGTGCGGCCCGACGGCCCGACGGCTTCTCGGACGGTGTCTCGCTCGACGCGGACCCGTTGCTGCCGTTGCGTTCGGTGCCGTTCGGCTCGGTGCCGTTGCGTTCGGACTCGACGCCGCTGTGCCCGTTGCGTTCGGAACCGTTCTGCGGCGAGCTGTTCTCGTCGTCACCGCTGTGGTCCGAGCCGTTCGCGGTCGAACCGTTGTGGTTCGTACCGTTGTGGTTCGAGCCGTTCGCGGTCGAGCCGTTGCGCGGTGTGCTCGGGGGCGGTGATGCGCTGGGTGCTCGCAGGTCGGCGAGCCAGCTCTCGATGGAACGCGAATCCGGTTCCTCCGCGCGAGGTGCGCGAGCAGCACGGGTTCGGCTCGGCGGCTCGACGGTCGGACGCGGTGCGCTCGGTGCACGAGGCGGCTCCGCCGACGGGGGAGCAGCCACCGGGTTGACCGGCGGTGCGGGCCGGACGATCTCTGCTGCCTGGGTCGGCTCCGGCTCGACGGTCGGGCGCGGTGCCACCGGCCGGCTCGGGGCGGGCCGAGCAGCGGGTCGGTCCTGCGGAGCAGCCTGGGCCTGGGTAGGAGTCTGGCCCTGGGGAGGAGTCGGGCGCGCAGCCGGTGCCGGAGGTGTGGTCGGTGCCGCACGGGTCGGCTCCGGTGGGGTTGCCGGACGTCCCGTCACACTGCGTCGGGATTCTTCCTTCGCGGCGTGGGTCGCCCGAATGGGACCCCCACCATGCGGTGCGACCACCGGAATGGGCTCGGTGAGCGGCTCGTTGCGGCGCGGTGCCGGGCGCATCGGCGGCGCGACGGTACTCGACGGTGCACCGCCTGCGAGCGCGAGCTCGGGCACGTCTTCCATGGGGAGAAGCTCGTCCTCGAGGATGGTCTCGCCGAGTCCGAGTTTCTGCTGGATTCGCTTCATCCACTGCGGGGCCCACCAGCAGTCGTCGCCGAGCAGTTTCATCGTGGCGGGCACGAGGAACATGCGGATGAGGGTGGCGTCGATGATGAGGGCGGCGATCATGCCGTAGGCGATGTACTTCATCATCACCAGGTCGGAGAACGCGAACGCTCCGGTGACGACGATGAGGATCAGGGCCGCGGCGGTGATGATGCGTCCGGTATGCGAGGTTCCGATGCGGATGGCTTCGCTTGTGCTGGCACCCTTTTCGCGTGCTTCGACCATCCGGGAGAGCAGGAACACCTCGTAGTCCGTGGACAAGCCGAACACAATCGAGATGATCAGCACCAGCACCGGAGCCATGATCGGACCAGGGGTGAAATTCATCAGCCCCGCCCCGTTGCCGTCGATGAATATCCACGTCAATATGCCCATGGTGGCACCGAGGCCCAGGACGGTCATGAGCACCGCCTTGATCGGCAACACCAACGATCCGAACGTCAGGAACATCAACAGCGTCACGATGAACACCACGAGCACGGCCATCAACGGCAGCTTGTCGATGAGTGCACTGATGGAGTCCTGCTCGATGGCAGGCGTACCGCCGACGAGAACCGACGCTCCCTCTGGCACGTCGATACTGCGCAGGAAGTCGATGGCGGGCTTGGAGTCGTTGCGATCGACCAGTCCGGCCTTGAAGACGATGATGCCGTCCTTGCTGGCCCCGTTGGGAGTGAACTGCTCGATCAATCCCGGCGCATTGTTGGCCTGGTTGGTGATCGCTGCGAGGTTGGGCCCCTGTGCGTTGCTGATCACCAGCTTGATCGGCTCTGTGCGCTGGCCGGGGAAGAGCGAATCGAACTCGGCCTGTGCCTCGCGGGTCACGTTGTCCGGAGGCAGATAGGTCTCGTTGATACCGCCGAACTTGATGTTGCCGACGGGCAGCGTCAGGAGCACCAGGCCGAGCACGATGGGCACGGTGACCTTGACGGGGTTGCGCATCACCCAGCGGGTGAGGCGGCCCCACATGCCGTTCTCGATCTCCTCGCTCGACTTGGTCTTGCGCATGAACTTCAGACCGAGCGCGTCGACGCGAGGGCCGAGAATGGCGAGCATCGCGGGCAGGATCGTGATGGCCGTCAGGGCGGCGAGCGCGACGGTGGCGATCGAACCGTAGGCGACCGATTTGAGGAAGCCCTGCGGGAACAGCAACAGACCACCGAGGGACGCGACGATCATCGTCGCCGAGAACACCACGGTGCGACCGGCCGTCATGACGGTCCGGCGCACGGCCTGTGGCGTCGAGTAGCCGTCGCCGAGTTCTTCTCGGAATCTCGAGACGATGAACAATCCGTAGTCGATCGCCAAGCCGAGGCCGACGAGCGAGACCACGGGCGCGACGAACGAGTTGACCTCGGTGAAGTTGGTGAACACCTTCACGATGCCGTTGGCACCGACGACCGTCAGGCCACCGATGATCAGCGGAAGAGCGGCGGCCACGACGCCGCCGAAGATGAAGAACAGCAGTACTGCCACGGCAGGGATGGCGAGGATCTCCATGCGCTGGATGTCGCCGGCCATCGTCGACTGCAATGCCCCCGCGACGGCCTGCAGGCCTGTCACCTGCACGTCCACGCCGTCGATGTAGAAGACGTCCTTTACGGCCTGGAAGTTGTTGGTCAGTTCGGTGTCGTTGGCTCCGGCGATGGCGATGCTGGCGATGGCGTGCTGTTTGTCGGTGGTGCCGAGTGCAGCGAGGTTGGGCGCGCCCGTCCCGGGAAAGTACGTGCCGTTGATCTTCTCTATCTGGTCCGGATGGTCGGCAACCAGAGAGTTCAAGTTGTCGGTGATCGCCGACTGGAACGCCGGATCATCGATGGTCGAGCCCTCGGGGGCGGTGTAGAGGACGATGACGTCGCCCTGCTTGTCGCGACCGAAGGTCGTGTCTGCCAGACGGGCAGCCTCAGCCGATTCCGACGTCGGATCGTCCCAACCGCTCTGACTGAGATGGCTGTTGAGATCGAGACCGTAGGCGGCGAAGCCCAGCAGTCCGGCCACCATGACACCGATAACGGTGTACCGCAGCCGGTAGACGATGTCTCCCCATCTGGCGAACACTTAAGAAACTCCTTGGCGCCCGACGAGCAGGGCGGACAGCGGTCGGAAGGGCTGCAGCCACGCGCCCTCGTCGGGGAGCGAATCGAGACTCACCCGAGGCAGTGGCTCACGGAAGACGCCCGGGATGTCCTCGAGGTCGAGGAATTCCAGGATGTCCGACGTGACAGCCCAGCTTGCGTGCTCCCGGAATCCCAGTACCTGTACGGGCACTCCGGTCGCTGCGATGGCCTCCAGCGGCCCCTTGAACGCTTGACCGTCGGCGGACGCGACCATGACACCGGCAAGGCCGCCGTCACGGTTGCGGAAGTCGATGTGGTCGAGCATGTCTGCGTCGACGTCACTGTCTTCGTCGACCTTGGGCTTGGCGAACACCGCGAATCCCACGTTACGCAATGCTTCGACCCAGGGTCGGACCACATCTGCGCTGCCGGGGGCGATGTTGGTGAACACCGTGGCCTCGGGTTCGAGCGTCGCGGTGCCCGAGGCGGAGAGTTCGGCGGTGCGGCTGAGCAGCCATCGGCCCAGGGCATCGAAGCGCGGACGGTAGGCGGCGGTGGGTCGGCCACCCAGAATTGCGCCCAGTCCCATGTCCAGGTTCGGGGCATCCCAGACCAGCAGGACGCGTTTGCTGTGGCGCGTTTCACCGATGGCACCGAGTTCTGAGGGGTCGACCACGGTGTCGGGCATGTCCGTACTGACGCTCATGCTGTCTTCTTTCCCCAGATCAATTCCGTCACCGAGCTACCGACCAGCTGTGCTTTGCCCTCGAACTTGGTCACCGGTCGCTCGTGTGTCATGGGCGATTCCCAATCGAGAACGGTCAGACCGGGCTCGGCGTTCCCGGCCTCGGCAATCCACTCAGCGTATTCGGCATGATCGGTTGCCACGTGCAGAACGCCACCGGGCTTCAACCGATCCGCGATCATCGCGAAAGTCGGCCCCTGCAGCAGCCGACGCTTGTGGTGCCGAACCTTGGGCCATGGGTCGGGGAAGAAGACGCGGACGCCGGTCAGCGACTGCGAGGACAGCATGTTCTCGAGCACGTCCATCGCGTCACCGCGCAGCAATCGAACGTTCTCGATGCCTTCTCGTTCGATCTGCTGCAGTGTCTGCGCCAGGCCGGGGCGGTAGACCTCGACGGCCATGAGGTTGACGTGCGGCTCGGCCGAGGCCATCGCCGTGGTGGCCGTACCGGTACCCGAGCCGATCTCGAGAATCGCCGGGCCGCTGCGCCCGAACCAGGCGTCGATGTCGATCTGCTCGTCGGCGACGTCGCGGCCGATGCGCGGCCACAGGCTGTCCCAGGTGGTCTGCTGCGCCTCGGTCAGCGCTCCGCGCCGAGAGCGGAAACTCGTCACGCGTGGGTAGAGTCGTGAGCCCCGTTCCTGGGTCTGCACGGCGTTCTCCTCGGTGTCGACAGAGGTGTCCTGGGGCTCGTTCACCGGTCCATTGTCGCGCATCGACGGGGCGTGTGACAGGTGGGTCTCGAGTTGAAGTTGAGACTTGCCGTCCAACCGCTGATCAGCGGTGGGACGCACCCGACTAATTACAACGATGCAATTCGTTTCGATCGGCTCGCGAGCGCCCGCATGTGCCAGAATCGGTGCCGCAGCAGGGGGCTGTGCGTCGCGTCCGGAAAGTGGCGGCGGGATCGTTCTGGGGGGAATCGATCATGGATGTCGCCGAGGCCGGTCTGGGCCTGTTGCGTGACCGGGTCGCGTCGACCGACGCACGCGAGGCCGTCGAAAATACCGTCCACGATCGCCTGCTGCCGCTGACCGCACGGGTGACCGGCCGCGCCGGCGTCGGGAAATCCGCTGTTCTCGCCGTTCTCGAGTCGGTGCCGCTCGACGCCGACGGCCTCGATGTCCGATGGCGCGAGAGCAGGACGGACAACAGCAAGGGCGAAGTGCTCGTCCACGTGATCGCGGGAGCGGTGTCGCCGGTCGACATCGCATTGCTGAGTTCGAGGCCGAGGGGTGTTCTGGACGGGACCGTCGTCGTGCTGACGAAGGCGGACACACTCGACGATCCCGCAGCAGACGCAGTAGCGGCCTCACAGCAGCTGGGGCGGACGGTGTTGCCGGTGATGGGAGCGACCGCGGCGGGCATGCGGGGAGTGGGCCGAGCCGGCGCGCCTCTGGACATGGCCGACGTACGAGCCGTTGCGGCGGCCGATCTGCGCCCGACCGATCTGATGACCGTCGATCGGTTTCGCGCCGTCGACATCGAGGTGTCGACGCGTCGCAGAGAAGCTCTGATCGAATGCATCGAACTGCGTGGTCTCGCCCTGCTGGTCGACGTACTGCGGCAGCGACCCGCCGTGTCCGACGGCGATGCGGTGCGCATGCTGGCCGACGCCACCGGGGCCGATGCCCTGATCGCCGCGGTCTCCACGGCCGTGTCGGCGGCCGCAGCGGCTCGGGACGCAGAGCTGCATCGCAGCATGCAACAGATCTCCGCCGGTCATCGGCGTGTTCGTGCCGCTGTCGAGTCGTACCTGGCCTCGGACGAGGCGGTGGCTGCCGAAATGCGCTGTGCAGCTCTACGTCTGGGAGTGCCGATCGAGACCGGTTCGGAGCAGGTCGCGTCGGAGCAGGCGGTGCTGTGGAAGAGGCGGGCGGCCGCAGCCGTCGATCCCGACGTACGTCGCGCCGCACTCGCACTGTGCCGAGGCCACGTACGAATGCTGCGCCGGTGATCCCGCTGTCGGAGGACATGAAAAGTGTTCTACGACGCTGGGATTCCAGTGCCCTGGACGAGATCGAGCGCGCCAGGGTCAGTCGACCTGCCGGGGTTCACCTCACCGGTACTGCAGGGTCGGGCAAGTCCGAACTGCGCCGTGAGCTGTCCCGGCTCGTCGGTTCCGCCATCGAATTCACGGATTCGGTGGCCGATGCGGCGGTCGTGATGATCGTCGTCGACGCGTCGGCCCCGGTGGGTCGCGTCGAGGTCGAGCAGTGGCGAGCAGCCCTCGAATCCACACCGGTCGTGTTCGTGGTGAACAAGATCGACGTGCATCGGCACTGGCGTGAGGTGGTTTCTGCCGACACCGATGTCGTTGCCGAGTGCGTCCCACGGGCGGTGGAGTGCACGTTCCATCCGATTTCGGTTCGGTTGGCGCGGATGGGCCGGGAGAGCGGTGACGCTGCGATGTCCGCGGAGTCGGGTCTCGGAGCAGTGGCGGACCGGCTCGGCGTTGTGCTGCTGCAGACCGCGGCTCTCGGAACCGAGCGTAAATATGCTGCGGCAGTGCAGGACTGCGCATCCGGAGCCAGAGCGTCGATCGTGGCGAGAGCGCGCGCGGTGACCGGCGGTAGTGATACGGCCGAACTCCGTGCGCGGCGAGCCGAGCTCGTCGGCGAACGGGACAATCTCGGTGGTGATCGACGGGCGCTGCTGCACAATCGAATTCAACGAGTACGCGTGGAGTCCGTCCATACCGCCGCCGAAGACTTTCGAGCTCTGACCGCCGAGGTCAAGCGCACGATCGACGGAGCCGGGCGTGCCGAACTCACTCACCTTCCAGCGCACGTCGCCGAGTCTGCGCGCGGTGCTCGGAATCGAGCCGACGCGGCGCTCACGGCCCGATTGCGGGCGGTGGAGACCGAGCTCGGGCTCACGCCGCGGCAGGCGGAGTCGGTCGCGGACGCCCCGCTCGATATCGGGGAGCCGTCCCGGCGCCGGGGCGTCGAGGATGTCGTCATGATCGTGGTCGGCGCGTCGGCGGGGGTGGGACTCGGGCGGCTGGTGGTCTCGCCGATGGCGCTGGTGCCGGCCTGGGCGGTTGCCAACACCGTGATCACTCTCGTCCTCGGTGGTGCGCTCGCCTGGTGGATCACGCGCTCGAGGTCGTTGGTGGCCGACCGCGCCCACCTGCGCGGTTGGACGCAGGAAACGGTGGCTCGGGTGAAATCGTCGGTGGAGCAGCGGTTGCTCTCGCGGATTCTCGACGCCGAGTCGATGCTCGCGGCCGCTGTCGCGAGTGCGGACCGGCACGCAGTGGCCCGCATCGACGTCGCACTGGCCGAGGTGGACGCCGAGCTGCGCCGGCTCGCCGACCACCGATCGGCGCTGTTGTCTGCCTGCGATCGCGATCTGTCTGCGCTGGAGCGGGGCCTCGAGCGATTTCGTGGATCGGTCCCTCTTTCTTCCACGCACGGGGAACCGTTCGACGAGCCGGTGCGTCGGAGTCAGTAGGTGCAGTGTCGGTTCGTCAGGTTGGTTGGTCGAGTGAGGAGCGTCGATGATCGCGGTGGATGGCTTCGCAGCAGGGGATTTCCTCACCGAGCAGGTCGAGCCCCACGAGGTCGACGATCCGGGCGCGCCCACGGTCTCGACGGACCTGTTCGATCTCGACGGCGACGGCCACTACGAGACCACCGTGCGGCATACCGACGCCGGGATGACGGTGGCGACCGACGTCGACGGGGACGGTGTGACAGACAAGTTCACGGCCTTCGGACGTGACGGGCAATACCGAACCTGGGAGATTTTTCGAGAAGCGAACGGTATCGGCCGGGGTGAAATGACCGAATCGGGCGAGCTCTAGCGCGTGTGTACAGGCCTGGCATCGCCGCTGGTGGGGGCCTTCTTGCACGGAACTTTCCCTATCTGAATCGGTCTTGTGACCAATCGGACAACACCCTGTTTCTGGATTCACGTCGCTCGGCGTTAACCTGATGAACAGGACATCCGGCGCTCGGTCCTTGGCTTGCTGTACGCGGTAACATGGTGTACTGCAGCTCGAACGGCCGAGCAGCGCCCCGCCGAGAGGGGAAAACCGAGATTCATTCGCGCGTAGTCGCCCACAGCGACCGTGCGGATTCTTCCCGGTTCCGGCTAACCCCAGGAGAGTTAGATGACCTCAGCGACCATTCCCGGTTTGAGCGGCACCGACAATGTGCCGACTCGACACAAAGAACTGCTTGCCTGGGTTGCTCAGGTAGCCGAACTGACAGAACCGGACTCCGTGGTGTTCGCTGACGGATCCGACGCCGAATGGGAGCGCCTGACCGGCAAGCTGGTCGAGGCCGGCACCTTCACTCGTCTCAACGAGGAGAAGAAGCCCAACTCGTTCCTCGGCAACTCCGATCCGTCGGACGTCGCTCGCGTGGAGTCACGCACCTACATCTGTTCCAAGGAAGAGATCGACGCCGGTCCCACCAACAACTGGATGGAACCGTCCGAGATGCGGACGCTGATGACCGATCTCTACCGCGGTTGCATGCGTGGACGCACCATGTACGTGGTGCCGTTCTGCATGGGCCCGCTCGACGCGGCCGACCCCAAGCTGGGCGTCGAGCTCACCGACTCCGAGTACGTGGTCGTGTCGATGCGCGTGATGACCCGCATGGGCCAGGCTGCGCTCGACAAGATCGGCGACGATGGCTTCTACGTCAAGGCGCTGCACTCGCTCGGCGCTCCGCTCGCCGAGGGCCAGGCCGATGTGCCGTGGCCGTGCAACGACACCAAATACATCACGCACTTCCCCGAGGATCGCGAGATCTGGAGCTACGGATCCGGCTACGGCGGCAACGCTCTGCTGGGCAAGAAGTGCTACTCGCTGCGTATCGCATCGGCGATGGCCCACGACGAGGGCTGGCTCGCCGAGCACATGCTGATCCTCAAGCTGATCTCTCCCGAGGACAAGGCGTACTACATCGCCGCGGCGTTCCCGTCCGCGTGCGGCAAGACCAACCTCGCGATGATTCAGCCCACCATCCCGGGCTGGCGCGCCGAGACCATCGGTGACGACATCGCGTGGATGCGCTTCGGTGAGGACGGTCGTCTCTATGCCGTCAACCCGGAATACGGCTTCTTCGGCGTTGCGCCGGGAACCAACTGGGACTCGAACCCCAACGCGATGAAGACCATCGACCAGGGCAACTCGGTGTTCACCAACGTCGGCATGACCGACGACGGCGACGTGTGGTGGGAGGGCCTCGAAGGCAAGCCCGACCACCTGATCGACTGGAAGGGCAACGACTGGACCCCCGAGTCCGGAACCGATGCCGCGCACCCGAACTCGCGCTACTGCGTGCCGATGGCCCAGTGCCCGTCGATGGCTCCCGAGTGGGACGACCCGCAGGGCGTGCCGATCTCGGCAATCCTGTTCGGTGGACGTCGTAAGACCACCGTTCCGCTGGTGACCGAGGCTCGCGACTGGCAGCACGGCGTGTTCATGGGAGCCACCGTCGGCTCCGAGCAGACCGCTGCTGCCGAGGGCACCGTCGGAACCGTCCGACGCGATCCGATGGCCATGTTGCCGTTCCTCGGCTACAACGTGGGCGACTACTTCCAGCACTGGATCGACCTGGGCAAGAACGCCGACGAGTCGAAGCTGCCGAAGGTGTTCTACGTCAACTGGTTCCGCCGCGGCGACGACAAGCGCTTCCTGTGGCCCGGATTCGGTGAGAACTCGCGTGTGCTCAAGTGGATCGTCGAGCGCATCGAGCACAAGGCCGCAGGCGTCGAGACACCGATCGGTGTGGTCCCCACCGCCGAGGCACTCGATATCGACGGCCTCGACACGACCGTCGACGACGTCGCCGAGGCACTCGCGGTGAACACCGACGAATGGAAGGCCGAAATCCCGCTGATCCAGGAGTGGTTCGACTTCGTCGGCGAGAAGCTGCCCACCGGAATTCAGGACGAATTCGACGCCCTCAAGCAGCGCCTGGGCGCGTAGTATTCACGACACAGAACGGGGCTCACCGAGGGGTGGGCCCCGTTCTGGCTGTGTGGGTATGCCCCGTTCAGACGGTGAGCGCGGCTGCCCCGGCCAGCGTTCCGAGTCCACCCAATGCGGCCGGGACCACCTGCAGGCCATCGAGGAATTTCAGACGCGCATGTAGCGCGATCGACTCCTGAATCGGATTCCACAGCGGCGGGCCGGCCTGGGCGAAGCCACCACCGATCACCACCATCCGTACGTCCACCAGGGCGACGGCCGACGCGATCGCCTGACCCAGTGCCACTCCGGCGCGCTGCAACGAGGTGATGGCGACCGGCTCCCCGGCGGCCGCATCGGCTGCCAATTCGGTTCCGGTGCTGCCGGTCCACCCCAGCTCGCGCGCCCACCGCACCGCCGACGGACCACTCGAGACGGTTTCCACGCATCCGATTCCGCCACACGCGCAGGGCGTCGTGGAACCGGGGACGACGATGTGTCCGATGTGCCCGGCGTTGCCGCTGGCACCGGCGACGATCTTCCCGCCCAGCACCAACCCACCGCCGATGCCGGTCGACACCACCAGACTCAGCACGTCCGGAACTCCTACGGCGGCACCGAAGCGGTGCTCACCCAGTGCCGCTGCGCTGCCGTCCATCGCGAGGCGGATGTCGGCTTCGGGGAAGAGTTCGGCGAGGTGATCGCGCAGCCCGAAGCCGTTCTTCCACTCGTCGATGTTGATCGGAGCGACCGACCCGGTCTCGAGATTCACCGGACCGGAGCAGGCGACGCCGATCCGGGTGACAGTGGCGGGTTCGGCCGTGTTCCGAAGCAGTTCGGCACAGGCGTCCCAGACATCGGACTCGGGAGTCGGCACCGTGACCGGATTCTCCGGCCGCCCGTCGTCGCCGACGAGTGCCGCCGTCATCTTGGTGCCGCCGATGTCGAGTGCGAGTGCCGTCATCGTTCCAGGCTAGGTGTTCGGTTTCAGAACGAGGACGAGGTTGCTGCCGAGGAATTCTCGTAGTACTGGAACTCGCATCATCCACCATGCCCAGCGGGGATGGTAGCGGGGGAATGCGGCCAGCAGCGTGGCGTTGGGAGTGCTTCGTGCCCAACGCAATCCGTCTGCGGCGCTGATGTCGAACAGGGATTCGCCGAATCGATTCTTCGGTTCGTGACCGGTGGTACGGGCGTAGCGGCGGGCCGCGTACTCGCCGCCGAGGTAATGCCAGGGTCGGGTCTCGTGGCCGCCGAACGGACCGAACCAGATGGTGTACGAGAGCACCGTCAACCCGCCGGGCCTGGTGACCCGCAGCATCTCCTCGGCCATGGTCCACGGTTCGCGGACGTGCTCGGCGACGTTCGACGAGAAGCAGATGTCGACACTGTTGTCGCGGAACGGCAGTGCCATCCCGGAGCCGCGCACCGAACCGGGTATCTGCAGTCCCGCCGCATGCATCTCGGACGCATCGGGCTCGACGGGCAGGTAGCGCGCGCAGCCGGCCCCGAAGACCTCGGCGAAGTATCCGGGCCCGCCGCCTACGTCCAACACGGTCGCCGCGGACATGTCTGTGCCGGTCAGGCCCCGATACAGATCGCCGATCAGCTCCACGGAATCGCGGGCCAGTGCGCCGTAGAAGATGTCGGGAGCGCTCTGCTCATGTCCGAAGTCCTTCAGCAGACTCACCGAGCGACGCAGTGTCGCGCGAGAGGCGAACAAACGTGTCACGGCGGAAGTCACGAAGACGAACCCTAGCGGTTAGTGTGGCAACGGTAATCGACGGCGGTCGTGAAACGAACATGCGGAAATTGGGTGAAGCGGGCTGTGCGCGAGGTTCTGTTGCTGTGCTGGCGCGATACCGGGCACCCGCAGGGCGGCGGCAGCGAGCGATACCTCGAGCAGGTGGGCGCAGGTCTGGCTCGACGCGGCGTCCGCGTCACGCTGAGGACGGCGTCGTACCCCGGAGCTCCCGCCGAGGAGATCGTCGACGGCATTCGCATCAGTCGCGGTGGTGGACGCCTGTCGGTGTATCCCCGCGCACTGGCCGCCATCGCGGCCGGGCGGCTGGGTTTCGGCCCGCTCAAGGGCATCGCACCCGACGCGGTGATCGACACCCAGAACGGCATTCCCTTCTTCTCCCGTGCTGCGTTCGGCGTTCCGGTGACGCTGCTGGTGCACCACTGCCACCGGGAGCAATGGCCGGTCGCGGGGCCGATGATGGCCAAGCTCGGCTGGTGGCTCGAATCGACTGTGTCTCCGCGGGTACACCGCCGCAATCAGTACCTGACGGTGTCGTTGCCGTCCGCGGACGAGTTGGTCGCACTGGGCGTCGACCGAGAGCGCATCGCCGTGGTGCGCAACGGAGCCGACGAGATTCCCCGGTCTGTGCCCGAGGGTGACGAGAGCACCCGTACCGCGCACCCGTCGCTGACCGTGCTGTCCCGGTTGGTTCCGCACAAGCAGATCGAGGACGCGCTCGACGCCGTTGCTGCGCTGCGCGGCCGAATTCCGAACATCCACCTCGACGTCATCGGCGGCGGTTGGTGGGAGCAGAACCTCCGCGATTACGTGAGCGAACTGGGCATCGAGCAGTACGTCACCTTCCACGGGCACGTGGAGGAGGACCGCAAGCACGCGCTGCTCGGTCGGTCCTGGGTGCACGTCATGCCCTCCCGCAAGGAGGGATGGGGGCTCGCGGTCGTCGAGGCAGCGCAGCACGGCGTGCCGACCGTCGGCTACCGAAGTTCCAAGGGCCTCACCGATTCCATCATCGACGGCGTCACCGGCGTGCTGGTGGGCGGGCTTTCGGATGGTGAAGAGGACCGGGACGTCTCCGGTCTGACCGCTGCCGTCTCGGAGCTGCTGCAGGACGCCGAAGCCCGAACTCGCCTGGGCGAGAAGGCGCGAGTGCGCGCGGGGGAGTTCTCCTGGGAGCAGTGCGCCGACGGTGTGTACTCGGTGCTCGACGCCACGACGCGTGGCACGTGGTCGTCAGGTCTGGTGGGTGCGCAGCACTCGGATTCGGCTCAGCAGTCCTACCGCTAGTCCGCCGAGAAGTAGCAGTGCCCATGCGAGGTGGGCAACGACGACGGCTGCCGCTGGCCGGCTTTCGGTGAGCACGGGATCGGGTACTCGGTAGAGCGTGAGCTGGTCGTCGGAGTACGCGATGGCCAGTGAATTCAGTGTTTGCTCGGATTCGCCGAGTTCGCCGGGGGTGGTGTTCTCCACCAGTACCCAGCCGACACCCAGCTCTGCGACGACGTCCACGGGTTCGCCTGCGAGCAGCGCATTCTGGACCTCCGTCGCGCGCACCCCCTCACCGCGCACCGTGCCGCCCGCGACGATGAGCTCGCCGGTCTGCAACACATCCAGTGGCAGCATGCGCGGCGCGGGATCGAGAACGGGAGCACTGCCGCTGTAGGGAAAGAGGCGGAACATCCCGGCCGGTAGCACCGCGACATCGCCGTCGCCGCTCTGTACTTCGGCTGCGACCGCCTGCCAGGACTCCGGGTACACCACGGGCCGCATCGAGTTCCCGACGCCCCAGCCCAGGTCGGGTAGTGCGATCAGCAGGGCCGCTATTGCCACGGCACTGCCGAATCGGGTGCGTTGGACCGCGCTCAGCGCGGCTGGCTGCACCCGATTCGGTCGACGACGGGGAGAAAACGCGGCCGCCGCGGCCAGAGCGTAGATCGGCATCGCCAGCGCGACCCACTTCTGTGAGTCCCTGAGCAGGCCGGCACCGGGCACCGTCTCGCCCAGCGCGCGGGCCATCGCCAACCCTGGTCCCGTCGCTGCCAGCGCAGGCGCTGCGATGGCAAGCAACGCGACGACAGCGAGTCCCACGATCACCGGATTTCTTCGACGCCTGATCAGCGGGCGCACTCCCAACGCGACCACGGTCAGCAGCAGCGCCGTGCCCACGAACGCGAAAGCCCCTGTGCGAGAATCGGGTACCGCATCGGAGTTCCAGATTCCGCCCAGACCGGCGAGGCTGCCGAGGGTGCCCAAGCCCGGCTCGGCGCGCGCCGCGAACGCCGCCCAACCCGCCGGATCCGCCTGCTCGACGCCACTGCCGGACACGGCCGTCGCCACCAGCCACGGTGCCGACGCCACCGCCGCCATTCCGAGGGCGCCGACCACGCGCAGGCCGCGTCGGGCACCCCCGGGGAGGGCGAGGACCACCAGGGCAATGGTCGCGGCGAGCAACGCGCCGGTGGGGGTGAGCCCGGCAGCGGCGAGACAGACCCCGAGTGCCCACCAGGAACGGCCCTCTCGGACCGCGAGTGCAGCGACCACCGTCCACGGCAGAGCGGCGTATCCGACGAGCAGGCTCCAGTGTCCCTGCAGCAGTCGCTCGGCGACGTACGGGTTCCACACGGCCACCGTCGACGACACGAGCAGCGCGGGCAGTGGGGCTGTCGGCAGCACCGTTCGTGCCATGACCGCCGCACCCCACCCGGTCAGCCACAGCGCGAGCAGCAGAATGGTCTTGACCACGAGTCCGCCGTCGAACACCGTCGACAGCGCGGCGATCGCGGCGTCCTGCGGGACGGCCCGCGCAGCCGTGTCGGCGATTCCCCAGGCGGAGTCGGTGAAGTAGGAACGGGGAGTGCTGACGGCGTCGCGCAGCAGGAGATAGCCGGGGCCGAGCAGCGGGCCGACAATCACCACGGCGAGCAGCAGGCTGTAGAGCGGCGGTGTCCACCTCGACCTCGACCACGCCATGATCGGCACCCTATACCGTGGGCTCATGTCTTTCCGCGCCTCGTCCGAGGCAGACCACACGGCGGGTGCGTCGGTCGCCGGGATGGGGATGGTGACGGCCGGTTCGATGTTCGCGAACGTTGCGGCGTACCTGCTGCAGGTACTTGCGAGCCGGATGCTCGGCGTCGAGGGCTACGGAGAATTCGCGAGTCTGCTTGCTACGCAATTGGTTCTCGCGGTTCCGGCGTTGGCGTTGCAGTCCGTCGTTGCGCGTGAAGTGGTGCGCGGACGCAGTTCTCGCGAATTGCGAACTGTGGGGTACCGGTGTGCGGCAGTGGTGGGGGTGCTCGCTCTGGCACTGGCACCCGCACTGTCCGCGGCCATGGACGTCTCGATGACGGCGACCGTGTCGGCGGTCATCGCTGCGCCGGTGTTGGTGCTGCTGGCTGCCGAGCAGGGGTTGCTGCAGGGGCGTGGGCGATTCGGAGCCCTCAGTGTCGTGCTGGCCGCAGCAGGATTCGGCAAGGTGGCACCGGCGGTGCTGGTGTTGTTGCTCGGCGGTGGTCCCGGTTCGGTTCTGTTGGCCACGGCCGCGGGTATCGGTGTGGTGGCACTCGGTGCGAGATGGACGGCCGGGGTACCGGTGAACTCGGTGTCGGAAACCAAGGTCACCGTTCTGGCCGTGCTACAGGCGTCACAGGTGCAGTTGGTGTTGATTGCGATGTCCGCGTTGGATCTGGTGCTGGCGCGCACGCTGCTCAGCTCCAACGAAGCCGGGCTGTACGCCGTCGGGGCCGTTGCGTCGAAGGCGGCATTCTGGTTACCGCAGGCCGTTGGCGTGGTGCTGTATCCGCGGATGGCGAACCCGCTGCATTCTGCGTCCGCGGTGCGATCGGCGCTGGCCGTCGTCGCGGGGCTCGGTACCGTTCTGGTGATCGGCGGTGCGCTGGCGTCTCCGCTGTTGCCGTTGGTGGTGGGCGATACGTATTCCGGTGTGCAGGAATATGTCTGGCTGTTCGTGCTGCAGGGTGCGTGCCTGGCCGTGCTGCAGAGCGCACTGCTGTGGGCCATCGCGGGCGAACGTACTCACCTCGCTCTCGTCGCCTGGTTCGCCCTCGCCGTCGAGGTGTTGCTGTTGCTGTTCGTGGCGTCGACACTCGCGCAGTTCGTCGTCGTCGCGGCCGTCACCGCCGCGGTGACAATGGTGGTGGTGTGTGGGTTGGCGCTGTGGGGAGGAGGCGTCGGTCGGCAGAGGCTCGGATCCCGCTGATGGAATCGGCTCTCACGGCGGAGCTGTCATGGCATTGTCGTGACATCGAGGTACATGCCGCGGCCAGTTGTCGGATTCGGCACGTACCCGAACTCCGCGAAGCTCTCGTCTGTGAAGGGCAGCTCGATTGCTCTCGCGCCGGCGTTGGCGAGAGTGTGTGTGATCGAGTGCAGGAGCTGCGTCGCCACCGACCCACGGGTGCCGGGCACCACTTCGAGAACATCGATACACGCGGTGGTGTCGTCGACCCACCTCGCGGCGGCGTGTCCTACGAACGGCCGCACCTCGCGGTTGTCGAGGTACGCCTGCAGCCAGCACGCGAGTACACCGGACTTCAGTGCTTCTCGGGCGGTGCCGATGTTCAAGCCGGTTTCGGCGAGCCAAGAGCCTGACGTGTCGTGGCGAGGCACCGCTGCCACCCGATGTTGACGACTTCCGCTCATCTCGGTGATCGGCCACGAGATGTGAATAGCACCGTCGGCTTCTCGGGTGCGTTGTCCCCATACCAACAAACCTGTTCGCAGATCCTCCTGCCAACTCGAAAGACAGACGGCCACAATGGAATCAGGCGTATTCAGCGGCGGGCCGGAAAAGTCGTCCTCCGACTGGGGAAGCCGCAACGTTATCGCGAATGTATTCGGGTTCTTCGCCCAACGAAAATAGACGCGGGCCTGGTCCTGCTCGACGTGGACGCGGATGGGGCGAAACTTGGTGTCGACTCGTCCGCGAACCCGCACCCTCCGAATCAGATTCTGCGCGGTCGTGGACGCTGGCGTCGGGAGACTTCCTGTGTCATCACCGGTGATGTGCAGACGCCATGCGCCATCGGCCTCGGTATTCGGGTCGCGGATGTCGGCGGTCTCGAAAAATGGACCCACGGCGCTGAGGTGCGCTGCCACAGCAGGTGATGTCGGGATGATCTTGCGGGCCGAATCGATCCCGTCCCACACCCGCTGGAAAGCGAAATTGTCCGGCGCAAGTGTCGGCTGACCGTCGGTATCGAGCAGCAGCACGTACACACGCTGTGCGAACCTCATCAGCGTCGCCGGGTTCTTCGGTGGGTTGGGGGTACGCACCAATTCGTATGCATAATCGGCCCACCGCTCGCCGAGGAGTGCACGCGTCCAGGCCTCGGATTCTGGATCGGTCACCGAGTCCACCAGATTGGACCGTGCAGCTGTGCGGTCCTGGTACTCATCGGAGAACCCTTGGACGTGGATACGTAGAAGCAGCGGATTCCCCTCTGCCGGAAACGATCCCAGATCCCCGGCGTCCTGGTAGCTGTGCCGCATGTGTATTCGCAGACCTGGAACGGTAAGCGAGGGCCCTTCCACCGGGTGGTCGTCGATCGGCCAGCGGGGGTCGCGATGAGACAACGTGCGATCGGCGGCAATGTGCCGCAACAAGTCTCGATAGACCGCTATTTCGTCTGTGTACAACGAGGCGATGTGGCCAGCCATGGCGACGATATCGGGCACACCGTGCGATGGTGCGCCGTCGTAGTCAGTGGGCCGAGACATTCTTTCTGCGTATTGTCAGCATTCCGACACCGTAGACCATCGTCGCTGTGTGCGATACCGAGAGGTGCAATACCGTGCGGACCAGACGATGGTCAAGGTGAGGCTGTACCAGTGAAGTCCGGCACCAATGACCTGGCGTAATCGGGTTCGGGTATCCAGCACGTAGCGATCTCCCACGCCACGTTCGCTCTGAGTTCGGCGGGACCGACCGGAAGGTCGTAGTGGGGTTGGTCCACCCGCGCTTCGTCCCAATCGAGCAACACACACCGGCCTTGTTTGTCGATGATCGCATTGCGCGCATGTGCGTCGCCGTGAACCACACATGTGGGGGACGGCGTTCGTGCCCCTCGCCAGGCATCGATTATCTGGTTGGCCAATTCGGTTGGCATAGCGGTCAAGTCGATATCGCCACCGACGAGGAGTTCGGGAAGATCGATCGAACTCGCCGACCCGGGGCGCTGCGGCCAGCCCTCGGTCACGGCGTGGACCGCGGCCAAGGCGTCCGCGATGCGGGGGTCTTTCGGTTCGGGGTGTGAACCTTCCACGTATTCGTAGACGTGCCAGCCGTCGACGTCCAGGTCGCCCGCCGACGACGGTATGAACACAGGTAGGTGGATGCCACATTCCTGGAGGTGGCGGAGAAGGTGCCACTCCCAGGACCGAGAATTCGGATTGCGACGTGAGTGTCGGATGACGACTCGGACGCCGTCGAGCTGCCCGGACCGGATGTCGTTTCGCGCACCACCGGACAACGGACCGTCGACTGCGAGACCCGGCCAACATGACCGCACCGATTCGGGGAGCATCACTGGTTTGGGTCCCGTCTCCAGATAAACCAGTGGCGTGGTTGCGTGCCCCCACGGGCACTCAACCACGCCACTGTCATCTGGGTCGTTCCGCAGGCTCCACTCCTGCGCGTAGCGCACTTACTCCTTGTTGAGGTTCGTCCTCGGAATCTCTTCCGTGCGATCCGTCGTCCAGTCGCGGTTGCTCGCGGGTGCGGGTGCTGCTCCGCCTGCGGGGTTCGGTCGCGGCGCGTTGTCGGCCCGGGCCGGCTGACGATGTCCGCCGTTTCCGCCGCCGCGCAGGAGCAGGACCACTCCGGCGATCAGCGAGATGACACCGAGAATTCCGGCGATGATCGGGACGGTGCGGCCGAAGAGCGAGAGTTGATCCTGGCCGTCCTTGGCCTGCTGGATCTGGTATTCGACGGTGTTCTCGTCGAACGTGATCGGTGCGTTGAGGACGTCGACCTCGGCGTTGCCCGCTTCACGTCCGTAGTACTGGTGAATCTGCTCTTCGCCCTTGACGACGACGCCGGTCTCGGGCTCGACCCACAGGGTGCGGGTGTTCTCGTACCAACGGGTCATCGTCACCGGCGCGGCTCCACCCTCGACACCCCAGGTGTCGGCGGGCAGGGTGACCTTGTTGGTCGGCAGGTTCACCACGGTCGACAGGTCGACCGGGCCGACGGTCTGCTGGTACTGGTACACCGGCGTGCCGTTGATCTCGGTTGCCTCGACGAAATCGATGTCCTTGGTCGCACGCGCGTTGACGTCGAAGTACGGGTAGCTCTTCTGCTCCGAGTTGAACGGGAACTTGTACTGCAGACCGGTGTGGGCCACCTCTTCGGCGGGCGCGTTGCCGGCAACCTGGATGGTGCCGATCGGGTTCTCGACGGGCATGGACGTCTTGCGGTCGATGGTGACGCGGTCGACGCTTGCGGTCAGCAGTCCGGTGTCGGCCTGCTTGTCGCTGCGACGCAGAGTCTGGCCCGCTTGCAGCGTCATGATGTCGGCGTCGGAGGGATCCTCGACGGTGACGAATCGCTGCGAGACGAGGGGAACGTTCTGGTCGACGACTGCGCGGCCGGCGGCGAGGGAGGTCGCATCGAGCACGCTGCCCTCACCGGTGGAGACGGTGGTGACCTCGAGATCCAGCGGCGTCTTCTCGAGTGCCGAAATGGTGTAAGTGGGAATGAGAATGGCGGCGACCACCAGAAACGCGCCCAAGCCGATGAGTACGAGGGCAAGTATCCGGCTCGGCCCTGAGCGCTCCGCCATGCTGAATCTCCTTAGTTGACCGCTTCATGGAAGACACCGCGAGCGGGAAACATGTTCACCCCGACCCGATGCCCGATTTATTACGACACGTCGCAGGTGACAGTAACAGTCGACAGTGGCACCGGTCTCGTCTGCGCCGGTTCGACACGGCACACTTGAGACCACCATGAGCACACAGACCCGTTCGGCAAGCGTTGTCCCGCTTCGTGGGTTCGTACCGTCACTCGAGGGAATGCGTGCCGTCGCGTGTATCGGCATCGTTGTCACCCACGTGGCCTTTCAGACCGGTGGCGCGACCTCGCCGATCTTGGGTCATGTGTGGGGCAGATTCGACCTGACGGTGGCGATCTTCTTCTCGCTGTCCGGATTCCTGCTGTGGCGTCCGCACGCGGCGGCAGCTCGCGGTCATGGGACTGCCCAGCCGCTCGGCCGCTATTTCCGTTCGCGGTTCGCAAGGATTCTGCCCGGTTACTGGGTCGGCGTGGTGCTGATCCTGCTGTTTCTTCCCGATGCCGGCGGTGACTACCGCGTGTGGCTGGCGAACCTGTCGTTCACTCAGGTGTTCGTGCCGCTGACCCTGACCCAGGGCTTGACGCAGATGTGGTCGCTGTCCGTCGAGATCGCTTTCTATCTTCTGCTGCCGGTGTTCGCCTGGTTGATGGTGCGCCTGCGCGGTGCGGCCGCCGCCCGCCGTATACCGGTCATTCTGGGCGCTGCTGTGCTGACACTGTCGTGGGCTTTCGTTCCGGTGTCGACCCCCGATGGCATCCACCATGACAACTGGCTCCCCGGCTACTTCCCGTGGTTCGCGGCGGGGATGCTGCTCGCCGAGATCTCGGTGGGGCCGACGACCTGGGTGCATCGGTTGGCTCGTCGCCGACGTGTCATGGCGTCCATCGCGGTTGCCGCGTTCGCTCTATCGGCAACTCCTCTGGCGGGTCCGCAGGGCTTGGTGCGTCCGGCGGCCTGGCAGTTCGAGATCAAGATCCTGCTCGGCGCGATACTGGCCTTCGCGATGCTCGCCCCGCTGATTCTCGCCGAGGACGGGAGCCGGCATCGCTTCCTCGAGCATCCGGTGATGCTGACGCTGGGCCGCTGGTCGTACGGATTGTTCATCTGGCATCTGGCTGTACTTGCCGTCGTGTTCCCGGTGTTCGGCATCATCCCGTTCTCGGGCGGGATGTGGTTCGTGTTGCCGGTGACGCTCGCACTGTCGATTCCGGTGGCAGCGGCGAGCTACGCGCTGGTGGAGGATCCTGCTCGACGACGCTTCGGCCCCCGCAAGAAGGCGGTCAGGGCTTCCGTATCGCCGTGATCGCCAACGCGACGATTCCGATGAGGGACGCCAGCTGCACCCAGTAGGAACCGCCGACGTAGCCGTCGGGAGATCGCCATGGTCCGAGCGAGAGCAGCGCTGGTGCCAGCAGCGTGAGTCCGCCTGCAGTGCAGGCCAATACAAGTGAGGACGCCGTGCGACCGTGACGGCGGTCCAGGAGCATGGCACCGATGCCGATCACGGCCACGGCCACCACACCGGCGATTCCGGCCAACACGATCGTTGCTCCCAGCAGCGCCACGACTGCGACCGGAACGCTCTGCCACGGCCGCGGCGACGGACCGACATCACGCACTCCTCGCGGCCGACGCAGCGCTACGAACAGCAACGGGATCAGCAGGAGAAGCCCACCGAAGATGCCGAGCCGGTACCAGCGGTCGGTGGTGAAATCCAACGAGATCGTCCCCGACGCCCCCGCCGGAACGATCCAGGCCTGCTGCCACCCGTCGACCACTACCGGGGACAGCTCGAGGCCGCCGGGAGCTGTTGCGCGCCAACCACTGTTGTTGCTCTCCGGGATGACCAGCAGACGGTCCTCCGTTGCGGAGGTGAGCGTCACCTCGCGGTGATCGGCGCTCCAGGCGGTGGTCCGGGCGGCCCGCGGTGCCGAGCTTGTCGGCCAATCGGCGGGAATGGGCATGGTGCGCAACCGAATACCGTCGACGAAGAACGATGCTCCCGGCTGCACCACCACGTCCTGGCGTCCCTCGGGCAGTGATACCGGGTTGACGAAATTCTCGTTCAGCGGGGTGTCGGAGTCGCACACCGACGCCTTCAGCGGCTCGCCGGAACGGAACTGGTCCGCGGTGGCCGTCACCGACGTGCGCACCGTTTGCCCGGCGATGGAGACGATGGGGCCGTCGAAGCAGTCGACGGTGATCCGGCGATCGCCGTCGTACGGTGCGCCGATCGGTTCACCACCGGACAGTGGCGTCACTTCGGCGAAGCCGGGAGGCTGTGACTGGATGAAGCCCAACGAGTTTCGGTCCAGGACGCCGTCCCAGTCCACGATCGACAACGCGATCCTGTCGGTCACGAACGGTGCCAGTTCGAGAGTCGTCGAGCCGTCGGTGTCGACGTCGCGCACCATCGGGCCGTTGCCGAGGTTGACGGCGACCCGGGTGGGGTGTGCCGGAAGTTCGCCGAGGCTGGGGGTGAGTTCGAGCCCGTCCACCAGTGTGGGAGTAGGCAATTCGATGGTCAAGGTGGGGTTGGTGCCGGCTCGATCGGTGATCGACTTCTCCGGCGCGGTCCAGGACGTGCGCGGATCACCGTCGGTCGCGGCGAATGCCGAACCGTGCAGATCGGCGACGTCCGACGCCCCGCTGGCCAACGGCCGCCCGGGCTGCGCCAGCAGCGCTTCGAGTTCGGGGGACTGACGCGTGCGCACCGTCAGGTCCGGAATGACCGCGGTGCCCATCGGTACGTCGATCGTGCGCGAGAAGCGGCCCAATTCCTCGGGCGACTTGGACAGCCCACTGCTGCAACGGATTCGATCCTCGGTGTCGAGGCATCCGGAACGGCCGGGGAATTCCTGGCCCAGTTCCCAGGCGTCGACGCTCGCCCCGTCGGGAGTCGCGGGCAGCACCGCGCGGTGCACGATCGGTACCTGCGTCGGGTTGTCTCGGTCGGAGTAGTCGTCCACCGACACCTCGCTGATGCCGAACTGGCTGCCCCGGGTTCCGTCGACCGTCGACTTCGCGGTGATGCGCAGCCACGGGGTTTCTCCGCCCGGCAGTGACACCGTCATCGGCTCACCCGGCTCGTCGACGCGCGCCGCGGTCGAGCCGTTCGGGGTGGTGATCTCCACCCACTTCACCGGGTCGCCGATCGTCCCAGGGCTGGTACGCATGCGCAGCAGCCCGCCGCGCACCGGAGTATCGAAGTCCAGTTGAAGCCATTGCCCCACAGCGCGTTCGATACCGTTGCTGATCCAGCTGGTAGCCAGATCTCCGTCCACCGCGGCGGCGACACCGCTACCCGGGGCGCTGCCGCCGATCTGCGTTGCGTCCGACGCCGAGCTCGACGCCGTCAGGGTCGCGCCCTCCCACTCGGCGTCCACGGTCTCGGCCCCGTACACCGGGTAATCGGAGACCTCGTTGAGCGAACGGCGCGGCTCGTCGGCGGCCCGCAGTGCAGAACTGTGATTGTCGACCTGACCGAAGTCCGTCTCGCGATTCATCGGGGTGTCGGTCACCGTCACCGAGTTCACGGCGATCCCCGCCGCCGCTGCATCCGAGGCCAGCAGAGTGGGACCCGACGGCACAGGATTGCGAATCCCGTTGTTCCGCAGTTCGTTCGAGCGCAGGATGGACTCCGGACCACCCTGGACCACCGGGACACGATCGAGATCGACGGTGTAGGGACCGGACGCGGGAATGCCTGCCGAATCACCGACCGCGTAGATCTCCACAGCCGGATACGGCGGTCGAAGATCACCGTCGAGTACGACGCCGTCGACCTGACCCGGAGCCACGTCCTCACCGAACTCGGCCACCTTCTCGAGTCCCGGCGAACCGTCGAGCACCTGGTGCACCGATGCGGGACGGGTGGATCGGGAGTCCTCGGGATCGAGGTCGTTGCGCACGACGACGTAGCTGATGCCCTGTCCCAGAAGGGTATCGGCCAACCCGGCCGACGGCCGACCGTCGGCGAACAGTCGTTGCACGGAGTCCAGCGCGCGGATGGCACCGGGCGGGGTGAGCGGTACCGCGTCGCGGACGGTCCAGGGCGTGGTGGCCAACGCCTGCAGTGGTTCGTCTCGGGTCAATCCCCAGGTCTGCAAGGCGAACGGTGCGCCGGGCACAATCAAGGCTCGCTGCGCGTCGGAACCGTCCGGGCTCGATCCCGAGGCATTCTCGGTGAGCCAGTCCGCGGCGTCGTGCCAGTACTGCGGAACGGCCTCGTACGCTCCTCGGGGCGCGAGCTTGCCCGTCCATGCCAACGAGGTGGACAGCGTCAAGGCCACGAGGATCAGCGCGGTCACTGCCATCATCGGATGCTTCTCGGGATGCGCGACGGCCGATCGCCACTGCGTCCGCGGCGCGGAACCCGGCAGCGGAACTCGGGCCAACAGGTGAGCCAGGCCCAGCACCAACGGTATTCGAATGACCGGCTCGAGTTTGTGGATGTTGCGTAGCGGTGCGCCTGCCGAATCGAGGAACACCCGGACGGCACCCGCGAATGGACCGTCCAGCTCGCCGACGAACCCGGCACCGAGGCCGACCAGACCGACGAACAACATGATCGTCAATCGCCCGCGCGCGGGCATCGAGCGCATCGCCAGGCCCGCGATTCCAGCAGCCGCGATCAGACCCGTCGCGATGACGGCCGCCGGCTGAGTCACCAGAACCGCACCGGCCACTCGCTCGGGAGAGACGAACGGCGTCCAACTGCCGGTGCCGCGCAGTACCTCCGTCAGTGACGTCCACTGCGTGGTGGTGCCGGACGATTCGATGTAGTCGAGAAACGGTGGAGAGACCTTGCCCAGCAACAGCAGTGGAACGATCCACCACAGCGTCGCGAGCACGAGAAAGCCCGACCACCACGCGCCGAAGACGACCCAACGTTTGTTCGGCCGATGCGACGACATCCAGATGACGGCCACCAGAACGGCGGCGGCGGTGGCGACGGCATTGACTGCGCCCATCAACGCGACCGCGAGCGCCGACTGCGCGGCCGCGCGTCTCACCGTGTACTTCCCGGAGTCGGAGCCGAGATACCGCACCATCGGGATCAGCACCCATGGTGCCAGCATCATCGGCATCGTCTCCGAGGAGATCGACGCGAGGGTGGTGATCACTCGCGGAGAGAGAACAAAGGCCGTCGCCGCGATCAGACGGGAACTGCGGCTGCCGATACCGAGGGCTTCGGCGAGTCGGACGATTCCCCAGAAGCCGGCGATGAGCAGCAGCGCCCACCAGATGCGCTGAGTGATCCAGGGCGGGATCGACAGCAGGTCGCCGCCGGCGAAGAACGCACCGTGCGGAAAGAAGTAGCCGTAGGCCTGGTTCTGCACCTGGCCGAGTGGGGCTGCGCTGTTCCACTGATGGGAGGCGCGTTCGAGAAATCCGAGAGGGTTCTGAGCCAGGTCGAACTTGGTGTCGGCGACGGTGAAGCCGGGGACCTGAAGAAAAGTGAGGAGGAACGCCAGAATCGAGACGCCGAAAAGCCATGTACGGCCGAGCGGCTCGGCCGAGATCATCGATTCACGAAAGCGACCAGCGTCAGCGGCTGCCGTACTCAACCTGGTTCAGCAAGGACGAGTCGGCGTTTCCGGAGCGATCGATATCCGGACGAGAGTTGTCGGCTGCGGCTGCGGTGACTCCGAAGACGACGCCCGCACCAAGTACGGCTCCGACGACGGCGGCAATGACACCCGGGACAGCAAACTTCATCTCGGTTCTCCAGTCAGTCGGCTCAGGAAGGAAGCGGGCGAGGTGGACCCTCGCGCGGGCATCACGGTATCACCCGTACCTGCAGAACAGGCCGGTGGACGCGTTACTTGCCGGGGGGAACGATCAGGACGGGTCGATGGCTGTGTCGCAGAACGTGCTCGGCCACCGAACTCTGGAGCAGCGCACGAAGACCGGTGGTGCCTCTCGTGCCGGTGACGATGATGTCGACGTTCATCTCGTCGGCCTTCTCCACGATCGCGCTCCAGATGGCGGTGGTGCATTCGGTGCACTGGCCCTCCACCTTCAGGCCCGCGGCCTCGGCCAGCGCGACACCTTCGCTGTTGGTCACCTTCGCGTCGGTGAGCGCAACGTCCTCGGCCTCGTCGTCGGGCACCCATTCGGGCTGCATGACGCCGGAGAGGCCGGACATTCGCGCGGCCTGACGCACCATCGGCTCCCACGCGGTGACGACGATCGCACGTGATGTGGTGAGAAAGCGTCCGGCATAGTCGATGGCGCGTTTGGCATTGTCGGAGCCGTCGTAGGCAATGAGTATGAGGTCTGCGGGCATGGTTCGAGGTCCTCCTCATGTCGCGTTCGTCCAGATTACCCCCATCCCCTTCGGGATCAATGTGGGTTTCAGTCGGTCGGAGTGCAACAAAGCCACATTGATCCGGACCCGGGGCGCGCAAGGAACACCCCCCGTCTCGGCTACCGTCGTATTCCATGCGACTTCGGTTTTCGGTTCGGTCCGCTGCGGTGATGACGGTCGGTGTCGGCTTGTTGGTCTCGTGCTCGAGTGAGTCCACGCAGGTCGCGTCGACGCAGACGGCACCACCTGCCTCGACGACGACTGCGGCCGAGACGACGGTCCCGCAACCGCTCCCACCCGTCGACGAGTGCGTGACGTTCGTCGACGGCCTCACCGAGCGTCAGCGACTGGCGCAGTTGCTCACCGTCGGAGTCACGGGAACTGCGGACGCGGTGCAGATCATGTCGACCGAGCAGGTCGGTGGCCTGTTCGTCGGGAGTTGGACCGACGAGTCGATGCTCGGAAATCGGGAAGTACCGCAGGTGCTCGACGCCTCCGCGGTGGCTCCGATGATCACCATCGACGAGGAGGGTGGACGGGTCTCGCGAGTCGCGGATCTGTTGGGAGAGGCACCGTCGGCGCGAGTGTTGGCTCAGACGATGTCGGTGGACGAGGCCTATCAGGCGGCGTTGACGCGCGGCCAGGGGTTGAAGGATCTCGGTGTCACCGTCGACTTCGCTCCGGTGGTCGATGTGAGCGCTCAGCCCGATGATTCCGTCATCGGCGATCGGTCGTTCTCCGACGATCCGCAGGTCGTCATCGAGTACGCGGGTGCATACGCGCGGGGTCTGGAAGACGCGGGCGTCAAGCCCGTCATCAAGCACTTTCCCGGGCACGGTTCGGGATCGGGCGACTCACATACCGGCGCGGTGACGACGCCGTCGCTCGACGAGTTGAAGGCCAAGGATCTGTTGCCGTTCGCGGCGTTGAACAACACCGGCGTCGGCGTCATGGTCGGGCACCTCGATGTGCCGGGACTGACCGAGCCGGGTGTGCCGGCGAGTATCAGCCCGGCCGCGATGGCGTTGTTGCGCGATGGCGTCGGATACGGTGCCGCACCGTTCGACGGCCCGATCTTCACCGACGACCTCAGCGGCATGGCGGCGATCACGGCGAGGCTCGGGATCGTCGACGCGGTCGAGGCGGCGTTGGTTGCGGGAGCAGATGTGGCGCTCTGGCTCACCACCGATCAGGTGCCCGCGGTGTTGGACAATCTCGAAGACGCGGTGGCGACGGGACGCCTCGACGCGGCGCAGGTGGACGAGGCTGCGGCGACGGTTGCCCGGTTCAAGGGGGCGTGCGGGGCCTGATTGTGCGGTACTGGACCTTACTGTGGAGTAACGTCTAGTACTTCGTACGTATTGGAGGGTCCATGGCTGGCGGCACCAAGAGATTGCCCCGCGCCGTCCGCGAGCAGCAGATGCTCGACGCGGCGGTGGATGTGTTCTCCGACAACGGTTTTCACGAGACGTCGATGGATTCGATCGCCAAGAAGGCGGCCATCTCCAAGCCGATGCTCTATCTGTACTACGGGTCGAAGGACGAGTTGTTCGCGGCGTGTATTCATCGCGAGGGCGTCAAATTCGTCGAGGCCCTGACTCCTGCTGCAGACCCGACGCTGACGCCGCGCGAGCAGCTGCGCAAAGCGCTGATCGGCTTCCTGGGATTCGTCGGCGAGAACCGGAAATCGTGGATGGTGCTCTACCGTCAGGCGATCGGCCAGCAGGCGTTCGCCTCGCAGGTGCAGAGCAGCCGGGATCGGCTGATCGAGCTGACGGCCGGTTTGCTCGCCATGAGCACGAGGGATCCGGAGCAGTCGCAGAATTTCGGGCTGATGGCCGTCGCGTTGGTCGGGGCAGGCGAGGCCGTGGCCGACCGCGTGGCGGGCGGCGAAATCGAGGTCGACGCCGCAGCGGACCTGTTGGAGAACCTGGCCTGGCGCGGCCTGGCGGGAAAGAAGACCGCCACGACCTAGGCTCCTGCCGAACTCGAAGTTATGGACGAAAATCCTAGGAAATCCGTCCATAACTTCGAGTTCGAGCCAGCTACCGCAGCGTTCCCGTCAGATGCGGGTAGCCCTTCTTCGGGTTCTTCAGCGACAGGTCCCAGCCGGTACCGACGGCGTCGGCGTAGGCGTTGATCGTCGCGGGCAGGACGATCGGCTTGCCGAAGCGGATGCTGTAGTTCACGGCTTCCGGAATTCGACCCTCGACGGTCTGCAGGACGGCTGCCGCGCTCCACATTCCGTGCGCGATGGTCTTCGGGAACCCGAATGCCTTTGCGCCGAGCGAGGATACGTGAATCGGGTTTCGGTCTCCGGAGATGGCCGCGTACCGGCTGATGATCCGCTGATCGACGCGCAGGGTGCGGGTCGGGGGCGGCGGGACCTCGTCGGCGGGCGGTGCCTCACGGGGTCCACCGGACAGCGAGGTCTTCTGCAGGCTCAGGAAGCTCGAGGTCTGCTTCCAGACCAGTTCCCGTCCCACTTTGACCTCGCTGATCAGGTCCACCAACAAACCCTTGCGATGCTCGCGCAGATTCTCCGCGTGCACTCGGATGTCCAGCGGTTCGGAAGCGGAGATGCCACGGAACTGCTCGATGACGTTCTCGGCGTGTACCGAACCGATGGCCGCGAACGGAAAGCCCTTGGACACCATCAGTTTCATCACCGTCGGGAAGACGAGGGTGAAGGGGTAGGTCACCGGGAGCTGATCGCCGAATCGCAGCCCCGTCGCCCGGCAGTACCCGGCGAGGTTGTCGGGGTCCACCCGCAGGCCCTTGAGTTCGTACACCGTGTTCGGCACCGACGACGACCGGGATCCGAGGAACGGCAGCGCGCCGAGCGCAGCCGAGGTGTAGATGTCGGAGGTCTTCGGCTGCGCGGTGAGCGTGACGGTGCTCATGCGCCGAGCAGGCTCTGGCCGCACACGCGCACGACCTGGCCGGTGACGGCGTTCGATGCGGGAGAAGCGAAGTACGAGACCAATTCTGCGACGTCCACGGTCTCGCCGCCCTGCAGCAGCGAGCTCATGCGGCGTCCGGCCTCACGGGTGGCGAACGGGATTGCCGCGGTCATCGCGGTCTCGATGAAGCCAGGGGCGACGGCGTTGATGGTGATGTTCTTCTTCGCCAGCACCGGTACGGATGCATGCACCAGGCCGATGACGCCTGCCTTGGAGGTGCCGTAGTTGGTCTGGCCGCGGTTGCCTGCGATGCCGGCGATGGAGGAGACGTCGACGACGCGGCCGCCCTCCTTGAGTGCGCCGGATGCGACCAGCTCGTCGGTGATGCGCTGCGGGGCAGCAAGATTGACGCCGATGACCGAGTTCCAGCGGGCGTCGTCCATGTTGGCGAGGGTCTTGTCGCGAGTGATGCCTGCGTTGTGCACGATGATGTCGGCTCCGCCGTGACGCTCGAGCAGGTGCTTCGAGAGGACCTCTCCGGCGTCGGGGGAGGTGACGTCGAGTGCGAGCGAAGTGCCGCCCACCTTGTTGGCCGTCTGCGACAGTGCTTCTCCGGCAGCGGGAATGTCGGCTGCGATGACGGTCGCTCCGTCGCGGGCGAGGACCTCGGCGATGGTGGCACCGATGCCGCGGGCCGCTCCGGTGACGACGGCTACCTTGCCTGCGAGCGGCTTGTCCCACGAAGCCGGTGCCTGCGAGTCGGCGTCTCCGACGGTGATGACCTGGCCGTCGACGAAAGCGGACTTGGCCGAAAGCAGGAAGCGGAGGGTGGATTCGAGGCCGGACAGGCCGGTCGACGCCTTGGGGGAGATGTAGACGAGCTGCGCCGTGGCACCGCGCTTGACCTCTTTGCCGACGCTGCGGGTGAAGCCTTCGAGGGCGCGCTGAGCGATGTGCTCGTCGACGCTCGAGGTCTCCTCCGGCGTCGTGCCGATGACGACGACGCGAGCGGACGGTGCCAGGTTGCGGATGACCGGCTGGAAGAACTTGAAGAGCTGCTCGAGCTCGGCGACATTGCCGATTCCTGTGGCGTCGAACACCAGTCCACCGTGCTTGTCGTCGTGCGGCTGCGACTGCGGGTAGTCCGACAGCAGCTCACGCAGCGGCTCGACGAGGCGGCCACTGCCACCGATCAGGACCGGTCCGGCCAGCGGCGGCTCGCCTGCCTTGTAGCGGCGCAGCTTCTCGGGCTGCGGCAGGCCTGCCTGCTTGGCGATGAAGGCTCCCGGCGCGGACGCGAGGAACGTTGAGTAGAGATCTGGGGCTCCCTTGGAGGCTGCCACTGTCGTACCTTTCATTCAGCGCTGCTCGCTCGAGGAGCGAGGCGCACGACCGGGTGTCGACAACCAACTTACTCGCCAGTAAGATGAAACTCCACCAGGGCCTTTTTCGACGATGTTTGGAGACGTCAGTGACAAGCAAGCAGCTACGACCGGTCGCAATCGTCGGTGGCAACCGCATTCCTTTCGCGCGCTCGGACAAGAAGTACGCGCTGGCGTCCAACCAGGACATGCTCACCGCGACCATCGACGGGCTGGTCTCGCGATTCGGTCTGCAGGGCGAGCGCCTCGGTCTCGTCGCGGCCGGTGCCGTGCTCAAGCATTCACGCGATTTCAACCTCACTCGCGAGGTCGTACTGGGCAGTGCATTGAGCCCGTACACCCCGGCCTTCGACATCCAGCAGGCCTGCGGCACCGGCCTTCAGTCGATCATCGCCGTCGGCGACGCCATCGCGTCGGGTCGCATCGATGCCGGTATCGGCGGCGGTGTCGACACCACCTCCGACGCTCCGATCGGCGTCAACGACGAACTGCGCGAGTTCCTGCTCTCCCTGAACCGGGCCAAGAGCACCACCGACCGCATCAAGCTTCTCGGCAACGTCCGTCCCGGCATGCTCGGCATCGAGATCCCGCGCAACGGCGAGCCGCGTACCGGCCTGTCGATGGGTGACCACGCCGCCATCACCGCCAAGGAATTCGGCGTCCGCCGCGAGGACCAGGACGAACTGGCCGCAGCGAGCCACAAGAACATGGCTGCCGCCTACGACCGCGGCTTCTTCGACGATCTGGTGACGCCGTTCCTCGGCCTGACCCGAGACGACAACCTGCGTCCGGGATCGACCGTGGAGAAGCTCGCGACGCTCAAGCCGGTCTTCGGAACCAAGCTGGGCGACGCCACCATGACGGCCGGTAACTCGACGCCGCTGACCGACGGTGCGTCGGCTGCCCTGCTGTCGAGTGACGAATGGGCCGCCGAGCGCAACCTGCCGGTGCTCGCGCATCTGGTCGATTCCGAAACCGCCGCAGTCGATTACGTCCATGGCAACGGATCGTTCAAGGACGGCCTGCTGATGGCTCCGACCTACGCGATTCCGCGTCTGCTCGCGCGCAACGGCCTGACGCTGCAGGATTTCGACTACTACGAGATCCACGAGGCGTTCGCTTCGGTGGTGCTCGCAACTCTGCAGGCTTTCGAGAGCGACGAGTACTGCAAGGAGCGGCTCGGCCTCGACAGCGCGCTCGGTTCCATCGATCGCAGCAAGCTCAACGTCAACGGCTCCTCGCTCGCAGCGGGTCACCCGTTCGCCGCGACCGGCGGACGCATCGTGGCCTCGCTGGCGAAGATGTTGGCCGAGAAGGGCTCGGGCCGTGGCCTGATCTCGATCTGCGCGGCCGGTGGCCAGGGCGTCACCGCGATCATCGAGCGCTGATCACTGCAGCTTCGGCTGCTCACGAATCGGGGGACACAGGGTCGGCGGATCCGGTAATCGAGGGGTTTTCGGATCTGCCGACCACGACATGAAAAAGGGGCACGCATCCGCGTGCCCCTTTCTCGTGTGATCAGCCGGGTATGCCGCTTTCCGGCGGGGTCGATTCTTCGCCGGTGTATTCCTCCACAGCCGAATCGTCGATGTCCGTCTGCAGTACCGGAGTCAGGTACTCGGGCACTCCGCCGCGGATCTGGAAGACACTGGCACCGGAGATACCGAGGTGACTGTCTTCCGAGTACCGGAACGGAGCCAGCTGCGGTCCCTCGAAGTCCATTCCGCCGTCCTGGATGGCTGCGACGATGCCCTCACGGGTGGGATTCTCGCCTGCCGCCTCGAGTGCCTGCACGAAGGCGTAGGCCTGGCTCAGACCGTAGATCCGGTAGTTCGTCAGTGGATCACCGGTTCCGTTCTCCGCCCACACCTTCTGCCACAGTTGGGTCCACGGGTTCTCCGGAGAGTCGACGCCCGGGATGTACTCCAGCGAGATCATCCCTTCGAGCGACTGTGCGCCGTCGGTGACCGCACCCTGCGAGAAGCGGCCCAGCAGTGAGCCGACGAGGTCGACGTCGGAACCGATCGAGCTGTAGAACCACTCGGGGTCGTAGTTCAGCCGCATGGCGGTCAGCTGGCTCAGCGCGGTGTACGAGGGCACGTTGAAGCCGAGGATCAGATCGGCTCCGGCACCTTGCAGGGCCGCGATCTGAGGTGCGACATCGGTGTTGCCCGAGGTGTAGCGCACGACCTCGACGATCTGGTCGTCGAGATACTGGCGAACCGCTTCCTCACTGTCGCGGCCGAGGTCGTCGTCCTGGAGGAACAGTCCGACCTTGGCGTCGGGCCGGTTCTTGGTCACCCAGTCGCCGATGATCTTGCCCTCGACCTGGTAGTCGGGCTGCCAGCCGAACGTGTTGGGGTACTTCTCTGGATCGTTGCCCCACATGATCGCGCCGGAGGAGACGAACAGGTCCGGCACACCCTCCTCGTTGAGGAAGTCGATGACAGCGCTGTGGGTCGCGGTGCCGAGTCCGCCGACGACGGCGAACACCTCGTCCTGCAGGACGAGTTCGTTGACCACCTGGGTGGTGGTGGTCGGATCGTACGAATCGTCTCGAACCACGTACTCGATCTGCCTGCCGTTGATGCCGCCCGCGGCATTGACGTAATCGAAGTAAGCCTGGGCGCCCGTGGGGATTTCGCTGTAGCCGGGAGCCGCGACCCCGGTCAACGGGAAGTGGGCACCGATCTTCACCGACGTGTCGGTGATGCCGACCGTCGATCCTTCCGAGGACTCCGTCGCCTCGTCTCGGCCACCTGCACCGCACGCCGCGGCCAACGAGACGACGGCGACGAGTGCGGTCGTTCTGAACGCCACCGATCCGTACTTTTTCATTTCATTCCTTTTCTGGTTGTACGTAACTTGCGATACGTGCCCACCAAACCCAGTGGGGCGAACAGGATGACGAGGACGGTGAAGATTCCGGTCACCAGTGGTGCGAGTTCGGCCGATTGCAGACTGCTCAGCCCCAGATCGAGACCGAGGTTGGTCACCACCGGCGGGATGTAGGTCAGCAGAACGGCCCCGATCAATGCGCCGGACAGGGTTCCCAGTCCACCGATGACGACGGCGGAGAGCAGGGTCAGCGAGAGGGTGAGGGTGAAGCCGCTCGGTGCCGCGATTCGGGCCGACATCGCCAGCACTGCACCGCCCGCGCCGGCACAGGCCGCACTGACCACGAATGCGAGGATGCGTGCGCGGCCCAGGTCGATACCGGACAACTCTGCGGCGACCTCGTCGTCTCGGACGGCCCGCCAGCGACGACCGATGCGGCTCGACGAGATGTTGGCCAACAGGAAGAACACCAGCACGAGCAGTATCCAGCTGACGTACGCGACGAATTTCGTTCCGCTGAGCTCGTTTCCGGTGACGAAGAACATCATGTCGTCGATCAGCTCCGGCACTTTCGGTGCCGGGACGACGAGGCCTTGTTCGCCGCCGAGGTAGTCCGAGAAGTACAGGGCCAGGCCCGGTACGGCGACGGCGAGCGCCAGCGTCGCGCCGGCCAGGTACGGCCCGTGCAGTCGGGCGGCGGCCACTCCGACCACGATGCCCACCACTGCCGAGATCACGGTGGCGGCAAGCAGGACGAGGGGTACCGACCATCCCGAATCGTTGGCGCGCAACATCAATGCTGCGGTGTACGCACCGACCGCCATGAACGCGCCGTGCCCCAGGGACAGCTGGCCGCTCAACCCGGTCAGCACCGTCAGTCCGCCGGCAGCGATCGCCAGGTAGGCGACGGACGTGAGTTGGCTCTGACGGAAGGTGCTCAGAGATTCGAGGGCGAGCACGATGACGACGAGTCCGATGACAGCGCCCAGGAAGTGGCGTCGAACCGGTGTTGCGGTGAGGCGAGTGAGAGTCGCGTTCATGTCATACCCTCCTGGCCGCGGAGCCGGCGAAGAGCCCGCTCGGTCGCAGCAGAAGCACGACGATCAGGATCACCAATGCCGCGCTGGAGACCAGATCCTGACCGAGATAGCCGCTGACGAAACTGAGACCGATGCCCATCAACAGTCCGCCGACCACTGCGCCCGCCGGGCTGTCCAGTCCGCCGAGAACTGCTGCGACGAAGCCGAATACGACGATCGAGTCCATGTAGCCCGGATGTACCAGCGAGCCACCTGCGATGAGCAGCCCCGCCAGCGAACCGACCACTGCGGCCAGGGCCCAGCCGAGAGTGAGCATTCGGCTCACGCGGACTCCGAGGAGTTTCGCGACCTCCTGCTCGAAGGCGCTCGCGCGCATCTTCAGTCCCAGATCGGTGAACCGGAAGAGCAGGATCAGCAGTCCCAGGACCACGAGGACGGCGATGATCTTGAAGATGTCGTAGCCGGTCAGCGCTACGTTCATGTCGCCGATCCGCTGCCCGGTGAGGCCGAACGGTGCGGGGAAGGAACGGAATTGGTTGCCGAAGATGATGGCGGCCACCGCGTGGATGATGATGAACAACCCGAGCGTGAGAATGACCGGGTTGATGTGCGACGAGCTGTCGACGAACCGGATGACGAGTCGCTCCGTCAAGGCTCCCAGGAGCAGGCCGCACAGCAGCGCGACTGCGAATCCGATCCAGTAGGAGTAGCCGGCGTCGATGACGACCAGTGCGACGTAGGTGGTGATCATGGCCATCGGGGCCTGGGCGAAGTTGACGATTCGGGTCGATCGCCAGATGAGGACGAGGGCGAGCGCGAACGCGGCGTAGATCATGCCTGTCGTCACGCCGTTGATGAGGATGGTGAGCAGTTGTTGCACTGTGGCAGGCGTCCTTTCGGCTCTAGAACCCGAGGTAGGCGTGTCGGAGGGCGTCGTCCCCGGCCAAGGTGTCGGCGGGACCTTCCACCGCGACCTTGCCCAGATCCAGGACGACGGCGTGTTCGGCGATCGACAGCGCGCTGCGAGCGTTCTGTTCGACGAGAACGACGGTCATCGACTCGGAGTCGACGAGCCCGCGCAACGTCTCGAATATCTGTGCGGCGACTTTGGGTGCGAGTCCGAGAGAGGGCTCGTCGAGCAGAAGCACCGACGGTGTCGCCATCAGTGCTCGGCCGATCACGAGCATCTGCCGCTCTCCGCCGGACAGGGTGTGTGCGGAGGACGTTCGACGGCCGGTCAGGGGCGGAAACATGTCGTAGATGCGGTCGAGGGTGACGGCGTCGTGACTTCGGTTGCGTCCCATCGCGCCGAGTCGAAGATTCTCGTCGACGGTCAACTCGGCTATGACGCCACGTCCCTCGGGAACGTGCGCAAGACCTTTGCGGGACATGTGATCCGGTGCCACGCCGACTATGTCGGCCCCGGCGAGTTCGATCCTCCCCGATACCGGTTTGAGCAATCCCGAGATGGTCCGCAGCAGAGTGGTCTTTCCTGCTCCGTTCGCGCCGAGTACGGCGGTGACAGCTCCGGCCGCGACGGTCATCGACACCGAGTCGAGGGCGGTGACCGGGCCGTAGCGAACGGTCAGATCGGTGATTTTCAGGTGTGCTGCGTCAGTCTTCATGTGCCACTTCGTTTCCGAGATATGCCGCCAGTACGGCAGGGTCCTCGCGGATCTGATCGGGCGTTCCCTGTGCGATGACCTTGCCGAAATCCAGCACGTAGATTCGGTCGCACACACTCATCACGAGATCCATGTGGTGTTCGACGAGCATCACCGATGTTGCGGGTCGTTCCGGTTCGGAATCGGTGGGTGCCGTTGCGAGCGATCGGATCTCGTCGCCGAGCTCGCTCATTTCGTCACTGGACAGACCCGAGGCGGGTTCGTCCAGCAGGAGCAATGTCGGTGCGCTCACCAGGGCGCGTGCGAGCGCAACGCGTTTGCGCACCGCGTACGGCAGGCTCGGTGGCAATCGGTGCGCATAGCCGTCGATGCGCAGGCGTTCGAGAGTGGCCATCGCGGTGGAACGGACGGCGGCATCGTCGGAGGCGCTCGACGGTAGGCCGAGGAGGCCGGCGAGGATCCCGGTGTGCGCTGTCCGGTCGGCACCGACCATGACGTTGTCCAGCACGGTCATCCGATCGAACAGCCCGAGTCCCTGGAGAGTTCGGCTCATGCCGAGCCGGGGAAGGTCGTGCGGTCGTAGCCGGGTCAACGGTTCGCCGAGTCGTCCGAGTGTTCCCGATCGGGGACGAACGAGTCCGCACGCGACGTTGAACAGAGTCGTCTTGCCCGCACCGTTGGGCCCGATGACGCCGAGAACTTCGCCGGGTCGCACCTCGAGACTGACTCCGGACAGCGCGACGATGCCGCCGAAGGCCACCTCGATGTCCGCCATGGTGAGGACCGGGTCCTTCGTTCGAAGAGAGTTCAAGTGATCCACCTCACAATCTGTTGCGTTCACTATGGTGCGTTTCGCACAACGGGCGATATGGGCGCTGCGCACAGAATGTTTGGGTCCCTGGGCACCAGTAACGGTCAAATCGACCTGTCATGTGGGCTCAGTGCGCAAAACTGTTCAGGTGGGTGCTCCCGATGGTCGACGCGCATCGGCGCGTTCGGCTGCCCGCGGAGCGGTGACTGACTCCGACCAGGAGAAAATTCGGAGTGCGTGGGCCGCGTTGACGCCACGGGCCGACGCGATCGCCGACTCCATCACGCTGGCGCTGATCGAGCAGGAACCCGCCTACCTGGCCAGTTCCACTCCGGACATCGCCGGCGAGATCAGGCGCAGTACCCGTGAGCACATCAATCAGGGCCTTCGCACGTTGTCGGGGCTACGTACCGCGAACGACAACACCCGTGAGGTGTGGCGTCGTACCGGCAGGGAGCGTGCACGCCAGGGCATTCCGATGGAGTTGGTGCTCAAGGCGTACACGCTCGGGAGTCGGACGCTGTGGGAGGAGTTGATGCTCGAGCGCGAGCAGCGTCGAACCAGGATCGACGAGCATCTGCTTCTGGTGGCCGGTCAACAGTTGTGGCGTGCGCTCGACAGTCAGTACGAGACTCTCGTCGAGGCATACCGCCGGGAAAGCGCTCGAATGCAGCAGCGGGATATCGCCAACGTTCTGGTGATACTCGACGGCCTCCGATCGGGGCGAGGTGGCGATCCGGCATTCGTCATGGAAGCTCGTGCCACTCTTGGCCTTTCGGCATCGCAACAGATCGCTTGTGTGGTCGGACCGCTGGACGATCAAGGGTCGCCGCCGCTCCCGGCACCCGAGGACGCGTTGGATCAGATCGGTGCAGTCTCGCATTGGAACACCAGGGACGGCCACCAGTTCGCGCTCGTCGCACTCGGAACCGGATCGTGGAACTCCGTCGTCGACGCGCTCGCTGCTCGGGCTGTCGGGCCGGTGGGGGTCGCGCATTCTCCGGAGGGACTGTCGTCGTTCGCGGCGGCGTACCGCCTTGCGGCATTGACAGCCGAGACCATCACCGAGGACAGCGGCGTTGCCTTGGCGACGGACCGACTGCCCCGCGTGATCATGGCGGCCGACGACCAGTCGTCGGAGTTGCTGGTTCGCCACGCTCTCGGAAAGTTGTGGACGCACCCGGAGCCGCATCGAGGAACGCTGCTCGACACCCTGGCGCACATGCTCGCGTCGGACGGCTCGCCCACCAACGCCGCCAAGGCGCTCTACTGCCACCGAAACACCGTGATCTACCGGGTTCACCGGATCGAGGAGTTGACCGGGCACGATCTGACCGATCCGCGAGATCGGCTCTTGCTCACCCTCGCGCTGGTCAGGACGGGACATTGGGCCCGAGCCGTCGGGCAAGGGGACAGTTCGACGACCCGTGGATCATTCAACCGAATGAATTGACGAGACAATTTCGCAGTCGTTGTAACGAGGTGGCACAGCCTGCATATATTCCAGTTGGCTCCGTGCTGCTGCCTGACCCCCGACCCGGCAGCAGCGCGGAGCCTTTGTCGTTCCTGCGCCGATGGTCTCCGAGTGAGCGTCACCGTTCGGTTTGCGTAAGCTCGTGCCGGGGGTACGCCGTGCAGAAGGGCGGAACGAACAACCAACGGTGGTCCTGGAAGGGTCGAACGTGAGCGAGGGCAACAGTAGGTCGGGTGACGCACCCAATGGTGCCGAACCGAAACCCGACGTACCGCCGTACGACGCTCCCACCGAGGTCTTCGGTGCGATCGGCGACGAGGCGGCCGGTCCCGAACATGCATCCGACGCCGAGCAGATCCCGGAAACGGAGCCCGAGCCGGCATCCGAGGTGGAAGCCGACACCGCTGAGCCCGAGTCCGACGACGCGGAATCCACTGTCGCAGACCCGGCCGTCGACGATGTCGAGACCACCGAAACCGCCGTCGCCGCTGAGGCTGGGGACGCGAAGCCCGATGCGGTCCCGGCCCCTCCACCGCCGCCCGCAGCCGACGAATCGCCGACGATCGCGCAACCCGTTGTTCCCGCAGAGGCCGATGTTCCTGCTGAGACCGTTGCTCCTGCGCAGACCGTTGTTTCTCCCCAGGCCGAGTCGCCGGTCCAGCCACCGGTGATTCCGCCGGAGGACGGAGCGCCGCAGGCCGCCGACGGGTCCGGGTTCGTGCCGCCGTGGCGGAAGATCGCGATCGGGACCGGCGCGGTGGTTGCGGTTCTCACGCTGCTGTATGCGGCGGATTGGATCACCTCCAGCGACCGAGTACCCCGTGGTGTGACCGTCGCCGGGATCGAGGTCGGCGGCAAGAGCCACTCCGACGCCGAAGAACTCCTGCGCTCGGAGCTCGGTGCGCGCGCCGAGCAGCCCGTATCGGTCGACGTCGGCGACCGACAGGTCGAGGTACTGCCTGCCGCTGCCGGTCTCGGTGTGGACTGGAACGCCACGCTCGACCGCGCCGGATCGCAACCGATCAACCCGATCACTCGACTGACATCGTTCTTCGGCAGCCGCGAGATCGGCGTCGTGTCGACCACGGACGAGCAAGCGCTCACCGCTGCCGTCGATGGCCTGCGGGTCGAAACCGACCGCGACCCCGTCGAAGGCGACGTCGTGTTCGACGGCAGCACACCGATTGCCGTCGCGCCGTTGGCCGGTCGGATACTCGACGCCGACGGGACGCGTCGCAACCTGCAGACCGAATGGGCCTCGGGCGCAACGGAAGCGGTGTACGAGTCCACTCCCGTCACGGTGACCCAGGAAGCCGTCGACCAGGCGCTGGAGAACATCGCCGCACCTGCGGTGGAGGCACCGGTGATTGTCGCCGGTCGCGAGAACGTCGACGCGACGCTGCCGACGGATCGGGTGGGCGAGGTTCTCCGCTTCGACCCCGACGGCCAGGGCGGACTGACCCCGATCTACGACACCGACGTCGCCACAGGCATTCTCGCGCCGCAACTCGTGCGCACCGAGGTACCGCCGAGGGACGCGTCGTTCACCTTCTCCGGCGGTGCACCGACCGTCGTCCCCGGAGAGATGGGCGAGCTGGTCGAGTGGCGCAAGACCCTCGAGCAGTTGCCTGCCCTGCTGTCCGCTGACGGACCCCGCACCACCGAGGCGATCTACGAGCCGGCCCCGCCCGCTCTCACCACCGAAGCCGCGCAGAATCTCGGTGTGCGAGAAGTGATTGCCGAGTACACCACCGGCGGATTCGAGTACGCGTCGGGCGTCAATATCGGGCTGACGGCGCAGATCGTGAACGGTGCGCTCGTGAAGCCGAAAGAAACGTTCTCTCTCAACGAGTACACCGGTCCGCGAGGTACCGCGCAGGGCTTCGTCGAGTCGGGGATCATCGACAACGGTCGACCCGATCGCGCCGTCGGCGGCGGCATCAGCCAGTTCGCGACGACGCTCTACAACGCGTCCTACTTCGCCGGTATGGAAGACACCGACCACACCGAGCACAGCTACTACATCAGCCGATACCCCGAGGCGCGCGAAGCGACGGTCTTCGAAGGTGCCATCGACCTGAAGTTCACCAACCCGAACGACACCGGTGTGGTCATCCAATCGTTCGCCGATTCGTCCAGCGTCACCGTCCGACTGTGGGGAACCAAGACGGTCGACGTCGAATCGATCACCGGTTCGCGAACCAACTTCACCTCACCCGACACGGTGACACTGCCCGCAGGCGCAGGCTGCGTCGCGTCCGGTGGAGGCCAAGGATTCACCGCCAGTGACACCAGGGTGATCAGCGATGCCGCGTCGGGCAGGGAAATTTCGCGGAACACCCGAACGGTGAAATACGACCCGATCCCCATCGTTCGATGCGTTCAGCCCGATCGCCCGGCACCCGCGGCGGACCCGGCTCCGGAACCGGAAGAAGACGAGTGATGCTGCAACCGCGAGAGGGTCATTCGAATCACGTCGATTCGGACTGTAGCGTTGCCGCCCGATCGGGTGTTTGCTTGCACTAGGTGTTCGCTCGTCGGAACTGTGCCCACGCGGGGTTGCATCACAAGATCGAAAGGGAGCTTCGTCCATGACGCTCACACGTACCGTCCTCGATCAGCAGACGCTTCGTGAGGCGTACGCGCAGTTCCCGAGCGGAGTGGTCGCGATCGCCGCGAAGATAGACGGCGTCCTGGTGGGCTTGGCGGCCAGCAGCTTCGTATCGGTGTCCATCGACCCGCCCCTCGTCGCGGTGTGCATCCAGAACACGTCGACGACATGGCCGAAACTCGAGTTGGCACCCAACATCGGCGTCAGCGTTCTCGGCGAGGCACACAACGACGCCGTCCGTACCCTGGCAGCCAAGACCGGTGACCGATTCGCCGGCCTCGACCTCACCGTCACCGACGGGGGAGCAGCCTTCATCGTGGGGGCCACCGCATGGCTCGACACCACCATCGAGCAGCAAATCCCCGCGGGCGACCACGCAATAGTGTTGCTGCGCATACATTCCCTGGACGTCCAGAGTGAAGTGAACCCAATCGTGTTCCACGGCAGCAAATTCCGCAAACTGCAGCAGTAGCGGCTGTTCCCTGTTCGGCTCCCCAGGTCCCCCAGGCTCCCCAGTCTTCGTCGGTTCCCTAGGTCCCCCGCCTCCCCAGTCTTCGCAAAAGCGCGCGCGTTTGTTGAATGCGCGCGAATTGGTGGCCCGATCGGGGGCAATTCTGCGCGCACCTGACGGCTGCGCGCGCATTTGTGGGGTCCGGCGTTGGTTTCGCCCTTCGACGCTTCGTCGGGTCGGCCCGCGTGACGATGCACCGTCGGCCTGTTCCCTGTTTCCCGTGTTCCTGTGTTCCCTGTTCCCGTTCGCCTGCTTCGGTTCCCCAGTCTTCGCAAAAGCGCGCGCGTTTGTTGAATGCGCGCGAATTGGTGGCCTGATCGGGGGCAATTCTGCGCGCACCTGACGACTGCGCGCGCGTTGGCGGCTCCGGCGCCACAGCGAACTGGTACGCCCGTACCTGTATTCATCCACAGGTCCGAAGTTGTACACAGGCAGGTACTTTCGTCCTCGGATCGGTGCGCGCATGGTCGAGACTCGAAAGATGAGGGATGACCGAATGGTGCGACGCTCGGAGGCTCTTGCCGATGGCAATGCCGATCACGAGCTGCGAGCAATGTATGAACGCGGGGGCTGGGAGCGTTTGGTGAATGGCGTCTACGTTCCGACGTCGAGGCTGGCCGGCCTTTCGGAGCAGGAGCGGCATCGGCTGTTGATCGACGCCGTATTTCCGATGATTGCGGACGGCAGCACGGTGAGTCACCGTTCGGCGGCGCTACTGCACGAATTACCCTTGCCCACGGGCGGATTCGACAAAGTTCACGTCACCCGACGCCGCCGCGGCGGAGGTCGAGCGAATGCAGCGGTGATCGTGCACTGTGCGCCGTGGGTACCCAGCACCACCGTCGACGGAATTCCCGTGACCTCATTGGCGCGGACGGTTGTCGACCTTGCCCGTACCGAGCCGCTTCTGTCGGCGGTGATCGCAGGTGACTCAGCTCTGAAGCGCTGCGATCCGAAGGAGCTTGAGTCGGAGTTGCAGCGTGCTCGGGGATGGAAAGGTGTGGCGCAGGCGCGACGAGCCATTTCTCTCATGGACGTTCGGAGCGAAAACCCCGGCGAGTCTCAGAGTCGAGTCATTCTGCGTGAGAACGGATTCGACGTGGAATCGCAGGTGGAGATCCTGGATCCGGACGGGCGGACGGTGGCGCGGATCGATTGGCTGGTCAATGGCGTCGTGGTGTGCGAGTTCGATGGTAAAGCCAAGTACACCAAGTACCTACGGCAGGATGAGCACCCCGGCGACGTGGTGTTCAGGGAGAAGGTGCGGGAGGACGCGGTGCGCGATCTCGGCTATCCCGTCGTGCGCTGGACGTGGGCAGATTTGGCGAATCCGGCGGAGCTGGTGGCGCGCGTGGCCCGAGCTGTGGAGCGGGCTGCTGCCCTGCCTCCACCACGAGGGACGGTGCGGAGTACCTCGTGCGGCCCGCAAATGCGCGCGCATTCGCCGAATGCACTCGAAATTGCCTGAGTATTCGGCAGAATTCGCGCGCATCTGACAAACGCGCGCGCTTTTGCGGCGGCTGGGGGTTTGCAACCCCGCGCATCTGACAAACGCGCGCGCTTTTGCGGCGGCTGGGGCTCGCACCCCCGCCTCCCAATCAAATGCGCGCGCTTTTGCGGCAAACCCGGGCCCCGCCGCGACACCACCGCCCCGGCGTACATATGACAACGGCCGCACTCGAGAACGAGTGCGGCCGCCGAAGAGTTCAGGGAATCAGAATGCTGCTTCGTCCAGTTCCATGATGTCGTTGTCGATGTTGGTGAGGATGGCGCGGGTTGCCGTGAGCTGCGGCAGGATGTTCTTGGCGAAGAACGAGGCCACTGCGATCTTGCCCTCGTAGAACGCCTTCTCCTTGCCCTCTGCGCCGTTGTCGAGTGCAGCGATGGCGATCTCGGACTGACGCAGCAGCAGCCAGCCGATGAGCAGGTCTCCGAAGCCCATGAGGAAGCGCACCGATGCCAGGCCGACCTTGTACAGCTCGGTGGGCTGGTCCTGTGCGCCCATGAGGTGCTGGGTCATCGAGGTGACGATGGCCTGCACGTCTTCGAGTGCGGTGGCGAGCAGTGCGCGCTCGGCCTTGAGTCGACCGTTTCCTGCTTCGCTGTCGATGAACGACTTGATCTGTCCGGCAACGTGAGCCAGTGCTACGCCGCGGTCGCGGGCGATCTTGCGGAAGAAGAAGTCCTGCGCCTGGATGGCGGTGGTTCCTTCGTACAGCGAGTCGATCTTGGCGTCGCGGATGTACTGCTCGAGGGGGTAGTCCTGCAGGAATCCGGAGCCGCCGAGGGTCTGCAGGGATTCCGCGAGTACCTGGTAGGCGATTTCGGAGCCGACGCCCTTGACGATGGGCAGCAGGAGGTCGTTGACGCGGTATGCGATGTCGGCGTCTGCGTCCGAGACCTGCTTGGCGGTGACCGGATCCTGGTGTGCGGCGGTGTAGAGGTACACCGCACGCAGGCCTTCCGAGTACGCTTTCTGCATCATGAGGCTGCGGCGCACGTCGGGGTGGTGGGTGATGGTGACGCGGGGAGCGGTCTTGTCGGTCATCTGCGTCAGGTCTGCGCCCTGGACGCGCTCCTTGGCGTACTCGAGTGCGTTGAGGTAGCCGGTGGAGAGGGTGCCGATTGCCTTGGTGCCGACCATCATTCGAGCGTGCTCGATGACGTCGAACATCTGCGCGATGCCCTTGTGGACCTCGCCGACGAGCCAGCCCTTGGCGGGAATGCCGTTGCCACCGAAGGTGAGTTCACAGGTGGCGGAGGCCTTGAGGCCCATCTTGTGCTCTACGCCGGTGACGAAGGCTCCGTTGCGCTCGCCCAGTTCGCCCTTCTCGAAGTCGAAGAGGATGGACGGCACGAAGAACAGGCTCAGGCCCTTGGTTCCGGGTCCGGCACCTTCGGGGCGGGCGAGTACGAGGTGGAAGATGTTCTCGAAGAGGTCGTCGGACACTGCCGAGGTGATGAAGCGCTTGACGCCTTCGATGTGCCACGAGCCGTCGTCCTGCTTGATCGCCTTGGTGCGACCTGCTCCGACGTCGGATCCGGCGTCGGGCTCGGTCAGGACCATCGTGGCACCCCAGCCGCGCTCGACGGCCACCTTGGCCCATTCCTTCTGCTCGTCGGTTCCGTTGTGGTACAAGATGTTTGCGAATCCGGGGCCTGCGGAGTACATGAACGCGGCCGGCTGCGATCCGAGGAGCATCTCGTTGATGCCCCAGAGCAGGTTGCGAGGTGCTGCCATGCCACCGACTTCCTCGTCGAGGCCGACGCGCCACCACTCGCCGTCGTAGAGCGCCTTGAACGACTTCTTGAAGGAGTCGGGCAGCTTCAGGCTGTGGGTTTCGGGATCGAAGACGGGCGGGTTGCGGTCGGCGTCCGCGAAGGACTCGGCCAGCGGTCCCTCGGCAAGGCGTACGACCTCGCGCAGCATGTCGCGGGCTACTTCACCGTCCATGTCGCCGAAGTTGTCGCCTTCGAGTGTCTCGTCGAGTCCGAAAAGCTCGAAGAGGTTGAACTCGAGATCCCGGAGGTTGCTCTTGTAATGGCCCATTGCTCGTTCGCTCTCCAGTCGGTGGTGCGGTCTCGTGAGTACCGCCCAAGTTAGCTACTCGTCGGTAACTTAACGGATATTACCCCCGATCCGGTTCGCTGCCAAGGGGAGGCCTACTCGCCAGTAGCAATGCGTCGATCGCTGTGCCGCCGGTCACGTCGCGATAGCGGTTTTCGGCAGTGAGGATGGTCAGTCCAGTACCGATGTCCGACGCCAAATCCTCTGGCGTGTAGAGGATCTCGGCTTCCTGTGGACCACCGACGCCGGAGTCGATGTTCGCGGAGTGGTGTCCGAGAATCATGAGGATTCCATCAGGTTTCAGTGCGGAAACGGCGACCGAAACGGCCTTCTGCCGTTCGTTCGGGGGCAAGTGGAGATAGAACATGAGAACCAGGTCATAGTTCGGTTCTGTTGACAACTGCGTCACATCGGCGTGAACCCAGGTCAGTCGCTCGCGCACCGACCTTGGTGCCGAAGACGCCACGTCGTTCGCCCTCGTCAGCGCTACCGCGGAGAAATCGACGGCGTCGACGGTCCAGCCGCGGGTTGCCAACCAGATCGCGTTGCGACCCTGGCCGGACGCGAGATCCAGTGCGCGACCTCGCTCGAGCGCCGTCGCGACTTCGACGAGCGTCGCGTTCGGTGCCTCGCCGTAGACGAGTTCTCGGCCTTCGTACTTGCGATCCCACTCTGCGGCGTCCACCTTCGGAAGCCTAGTGGCGGTTCCTACAGCGTCGCGCGCAGCAGCAGCACGTTGTAGTTCTGGTAGACCGTCGCCAGGAAGTACAGGTCGCGGCCGGTCGAGTAGGGATGGATGTACGGCGCGTAGATGGAGCTGACCTCGCGGGTGTCGACCAGAACCTCCGGTGGGCTCCATGGCCCGACGGGTGACGGCGAGCGTCGCAGGACGATCGAGTTGGCGTTGTCGGTCGTCATCATCAGGTACTGACCGAGGGCTGCGTTGTACGCGACGGAGAGTTCACCGACGCCGCCGACGATGGGTGCGGCCGCGGCCGGGTCGCCCTTCTTCCAGTCCTGGCCGGTCCAGTACTCGTATTCGCCGAGTCGGGCGATGTCCTGTTCCTTGACGCGAGCGACGTGGCCGAGGTTGAAGCGGCCGGGCGGGGTGCCGTACTGGTAGACGTAGCCGCCGTCCTTCAGGTAGGCGCTCTGCTGGAAGTTGCGGTCGCCGCCGACGCTGGGCCGTTGGGTGTCCGGTAGCGCTGCCCAGTTCTCCCCGTTGTCGTTCGACACGGCCAGGCCGGAGAAGTTGGTCTCCCAGGTTCCCGGCGGTCCCCAGTTCTTCACGGACATCAGGTTGAGGTATTGACTGTCGCCGACGGCCACGCCTGCCGTCGGGATTCGGCTGATCTCGACGAACGGGATCTTGGGGCTGGGGACGACCTCTTTGGTCTGGCCGATCGGGTCGAGTACGACGCTGTCGAAGTTCATGCCGTCGGCGAGGTTGCGGTCGTTGCTCCGTACGATGGCGTTGCTGCGCCACGACCACAGGCTGCCCTGCAGCAGGTTGGGTATGCCGAGGCCGGCGGTATCGCCGAATGCCGTCAGCACCTCGCCGCGGCCGTTGTCCCACATGATGCCGAGATCGGTGCCGATCATGTTGACGTTCTGCGTGTTGTTGGGACTCGAGATACCGGTCACCTGAGCGACGGCTTGTGCGCGACCCTGAAGCTGCGGCAGCCCGAACGTGCCGTTGAGTCCGGCAATGGGATTGACCGCATTGGGATTTGCGAGGGCGTTGGGCCCGGTGACCAGCAGCGACGTGGCTACGGCCATGGTGGCAACGGTCAAGACTCTGGAACCAACGCGACGCACGACGATCTCCCCCAATTCGATTTCACTCCCCGGCAACCGACGAGAACCATATCAGCGGTTTGTTCGAGGCGGAATAAACCGAGCGATCCGCTGTTTCTGGGAATCGGGCGAATGCACCTCGGTGTCGTAATCTGGACAGCGTGAGTGATCTGCCCGATTCCCGGCTGGCGAGGGATTTGTCCGTCAGTGCAATGCGATTGAATCGGAGACTCCGACTGCGCCATTCCAGCGACAGATTGCCCGTCGCTCAGCTGTCGATTCTGACGACGTTGCTTCGTGAGGGGCCGATGACGACGGGGGAGTTGGCGGCGCGTGAGCGGATCAAGCCGCCGTCGGTGTCCAGGTCGTCGCACGCCTTGGTCGAGTTGGGTTTGATGAGCCGGGAGCCGCATCCGACGGACGGCAGGCAGGTGGTTCTTCTGTTGACCGATGCGGGCACGGCGACTGCACGGCAGGAGGTTGCCGCTCGGGAAATCGCGCTGGCGGAACAATTGGACGAATTGACGCCGCAGCAGCGCCAGACGCTGGCCGCAGCGGCTCGTATTCTCACCGAGATCGTCGAGCGGGTCGACTGAGCGCAGTCAGTTCTCGTGGTGAAGTTCGTGCTCGAGAGCCTCGACGTCCCACTCGATCGTCGACCCCAATTCCTCGGAGTCACCCCGGCGCGCGACGCGGCCGAGGACGGTGGCGACGACTGTCGCGAACACCATCCAGACGGCTACGCCTATCAACAACCCGGTCATGTCACACTTTCTAGCACCTGTGTCTGTGAAATAGCCGTGAAACGGTGGTTCGGCTTTGTTGCGATTCGATATTGGTCGCCTGCGGTCCGGCAATTCGGGCAGATCGAAGGTGCTGTTCCACAACGGATGTGGAGATTGCGGGCTCGATGCGGCATTTCGGTCGAAACAGACCTGACGGAACGGACCGAGGCCGCTTTCAATTACCGACTTTTTCGACGGCAATATGGAACCGACTGTTCGGTGCGCACAATTGCACCACCGCTTCGAGATCGGACTCGAAATCGACATCGCGCAATTCCGGGAGCATCGTGATCGACGCCCCGGCCGCGGTCAAGGCATCGAGTGTGTCGGAGCCCGTCGACGGGGCGGACATGGGCACGTCGAGCAAGAACCGAGCGAGTTCGGGGTTGCGAAGGCCGAGCGCCCACCAGCCGCCGTCCTCGGCGAATCCGAGTACGTCAGTGTTGCCGAGTTGCGCGGCCGCGTCGGACAGCAAGTGCGCCGTGACCTGAGGGGTGTCCATGCCGATCTGCAGTACGGAACCGGTGGTGGCCGCGTCGGCGTGGGCATTGGCCAGTCGTTCGCCCAGCCCGTCGCCGCGCTGCGCTACGACCGTGAACGACGCCAGCGCGCGGGTCAGTTCGTCGACGCGGGCCGCGTCGGCGAGATTGCCGGTGAGGGCCACGACACGGCGGTCGACGTCGGCGGCCGAGACGGCGTCGAGGGTGTCGAGCAGCGAGGCCGCCGCCAGTTCGGCTGCGGCGGAGTCGCCGATCGTGGCGGCGAGCCGGGTCTTGGCCAGCCCGGGTACGGGGGCTTTGGCGACGACGAGAGCGGTGACGGTCACGAGAGCACCTTCCAGAAATCCCGCACGGCGACGATGGTTCCCTTCACCGATCCCGAGACCTTCGACGTTCCGGCTGTCCGTGGTCGGTAGACCACGTCGTGTTCGACGACGGTCCAGCCGGCTTCGGCCGCCAGTACCAGCAGCTGCAGTGGATAGCCCGAGCGGCGGTCGGTGACGCCGAGGTCGAGCAGAGCCTGACGGCGTACCGCGCGAATGGCTCCGAGGTCGTGCACGGGCAGCTTGTACTTGGTGCGAAGCCGAAGTGAGAGAACGGCATTGCCGATCCTGGCGTGCAGGGGCGAGCTTCCCTTCGCCGGTCGACGGCGACCGACGGCGAGGTCCGCATGGTCGAGGGCCGTCACGAGGGTCGGCAGGTCACGCGGATCCATGGAGCCGTCTCCGTCGAGGACGCAGACGATGTCGGTGTCGGCTGCCACGACGCCTGCATGCACTGCTGCGCCGTAGCCGGGCACGGTTTCGGAGATCACCGTGGCTCCGTGGGCTGCGGCGACGGCGGCGGTGGCGTCGGTGGAGTTGTTGTCCACCACGATCGTGGAGTAGCCCGCCGGTACCGAATCGAGTACTGCCGGAAGCGATTCGGCCTCGTTCATGCAGGGGATGACGACGGTCACCGATTTCTGTTCAGACACGGGGTGGTCCCGTGCCCTCGGCGTCGCGCAACGGTGCGTCGGCGAATGCGGTGAGACCGTCCCTCGGCATGATCCTCGCGCGGAATCCCAGGGTCTGTTCGGCCAGTCGGGAACTGGCGACGATGTGCCGTACATCGCCGGCTCGGTAGCGTCCGGTGATCTCGGGTGTAGGCCCGCCGCGTGCTTCGGCGAGGATGGTGGCGACCTCACCGATGGTGATCGGTTGTCCCGAGCAGACGTTGAGGGCGGTGAAGCCCTCGGTCTCTGCGTCGATCGACGCGATGTTGGCCGCTGCGACGTCGTGAACGTGCACGAAATCGCGGGCCTGCTTGCCGTCCTCGTACACGGTCGGGGCCCGGCCGAGTTCCAGCGACGAGCGGAACATCGCTGCCACACCGGAATACGGGGTGTTGCGGGGCATGTTCGGTCCGTAGACGTTGTGGTAACGCAGTGCGACCACCGAGCCGCCCGTCGATACCGCCCACGCGGAGGCGTAGTTCTCCTGTGCCAGTTTGCTCGCCGCGTAGATGCTCCTCGGCTCGAGTAACGAATCCTCCTCCACCAGAAGCCAATCGAGGGGCTCACCGGACCTCGGATCGCGATTGTCGAACAAGCCGGCATCGAGATCGGCGCGGGTGCGGGGCGGCGGAACTACGGTCTCGCCCGATGAATTGAGATAGCGCCCTTCGCCGTAGACGACCATCGACGAGGCGAGAACCAGCCGCGAACAGCCCGCCTCGTACATCGCGGCGAGCAGAACTGCCGTCCCGTAGTCGTTGTGGCTGGCGTAGGCGGGGGCATCCGCGGCATCGACGCCGGCGCCGACGACGGCGGCCTGGTGACACACGACATCCACCCCGCGCAATGCGTCGACGAGCGAGTCCTTGTCGCGCACATCGAGATCGATGATTCCGTCGGCGCGCGCTCCTGGGCCGTGAGCCGATTCCAGCATGGCGTCGACGGCAACGATCTCGTGGCCGGAGGCGGCTGCCGCATCGCGAATGTGGCCGCCGATGAATCCGGCTGCGCCGGTGAGCAGTACCCGGGTCATGGCAGCTCGATCGGCAGCGTGAGGCCGGTGTGCACCCGACAGGTCGGGCAGTCGCCGGTGGGAGCGTCGGAGATGGCCGAGCGCACCAGTGCCTTGAGTGGCTCGATGTTCTTCTGGAACTCGGCGAACACGTCCACCGCCTTGACGCCCTGACCGGACTCGATGCCGGCGTCGAGGTCGGTCACCAATGCGATCGGTGCGTAGCAGAGTTCAAGTTCGCGAGCCAGAACGGCCTCGGGGTGGCCGGTCATGTTCACCAGCGTCCAACCCTGGCGCGCGAACCACTGGCTCTCGGCACGAGTGGAGAACCGAGGACCCTCGACGACGACCATGACGCCGCCGTCGATCGCCGAGTCCTGGACCGCGGACTTCCGGAGCGTCGGGCAGTACGGGTCTGCGAATTCGACGTGAATCCCGCCCTCGTCGAAGTAGGTCTGTGCTCTCCCGGACGTTCGGTCGACCAGTTGATCGGGAATCACGACGGTGCCCGGGCCGTACTCGGACACCAGGGATCCGACCGCGCACGGGGCGAACACTCGGCTCACCCCGAGCATCCGCAGCGCCCACATGTTGGCGCGGTACGGCAACGTGTGCGGTGAGTACTCGTGATTGCGGCCGTGTCGGGGCAGAAACGCCACTCGCCGACCTTCCACCTCGCCCAACGTGATCGGGGCGCTCGGAGCGCCGTAGGGGGTGTCGAGCACTACCTCCTGGGCGTCGGCTCCGAAGAACGAATAGAAGCCGCTGCCGCCGATGACGGCTATCTCGGCCCGCCCCGTCGCGTCGTTGTCCATCTGCTCATCCTCCATCACCGTCGGTCGATATGCTGGTCCGAAGTCGTGTTCGCCTTCAAGTCCGCAGGGAGAAAAGACTATCCGTTACTGGAGAGAAGCCGTCGCAGGCACGTTGGCCGTCGTGCTCGTCGTGGTCGCATTCGTCGTTCCGTACCTGGGAAACGAACTCGTCACCCCCATCATCAACAGAACTCCGCAGCAGGTACGTGACTTCGCCGATGCGGCGCCGCTGTTCGGCTTCCGCGAGATTCACGTGGGATGGGGAACTCCTGTCGCCGTTCTGATAGCCGTCGCCACTGTGCTGTGGGGGCCGACGGTCGCACGCCGACTGTCGTGGACGCGACTGTTGTTCGTGGTGTGGGGCGCGTCGGCGGCCTGGACGATGTCGCTGGCGATGGTGGACGGTTGGAAGCGCGGCTTCGTGAACCGGCTGGCATCGACGGACGAGTACCTGCACGAAGTGCCCGGCATCACCGACATTCCCGCCACGCTCCGCGGATTCTCCGAACGCATTCTGGACTACCAGGCCGATTCGTGGACGACGCATGTGTCGGGTCATCCCCCCGGCGCACTGCTCACTTTCGTGTGGCTCGATCGTCTCGGCCTCGGCGGAGGAGCCTGGGCGGCGACACTCTGTGTGCTGGTCGGCACGAGTGCCGCTGTGGCGCTGGTACTCACGCTCCGGGTGCTCGGCGACGAGAACATCGCGCGGCGGGCAGCACCGTTCGTGGCCATCGCCCCGGCCGCGATCTGGATCGCCGTTTCCGCCGATGCGTTCTACGCCGGTGTCGCCGCGTGGGGAATTGCGCTGCTGGCGATCTCGACGAAGCGCTACCTGTGGCCCGCGTCGATCGGTGCGGGAGTGTTGCTCGGTTTCGGCGTCTACCTCAACTACGGGTTGGTGTTGATGGGCCTGCCTGCGATCGCGGTGCTGATCGCCGGGCGAAGGATTCTGCCGTTCCTCGGCGCGCTGATCGGTGCGCTGATCGTTGCCGGGATCTTCACCGCGTACGGATTCTGGTGGTACGACGGTTACTTGCTGGTGCAGGAGCGCTACTACCAGGGCATCGCGAAGGACCGGCCGTTCGAGTACTGGGGCTGGGCGAACTTCGCGGCGCTGTTCTGTGCGTTGGGTGTGGCTGTGCCCGCGGCGTTCCCGCGGATACTCACTCGGCTGGAGCCGATCAACCTGTTGGTGATCTCGGCGATCGCGGCAGTGGTCATGGCGGATCTGAGTCAGTTGAGCAAAGCGGAGACCGAGAGGATCTGGTTGCCCTTCGCGATGTGGATGCTGATCGCGCCTGCTGTGTTGCCGATCCGGACGCATCGTTTCTGGTTGGCGCTGCAGGTGATCGGCGCGTTGGCGATCAATCATCTCCTGTTCACGAATTGGTGAACGGGGCCAGCGTCATCTGAGCGAACCAGCGCCCGTGGATCGGTGCCACGTCCACCACTCGCAGGCCTGCGGCGCCGGCGAGATCTGCGGTGGCGTCGGCGCTGACACTGGACCAGGCGAACCAGTCGCCGACCATGGTGTCGGTTTCCCATCGAACGGTGCGGTGGCGAATTCCCGTGTCGCTCGGCGCATCCACTTCGGCGATGACGGCTCCGTGGGGGGCGAGCAGGTCGGCGGCCCGGCGAAGCAGACGCACCGGGTCTCCGCCGATGCCGATGTTTCCGTCCGCGAGGAGGACACACGACCAGTTGCCGGTGTCGGGCAGTGGCTCGAAGAGGTCGCGGAGAACGGCGTTGCCGCCGCGTCCGATGGTCAGATCGACGGCGGCTCGGGAGGTGTCGACACCGAGTGCCGAAACGCCGCGTCGAGCAAGCGCTTCGGTGAGTCGACCCGGACCGCAGCCGAGATCGATCGTGGGGCCGGTACAGCGGCTGAGCATCGCGTGATCCGCGCGGCGATCCTCGGCCGACGAGGCGCTGCCACCCATCCAACGCTCGGTGGGAAGCTGCTGCCTGCTGCCGTCGGAATCGCCTATCCAGCAGGGTAGTCCGGCTGCTGCGCGGTTGAAGAGTGTATCGGCGGTGACGCTCATGCTCGGCTCCGTACGAGGGTCCATCGGGTGAAGTAGGCGGCTGCGCTCACGGTGAACAACACGGCGGTCAGTGCGAGCCAACGTCCGAGAAAGGGTTCCTGGGTCAAACCGGTTGCGGCTCGGTACGATTGCGCGCCCTGAGAGAGAATGCCGGGAAAGAACATCAGGAAGGTCAGGGCGGCTCCGAGTGCGGGAACTCGAACGAAGTTCACCGGCGACACGGCCAGGCGGTGTCGCGGAATGCCGGTGAGCAGCCGATCGGCCAGTGAGTAGAGCGGGAAGAGTACGGCGTCGTGCAGCAGTACCGATCCGAAGAACCACACGAGAACGGATTTCCACCACACGTCGTTGTTCCACAGAGCCTGCGGCCCCATGAGTGCCACGACGTAGCCGACCAGCGCGAACGAGAGCAGCAGACCGACCGCGTGTAGCGGGTGTCCACCGTAGATCTTCGTGAAGGCTCTCATGCGAGGTTCCTGACCGTGCGATGCAAACACTCGTGCGCGAGCGCCGCCGTTTTCACGGCGACAACTCGCGCACGGGCGTTCAGGAGACTGTGATTAGGCGGTGTTGATCGTGATGGTCGCAACGCCCACGAGCAGTCCCGGGGTCACAGCATCGGTGTTGAAGGTGCTGTTGAGCAGTCCGGCAGCGGTCTCCGAGATCTTCACCTCGGTGCCCTGCAGGATCGCGGTGTTGTCCGGTCCGGTAGCGAGCGGCTGCAGGGTGCGGCCGTCGAGATCGAACAGAACTGCGTCTGCGGCAGCTTCCTCGCCGTTGACCATGACGTCACCGGTGAGAAGCGAAGTGCCCGGATCGATGTCGAAGTTGATGAGCTCGACGACGGTCTCGCCGGCGGTCAGCGACAGGCCGCTGCCGTCGTGCATGATCTCGCCCTGGACGTAGGGGTCGACGGTGCCGGGCTCCCAGTACTTGACGTCTCCGCCGGTGATCGGGAAGCGGATGGATCCGTCTGCGAGAGTGGCGGTTCCGACGACGCCGGGCGTGAGGCCCAGGGTGGTCAGCGCGCCGGTGAAGCCGGGATCCAATGCAACTGCGGTGTCGACACCGGTGAGGCTGTCGACCTCGGCTGCGGGCTCGGGCTCGCTCTCGGTGGTTTCCATGGCCGACGCTGCCGAGGAGGTGGCGTTGTCGACGGTGTCGGACGCCTCGTCGCTGGAGCATGCGGCAAGCGGGACGATGGTGAGTGCACCGATTGCGGTGGCGGCCAAAGCTTTACGAACAGTGAACATGTCGGTCAACCTTCCGTGCTCGTCTCTCGAGCGTTGTGGGTCATTCGGCGCTGCTTGCCGAGCGGATGGGTTCCATCTCGATCCCTTGCAAGGGAGCGTGTCCACCTGTTACCCGACAAACCGGACTGTCAAACCGGAATTTTTCCGAAGGTTCACTCGGGATCAACGAAGGATCAGGTCCGCAGCTCGTTCGCCGATCACCACCGACGGCGCGTGAGTGTGTCCGCGGATGATGCTGGGCATGATCGACGCGTCGGCGACGCGAAGGCGATCGACGCCCCGCACTCGCAGCTCGGGATCGACGACACTGGCGGGGTCGTTGCCCATACGCGCAGTGCCCACGGGGTGGTACAGCGTGTGCGCATTCTGTTCGAGGGCCTCGGTGAGCAGGTCCGCCGGGGAGATGTTCGACGCCACCCTGGGGCGTACGACGTCGCCGAGCAGTCCCTTCAACGACGGGGTTTCGGAGATGGCGACGCAGGCGCGCAGGCCTTCGATCATCGCTTTGCGGTCCAGTCCGTCGGGGTCGCTGAGGTAGCGGGGTTCGACGATGGGCTTGGCCGACGGGTCGGCCGATCGGAGGGTGATCTCGCCGCGGCTCTCGGGTTTGACGAGTACCGCGCCGATGACGGCGGCGTGCGAGTCCTGGCCGACGAGTCCCTCGTCGAAGAACGGTGCCGGTCCGAAGATGAGTTCGAGGTCGGGCAGGGCCAGGTCCTCGCGGCTCTTGATGAATCCGTACGCCTCGGCGACGTTGGAGGTGAGCATCCCGCGTCGGCGCGCGAGGTAGTTGACCAACTCGGGGATCTTCTCGGCGTGGAAGAGGGAGTCTCTTTCGGTTTTCCAGCCGACGAGGGCGGCCAGGTGGTCGAGGAGGTTCTGCCCGACGCCGGGCGCGTGGTGTTGGACGGCGATGGCGTGGGACTTCAGCTGTTCCTGGTCTCCGATGCCCGAGAGCATCAGTAGTTGCGGGGTGTTGATGGCTCCGCCGGAGAGGATCACCTCTTTGCGTGCGCGCACGGTGTGTGTCTGCCCGCCGGAGGCGTATTCGACTCCCACCGCCGCGCTGCCCTCGAAGAGCACACGGGTGGCGTGTGCCTCGGTGAGGATGGTCAGGTTCTTGCGCTTCTTCGCCGGTCGCAGGTAGGCATCGGCGGTGCTCCACCGTGCTCCGCGCTTCTGGTTGACCATCGTGCGGGTGAAGCCCTTGGGCTCGGGCAGGTTCGCGGTTTCCAGCGGATAGCCTGCTTCTTCGACGCCGTCGAGGAACGACGACGTCAGATCGCGGGGGCTGCGCTGGTGGGAGACGATGAGGGGGCCGTCGGTGCCGGCGTCGACTGCCGTTGTGCCCTCGATGTTCTCGATCCTACGAAAGTATCCGACGAGGTTTCGGAAAGACCACGAGTCGTCGGACACCGCTGCCCACTCGTCGTAGTCGGCGGCGAATCCGCGCACCCACATCATCGCGTTCATCGACGACGAACCGCCGAGCATCTTGCCGCGCGGCCAATAGATGCTGCGATCACGCAGTTCCGGTTGCGGTTCGGTCAAGTAGTCCCAATCGACCTCGCTGCGAAAGAGTTTGGAGAACGCAGCGGGAATGTGGGCGAACTTGTTCTTGTCCTCGGGGCCGGCCTCGAGGAGAACCACCTCGTTGCGTGGGTCTGCGCTGAGGCGATTGGCCACCACCGCGCCTGCCGAACCTGCGCCCACCACGATGTAGTCGGCCGTCGTGCGCTGAGAGCTCATGATTTTCCTTCGGTCGTCGACGGTGGGTTCTACCCGCGCAGGGCGGAGGCGAAGATTGCCGGCAGCTTGGACCAGGACGGTGCTCCCGCGAATGCGGTGAGCAGCTTGCCCGTCGATGCTGCGGTCTTGTTGGTGACGAACCACGGTGGCTTCGGGGAGATGGAGAGTTCGCCGTTGATCAGCGAGCGCGGCATCGGCCGGAAGGGCCCGCGCACCACTGTTCGCTCGGCTCCGTCGATCAGTAAGGCGTTGTGCACGATGCCGATTCCGCTCTGGACGTCGTCGACGGTGTGGCCGGGGAATGCGCCCCAGGTGGCTGCTGCGGTGAGGAATCCGATGGCCGTCCAGGCGTTGACGGCGATGGTGCCGTAGCGCAGGTCAGCGAGCATGGTGTCGAATTTCTCCCCGAGTCCCTTGATGGTGCCGGGGGTGCCGATGATGTTGATGCCGAGGGTGCCGGTGAATTCCTCGTTCGCGGCCTGAACCGCCTTGGCTGCGAATGCTGCTCCGCTGTAGGGCAATTCGATGATGCCCATGACCGGTGCGAAATACTCGGTCTGCAGCAGCGGTGCGTATTCACCGGGGTTCAGGTCGGTGATGAGCACGCGGCCACCGCGCTCGCCGAGGCGCTCGGCGGACGGGTAGGTGGCGGTGGCGTCGGACACTCGCTTGTCGCTGCCGGGGTAGTACGGCGCACGGGCGGGCGCGCGGTCCAGCGCGGCGCGCAGGGCGGCGACGAACTGGTCGCGCTGCTTCCATTCCGAGGACAGCACGACGACCTGCGAAGCGACACAGTTGTATCCGCTGTTGTGCAGGCGTTGGGTGGCGATGTGTTCGGCCTGGAACTCGATATCGGCGCGGCTCCACTCTCCGGGCAGAACGATGGTGGGCGAGACGCCACCGAGTTCGCTGGAGATCTCCTTGGTGAGGATCGGGTCGTTGGCCGCCTTGCGGGCAGCGCCGTCCGGGCCCGGACCGAAGACGATCGCGTCGTGCGTGATGGCGCTGCCGGTCATGTGGACGTGGTCGACACGATCGTGCTGGACCAGGTAGGTGCCCACGTCGGCTCCGCCGGTGAGCAGGCGCAATGCACCGATGTCGACGAGCGGCGCGAGGACTTTCTCGAACACCGGCAACAGCGGATCCATGATCGGGTTGAGCTTGAGTGCGACGACTCGATTGAACGCGATCAGTTCGTACAGTGCGTCCAGCGGCGCGATCGAGGTGATGTTGCCTGCGCCGAGTACCACTCCGATGCCCGCGGTGCGGGTGGGATCGAGCTGGGCGAGGCCTGCGGTCCGCTGTGCGGTTGCACGGTCGATTCCGGGCTTCAGCCATACCTCGGCGGTGAACCCGTTGAGCAGGAGGCGCTCGAAGATGTTGAGAGGCAGCACCGACACCGTCGTGCGCCCACCGGGTGCCGTTCCGAACGTGGCACCGGCCAGCGGACTGCTACCGGCTTCGAGCGCCGCCAGTGTGTGCGCCACGGTGCCGAGTCCGTTCAGGAACGAGTACGGACCCGACAACCATTCCTCTCCGACGAGGGTGGACGAGGCGTCGAGTCCCTTGATCGACGCTGCCGCCGTCACCCACTCCTGCGCGTGAGCTGTGGTCAGCGCGTGCACGCGTTCGAGCAGGGCACGCCGCTCGGCCAGGGTGAGGCGTCCCCAGTTCTTCTCTCCCTCGGACAGATCGGCGAGTGCGGAGTCGACTGCCTCGGTGGGTCCCGGCGTCGGTACGGGCTTCAGGTGTGGGGTGACGTCGCTGGTCAACTTCTCGGCTCCACTCGTCGTTCGGGTACACGCTTCCACTGTGATTGTGGTCGCACTCGGACGTGGGACGCTATGGGCCACGGCTCTCAATCGGATGCAGCGGTTTGTGCAGCCGCACAATTTGGCTGTGGCGTGGCTTACACGGGTGAGGTTAGAGTTCGGTCATGACCGCCACCGAATTCGACGTGCATCCGTCACCGACCGATCTGGCCGCGACGATGCTCGACGGCGTCGACGATCTGGCTACGGAACTCGTGCGACGGATCCTGGGGGCCGAGCACGCCTACCTGGAATCGACGCTGCTCACCACCGAGCAGCTCTACGAGGCGTCGCGGAGCAATCTGGCGTCGATGCTGGGCAAGCTGTCCGGTCGTGCTCCCATGCGACTCGAGTCGGCTCGGGACGCGGGCCGACTCAAGGCGGAGCAGGGGGTACCGCTGGCTGCCCTGCTTCACGCTTTTCGGCTGGGCGGCAGGTTGGTCTGGGACGAATTGATGGAACGTTCGGACGGCCGGGCGAGTCATGCGCTGCTGGACATGGCCGCCCAGGTCTGGGCTCTGGTCGACGTGTACTCCGACGAGGCAGCGGAGGCCTATCGAGAGAGTGCCGACATGCGTGCGCGGGAGAGCGCCGAAGCCCGTGGACGCCTCATCCGTGTGCTCTTCGCCGATCACGGCGCGAATCCGACTGCGGCAGCGGACGCATTGCGCACGTTTCGCATTCCCGACCACGGCTACTTCGCGGTGGTCTCGCAGGAGCCGTTGACCGCAGCGATGGGAATCGACGGGTTGATCTCCCGCCTCCGTACCGCGGGTGCCGAATCGGTGTGGGACGCCGAGGTGGACGGCAGCGTCGGGCTGATCTGTGCTGCAACGGAATCGGAGATCGATTGCGCGTTGATCACGCTGAGCGAGCTGTGTCCGGGACGGGTGGGGGTGAGTTCGGTCTTCCGGTCTCCGTCGGGTATCGGTGATGCCGTCGGTCAGGCCCGGTTGGCGAGGTCGTGCACCCCGAACGCGGCCTCACCGTCCGCGCCGGTGCGCTACGACTCCGTGCCGGTACCGCTGCTGCTGGTCCGCGATCCCTCGTCGGGCCGCATCGCCTCGCGTCAGATACTCGGTGATCTGCTGGCGCTGCCGCGAGCCGAACGGCAGAGCCTGCTGGACACTCTCGACGCCTGGTTCTCGTGCGGCGGTTCCACCCGCGACGCCGCCGAATCGCTGCACTACCATCGCAATACGGTGTTGTATCGGCTGCGTCGCATCGCCGAGCTCACCGGACGCGACTTCCGTGATCCGATTCAAGCCGCGGAACTCTACGTCGGGCTCAGGGCGTATCAGCTGCTGACGTGAGGGTCAGTGGCTGGCGAGGACGACGTCGAGAATTCCGGCTCCCAGCGGCACCGGTACGCAGGTCGGGGGACGCGCGTTCGCCGGGTCGAGTGCGTTGAGCGCCAGCCGCAGCGCGGTGGGGTCGTAGGTGAACGTGAAGTGCGCTACCTCGGTATCGGGGCACACGTCCTGCACCACGATGTTGTGCGCTCCCGGATCCCGCAGCAGCGCATTGGTGTACGGCTGGATCACTTCGTCGACCCTCGTCGCGATGGAGGTGTACTCCACTCCGGGCACGGTGTCGCCGCCTGCATTGAGGCGTTCGAGAAAATCGGATCCGGCCATCAGTTGGGCGAGCCCTGGGCCGAATTCGCCCGCTACGACCCCGGTTGCACCCGGCACTGCCTGTACGACGGGCGCTACTCCGTACATGGTGCCGCCGTAGGTCGGTGATGCGATGCCCACCCATCTGTCGACCACGTAGGCACCGCCGAGCCTGTTGACGAAGTATCGAGCGACCGCGGCACCCTGCGAGTAGCCGACCACGTCGACTGCTCCGGCACCGGTTGCCTGAAGTATCGACAGTGTCATCGACTTCAGTTGCGCTGCACTGTCTTCGATGACGCCGTACCCGTTGGATTTGCCGTCCGGCGAGGTGCCGTAGTTGATGGCGAAGACGCAGAATCCGGCTGCTTTCAGGATGGGGGCGAAGCCGGCCCAGTCGGAGTACGCAGTGGCGTCGGTGCCGTGTACCAGGACGACTGGATTCGGGTGCGCCGCAGTGGGCTTGCAGCCCATATCGTTGGCTCCGGGAGGTGCGGCGTCGCGATTGGATGCGGCGTAGCGGATGGCATCGGCGTGATCGGGCTGCTCGGGGGCAGCGGCGATGGGCATCAGCGGCCCCGCGTGCGCGGAGGGTGCCAGCAGCGCAGCGGCAGCGACGAGTACGAGGGTGATCAGACTTCGCCGTGGCCCGCGCATGAATAGACGGTATTCCTCGAACTGTGGAATGTCCCTATGAGTGGGGGTGTGGACTGAGAAAAGTCACAAGAATTGTTCTTCGCGCGAAACCGTGCCTGGCGCGTACACCGCACGGGACCCAGCCGTGGTGGCTGGGCCCCGTGCGGAGAGAAGGATTGCTCTGCAGGTCAGAGGCGACTCACACGCAGCCAGTCGACACTCATCGTCTGCGGGTACGGCGTGCTGTTCAGCGTCTTGCCGGTCCAGTTGTTGCCCACGGCGACGTTGAACAGGATGTAGTGCGGCCATGCGCCCGAGAACGCCTTCCAGTTGCCACCCTTCGCCTCGTACTGGGCCTGAGTGAAGGAGTATCGAGCGACCCCGTCGACGAACCAGGTGATGCTGTTCGGTAGCCAGTCGATGCGGTACGTGTGGAATCCGTTGCCGACCGGATTCATACTGCCGCCGGTCTTCACATCTTGATTGGAGTTCCACTTCGAGGGACCGTGCAAATTGAATGACGGTCCGTACAGTCCGGGAATTTCGACGATGTCCACTTCCCCTTGGCTGGGCCATGAATATTCGCCACCGGGTTGTAGACCGAGGGTCCAGAATGCGGGCAGCAGGCCCTGGGCGCTCGGCATCTTGATCGATGCTTCGATGCGCACCGGCGGCGTCACCGATTGCTTGCCCATGCTGACCACGCGGGCGCTGGTGAAGTTGTACGGTGCCCGCTTGCGGTCCGGTGGTGTCTCTCGACGCGCGGTGATGTTCAGTGAGCCGTTGAACTGGTTGGCGTTGTTCCAGGAGTCCGTATAGTACTGCTGCTCACCGGAACTCGCGCCCCAGCGGCCGGTCTGAAACCCCCATTTGGAGGGGTCGGGTCCGCCGTGCCCGTTGAATTGGTCTTCCCACAGCACGGTTCCTGCTCCGCCCTGGGTTCTCGGGGGCGCGGCGAGTGACGGGGCTGCGGTCGCCGACGAGACGGCCACGGCCATCGTCGTCAGGGCGACCGCGACAATTGTGAATAGTGATCGCATGAGGGGGATTCCTGTCAGGGTCATATGTCGGTGAACAAATGTCGACATTTGATTTCTAGCACGGCAAACTAGGCGACAGAAGTTTCTTTTGAAATGCAGGAATTCTTGCGAATACAATGAATGAATTAGCCTATGTTACTGGTCGGTAGCAAGGGTATCGACCAATGGTCTGCGGTGGTCGGTTTGTTTCAGGAGTGACCGCAGTGACTAGGGAGGGTTAGCGAAATCAGCGGTGTGGGCGAGGCGGAAGCGACTCGAGGGGGAGCCAGCGTGGAGCCGGTGACGGGAATCGAACCCGCCTCTCAACCTTGGGAAGGTCGCGTTCTACCAATGAACTACACCGGCGTGTGGTGCGGGTGTCAGGTTAGCAGGGCGTTCAGATGTCGATTCGCACGCCGTGCAGCAGGGTGAGGGCGTCGTGTGCGGCTACCGGCTTGGAGAACAGGTATCCCTGTGCGCGGGTGCAGCCCAGTTCGATCAGGGTTTTTCTGGCGGTCTGTGTTTCGACGCCTTCGGCGATGATGTTCAGTCCGAATGCGTCGGCGAGTCCGATGATGGATTGGACGATGGCGAGGTCGCCGGTGTCTCTGGCTCCGAGGTCGGTGACGAAGGCGCGGTCGATCTTGAGTGTGTCGACGGGGAGTTCCTTGAGGTGCGACAGGGAGCTGTATCCGGTGCCGAAGTCGTCTATGGCCACTTGCACGCCGAGCTCGCGGAGTTCGCGGAGTGTCACACGGGTGCGGGAAAGGTCTTGTACCACTGCCACTTCGGTGATCTCGAGGCAGAGATCGGGCCCGGCTATCGAGAACTCCGTGAGTGCTCTGGCGACGGCTCCGACGAATCCGTTGGTCACCAGTTGGACGGGGGATATGTTGACGCGCATCGCGATGTCGAGGTGGGGGATTTCGCGTTGCCAGTCGGCGAGGGTGCGGCAGGCGCGGTCGAGGACCCAGCGGCCGAGTTCTCCGGCGAGGTTCGTCTCCTCGGCTACCGGGATGAATGCGGATGGGGGGAGTAGTCCGCGGGTGGGGTGTTGCCATCGGACCAGTGCTTCGACTGCGGTGATGCGTCCGGTGACGAGGTCCACCTCGGGCTGGAAATGCAGGGTGAGTGAGTCACCTGCGATGGCGTCGCGCAGATGGATTTCGACGTCGTTGCGGAGTTCGGCTTCGGCGTGCATCTCTTCGGTGAACAGGGCGATGTCGTGGCCGCCTGCGCGTTTGGCCACGAGGGCGGCCTGATCTGCTTGCCGCAGAAGCGACTCGGCGGTGTGCTTGCCCGGTTGGCCGAAGGCGATTCCGATGCTCGCGCTTCTGCTGATGCGTTCGACTCCGAGGGTGACGGGGGCGTTCATGGCATCGGCGATCATCTCGGCGTGGTGTGTCGCGACGCGGGCCGAGCAGGGCCCGGCCAGCACAACCAGGAATTCGTCGCCGCCCAGGCGCGCGACGAGACCGGCCGACTTGCCGACGAAGCTCTGCAGTCGATCGGCGATGGTCTCGAGGTAATGGTCTCCGGCGAGGTGGCCCAGAAAGTCGTTCAGTGCTTTGAGTCGATCGAGGTCGATGTGCATCACCGCGACGGGGCCGGGCATGGACGGGTCGAGCCGTTCGCGGAGGTGTTGTGCGAGGGCCGTGCGGTTCGGCAGCTTGGTGAGGTGGTCGTGCAGCGCCGAGAATCGAAGTTGTTCTTCGGCGATCACCCGCGACTGCAGTTGAGAGAGCAGGGCCGCAATTGCTTTGAGCGCGTTGAGTTCTGCCTCGGACCAACTTCGGTCACCGATCTTGATGAAGCCGAGGATGCCGGTGGTGCGTCCGGAGTGCAGCAGTGGAACGACGGCCATCGAGGTTGCGGAGAATCCCGACCCCTGCTCGACGCGTCGGCGGTAGTCCTCCTGTTCCGGATCCGGCCGAAACACTGCCGGTTCGGTCAGTGTTTCGGCCAGGCGGAATACCGAGTCTGCGTCGTCGAAGTAGACCACTGCCAGTGGATCCGGATCGGGCACGGTCAGTCGAGGTGGCCATTCCGCGGTGAGTCTGGTGGCTCTGGCCTCGAAATCGTTGTGCCGGAGGAAGCTGAAGTCGATGCCGAGGTAGTCCACGAGTTGCCGCAGTACGGATCCGTAGGCCTCGCGCACCGTCGCCGCATCGACTCCCATGAGTTCGGTTGCGACGCCGGTGACGAGGACCTCGAGCGTCCGGTTGTGCTCCAGGGCCCCACTCCCGCCTCTCGTAGACTCAGCGCAGGACTGTTCCCCCTGGTCTTCGCCGGAACTCTACCCCGATACAGACGCTGAAACAGGAAGTCTGCGACTATGTATCGCGGTTTTCGGGGCGCAACTGAGCCGCAACACCAGTGCAACGGACTCGGTGTTTTCGAGCTCGAGCAGTGCGCGGAACTCGAAACTCAACTGCTGCAATGCTTCTGCGTGGTGCATCGAGAGTTGTCGATATTCTTCCACGGTCCGTGCGTAGAGGAACGCAGGGGAAACCGGTTGCACTGCTACACCGCGCAAATGCGCAGTTACCCAAACGTTCTCCGTTGCATATCCTCCTCTGATGTAATGTTCTGCGGTCGATCCGGGTACGGCGACCACTGCAAGTGCCGAACTCGACAGCACTCGATCGCGCATATCGGTCCCCAGTGCCGCGCCGGCGTCCCAGGCATGCACGAGTTCCATGACGTCCGGGCGCTTGACGATCTCGAGCTTGGACAGGTCCGCGTCGTCGATCCCCAGGGTCGACACCTCGATTCCCCGATCGGGATCGAGATCTCCCGGCCAGCGCAACTCGGAGAACATGTCTCGGTGCAGGTGCGGTGTGAGATACCGGATTCGATCGGCGGCGGCGAGGATATCCGCGGCCGCGGCCATGGATTCGGGTGCCGTCAGTAGCACTGCCCGTCCACCTTCTGCTGCTGCCGCAGCGGCGATGTCGGCGGCGATGTCCGCGTCCAGGGGTGCGCCGGTACCCATTTCCCGGTTGGTGCACCGCTCGAGAACGCCGTCGAGCAGGCGTCGATCGGTGATGGGTCGTGGGCCGCCTGCACTCAGCGTGATCTCGACTCCGTGCTCGTCGACATCGGTGCGGTCGAGTCTGCCCTGCGCGGTGGCCACCACTCGCGCGTTGAAGGCGGCCGCACCGACTGCCACGTAACTGCCGCGGAAGGCGATGTCGAGGGTCGAGGTTCGTGAACGATCGACCCCGATCCGCACGGTGCGTCCGTCTCGGGTGAACGTCCACGGCTGACTGTTTCCGCCGGACGGCGCGCGGCGGGCAGCGTCGAGAACGAGCGCGTCGGGCTCGACGGAGGTGGGGTGTGTGTCGACGGCGGTATCGTCCGAGGGCTGCTGCTCCCTACGCGTCGGGTTCGGGGGCGCGAGCGCGTCGAGATGGGTGTCGAGGTCGATGCGGATTCGTCCGGAGGGCAGGTGCGCTCCGGTGCCGAAGCGTCGAACGGCTGCGGCGATGGTGGCCCCGCCGAGTTGAACGTCGCCGCCCAATTGCGGCCAGGTCTCGATCGTTTCGCTCACCTCCACCATCGAAGCGGCCATGCGGGCCGAGAGCAGCGAGGCGTCGAGCTGATCCAGCACGATCGGGATCTTGTCGCGGGTGCCCAGCCCTCGCAGGCTCGTCGAGTCGATCTCACCGAGGACGCCGTGGAACACAGGGCGGTCGGGTTCGAGGTCGAAGCGTTCGACGTCGAGGAGTCCACGGTCGGAGGTCTCCATCAGTACCGGGATGCGTCGCGACCGGGCTGCCTCGCGGGCGCGGACCTTGACGTCGAGGGAATCGCATTCCTCGACGAGCAGGTCGAGTCCGTCGAAGAAGTCGTCGATGGTGTTCTCGGTGATGCCGTCCTCGGCGATTTCGACGCGTAGATACGGGTCGATTTCGGCAATGCGTCGGGCAGCGACGACTGCTTTGTTGACGCCGAGATCGAGGATGGACGCCGGAATTCTATTGAGGTTGGAAAGTTCGATCTCGTCGAAATCTGCGAGGCGAAGCGTCCCGCAGATTCCCTCGAGTGCGAGGGTGTGGGCAATGGCGTGCCCGACGCTGAGTCCGATGATTCCTATCGTGAGATCTCCCAAGGAATTCTGTTCCGCGAGGGTTATCTTGTTCCTGTTTCTGTCCAGCCTCAGGTGTCGAAACGAGTGGGGTCCGAGTACGGCGACGACAGTTTTTCGCCAGGGAAAGAATACCCACCTTTCGTTTTCGTCGAGAAGGCTCTGCTCAGGGCTGGGAAGCAGTGAGTGCAAGCCCTTTCTCTGCGTCTTCCGCTCGTCCAGAAATGTGAGGGTCGGATCGCGTCTGAGTTCGTCGAGTGCGGCGCGCTGTGTGGCGTCCGTCTCGTCGAATATCACAGGCTTCCAGTAGTGGCCGGGTGTGTTTCGATCGTTCATGATGCGACTGCTTCCGGGAGTTCGACGGCTGCGCGGCGGTGTGCGAGCAGGGTGACCGTGTTGTGTCGCATCCGGCGCCAGGTGGCCAGATCGGCGTTGAAGGCGAGTGTTGTTCTGTCCCACCAGAACACCTCGGTTCGATAGCGTTCGTCGGGGTAGGGTATCGGCGCGATCTGGGTGGCGATGACCGCTCCGGTGTCGAGCCACGCGGCGCGGACGTGGGAGGCCGCGGTGGCCAGGGCGTAGCGCGCGCCGAGAAGAGCCGTGCTGTAGGCGGGGGACTCCGCGATCATCGCGGTGACGGCGCGGCCGTGGGGTGCGTCCTGAGCGACCCACGCAGACTTGAGTTCGACGACTCCGTAGCCGATGCGTTCGTCGAGCATCGTGTGCACGTGACGGAGGCCGTCGGGATATTCGGCGAATTCGATCAGTGCGTGCGATTGATCGACCGAGGAATACGGTCCTTGCACCCGTACCCCGCCGACTATTTGTCCGGTTCGGTCGAGTGCTGCGAAGAACAGTGCGGTAGTGCCGCCGTCACGAATGGTCGACATTTCGAGTGCGGTGGTCACACCGTGTCGCGTGTAGCTTTCCTCGGCACCGTCCAGGAATTGTTCCCACAAGGCCGGATTTTCGGCGGGAGTGGTGGCCAGAACGAGGCATTGGGATCTGTCATCCCAGTACGAGGGGACGTCGAACGGAATTGTCATTTCACTCTTCCTGATAGGAGTTGCCCGAATGTGAATGGTTGTGCCGCTCGATTGTCCGGCTTTTCCTTTGCGGAGCTATCTGTCGTGATCGGGGCTCGGGTGTGTCGCGGCGGACTGCCCAGGACCAGTAGCCTGCAGAGGTGCTGCTCTCCGACCGTGACATCCGTGCCGAAGTGACCCTGGGAAACCTGGCGATCGAACCGTTCGACCCGTCGATGGTTCAGCCGTCGAGTGTCGATGTGCGGCTCGACAAGCTCTTCCGGGTGTTCAACAACACCCGCTACACCCACATCGACCCGGCGCTGCAGCAGGACGAGTTGACGACGCTGGTCGAACCCGCGGCCGGTGAGCCGTTCGTTCTCCATCCCGGTGAGTTCGTTCTCGGCTCCACGCTGGAACTGACGACGCTGCCGGACTACCTGGCCGGTCGGCTCGAGGGAAAGAGCTCGCTCGGGCGGCTGGGTCTGCTCACGCACTCGACCGCGGGTTTCATCGATCCGGGCTTCAGCGGCCACATCACGTTGGAGTTGTCCAACGTCGCCAACCTGCCGATCACGTTGTGGCCGGGCATGAAGATCGGGCAACTGTGTCTGTTCCGGCTGTCGTCGCCGTCCGAGAATCCGTACGGCAGTGCCGCGGTGGGGTCGAAGTATCAGGGTCAGCGCGGGCCGACGCCGTCGAAGGCCTACCTGAATTTCGTCCGGTCGAGCGTCGAGTAACGATCTCGCAGTTTGTTTGCCAGCCGTAAAACATGACGAACGACCGGTTGTAGCGGTACTCTGGTGACCTCACGTGGGTTGGGGCCTACCAGAGCGAGGTTTCTAGTGTCCGCGGTTCACGATGTGTCCGTCCTCGGCGCTTCTTTGGGGTCGAGTGGTCTCCGCAGCGTGATCAGTGCCGACTCGCGCTCCGGTGCCGTTCTGGAAGTGCACGAGCCCGTCGCGTCTCGGCCCGCACCCAACGGCCTCGCCCCCGATCCGTGGGATGCCGTCGTCACCTCGGTACACAATCTGGCGACGGAGTATGCGTCGGCGGATTTCTATCCGGTGCTCGCATTGCGCGAGAGCGACCCCCGAACGGCTTACGACCAGGACTTCTCAGACGGTGTCGTCCTCGTATCCGAACTCGGCGCCCAGTTGGGTGCACTGCGTGAGACACGTGTGCTGGCAGGCGAACGCTGCGTCGCCCTGTTCGACGTCGGCGCATCCGGTACCTCGGTCTCCGTCGTCGACATCGACAGCGGTGACGTTCTCGCGTCGCGTCGAACCGACGCGCTCAGCGGCGATGAGTGCGATCGAATGCTGTGCGATCACCTCATCGCGACATTCGGTGCGGCCGAGGCGCCGACGATCGAGGCTCGCAGGCGGCTCGTGCACGACGTCCGCGACGGCAAACACGAGCTGGCCCTGCTTCGCAGCGTGTCGATCATCGGGCCGTTCGTCGGCGGACGAGCGTCGCTGTGGCGTGGCAATCTCGACGAGGTCATCGGCGACGCCGTGCACCGAGCCGTTTCGATGGCCGTCGACGTCCTCGATGCGGTCAGCGCGCAGGGCGTTCGCGTCGACGCCGTCGTCGCCGTCGGCGGCGGTGCCAACATGCAGATAGTTCGCCAGGTCCTGTTCGACGCGGTGGCGGTGCCGGTCTACGTGCCCGAGCAGCCGGAACTGCTGGCGGCTTACGGCGCTGCCGGGATCGTTCGGACGGTGGGTCTGCGGCCTGCGCCGGCGGCACCTGAGGTGCTCACCGATCGATTCGCTGCCGTGGACCGGGATTCCGCAGACCTCGAGGTGGCCGCGGTGGTCTCCAAGCGTCCCCGGCACAGCGACACCTCCTTCAAGCGGATGACCAGGGCCAACAAGGCTCGGCATCTCGGCGGCGCGCTCGCGGCACTCGTCGCGGTATGTGCAGCCGGCACCGTGGTCACTGCGGCGGCACGGACCAGCGGCGAAGATCCAGCGACGTCGGTGACCACGTCGCAGGACTCCTCGCAACCCGCCCGGTCGCAGTCCGTGGTGCCTGCGGCGGACGGGTCAGCCGCCGAACCCGCCGAACCCGCCGGGCCCTCGGTGCCGTTCGCGACCACGACGGCGACGCCGACCTCGTCTCCGGTCGGCGCGCCGACAACGTCGTCCTCGTCCCCGGCACCGGCCACGACGGTCGCCGAAAGCGCCACCGCCACACGGCGCGTCGTCACCACGACCGGTGCCCCGTCCGTCATCGAGCAGACGACGGCACCGAGCAGGCCCACCGTCGATTCGTCGACCGTGGTGCAGACGACGGTCCCACCCGCCGCCACGACTCGTCCGACCACAACGCGTCCCACCACGACCACCCGGACCACGACGCCGACGACCACCACGCGGTCGACCCGGACGTTCGATTTTCCGTTGCCGGATTTCGACTTTCCGCGACGCTGACCGGTCTGCGCTTTCCGCCGTCACCGGCCCGGGCACTCGAGGCAGGATGAGCAGTATGGAGTCGATTCAGACCGAGCGCGAAGACAAGTTCGACGTCGACGCAGATTTTCAGTTGCCCACTCTCGCTTCGCTGGTACCCACCGGCGGCGCACTGGTGTCGAGCGAGACCGACCTGAGCAGTGAGTACTTCGACACTGCCGGCCACGACCTGTTGCGACGCGGGATCACCGTCCGGCGTCGTACCGGTGATTCCGACAACGGCTGGCATGCGAAGGTCCCGGCAGAGAAGGCGCGGACCGAGATTCGGCTCCCTCTCGGCAGCGGTGCGCACAACGCGGTGCCGGACGAGCTCAACGATGTGCTGCGCGGTGCGGTGATGGGCGCGGAGTTGGCCGCGGTCGCGACGCTCACGACGCGTCGAACGATTCACACCGTGTCCGACGCCGATGGGGCTGTCGTCGCGGAAATCGCCGACGACGAGGTGTCGGTGGTCTTGATCGGCGGCGCGACCGGTCCGCGGTGGCGCGAGGTGGAGGTGGAACTCGGCCCCGCAGGCTCGGAGTCGTTCCTGAAGAAGGCGGGCAAGGTGTTGCGCGCCGCCGGTGCTCGGCCGTCGGCGCATCCGTCGAAGTTGGATCGGGCGCTGTCGGTGGTGCGCCAGGAGCCTGCCGAACCCGGCGTGGCGCTGCTGGCGGATTATCTCGACGATCAGGCGCAGGCGATCGTCGCAGGAGATGTGTATCTGCGTCGGGGGCTGGATCCGATTCACTCCACGCGGGTGGCCATTCGGCGCTACCGCAGTACCCTCCGCGTATTCGGGAGTTTGTTCGAGGACGAGCCGGCTGCCCAACTCGAGGCCGAACTATCTTGGTATGCAAGCATTCTCGGCGAGGTTCGAGATCGTCAGGTGCAGCGTGCTCGGTTCGCGGCAGCGCTGCGCGAACTGCCGCCCGAACTGGTGCTCGGGCCGGTGGCGTCGCGCATCGAGAACGATCTGTTGGCCGAGCAGATCCGATACCGCGAGGCGGCGATGACCGAACTCGACGGAGAGCGATACCGCGCGCTGCTCACGACGCTGTCGGAGTGGTCGCGGGGGCTACCGATCGACGGCGAGGTCACCGACCGCGTGTTGGTCAAGCTAGCGCGCAAGGCCGGAAAGAAGGCGATCGATCGCACGAAGAGTGCCGTGCGCGGTACCGACGACGAGGCGTTGCATCGTGCACGGAAGGCGTCGAAACGTGCGCGGTATGCGGCCGAGTTGGTTGCGCCGGTGGTGGACAAGAAGGTCTCGAAGGCGAACATCAAGCACTACAAGACGATTCAGGAGGTGCTGGGAGAGCACCAGGATGCGGTGATCGCGGCGGAAATTCTGCGGACTCTCGGCGCGCGGGCAGGGACGACGGCGGGGGAGAACGGTTTCACCTTCGGCCTGCTGTTCGAGCGCGAGTGTCGCGCCGCCGAGGTAGCCCGGGACGAGGCGAGCAGGTTGGAGTTCTGATCAGCGAAACCGGGATGATTCCCCGATTCGAGACCCGAAGGGTACTCTGAGCCCGAATCGAATTCGGGGGAGTCGACGATCATGGCCATTGCGCTCGGGGTGCACGTCGGTGACGACGAAATATCTGCTGCATTGGTCGAGGCCGATCTACCCGAGCTCGGCCCCATTTCCACTCGCACCGTCTCCGTCTCCTCGGTTCCCGGGGGTGTCGGTGACGCCGTCACGACGATGCTCGGAATCATGAGGGTGCAGGCGGCCCAGAACGACCTGCTGATCAGCGGTTCCGGGGTGGTCTGCGACAGCATCGCGCTCTGCGGGACCGTTCGCGCCGCTCTGGCCGCCCACGATGTTCACGACGTCGGGGTGGTGGATGCCGGAGATCCGCGGTTGAACTCCGCGGTTCCATTGGGAATTGCAGCGGCACTGATCGGAGCCAAGGCCGCCCTCGCCGAGCCGGTGGCCGTTCCGAATGCGACGGGTGACGAGGACCGGAGTGGTTCCGGCAGCGATGTGGCCGGTACACCCCGCAGCGCGAGACTGACGATGATCGGGTTGGGCGTCGCGGTTCTCGCGGCACTGAGCGGAGCCACCGTGTGGGCTCTGGCGGCGTCCGATCCGACGCAGAGTTCCGTGGTCGATACCGCCGATGTTGCCGAGGTCCCGTCGAGCGGAAACAACGAAGCCGCGTCCTCGGCGGTGGTGGTCGCCGATTCGGCGGTCCCCTCTACCGACCCGTCGGCGATTCCGTCCGTCGACACCGGGTTGCTCGAGGTCCCCGCGTACGGGCCGATGCCGGTCGGTACCTGGAGTGCAGCACCCACTGCGGGTTCGGTCCCCACTCCGTACGTCGAGGCGTCGTCGGGTGGCGGCAACTCCGGTCGCGTCGATTCGGGTGCCGTCGATGCTGGTGCCGTCGATTCGGGTGGCGGCAGACCCGGCGGGGGCAACTCCGGTGGCGGTGATTCCGGCGGTGGTGACTCGGGTGGTGACTCGGGTGGCGACTCGGGTGGCGAGGAAACGACGACCGTCGATCCCCCGCCCGAGCCGGAACCCGAAACCGAGGTGCCGTCCACGGACCCGGCCGAGCCGACCACCGAGGTTCCGGAGACCACCGACCCCACCACCGATACAGAACCGCCGGCAGATCCGGTCGAATAGCCCTCGATCCGTTGATTGCATTGTGAGCGAGCGGTTTTGATACTTGTACAAGTCCTTCGCGTGACGGGTATGTGAATTCGACTCGGACACCTGAACTTCTGCTCAGCCGTCGCTACCATCGAGTGATCGACCAGTAGACGGTGAGTATTCGATGACCGAACATCCCGCAGCAGAACCGGTGACCCGCACGACCATCGACAGGGCAGTGGGTGTTCTCATCGCACTGCGTGGCTGTAGTCCGGAGGAGGCGTTCGCCGAATTGGCGGCGCACAGCTTCCGGTTCGATGTCTCGCTCGTGCAGTCCGCCCGCTCCATCGTCGCGGCCGCGCGTGGGATGGCTTCGGCCAACGGTGTCGCGTGCGCAGCGATGACGTCGGCGCAGGAGGAATGGGGTCCGCTGCTGGCCGACCGTCGAGAACCGTTCGACCACGTCGCCTGAGAATGGACGGTTGACGTCCTGCTGCTTGTTGTATCTCCCAAAACAAACCAAAAGTTCATTGAGATACCCAGTTTGCTGTCCAGGCGGCGGTTCGACGGTTACTATCGGCAGGTCGGAGTAGCCAGTCGAGTCGAGGAATCATGAGAACAGTCCTTGGTGTTTCGGTGGGTTCCGCCACTGCCCGAGGGGTCGCAGTCGATGCGATCGACGAGTCGGTGCGGTCGGCCCACATCGTTCACTCGTTCGATCCCGACGACCATCTTCAGGTCGCCATCGACTTGCTGGACTCCATGTCGCGCGACCAGATGGTCGACAGAACCGACATCGTCTTGGCTGTGCCCGACGATCCCGGTGCTCGCGCGCGAACCTCCGCCTACTCCACGTACGAGGCCGATCGTCTGTTGGTCGCCTCCGAGCTCGGTGCTCAGCTGCGGTATCTGCGGGGCACCGGCCAGCTGGAGGGCGCTCGTACCGTCGCTATCTGTGACGTCGGGGCGTCGGGCACCACGGTGTCGGTCGCGGACCCGGCCACCGGCACGGTCTTCAGTTCGGTGCGCACCACGCTGTTCGGGGGTAACAGCTGCGACGAGCAGGTCGCCCGCTACTTGCTCTCGATGTACGGAGCGGACGAGTTGGCGTCCGATCGCACCCGAGCAGATCTGGCGGTGTCGGTTCGCACTGCACGCGAGCAGCTGTCGAGGCTGCGGGTGGCGGAAGTTGCCGGACCTTTCGTCGGCGGGCCGGTGCGGTTGTGGCGCAATACCTTCGACGATGTTCTCGAGCGCAGCATTCGTTCGTTGGAGGACTGGGTGGCCAGTGTCATTGTCGACGCTCCCTGTGCCGTCAACGCCCTGGTGATGGTCGGCGGGTGCGCCAACATCCCCACGCTGCGGCGTCTGTTTCGTCGTGATCTGATGCTGCCGGTCGTCGCGCCCGCCAATCCGGAGTCCCTCACCGCGCACGGTGCGGCTCTGATGGCGGTCGACGCGGTCGCGTCTCGTCGCCATCGCCCGCGTGGTGCCATGATCGCCAACGTTGTGCCGTCGCAACACGCCTCGATGGTGGGCATGGTGGGCTACCACGACTCTCCGCGACACCGCTCGGCTTGACCCCTCCGGCCTGGCCAACCAACGCCGTTGTTCGGTAAGTTGCTCGGGTAATGGTGAACAGTGGGGTACGAGACGGTGGGACAACAGTGGCAGAGCAGGTAGCGGAGTCCGGTACGGCAGCGACCGGCGAGGAGGCGTTCGATCCGGCGGAACACGCTCGGAGCATGGTCGGTTATCACTACCGCACCGAGGACTACTACGAGGTGGGCCGCGAGAAGGTCCGTGAGTATGCCCGCGCTGTCCAGGATTTCCACCCCGCCCACTGGGATGGCGACGCTGCGGCCGCGCTGGGTCACAGTGCCCTCGTCGCACCTCTGACGTTCATGTCGCTGGTCGGCACCCTCGCGCAGAAGAAGCTTCTCCAGTCCATCGCCGAGGGCTACGACCTGAGCCAGATTCTGCAGACCGATCAGGTGCTGGTGTTCCAGAAGCCGATCCTTGCCGGCGACCAACTGACATGCGATGTCTCGCTCGATTCGTTCAAGACGGTCATGGGTCGCGACATGATGGTCACCAAGAACGTCGTGTCCAATCAGAAGAACGAATTGGTTCAGACCACGTACACCACACTCCTCGTCGGTCGGTCCGGCGAGATCGATCCGGCCATCGCCGAGTCCGCGAAGAACTTGGTCATGTTCGGTGCGACGACGGACGTCGGCGGAGCCGATTCCAGCCAGAGCGACACACTGTCCACTCCGCAGGAGCACGAGCCGCTGATCGTCGAGGAGTACCGGGGTCGGCCGACGCAGAAGTTCGACGACGTGAACGTCGGAGACGAACTGCCGCCGCGCACGGTGCGCCTGACCCGCGGTGATCTGGTCAACTACGCAGGCGTTGCCGGTGACGCGAACCCGATTCACTGGAGCGAGCAGTTCGCCAAGCTGATCGATCTCGAGAACGTGCTGGCCCACGGGATGCTCACGATGGGCGTCGGCGGCGGCTACGTCACCGAGTGGCTCGGCGACCCGGGCGCTGTGAAGGACTACACCGTCCGCTTCACCACCCCCATCCCCGTGGACACCCACAAGGCCGCCGAAATCGTCTTCACCGGCAAGATCAAGTCCAAGGACGAGGCGACGCGTACTGCAGTGATCTCACTGGGCGCGACATTCGAGGGCAAGCGAATCTTCGGCCACCGCGCTACGGCAACAGTGCAATTGGGCTGAATGCCTGCGGCAGTGGTGTGATCAGGTGCCCTGGGCGGGACTCAATCACGCCACTCGACCGCTTAGTTGGTTCGCCTGTGCCGCTGATCGGCTCCCCGGTTTTGGATTTCTGACTCCGATGGGCGTCGGGTATCCAAATGTGGGGAGCCGATCTGCAGGGCGCAGCGGCATTTACGCCCTTCGTTGGAATACGCACCCCCTGTAGCGGGCGTGAATTCATGCGAGGGGCGTAGATGTGTTCACCCGGCCTCTGCCGCGGATCGGCTCCTCAGTTTGGGATTTCTGACTCCGATGGGCGTCGGGTATCCGAATGTGGGGAGCCGATCGGCCGCGAGACGGTGCGCTGGGTTCATCCACCCACGAAGATGCAGAATGGATGGCCGGCCGGGTCGGCATAGATTCGGATCGGCTCCACCGGGTCGTCGTGCAGATCCCGAAGCAGAGTAGCTCCCAAACCCATTGCACGCGAATGCTCTTCGTCGAGTTGCGCGACAGTATCGACGCGGAAGTCCAGGTGCAACATCTGAGGGTGTTCGCCGTCCGGCCATGTTGCGGCCGGAAGTGCGCCGACCTGCTGAAACGCGATACGCCACGAACCGTCGGGTGCGGTGATCGCGAGCCAATCCGGATTGATCGGTTCGGCGTAGCCGGGTACGTATTCGAATCCGAGTAGTTGCCGGTAGAACTCGGCGGACTCACGGGTGTCGGTGCAGTCGAGGACCACTTGATGTACCGAAATGTTCATGATCGGGTCGTCTCCTGGGAGTGCTGCACCATTGCTGATCGGGTCGATCCTGCAGAAACAGTTGACCGCATCACTGGGCATCGCACAACGCCAGACGATTACGATCCGGCCCCTTCTGTAGATCGAGGATGGCGGCGGCAGCGGTGCGCGCATCATGACGACGATGGTTCACGCCCTCGCCGAACGTGAGCAGCGATTCGGCCTGCAGGTGATGTGCGAAGCGGGAGGACTCTCGAACGCAACCATCATCGAACGGCTGTAAGTGCCTGCGGCAGTGGTGTGGTCGAGTGCCCTGGGCGGCACTCGGCCACACCACTGCGGAGCGAATTCCCTCTTGGCACTCTTGGGTGCAGAGTGCTAACTTGGGTCTCGCACAGTGAAGACGCGGCCGCCAGAGGGGCGGACGCATCGTCGTTCAGGAGGTGGTTGCTGTGCTTCGCTTCGATCCGTTCCGTGACCTCGACTCGATTGCTGCCGGGATGCTCGGCGCGACCAGTGGTTCGGACCGTGCACCCAGGTTCATGCCTATGGACCTCTACAAGCTCGATGATCACTACGTCCTCAACGCGGACCTCCCGGGTGTCGATCCGGGCTCGATCGATGTCGACGTCGATCGCGGCACTCTCACGTTGACCGCGCATCGAACCGCACCCACCAGTGATGGCGTGCAGTGGCTTTCGTCGGAGCGATTTGCCGGAACGTATCGACGCCAGCTCTCGCTCGGTGACGGGGTCGACGCGGAGAAGATCTCTGCGTCCTACGACAACGGCGTCCTGACGGTCACCATCCCGCTGGCGGAGCGGGCCAAGCCACGCAAGATCCAGATCGCCCACGACAACACGCAACGAACCATCGAGACTCAGACAAGCTGAGCGCCTGCGGCAGTGGTGCGGATAGGTGCCTTCAGTGGCGCTTGTCCACACCACTGTCGTGGGTAATCGCGGCGTCGTGAAATTCCATCTCGGCAGCCAACATTCCGACGAACCACGCGTCCAGGGTCGCGTCGTCCACCTCGTCCATCGCGTCGACTTCTCGGGCCAACGCGTCCACCTGCGCGACGAACGCGGGGCGGGTGTGCATCTCGATCCACTCCTGCAGTGCCGGTTCACGATCGACAGATCTGTCCATCGCAGCGCGGCACCAGGACAGATACAGGGTCTCGGCGGCGAACATTGCGACCAGAGCTGCGGCTCTACCGTCCTTACGGGCAAGTCCCAGTGCGTAGTTCGACAGAACGGACGAGCCCTCGATCAATTCGTCCACGTCACCGTCGTACGGAAACTGCTCGCGTAGTCCGGCGAAATATTCGCGCTGCTCGCCGACGAGGTTGGACAGTGACGTCACGTGATCGGTGGCGTCGTCCAACGACGTCGACTCCGCGACCACGAGCCCGAGAATGCGCACCGCGGTGAGCACGAATGCTTCCTCGATCACCAGGTAGCGCCGAAAGTCGTCGTCGCGCAACGTGCCGTCGATCGAGTCGGTGATGAAGCGGACACGCTGCGCGGCAGCAAGATTGCGATGCTGCCGCGCAGTCAGTTCGGCGGAGCGAGTCACTTTTCGGACAACCAGGTGATCAGGCCGTCGAACAGATCCGTGTATCCGAGCCATTGTTCGCAGAACTCCGGCGGTGCCCAGTGCGGTGAGCAGTCCGAGGTGAACACTGCGGAGCGGCCCTTGCCGTAGGCGCCCGCCGCCACCAGCGGATCACCGTTGATGGTGGCCGGTACGGCAACCCCGTCCTTGGCGATCACTCGGTTGTAGCCGAGCAGGGCAGGCCACTCGGTGCCGCTGCCGCTCACGGTGGGGTGGGTGCCGTCGACGACGACGGGAATCATTCCACCGGGCGTCTCCACCCGATCGTCTTCCGGGAGCATCGTCACCGGCAGTGCGTCGGCGAGGGCCGTCTGCCGGAACGCGGCCCGAGCCTGAAACCCGGAGAACGAGAGGTATCCGCCGATCATCATCAGCGCACCGCCGTCGTGCACCCAGTTCCGAAGCTCGACCAATCGATCCTCGCCCGCCTGGAAGCGGTCGAAAACATTGGGTGCCAATTGAATCGAGTTGGCACCGATATCGGAGAGCACCACCACGTCGAACTCCGACAGCGCATCTGCGTTACCGGGGAACTGGGTGGGTACCAGGTGCGCCGGCATGTGCACCACCTCGTGCCCACGGGAGGCGAGCGCGTCCCGCAGTGGGCCGACGCCTTCGACGTAGGAATGCACGGTGAACTCGTCGACACCCTTGACGTGGGTGGACGACGTCATCCAGCTTTCACCGGCGATCAGAACTTTCTTACCCATGACGCTTCTCTATCCTTTTCCGGCCTGCTCGAAGAGCGACCTCGGGTTGTCTTGCATGAGTGAGGACACGCGCTGCGGATCCAGTCCGTTGCGAACCAGCCGAGCGGCGAAAGAGACGGGCACATAGGCCAATCCGTTGCCTCCGTACTTTCGCAGCATCGATTTGAGGAACAGGTCGTGGCTGAGGAGGAGTTGCGCTCCGTATCCGCCACCGACCAGACCCACAACGGCGAGGGCAGTCTCGGCGGGCGGCGGCGACTGCCCCTCCCCGGGAAACTCGAAGGGCATACCGATCATGTCGAATTCGAGGAAGACCCCGCGATCGGCGAGCGCGCACTGGTAGTCGGGATCGTTGCCCGACGGGTCCATGTGGCACAGCACCACCGCGCCCGGATCGACACCCATCTCGTCCAGAACGATATCGAGCACCGCCGGTCCGTAGCGCTTCCAACCCGGAAGATGAACGAACAGGGGCACGTTCACCTCCCGCTGAGCGACGCATGCTGCGCGAAGCGCTTTCGCCTCGTTCTCGGTGAACGACGGTGAGATTCCGATCTCGCCGATCACGCCTGGCTTCGGCGCATCCGTATCGGCGGTGAACTCGGAGATGAGCGACGCGGCGAGGGTGTCGATGCCGAGTGCGGCCACTTCGGGCGGATGCGTCGACTCGAGATACCAGCCCGAGCCCATGACGACCCGAACACCGGACCGGCGTGAGTAGTCGGCGAGAATCTGTGGTCGACGGCCGATACCCGGGGGTGTCAGGTCGACGATCGTCGTTCCTCCGTTGTCTGCGAACGTCTTCAGCTCGTCGAGAACCCCGGCTGCATCGTCGACTCGGCAGTTGTCGGCACTGTGGTACGGGTTGTCGTGCAACAGCCACGCGTTCTCCGACGCGACCGGGCCGGCGAGGATCTGCGCGACAACAGGATCCGGCGACGGTGAGTAGGCGACGGAAGCGTCGTTGTGCAGGTGTTCGTGCGGCAGGACGAGTCCGAGCCGATCGGATTCGATCGCTCCGGTGACGGTGGTGACGATCATTGCTTCCCCGGTGCACTCTGCAGGTGCTTGAACAGCGAGGCCAGGGAATGTCCGCGCATGTTGATCCAGATCGCCATCAGCAGAACGACACCGGTGATGATGGGAGTCAGGAATGGACTGACGCCCAGCAGGGTGAGGCCGTTCGCGATGATGCCGGTGAGGACCGCGCCGATGACGGTTCCGATCACGGTGCCGCGTCCACCGAAGAGGTTGGTGCCACCGAGTACCACCGCGGTGATGACGGTGAGCTCGAATCCGTTGGCGGAGTTGGCCGATCCGGATCCCAGCCGGGCTGCAATGAGAAGTCCGGCGATGCCCGCGGCGAGACCGGTGAACACCAACGTCATCATCAGCACCCGGCGAGTGTTGACGCCCGAGCGGCGAACGGATTCGACGTTGGAGCCGATCCCGGTGACGTAGCGGCCGAATCGAGTGCGGTTGAGGGTGATTGCACCGATGATCACCACGCCGAGGGCGATCCAGGCGCTGGCCGAGAACCCGAGCCACGATGCGGTGCCCAGCTTGGCGAACGCCGTACCGGGAGTGATCGGGACGGAGAATCCCTCGGTGCGGTACAGGGCGATGCCGCGAATGATGGACAGCGTCGCGAGGGTGACGATGAACGGTGGAATGCCCTGGTAGGCAGCGAGCCAACCGTTGACCAGACCCCACGCGGCCCCCATCAAGGGCGCTGCCACGAAGACCACCGAGGAGTCGACGCCGGCCTGGATCAGCTCGGCGCTCATCGCGGCGACGAACGCCACCGTGGCCCCGACGGAGAGATCGATCTGACCGGTGGTGATCACGAACGTCATGGCGACGGCGATGATCAGAACCGGAGCGATCTGCGTGGCGAGGTTCGAGATGTTGGTGAACGTCAGGAACGACGATGTGGTGACCGAGAAGATCGCGGCGACAGCGACGGTGACGGCCAGCATTGCCAGCGTCGGTTTGTTCGCCTGCTGCCACAGGGTGGGTCTGCTGGCGAGCTTCTCCACGCTGGGTGGAGCGTTCTTGTCGAGAATCGTCATGATGGGCCTCCCGGCCGGGACGTGGAGTGCGTGGGTACCGGGGTACGGGTGATGAGGCCGACGAGGGATTCGATGTTCAGGTCCCCGATGGGGACGTCGTCGACGCTCTGGCCCTCGTACATGACGGTGATGCGGTCGCAGACGCGGAACAGGTCCTGCAGTCGGTGCGTCACGAGGATGACGCCGACGCCCTGGGCCGCGACGTCCGTGATGAGTTTCAGTACCGACTCCACCTCGGCGACGGCCAGTGCCGCCGTTGGCTCGTCGAGGATCAGCACGTCGGGACGGAACGACACGGCGCGGGCGATGGCGACGGTCTGACGTTGTCCGCCCGAGAGCTGCCCGATCTCCTGGTACGTCGACTTCACCTTCACGTGCAGGTCCGCCAGGATCTTCGCGGCCCGCTCGTGCATGCCGTGCCGGTCGAGGAACGGGCCCTTCCTGGGCTCGCGCCCGAGGAACAGGTTGCTGGCGACGTCGAGGGTGTCGCACAGGGCGAGATCCTGGTACACGATGCCGATCTTCTTCTGCTGTGCGTCGAGCGGCGTCGAGAAGCGCACCGGGTTGCCGTCGACGCGCATCTCACCGCCGTCGTGTTGAACGGCGCCGGCAAGGATTTTCATGAGCGTCGACTTGCCGGCGCCGTTGTCTCCGACGACTCCGAGTACCTCGCCGCGTCCGAGCCTGAGATCGACTCCGCGGAGTGATTTGACCGGGCCGTACGACTTGGTGATTCCGGAGAGTTCGATCAGGGGTGGATCCGGTGAAAGCTGTTGTGTCATGGCTCTACTTCTCCAGGTAGTACATGTAGTCGCCGACGTTCGCCGGGGTGACGATCTGCGTCGGGACAGGGATGTCTGCGGGGGCGGTGCGTCCGCAGCCGAGGTCGATGGCGGCATTCATTGCCTCGTAACCGAATTCGAAGGTGTTCTGCTGTACGACGCCTTCCAGCCAGCCGGCCTGGAGCGCGGTGACGGCCTGATCCGACAGGTCCCATCCGACGGCCTTGACCCGGTCCTGTGCGCTCTGACTGTTCACTGCGGCAACGAGACCGATGAGCGCGGGTTCGCCGGTGGCGTAGACGTATTCCATGTCCGGATTACCGGTGAGCAGGTTCTCCGCGGCGGTCTGCGCGTTCTCCTGGATGTTGCGACTGTCGACCACCGTTCCGACGGTCATGCCTGCGGCGGAGACGGTGTCGGTGAAGCCCTTCTGGCGTTCGAGCTGGATGGTGCTGTTGAGCGCGCCGACGATACCGACTGTGCCGGTGTCGTTCGCGAGCTCGGCCAGGGTGTCGCCGATCTGCGCCCCGCCCTCGGCGTTGGCGGTGCCCACCTGGGTGGAGATGGCCGGATCGTCGACGGTGGCGTCGACGGCGACGACGGGGATGCCCGCGGCAGCTGCCTTGGCCACGGACGGCTTGATTCCGTCGGTGTCGATCGCGTCGACGATGATGGCGTCGACTCCGGAGGCGATGAGGTTGTCGAACGCGTTGGCCTGTGTGACGGAATCGTCGTTGCCGCTGATGATCTGGAGATCGACACCGGCCTGATCGGCCACGTTCTGAGCTGCGTTGTTGATCTGGTTGAAGAACAGGGCCTGAAGGTTGATCGTCACCAGCCCGATCTTGAGGGTGCCGTTGTTGCCCTCGCAGGTTTCGGCGACGCGGGTGGGCTCGGGGATCGACGACGCGGCCACGTCGGTCCCACCGGCGGTATCGCTGGGAGCGGCGGAATCGCAGGACGTGAGCGTCAGCGCCACGGCAGCACCGAGAACGAGAGGGAGTGCGCGTTTGATCATGGGATCTCCTGGAGGTCGAATGGTGCGTGCGTGGAGGTGAATTCGGTCAGTTCGGTGAGGCTGGGGCAGCCGCGTGGCCCGGGGGTGGCGCAGGCGAGGGCTGCCGACACTCCCGCGAGACGTGCCGAGTCGGCCGGCGGTGTGCCTGCGTCGACGAAGGCGATGTAGGTACCGCAGAAACAGTCGCCCGCGCCGACGGCGTCGACGATCTCGACGCGCACCGCGGGTTCGGTGACGGTCTCACCCGTGGGCGTGACCAGGGTCCACCCGTGTTCGCCATCGGTGACGACGAGGTGGGTGTCGTACTCGGCGGTCAGCGTCGACCACCGCTCGGCCTCGATGCCGAAGCTGTTCTGCCAGAGACTGCGTCCGACTATCACGTGGTCTGCGAGAGCGAATGCGCGCAGCGCGGCATCGGCGTCCTCGCAGCCGTCGAGGTCGATTGCGAGGCTGACGTTCGGGGGGAGTTCGGCGGGCAGCATCGCTGCTCGATAGCCGTCGAGGAAGAGTCGGCCGCCGCCCTCGGCGAGGGTGGCGAGCACCGCAGCCAACCGGGTGGCGTCGTTGGCGTCGTCCTGGCTGATGATGGATCGGTCGCCGCCGTCGGCGATGAGAACCACTGCGGTGGAGAGGAATGCGTCACGCGGTGACCAGCTGGTGTCGACGCCGTCGTGTTCGAGTGTGGCGAGGAACTGCGTCGAACGCGGGTCCGGTCCGACGGCTCCGGCGAAGGCGACTCGGGCACCCATGCGGGCGGCGGCGACGGCGGCGTTGGCGGTCATGCCCCCGTCGATGGTGTCGACGGCCGTCGCCTGAACCCGTTCGCCGAGCACCGGCACGTGCGGAACATGCACCGTCACATCGCTGTTGGCGTAGCCGAAGAAGACGATCATGCGCTACTTGCCTGCTGCGCGGGCGACGGCGCGTACCTTGTCGCCGTCCACCCGGCCCCACCAGCGCGCGTTCTCCTTGACCGAGGAGGCGATGATGGCACCGTCGCACTCCTTCATCAGATCGCCCACGTTGCCCGCGGTGATTCCGGAGCCGATGATGACCGGGAGCACGGTGTTGTTCTTGATCACCGACACCTCGTCCACCGAGGCGGCGTCACCGGTGCGGGAGCCGGTGGCGATGAGGACGTCGGCGTCGAAGAACTCGGCGTCCTCGGTCTGCTCGGCGATGGTGCGGTCGGCGACGATGGCGTGCGCACCGTGCTTGACGTGCACGTCGGCGAAGATCTTGACCGGGGTGGCTCCGATGCGATGGCGAAAGCGAGTGGTCTTGGCAGCCTGGCCCTCGATGAAGCCCTCGTTGGCGATGTATGCGTTGGCCCACTGGTTGACGCGGACGAAGCTCGCGCCTGCGGCCCACGCTGCGGCCACGCCGCATTCGCCTGCGTTGGACAGGATGCTGACGCCGACGGCTCGGCCGAATTCTGCGACCACGGCGGCGGTGACGACGCCCATTGTCGCCGCGGTTTCGTAGCCGTGTTCACCGGGCTTGAGGAACGGGATGTCCCAATGGTTCTCGACGATGACCGCGTCGAAGCCGTTGTCGATGTAGGCGTGTGCCTCGGCGACTGCGAAGGCGGCGATCTCGGCGACGGGCTGGCCCTTGTAATGCGGGCTTCCCGGGAGCGCGGGGAGGTGGATGGCCCCGATGAGGGCGGGGGTGGTGGCGACGATGTCGGCGAGCGCCGACGGCTTGGACGGGAATACTCCCAGCGACGGTGTCGGGCTGGCTTCCGGAGGGGGCGTGCTCACGTGGGTGGCTCCTGGGATCGGGGCAATCGAGTCGGGCATGTAATCGATTACCTTGCGTATATGCACCGTAGGGGATCAGCACCCGTTCATGTCAAGGAATTCTCGAGTCGTTTATGTAAACGATTGCCTCTATCGTGTTAACCAGACCGGACGGTGTCCACGGTTCGCTACCCTCAGGCCACACCAAAGACTAGGAGTCGGATGCGCAAGGCAACGATTCGCGACGTCGCCGAACGTGCGGGCGTCTCGACGGCCACGGTGTCGCGGGCACTGTCGGGTTCTCGGCCGGTCTCGGAGGAGGTCGCCGCGGCCATCCGGCGAGCAGCGGACGAGCTGGGCTACTCCGGCAACATCATCGCCAGCTCGCTGCGTCGCAATCGCACCGACACCATCGGCATGGTGGTTCCGTCCATTGCCAACCCGTTCTTCACGTCGCTCGTCGTCAACGTCGAACACGTGCTCTCGCAGCGTGGACTGCAACTGTTCCTCTGCGATTCGCGCTCGGATCCGGCCGTCGAAGCGCAGCGTCTGCGAAGCCTGGTCTCGCGTCAGGTCGATGGCATCATCATCAGCCCGTGCCACGGTGAACGATCCGCCGACGCCGTCCGAGCCTCGGCTCGCGCGATCCCCGTCGTCCAACTGGACCGATTCGCCCTCGACACGCATACCGACTGGGTGGGCGTGGACGACGATGCGGCGCAGGCACTTCTGATGGATCACCTTGCCGCCCAGGGCGCACGCAGCGCCGCGTTCATCAGCTCGGAGCTCACCAACTCCTCCACCGAGCTGCGCCGGGCCGGCTTCTTTCGGCACGCCGCCCGCGTCGGCATCGAGACGCGAGAGGAGTGGACCCAGCTGGGCGACTACTCGATCGACTGGGGACGCGAATCGTCTCGGGCGATGCTCAGTTCGGCGTCTCGTCCGGACGCGGTGGTGTGTGCCGACGACCTGATCGCGCTGGGGGTGCTGCAGAGCTGCCAGGCGCTGGGGCTCGCCGTACCGTCGGACATCATGGTGACGGGCTTCGACGACATTCCGTTCTCCGCCTTGAGCAATCCGCCGATCACCACCATCAGGCAGCCCCAGGAACGGATCGCGGCCGAGGCGACGCGGCTGCTGGATCAGGCGATGAACACCGACCTCACCGGTACCGCGCACATCGCGCTCAAACCTGAACTGGTGGTGCGTCAGTCGACCGTAGGCCAGGCTCGCGTCACCGCGCCGTAGGCGGCGACGGCGGCGTCGAGTTCGGCCAAGGACACGCTCTCGTCGGCCGCGTGCATCAGCGCCGGCGTGCCCGGTCCCCACACCACGATCGGGGCCGACGGGGCCGCGGCGGCCAGGATGGAAGCGTCGGTGAAGTAGGTGACCGGCTCTGCTGCAACGGGATTCGGGAGCGCGGAGATCCAGTTGTTGTCCGGTGTGGTGCGTACCCCGGGGAGGTCGATCCGCGCGTCGACACGATCCACTTCCGGCTGATCCCTCCACCAGGCCAGCAGATCCCGGCCATCGCCGACGGTACGGTGGTCGATCACCACGTGGGCCGCGTCGGGCACGATGTTGGGGGCCGAACCGCCGTCGATCAGTCCGACGTTGAACGTTTCCGCGCCCAGGAACGCATCCGAGGCGAGCGGCAGTTCCTCTTTTGCGCGCGCCAACACGTCGACGAGTTTGAAGATGGCGCTCTCGCCGCGTTGCGGTGTACTGCCGTGTGCGGCAACGCCTGCGGTGAACACGTCGACCCACAGCGCACCGCGATGGCCGAGGTGTACGCGGTTTCCTGTGGCCTCCGGAACTACGACGGCTCCGACGCTGCAGTCGGCGACGGCGTGGCGGGCGGCCTGCGCGCCGAGCGATCCGATCTCCTCGTCGCTGGTGAGCAGGAATGCGACCGGGACGCCGTCGTCGATGGCGTTGAGCACCGCGGCCGTGGCCGCCACGAGACCGGCCTTCATGTCCGAGGTGCCTCGGCCGCGTAGGACGCCATCCTCGATGTCGGCGACGAACGGATCGAACTGCCAGTGCTTCAGGTCGCCGGGCGGGACGGTGTCGACGTGACAGGCGAACATCAGCCGCGTCGTCTCGGGAGATGCGTCGTTGGTTATCAGCATCCACGGGTGCGGACCGTCGGTGTCGCCTTCCACGGTCAGCTTCGGAGTGCGCGCTCGAAGCAGCGACAGAACCGTGTTCATGGTCAGTCGCTGCGGTGCGGGGTCGCCGGAAACGGTGCTCGTGGTGACGAGTTCAGTGAGCAGGCCGGTGGTGTCCATGGTGCAGTATGCCTCCGGTTGTGGAGCGGTCACGTGCCGCTGAGGGCGATCGACCGCAGCACTGCTGCGGCGGCCGCATCCGATGCCTGTGTTGGAATCCAGTGCGACACATCGGGTAACACGGTCAAGGTGTATGCAGCGTCGACGTAGCGCTGTGCATTGTCGACGGCGGATCGTCCGATGAAGGTGTCTCCGTCACTCCACACCATCGACGTCGGCACGGTGATGCGCAGACGGCCGATGCCCGGGTTCGAGAACGGCAGTCCGCGGTACCAGGTGACGGCGAAGGGCAGTGCGCCGTAGTCGACGATCTCCGTCTTCGTCCGTTCGAGGTCGTCTTCGGTCATTCCGCTTTGTTCGTACCACTTCTCGGCCCGGGCGCCGGGCCGCATCATCCATTTCTCGGGCAGTAGCGGCAGTTGGAAGAACGCGAAGTACCAGGAGTGCAGAATTTGCTTCGAGGTGAGCATCGCGGTCATGAACGAGCCGGGGTGTGGAACCGAGAACGCCGTCAGTGACGCAACGAGCCGAGGGTGTCGTCCTGCGGTGACCCAGGCGATGTTCGCTCCCCAATCGTGTCCGACCAGATGAACCGGTTGACCGATCACCTCGATCAGGGCGGCGACATCGCCGACCAACGCTCCGATGCGATAGTCCCGTCGCCGCTTCGGCCGGGCCCGCGGTGAGTACCCGCGCTGATCCGGTGCGACAGTGCGGAATCCGTGCTCGTTCAGAACGGCCATCACCGCGGACCACGACGATGCCCGCTCGGGAAATCCGTGCAGTAGCAACACGATCGGGCCGTCGAGCGGGCCTTGGTCGAGGACGTCGAACACCAATCCGTCACGGGTGTACTCGGTGATTCTCTCCGTCGCGGAGCCGCTAGTCAGCATGTGCTTGGCACCGATTGGCCTGCGAACACGGCAGCCAGGAACTGCATGGCGGCCTCGTCGCTGACGTCGTGGCCCTGCTCGGGCTGCTCCTGCGCGACGATCGGATCACCCAGAGCGCAGGCTTTTTCGACACCGTCGGCGGTCCACTGGGGCAGCACGATGTCGTCTTTCGCGCCGTAGGCCACGAACATCGGCACCTCGGTTCGCACCTGGGGGAGTGTGTAGCGGCCGATCACGTCGAGCAGCTGTTGCTCGGATTGCGCTGAGTCGGCCGCGAACTCGTCCGGAGCCATTGCCTCGACTGCTCGCTCCTTGCCGTCCGTGTCTCCGCCCGAGCAGGTGAGCAGCAGCTCGTTGTTGGCCTCCGCGACGCTGCCGCTGTAGTCCATCGGATCGATCGTCGGGTCGACTTGCTGTGCGCCGTAGAGCAGGTACGGCAGAAGCTCCTTCTGCGGTCTGGTGAGGTTTCCGTCCGTTGCCGCCTGCACCAGGGGCGTCAGGTCCGTCGGCGGCGACAGCGACACCGATCCCACCAGGTCGAGGCCCTGACCGTAGGTGGCGGCGAGTTCGTTTGCAGCCCAGGCTGCTTGGCCACCCTGTGACAACCCGACAGCGGCCCATCGGGTGGACATGTCCGGCAGCGCGCTCTGGGCGGCGCGGGCCGCGTCGATCATGTTGTGTCCCGAGGTGCGCGGTTCCAGGTACGGGTGGGTGCCGCCGCCGGTGCCCAGGCCCTGGTAGTCGGGCAGCACGGTGACGTATCCGAGTTCGGTGAAGTCCTGCACAGCGAATTGGTAGCCGAGTAGATCGGGATACAGCGTGGGTCCGCAGTCGGCCTGAATTCCTGTGGTGCCGTGCCCGTAGACGACGGTCGGCCAACCGCCCGCGGGTGGGGTGCCTGCCGGAACGGCTGCGACACCCGAGACCGCCGTGGGGGAATTGTCGACACCCGATGTGGACTCGTAGACGAATCGGTACAGCGTGGCTCCGGTGGCGGAGAGCTCCGTCGATCGATCGCCGAAGTCCTCGGAATCGAGAACGGTGCCCGGCACTCCGGTGAAGTCGTACTGCGGGGCCGGTGCGGTCGTCGTCTCGGCGGGCGTGACCGAGGGCGCGGGCTCGGGCGGGGAGCTGCACCCGACGAGCGCGCAGGTGGACGCCGCGAGAACGGCTCCGACGCGTCGAGCTCGATTCGGACCACTGATGGCATTCACCCTCGCGTGTCTACCAGACCCTGGCGGGAATCGGCAGCCTCAACTGCCCGTGTGCTTCCGGCGGACATCGTCGACCAGGTCGTGAGTGGCGGCCGATTCGGGTCGCCAACCCGGCAGCGGTGTTTGCGACCGTCGTATTCAGGGGATCAGTGCTGCTATGAAAACAGTGGTCGTCGTCAGTGCGGTCGTGGCAGTCGTGGTGTCGTTTCTGGGGTCCGGTGCGTGGATCGGAACGCCGATCGCCGAGGCGGCGGGCGGGGCGCTGAGTGCCACGTCCACGCTGGTGGCACCCGCAGGCCCGGCGTTCTCGATCTGGTCGGTGATCTACACCGGACTCATCGCCTACGCCGTCTGGCAGTTCCTACCCGGCCGCACCGCACGTCACGACGCGTTGCGTGCACCGATCGTCGCGTCGATGTTGCTCAATCCCGCGTGGATTCTCGTGATCCAGTTCGGCCAGGTGTGGCTGAGCGTGATCGTCATCGTCGCCTTGCTGGCGGTGCTCGTCCGCGTGTTCGTGCTGATGCAGCAGCATCGACCGGAGGGTGTGGCCGACGCGGTGATCACCGACGGCACGATGGGGATCTACCTCGGGTGGGTGTGTGTGGCGACGATCGCGAACATCTCCGCGTGGCTGGTGAGTCTCGGATTCACCAGTGGTGCAACGGTATGGGCGGTCATCGTGCTCGTGGTGGCTGCCGGTGTCGGGGTGCTTCTGGCCCAGTTCTCCGGTGGTGCGGTCGCACCGATGTTGGCGATCGTCTGGGGATTGGGATGGTTGGCGCAGGGCCGCTTCTCCGGTGAGGTGATCGATACGACTGTCGCTTGGGCAGCCGTTCTCGCTGCAGTGGTGGTCGCGATTGCCACGGTAGGAGTACGGGTCCGTGGACGAAGGACCGTCTCGGTGGGGTGATTCCCCGCGATCTAGTCCGATCCTCGGAGCAATGCGACAGCACCGTCGATGTTCAGCGTGTGATCGAGAACCGGCGCGGTGCTCAGGCACCCAACGATGAGGTGCACCAGCCACTCGACCATCTGCTCGACGTCGATGCGCGTGTCCTCTTCCAACCATCGGGCCGTTGCACCGTCGATTGCCGCGACGATGCTTCGTCCGACCAGCCTGACGCCGGTGTTCTCCGGGTCCAGCCCGAGCCGTGTGGCCGACGCTTCCAGCACTGCGGTGCGAGCATCTTCGAATACTTCCCAGGCTTCTGGATCGGCACCTCTGCCGCCCAACACCATTCGGAGCGCCAGACCGCGGTGCACGCGCAGGTACTCGAGATGGCTGGTCAGAGCAGCCCGTATCTGCACGTCGGGTGTCGAATCGGGAATGTCGGCGAACGCCTGCGACATCGCCGCGGCAGTGGCCCGCATCGACTCGAGGTAGATGCCTCGCTTGTTGCCGAAGTAGTGGAACAGCAAGCCGTGGGCCACATCCGCCGACTCGACGATGTCCGCCACGCCCACTTTGTCGTAGTCGGTTTCCGCGAACAGGGCGACCGCCGCGTCGATCATGCGCTGACGGGTTTCTGCGGCTCGAGCGCTTGCCCGGGTGGCCCGGGCAACCGGCCGGGTGGATCGATTCGGCACCTCGAGTCCCCTCTGTCTCGGCCTCCCCGCTCGGCTGCTGCCCACGGTTCGACACAAGACTAGGTCCTCGTCAGATGATCGGCGTGATGTGGTCATGGAGTTCGAAGCCGAGGAGCGCCTTGCCGTAGGTTTCTATCGACACTCGCGGGAGCATGACGGCGTGGCGGGCACCGACGTTGGAGTCGCGCCAAATGCGCTGCAGTGCATTGACATCGGCGAAGGCCCCGGCTCCGGTGGCATCCACGAGGATGTTGAGTGCCTCGTTGATGCTCTTCAGTGCAACGGCTGCGTCGCCGCGGACGCGAGCGCGCGAGAGAAGGTCCGGATACTCGCCGGCTTCGGCCCACCGCATGACGTCCTCCGCCGCGCGGTACGCGTGCAGGTGCGCGGTGTCGACCTTCAGTGCGGCTTCGGCGAGCATCATCTGGAAGGCCACCGAGTCGGCCTGCCGGTCGAACACCGTGTAGGCCAGGGCTTTCTGTGACGCCTTCGTTCGGACGAGTTCCACTGCAGCACGGCCCATTCCGAGCTGCGGTCCGACGAGAACCATGACGAGCATGGGGCCGAAGGCCGAGCGGGCGAACGCGGAGTCGGCACGTTCTGCCACGTTGGCACCACTGAATGCCGGAATCATCGAGAGCATGCGGTGTTCGGGTACGAACACGTCTTCTGCAACGACGGTGTTGCTGCCGGAGGCGCGCATGCCGGCTACGTACCAGGTGTCGTCGATGCGGTAGTCCGAGCGAGGCAGCAACGCCATTCCCTGGTCCAGCATGTCGCCGTCTTCGTCGTTGATGATGATTCCGCCGGTGAACCACTCCGAGTGCAGGCTGGCCGAGGCGTAGGGCCATGTGCCCGTGAGACGGTAGCCGCCCTCGACCTTGCGGGCAGTGCCGCCGGGGGTGACGACGCCGGCAATGACGGCGTCCGGCCCGTTCGCGAAGATCTCGGCCTGTGCCTGATCGCTGTAAAGGTTTGCGGCCCAGTTGTTGACGTTGGACAGGGTGGTGACCCAGGAGGCACCCGCGTCGCCTTCGGCGATGATGGCCGAGACGTCGAGCATGGTGCGCAGATCGGTTTCGAGTCCGCCGAACTTCGCCGGTGCTGCGATTCGGAATGCGCCCGCGCGGCGGAGGGCGTCGACGGTGTCCTCGGAGAGGCGTCGTGCCTTCTCGTTCTCGGCGGCTCCGGCCTTCAGGTCGGGCACGAGAGCTCGGAGATTGGCAATCACATCGGTTGCGGTCGCAACGGTCGGTACTTCGGTCGTCGTCATGGCGTCGCTTTCGGTTCGGCCCCGTACCTGTGAGGCGTGTCTCACGAAAGTAGGCCTGTGTTGACTTCATGTCAATATTGACTTCGTGTCAATCGAATGGCGTAGTTGTGGGAACACCGTTGTCGAACGAAGGAACCCGGATGCTGAACATCACCATGACGCAGGAGCTTTCCGCCCCTCAGGACGAGGTGTGGTCAACTCTGTCCGACGTCAGCACCTTCGAGAAGTGGCATGCCTTGCACGAGGAGTGGGTGCAGACGCCCCCGAGGGACCTCGAGGTCGGGTCGACGATAGTCGAGAAGATCAAGATCGCCAGCATCACCGACACCATCGAGTTCCAGGTCGAAAGTCTGCGTGCGCCGGAGGAATTGGTTCTGGTGGGAGCCGGATCCACCGGATCGATGATTCGGCTGACGATGAACTGCGCCGCCCGCGGCAGCGGATCAGCCGTCACGCTCGAGTTGGAGGTGACCAGTCCGCTGTTGTTCGGAGTGGTGGGCAAGGCGCTGCAGGGCACGTTCAGGAAGAAACTCACGGCCACCCTGAACGGACTCGCGGAGTACCTCGCGTGAAACGCCGATTGCCCCGCTCTTGCGGGCGGGGCAATCGTGGATGCGATTATCAGTCGAGAAGTTCTGCGGCGTAGCCACTTTCGAGTCTGCGCTTGACGTCACCGAGGTAGCGGGCGGCATCGGCACCGTCGACGATGCGGTGGTCGTACGACAGTGAGAGGTACACGGTCGGAACGGTGGTGACGTCGGCATCGAGCGAGGAGTTGACGACGGGATTGTCCGCCAACGCCTCCACCGCAGCTTTGACGAAGAACGGCAGATACGACAGTTTGTTCCCGGTTCGGTGCAGGAACGAGTCCTTGTTCTCGCGCCTGACCCGCGCAATCGTGGAGACCTCGGCCTCCACGACCGTCGTCAATTGTGCTGCCGTGTGCAGGGATTGAACCATTCGGGTGGCGATGGTTCGTCTGATTCGCGGCAGCTTCTCGATCCGGTCGGCCGTGGGTGCGGCGACCTCCGGCTTCTGATCGGCGGAAGTGATGTTCTCACCGAGCGAGGGCATCGCAACGGTGTCGGTGGTGACGGTCGCTGTCATGTCTTCTTTCGTGTGCTCGATGGGGCGGGTGTCAGTGATCGGTGACGTCGAGTGCGGCACCGACAATGGAGTCGGTATCGATCTTGTGGTGCTTGTACACCTCGTCGAGTGATCCGACCTGCCCGAAGTTGCTCACGCCCAACGATGTCGAGGCCACGCGGTTGACGGTGGCGAGGAACGCCAGAGTGTGCGGGTGGCCGTCGAGCACGGTCACCATGGGCGTCGCTCGATCGGCGGGCAGGAGTTGATCGAGAATCCACGATTCACCGACACCGCGTCCTTGCCTGGCTTGCAGCGCGCGGTAGAGCTCGCCGGGACTGGTGATGCACAGAACGTCTGCGATCACGCCGACCTTGCTCAATCGCTCGGCGGCCTCGAGTGCCTCGGTGATCACTGCTCCCATCGCCGCGATGGTCACCGTTGCACCGTCCCGACGCACCAGTGGGTATCCGCCGGCCACGACCTGGCGTCGGCGACGTTCTCGTGCCGCCGGGTCGGTGGGGACGTCGGCCTTCGACTGGTCGACGGGTCGCGTCGACAACCGTAGGTAGGCCGAGGTTCCGTCGGGCCGGCCCAGCCGCGCGATGCTGGCGAGCAGGGTCCATTCGACGTCGATGGCGAATGCGGGTTCGTAGCTGATGCAGCCGGGTTGTTCGAGACCGATCGACGGTGTCTTGATCGATTGGTGCGCACCACCTTCCGCAGCCAGTGTGACTCCGGACGGAGTGCCGACGAGTATCGATTGACCGCCGGCGTAGATGCCGTACGACCACGGTTCGAGGGCGCGTTCGACGAACGGGTCGTACATGACGCCGATCGGGAACAGCGGCTGTCCCCATCGGCTCCACGTGGCACCGAGTTCGCCCATCAGTCCCACGAGGTTGGTCTCGGCGATGCCGAGTTCCATGTGCTGACCGGATGGTCCTTCGCGCCAGTGCATGATCGTCTCGGCGTCGTCACCGAACCAGTCGTGCCGATCGGACGAGGACCACACACCGACTTTGTTGACCCAGCCGCCGAGGTTGGTGGTGGAGCTGACGTCGGGGCTCACTGTCACAACCCTTTTCGCTGCTTCCGGGGCCTCACGCGTGAGGTCTATAAGTGTGCGGCCGAGGGCAGCCTGGGTGGTGGCGGTGCCCTTCGGTGTGCGCCCGATGTCGGTGGGAACGGCAGGGGGGTTCGACGCCGGAACCGGTTCGCGGCGCAGCCGTTCCGCGGTGGCAGCGCACAGTCGCCCGGCTGCGCTGTCTTCGTCGAAGCGACCCCACGGCGCAGCGGGATCCAGGTCGAGGCTGCGAGCGAGCTCCGCGTACTCGTCGACGGTCAACAGTGAGGAGTGGTTCTGCGGATGTCCCTGAGTGGGCAGACCGAAGCCCTTGACCGTGTACGCGACGATCACGGTGGGCCGGGTGTCGTCGATGCGAGAGTAGGCCTCGCGCAACGCATCCAGATCGTGTCCGCCGAGGTTGCGAATCGACTCGGTCAGCAGTGTGTCGTCGAGATCGGCGATCAGTTCGGCGATCGCTGCGGCGTCGGGCCCGGATCCTGGAAGGCGGGTGCGCACCTCGTCGGCGCTGCAGCGCAGCAAGCGCTGATACTCGGGGTTCGGCATGTCCAGAATTCGGGTGCGGAGTGCGTCGCCGCCCGGCTTGGCGAAGAGGTCTTCGAGCAATCGGCCGAACTTGACGGTGATGACCTGCCAGCCGGCAGCGTCGAACATCTTCTCGAGCCGCCGCGCCGCGATGTTGGGGACCACTCGGTCCAGCGACTGCCGGTTGAGGTCGACGATCCACACGATCTCGCCGAGCTCGGTGATGCCCGGGTCGATGACGGCTTCCCAGACTGCGCCTTCGTCGAGTTCGGCGTCACCGACCAGTGAGTACTGCCGTCCGCTGAATCCCGATGTCCTGGGGGCGGAATCATCGGCACCGAACCGACCCTCGACGAAGCGTCGGGACATCGCACCCCAGATCGGGGCCGTGGCACCGATGCCGACCGATCCGGTGGAGTAGTCGACGGTGTCGGGGTCCTTGGCCCGGGACGGGTAGGACTGCAGTCCGCCGTACGAGCGGAGAGTCGTCAGGTACTTCTCGTCCAACTCGCCCAGAAGGTAGTTGATCGCGTGCAGCACTGGCGAGGCGTGGGGTTTGACCGACACGCGGTCGCCGGGCTGCAGCTGCTCGAACCACAGTGAGGTCATGATCGAGACCATCGACGCGCAGGACGCCTGGTGGCCGCCGACCTTCAACCCTGTCGGGTTGGGCCGAATTCGATTGGCATGGTGAATCATCGACGTCGACAACCACAGCACCCGCAGAGCGATGTCGTGCAGGTCTTCGCCGTCACCGGCAGACGAACGGCGGTCGGCGGGGCTGATGCTGGTCATGACAGAGGGCTCCTGAGTCGACGGTGAAGAACGTCCTGATGCCGGCCGAGGCCGAGAGGGTGAATGAGAACGCGGACGACGCGGGACCGAGTGTGGTCCGGTGGCCCGGGCAGGCGTTCGGGTCGCGAATCGCCGAGAGAGTGCAACTGAGCTGCGATGGGGGACAGTGGACCAGGCGTCTACCCAGCTGCGCAAGTGTTGCCGTTCGAATGGTGCAGATTGCTCAATTCGAGCCCTGTGCGGGGCTCGACCTTGGTCCTACTGATCCCGATTACCCGTCTCCGGAGGCGAGTGTGTTGCCGCCACGACAGCCTCGAAGGTGTCGACGATCAATTCGACCACCGCATCGAGTTCGAGATCGGCGGTGTCGAAATACGCGTCGGCCGTTCTATCGAGAAAGCCGGTCCACCCGGAGATGGCGGCACTCTGCAACGCAGACAGGGGTTCCGAGAGCTCGGCGAGGGCCGCGACCTGCTGAGCGCCCTCCGCGCGGGCCTTCCGGACGGCGTCTTCGACGACGGAATCGCCCAGTTCTCCCTCACGGATCACCCGTACGTAGAGGACGCGGTGGCGTTCGAGGAACTCGATGTGTCGGCGCACGAAACCTTCCACGCGAGCCCGCACGGACTGCTCACCGGCCTCGGGTTCCTGGAATTCGGCCAGGTTCGCCAGGACGTCGGCCAGCGCTGCCGCGACGAGGCCCTGTTTGTCGGTGAAGTAGTAGAACAGCAGCCCGTGGGCCACTCCTGCGCGACGCGATATGGCCGCTGCGCTGATGTCGGCGCTGTTTCCCTCGGCCAGTAGCTCGATCGCGGCGTCGATCAGGGCTTGGCGACGGTCTTTCCGAGGGCGGGCACGGTGGGACCGCTCGGCTCCGGGAGGCGGGTTGGTCGACACCGATCCGACATTAGCGCACCACACGCGGACCTCCTGACCGTCGTTCAAATTCTTGACCAGTAGTCAAAGTGGACGTAGCGTCGGTCACATACAAGTGACCCGAAGAAAGGTCGTTCGATGAGTACGACGCAGGATGCAGGGAGTCGGAAAACGCCCAGGGTGGCGCCCGATCTCATCGCCCACTGGGTGGTCAAGTCCGCTCGCACCGAGGAGATGGTGCGGTGGTACGGAGCGGTGTTCGGTGCCGAGATCGTCTATCAGGACGAGGGAATCACGTTCCTGACCTGGGACGACGAGTCGCACCGGTTGGCGATCATCGCAGTGCCGAAGCCCGTCAGGTTCCTGTTCCCGTTCGCCAAGTTCAGGCGCAAGGCCTACGGAATCGACCACATCGCGCTGACGTTCCACTCCCTCGAGCGGCTGCTGGAGAACTATGTGCGACTCAAGCGAATGGACATCCTCCCCGTCTGGTCGATCAATCACGGGCCGACGATCTCGCTCTACTACGAGGATCCCGACGGGGTGCGGCTCGAGTTCCAGGTCGAGAACTTCGACGCCGAGAACACCGCGGCATTCTTCTTCACCGAGGAGTTCGCCAAGAACCCCATCGGCGTCAACATCGACCCCGATTACCTGCTCAGTCAGCTGCGCAACGGCGTGCCCCACGAGGAGCTTCGCCGACGCGAGGCCGGAACTCGGCCCGGGCGTCCGGTCGTCGCGAACAAGAAGACCATCACGCCGAAAACTCTGTGACACAACAAGCTGCTGATCCAACGAGGGGGAGGAAGAATCACATGTTTGTCAACGTAGTTCGAACGGTCGACGGTTGGTGGCGTCTCGACGGCGACCGTGCAATCCGCATCGACACCGAGGCCCAGACCACCCGCGAACTTCTCGCCGACCGCGGTGCCATCACGGGTGCGTCGGGTGCGGGTACGAGTGTCGGCGAGCTCGAGCTCGTCTCTCCGATCACCACGCCGTGCCGGGTGGTGGCGCAGCTGCTCAACTATCGATCCCACGCGATCGATGCCGGCTCCGACCCGAACACGTTGCAGCCGACGTTCTTTCGTAAGTCCTCGGCGTCGGTCTCCGGCCCGTTCGATCCCATTCGTCAACCGGCCGAGGTAGCGCTGCTGGATTACGAGATCGAACTCGGAATCGTCGTCGGTGCCGAGATCCCGATCGGTACGACGGTCACCGACGACAACCTTTCGGACTACGTGGCCGGTGTGGTCGTGGCCAACGATGTATCCGCTCGTGAGATCCAGCTGACGAAAGTCCAGGTCTACGAGAGCAAGTCGTATCCCACGTTCACCCCGCTCGGCCCGAGGTTGGTGTTGCTCGACAACGACGAGCTTCGCCGCATCCCCGAGTTGCACATGACGCTGGCCGTCAACGGCGAGACCCGCCAGGACCAGACGATCGGCAACGACCTCATCACTCCGCCGGCCGAGGCGCTCACCAGGTTGGCCCGTTTTCAGAACATGACCGCCGGTGACGTCCTCCTCACCGGAACTCCCATCGGGACAGCCATTTCCGCGCCAGCGAGGATCGTGCAGAAGATCGGTGAGCTGATTCCACCGGCTCTGAAGTGGAAGTTCTTCTTCGCCCGGCAGGCGAAGAATCCGAAATATCTCTCGGTGGACGACGTGATCACCGCCGGTATCAAGACCACCGATGGGACCATCGATCTGGGAACTCAGGAGACGGTGGTCCGATGACTGCGCCGATCGTCGTGGTCGGGGCGGGACCGGCCGGCTGTACCGCCGCATTGCTGTTGGCACGTAGAGGGATTCGCAGCGTCGTGCTCGAGCGACGAGGTGCGCCGCTGTTCCATCCTGCCGCGCACGTGATCAATGCTCGTACCCTCGAGATCTGGAACGAGTACAGCCCGGAACTGGCCCGCTCCATCGCTGCGATGTCGCCACCGCACGAGACGGTCAATCTCATCAGCTGGTACGGCGATCTCGCGGACGAGGCCATCGGTTCGATCGACCTGCTCTCGGACCCCGAGCGCAAGGCCATCGTCGAGAGCCAGAGCCCGTTCCTGGTTTCGCACATCGGTCAGCATCTGCTGATGCCGGCCCTGTGGGATGCGCTCGACGCCGAACCGTTGGTCGAGTTCAGGCGCGGATGCGCCGTCGAGTCCGTCGAATCCGACTGGTCCGGCGCTCGTGCGCGTGGGCGTTGCACGAGCGGCATCACCGATATCGAGGCCCAGTACGTGCTCGCGTGCGACGGTGCCAACAGTGCGACCCGGGACGGTACCGGGGTCGGTCTGACCGGACCGGTGCTGGCAAACATGGGTAGCGCGTTCTTCACCTCGAAGACGCTGTTCCCCGACGATGCTCGGCCGCTGCTCAGTTGGATCTACACGCCCGAGCTGTGCGGCGTGATGATCGCGCACGCCGACCATCGATACATTCTGATGACCGCCTACCTGCACCCCGAGCAGGAGATCGCCAAGGACAGTCGAGCGTTCTGGTTGCGCACACTGCCGAAGGTGTTGGGCGATCACGAGTTCGATCTGGAATCGACCGGAACCTGGGTGATGACCTCGCAGACCGCCGATGCGTTCCGACAAGGTCGGTTGTTCCTGCTCGGCGATGCAGCGCACCGGTTTCCGCACACCGGCGGTTTCGGCCTGAACTCGGGTGTTCAGGACGCCCACAATCTGGCATGGAAGCTCGACGCGGTGCTGTCGGGCGACGCCTCCGATTCCCTGTTGGACACCTACGAGACGGAACGCCGCCCGGTGGTGGAGAAGTTCGCCGAACAGAGTGTGGCGAACCATTTCCGGATGGACGACATCGGCAAGAGGGTGGGCATCACCAACAAGATGTTGGCGAAGGCGACACAGGCGATGGGACGTCCACCGCTGAACAAGATTCCAGGAAAGTTGATCGCGCCGCTGGCGGCGGGGGCGACACGGCGGCAGATGGCGCGCTCGCAGAAGGTGAACCCCGGCGCGCCCGGTTCGGCTCGGCTTCGCCGCGAGATCGCCGAAGCGATTCCGGGTCAGGTGGAGCATTTCGTCTCGATCGGCTTGCAGTTCGGCTATCTCTACGCCGGTCCGTTGATCGCACAGGATCCTGCGGCCAAGCCTGCCGAAGACGTGGTGGATTACCTGCCCACCACCTACCCGGGTGCCCGCCTCCCGCACGCGGTCCTGTCGGTGAACGGCACGTCGGTGGATGCGCACGACACTCTGGACCGAAACAAGTTGACGCTGCTGACATTTGCCGGTCCTGAGTGGGATCCGGTGGTCTCCGAGCTCGACGCAGGCGGCCCAGGGGTGGTCATGGTTGCGGCCGACGCGCCGTCGGGCAACGATCGTGACCGGTTGATCGACCTGTACGAGGTAGGTAATTCCGGGGCGGTACTGGTGCGACCCGACGGACATGTTGCCTGGCGTACGACAGGTTCGGCCAGCGAGGCCGGAACGGCGCTGGCCGATTTCCTCGAGACACGGTGGCGCAGCGTGTACGACGTCGCTCGGTCCCGGATCTGACTGTCTGCGCAGCGTCGCACGAGAGATGGAGAGACAATGCCCCATCCCGACCGGGTACGTTGGCAGAGCATCGATTGGAAGGGCGCGACACGGGACGTTCTCGTGGAGGGCAAACGAATCCGCTTGGTCGATCTGAATCCGAGCGGCAGCGACGAGGTGGTGATATGCCTCCACGGGATCGCGGCGAGTTGGCGTTGGTTCGTCGAGATCCTGCCGGAGGTGGCGCGGACGCATCGGGCGATCGCAGTCGATCTTCCGGGGTTCGGTGACTCGCAATTCTCGCGTGCTGGCGTGAGTTTCGAGGGCATGGCGCGTGCGGTGGCGGCGGTGTGCGATGCGCTCGAGGTACCGAGAGCGACCGTCGTCGGGCATTCGATGGGCTCCATCGTGGCCACCCGCCTGGCGATCGAGCGCCCCGATCTGGTCGAGCGACTCGTCATCACCGGTGGACCCATTCTGTCGCTCACCGGCCTGGCAAGAAGCCCGGTCAAGACCTTTCGCAACCAACCACGCTCGGTGGCAACGCTTCTGATGGAATTGGTCACGATCGGTATGCCGCTTCCTGCACGCCTTGCCCGCAGAGTTGCGCATTCGCCCACTGCGCTGTCTTTGGTGCTCGGGCCGTTCGTGGAGGCACCGCGACAGCTGGATCCGCAGGTGATGGAACAGGTCATGGCCAAACTGGGCGCGACCGGGTCGTTTCCTTCCCTGCTGTCGACTGTCGCGAGCGACCCCAGCGCCGATCTGCACCGCATCACGTGTCCGACGCGGATCATCAGGGGACCGGGAGACCCCCTGTCTCCGCCGTCCGACGTCGAGCGGTTCCTGAAGGCGGTTCCCGCTGCCTCGTCGGTCGATATCGAGGGAACAGGTCACTGGCCCCACATCGAGATGCCCGACCGATTCCTCGCCGAACTCGAGGCATTTCTGAACGACCGGACGTGATGGATCCCGATACGGATGCGGGCGGTCCCCGATACAGTGCGCGCATGCACAAAGTACCTCGCGCGATTCGGGCCATGGGCATCAATGCGGTCCGTCTGTACAACCGCCTCGAAGTGTCCGTGGCGCAACCGGTTCCCGACGAGCCCGTGCTGTTCGTGTGCAATCACGGATTCGGCGGAGTGATCGATCTGAACGTCTTCGCGTTCTCGGCTGCGTACGACGATCTGAACCTGTCCAGGGAGATCATCGCGTTGACGCACCAGATCGCGTGGACACTGCGTGCCGGGAAATTGCTCGAGCCGTTCGGCGCGCGGCCGGCCGCGCGAGAGAACGCTCTCGACGCATTCGAGCAGGGACACAATGTTCTGGTCTTTCCCGGCGGCGACCTCGATGCACTGAAGTCGTGGCGGCACCGAAACGAAATCGTCTTCGCCGGACGCAGTGGTTACGCGCGTCTCGCGATGGAAGCCGGGGTGCCGATAGTTCCGGTCGTGACCGCGGGCGCGGGTGAGTCACTCCTCGTCCTCAGCAGTGGTCGTCGCATCGCCAAGGCGCTCCGATTGAACAAGACGGCATTTCGCGTCAAGACGCTGCCGCTGTCGGTATCCATTCCCTGGGGCGTGAATTTCGGGGTAGTCGGGTTGCTTCCGTATCTCCCGCTACCGACGAAGCTGCAGACGTCGGTTCTCGCGCCGATGCGTCCCGAGCCCGACGAGTCCGCAGAGGACTTCGCACATCGCGTTCACTCTGCGATGCAGGCTGAACTCGACGAATTGACGAAGGATCGCCTGCCGGTGATCGGCTGAGCCGTCATCCCGGTCCTTCCCATCCGCACGCTTCACACGAGGCGTAGATGCGGCTGTTGGCCGGTCCCACCAGCGGTGAATCGACGACGTTCTCGCCCAACGTGACCTGGTCGCAGATGGGACACACTCCCCGATAGTCGAGGTTGAAACTGTAGGTGAGCACTCGGACTCGATCCTGTAGGTCATGTCGACGTGGGAGCGACAGTAGACCCCGAGCCCCTCGCCCGTCGATAGCAACGGAGTTCTGGTCCACGATGGTCGGCGCAGCGTGGACCGCGTGGGAGGAACGCCGTAGTGTCGGTGTCACGCCGCTCGTCCAGCGCACACAATGGTTCAGCGAAACCGAACCGACCTGCGGATCGTAGGTCGAGAAGGTCGAGTCTCATGACCGACACACCTATCCACGACGAACTGCAGAACTTCATGAAGATGAGCACGCGCGGTGGCGATCGGACGGTCGAACCCGTTGACGTATCGGTTCCCGTCGAGGTGCCTGTGCACGCCCGCGCGCGTCATCACAGAGCCTGACGGTACGACCACCGCACGTCTGCCCTGTTTTTCCCGCGTTCGTTACGGCTGGGCTGCGGGGTCGATCGCTGCGTGCACTCCGCCGCTGTAAGACGTCGGAAGCTCGCGGCTGCACAGAGTTTCGGCCTCGTCGGCGGAGATCCCGAGCGCTCGGAGCACGCGCTGCGTCGTGTCGTCCACGGTTGTCGCTTCGTCGCGATCGGGTTGGGCGAGCAGCAGTCGACCCATCGACAGCAGGGAGCCGGCCACGATGGCGAGTGCGACATCTGCGTCGTCCACATCGAATCGCCCTTGGGCGGCGGCCGATTCGATATCGCGGCGTGAACGCGGTGCCAGGCCGCCGGCTGCGGCGAATGCCGCAGCCTCGGAGTTGAGCAGAACGCGACTCAGTTCCGGCTCGAGGCGGAACAGTCGTCCGGACAATCGGAAGGACTGCGTGAATTTCTCGACGGGGTCGTCCAGACCAACGGTGAGCGAGTCGAGGAAGTCGCCGGCGGATTCGAGGGCCGCGTCGATGGCCGCCTGCCACAGCTCTTCTTTGCTCTCGAAGTAATTGTAGAAAGATCCATTGCTGACCTCGGCGGCCTGGGTTATTTCCAGAACGGGCGCGTTGGTGTTTCCGCTCGCCAGGAACCCTTGCGCGGCCCTGACGAGAGCGGCTCTGGTGCGGGCCTTGCGGCGCTCGACACGGTTGCCTTCGGTCACGGTGTGCTCCTGCTCTGGAAGGTGGCGAGAGCAGCCTATCCCGACAAATATTGACGAATTCGTCAAAAATGCTTGACTGGGCGAGGTGCGGTGAGTGACGATATCGTCAATGTCTGACGAACGTCGTCGGATCCGTGGCCACATCGAGGACTTGATGAGAACCGACGTGTCGATTCCCCAGTACCGCAGGAACATCTACTCCACCGACGCCATTCTCGATCCCTACCCGCACTATGCGAGATTGCGGGAGCTCGGCCCGGTGGTGTGGCTACCGGGTCAGCAGGTGTTCGCGGTCCCTCGGTATGCCGAGTGCAAGGAAGTGCTCCTCGACGACGAGACCTTCATCTCGGGTGACGGCGTCGCGCTCAACCCCATCGCCAACCGGCTCGGCCGGGGCACGACCCTCAACAGCGATGGCGACGATCATGCATCGAAGCGCGCGGTTCTGGCTCACCGCCTGACTCCGAGGGCGGTTCGGAAGATGACCACGGCAATTTCGGAGAAGGCGGAAAGCATCGTCGACGTCGCGTTGAGCAAACAGTTCGTCGACGGAGTCGACGATCTCGCGACGGCGCTGCCCATGTCGATCGTGCCTGACCTCGTCGGCTGGCCCGAGGATGGCCGCGAGGACCTTCTGCGATGGGCCGGAGCAACTTTCGACTCACTGGGGCCTGTCAATCGGCATTCCGCCACCGCGGTGAAGGCCGCCACCGAGATGCTGAGTTTCTCGAAGCGGGTGGTGCGCGAGCGGTCGGTCCTACCCGGAAGTATGGGCGAGGACGTGCTGATCGCCGCCGACGACAACCGACTCGAGAAGTCGGCGTGCCCAGCAATGATGATCGACTACCTCGGACCGTCACTCGATACCACCATCGGAGCTATCTCCGGCGCGCTGGACCTGTTCGCAAGGCATCCCGAGCAATGGCAGGCGATACGGCAGAACCCGGACCTGATTCCCAACGCCGTCAACGAGGTGGTCCGGTACGAGTCACCTATTCGAGCATTTTCTCGAAAGGCTGTGCGCGACACAGATATCAGCGGATCGAGAATTCCCGCAGGAGCCCGTGTGCTGGTGATCTACGCGTCGGCGAACCGAGATGAGCGGGAATGGGACAACCCCGACGCCTTCGACATCACCCGCGATGCGGCTCGCCAACTCGGCTTCGGCTCGGGCACGCACGGCTGCGCCGGTCAAGGATTGGCGCGTCTCGAAGCGCAGACCATGCTCCGGGTGCTCGCGCGCCGGGTCGAACGAATCGTCCCCTCGGGAACACCGAAGAGGGCCGTCAACAACGTCATTCACCGATACGAACAACTCCCACTGAAACTGGTGGCTGCAGAGAGGACATCGCAATGAGAATCGACGTCGACTGGGATCGGTGCGAAGGGCACGGAATCTGTGCCGATCAAGCTCCCAAGGTTTTCAGCCTGGACGACGAGGGCGAGCTTCGCTACGCCTTCGAGGGCGGCGACATACCCGACGACCTTGCCTCCACGGCACGTTCGGCGATCGGAGCGTGCCCCGTGGCAGCTCTCCGAGAGAGCAAGTGAGCGCCACCGACCGTCGCATCGTCATCGTCGGAGACTCCATCGCCGGGTGCACCGCCGCCCGTGAGCTCCGCGCCCGCGGGCACCGGGGTTCGATCGTCATGATCGGTGCCGACGCCGACGGCTGCTACGCGAGACCGCCGTTGTCGAAGCATATGCTCAAAGGTGAAGCGGCCGAGGCCGAGACGTGGGACATGGCGGATCTCGACCTCACCTCGATCGTCGATCCGGCGGTGTCGTTGGATGCCGAGACTCGGACCGTGACCACCGCCGATGGCACCGCCGTTCCCTACGACGCCTTGATCGTGGCCAGCGGTGCCTCTGCGCGTCGGATAGCCGCCCCCGACCAGGCGGGCGAGACAGTGCTGCGGACCTTCGCGGACGTCCGTGCCCTGCGTCCGACACTGGACGAGGCGTCGACTGCGATCGTGGTGGGTGCAGGGTTCCTCGGCATGGAGGTCGCCAGTGCCTGTGTTGCACGCGGAACAGCGGTGACCGTCGTCGATGTGGATCCACCGTTGCAACGACTCCTGGGTTCCTTTCTGTCCGACGCGATAGTCGCGCGAGCCGAGGCTGCCTCGGTCGAGTTCGTTCGTGCGGACACCCCTGTCGCGTTGGTGGGTGATCCCGTCACGGGTATCGAGTTCGCAGATCGGACGCTGACTGCCGACCTCGTTGTCACCTGCGCCGGTGACGAGCCGCAGACCGGTTGGTTGGACAGTACCGGCATCGCGGACCGGATCGGGGTCGGAATCGACTACCGTTGCGCTACAGACATTCCTGGCATCTATGCGGCCGGGGATGTCGCATACTCGCGCACAGCGTCCCGTCGAGCACCGTTCTGGTCCAATGCCGTTGCGCAGGGCAAAGTCGCCGCAGCCTCCGCGCTCGGCATCGAACCGACCTGCGCACCCACCGACGACTACTTCTGGACCGAAATCCTGGGGCTGTCCATCAAAGTCGTCGGTCCTCTACCCCTGCAGGGAGATCCGACCGTTCTGGAGGGATCCGTCGACGACGGATCTGCCCTGCTGCAGTGGACTCACCAGGACGGCCGCACCACCATCGTCGCATTCGGCATCAAGAAGCCCGTCGGTCTGCTCCGGCGGTTGGCTCGCGAGAACACTCTCTCCACTACCTGAGGAACGTATTCATGGCTACTGGCTCCACACTTGTACGACGCCTTCCCGAGATTGTCGGAATAGGCCGTGCCGCAATCGGAATCGCTCATATGATCGCGCCCACTCGCGCCAACGAACTCCTCGCCGGTCCCGACGCGGCTGTGGCAACCACGCGTGCTGCCGCCCGGACCTTCGGAATCCGTGAGATCTACATCGGCGGCGGGCTGTTCGCGGCCACCAGGTATGCACCGAAGTTGGTACGCCCCTTGCTGCGCGCCGGGGTGGCAGTCGATGTCTGGGATACCGGTGCCTTCGCTCTGACCGCGTATCTGCCTCAGCGGACGCGGGTGGCAGGCTGCGCCATCGCCGGAGGGTTCGCTATTGCCGGTGTCCTTGCCGACACTCAGCTCTGACGATCGAAGAGGGAGAGCCGCTCAGAACACCAGTGAACGCGCAGGCAGTCCGGCCACTCCTTCTCTGGCGAAAGCTGCCCATGTCCCACGTAGCCTGGCGGCCAATGCCGTCGGTGGTGTGTTGCCCGCCAGCATGGGTGCGTCCGACCATGCCTCACCGAACAGCAGCGGCAATTCGATGCAGTGGCACGCCCCCAGAGGAGCACCTTTCGGTGCCCAGTCGACGCGGTACGACGCGACCCGACCACCGGCACCGTGCCACATCTTCACCATCGAATCCACGCCGAACAGCAGGTTGGTGACGAGACGGACCACCGGAGCGGTGAGTACCGAACTGACGACGCCGAACCTGTTGAGCCACAGCATGCTCGACACGATGTCCACGAACGGGGCGGCGTCGTCTCTGGTGTGGCCGATCAGCAGTTCGACGCGAGTGGCAGTGTCGCGTAGGGCGGCGTCGGGGTCATCGGAGAGGGGCTCGAGGTGAGCAACCGGCCCGAACGGCATTCCGCCCGCGGCACCGAACCTGCGCACAGCCTGTGTCACGGCACGCTCTGCATCCAGGACATCCGACGCAGGTGCGGTGGCCGGGTCCGTGGAGAACCGACTCGCGAAAGCCTTTCGTGCCGTGTCGTACAGCGCCGAACGGCCCGAGCGTAATCCGAGCGGTGCGCTCTGCACGATTGCTCTCGAGAACAACCCTGCGGCCGCCTCGCACGCCATCAGCGAGAGGATGGCATCGCCGCCCGCGGACTGACCGAACAGGGTCACAGTGGTCGGGTCGCCGCCGAATCGAGCGATGTTGGTCGACACCCAGCGCAGTGCCGCGATCTGATCCTGAACACCGATGTTGCTGTCTCCCGAGTCTTTCGGGGTCAGGTAGCCGAAGCCGCCGAGCCTGAAGGTGACGCTGACGACCACGACGCCCTCCCGGACGAGCTGGTCCGCGTCGTACTTCTCGGCCTCCCCGCCGCCGGAGACGTAGCCGCCGCCGTGCAGCCACACCATGACCGGAAGTCCCTCGGCCGCAGCGGGAGCGGTCACCGACAGCACGAGACAGTCCTCGCTCTGTTCGAGCCGGTCGATCATCGGACCGGTGACGTTGTCGAGACGGGAAGGTAATTGAACGCAGGCCGGACCGCGGCGGGTGGCGTCGCGCGTCGTACCCGGGGTGTCGACCGGTTCCGGCCGCCGAAAGCGTGTGGCGGTGGCGTAGGGGATTCCCCGTGCGTGGATCAGCCCGTCGAATTCGACTGCTTCGAGGTCTCCGCTCGTGGTGCCGGTGATCGTTCGCCGCATCGACCCGGCCGTCATCTCGTCGTTCAAGTCAAGAACCCCCCCTGTGTCGAACAGCGCGAGCATACCGTCCGCCCGTGGCGTCATAATCGGACCATGCGGTCCAAGCAGAAGATTCTCGATGCCACCCTCGGCTTGATCGCCGAGTCCGGCTTCGAGGGCGTCACGATCGCGGCGGTGGCTCGTGCTGCTGGAGTCACGCGTCAGACGGTGTATTCGATTTTCACCACGCGCGAGGACGTCATTTCCGAGGCGATGGTGGGGCTCATCGTCGAGGTACTGGGTGGCATCAGGGAGAAGGCCGATCAGGCCGAGACCCCGACGGAGTTCATCGTCGAGACGATCGTCGCCGCGCGCAATCTCATTCGGCGCGAACCGGTGCTCAATTCGTTGTTGCGCTCGGGCAACGCCAACCCGCTGTTCGACGCGGACATGATGGATCGGGCGCTACCGGTGGTTCGTCAGTTCCTCGACGGCTACGTCGAGCGCAATCCCGGATTCGACTCCGGGCAGTTCGACGGTATCGACGGGGTCATCGTGCGGGTGGGTCTGTCGGTGATCCTGTTCGACGACCCCTCCATTCACGAGGACGACGGTTTGCGTCACTATCTCGAGCGCTGGTTGATTCCCGTCCTGCCTTTTGCTCGGCCCTGAAAACTTGACACCTGTGGGCTCTTCTGTCTAGTTTTGCACGGCGCGTACGTGTGACCCGAGTCTCTGTGCGTGCGCATCCGCGACTGTGGGGGGAACGTGTCGAAGCTGAATCGTCGGTCATTTCTGGGCGCTACTGCGGTTGCAGGCCTGGCCGCAGTGGCTGGTACCGGCGTGGCCCGCGCAGCCACCGGCACCAGAACTCAGGTTCCGCTCATTCGTGAGGACCATCGCGTAGTTGTGATCGGATCGGGATTCGGCGGTGGCGTCGCGGCATTGCGTCTGGCCGAGGCCGGCATACCCGTTCTGGTGCTCGAGCGCGGAAGGCGTTGGCCCACAGGGCCGAATGCGAATACCTTCCCCAACGCGACCGCGCCGGACAAGAGAATGCTGTGGTACGGCTCCAGCCCCAATCTGTTCGGTAGGCCCGTTCCGTTCGATCCGTACGTCGGCCTGCTCGAGGCCGTGCCCGGCGACAACATGACCGCGCTGTGCGCCGCGGGTGTGGGCGGCGGATCCCTGATCTATCAGGGAATGACGCTGCAGCCGTCGCAGGCCGTGTTCGAGACACACTTTCCGGTCGAGCTCGACTGGACGAGGTTGAACGCAGTCCATTACCCCCGGGTCGCGCGGATGCTGCAGCTCGCGCAGGCCCCGGACGAGTTGATCGACACTCCCAACTATCGAGCGGCGCGGGTGTTCGCGGACAGTGCGCGTCGGGCGGGGCTGCCGGTGTCGAAGATTCCGATGCCGATCGACTGGAACTACGCGCTCGACGAGACGCGCGGGGTGATGACGCCGTCGTACACCAACGGTGCGGGCGCGTTCGGAGTGAACAACGGCGGCAAGCATTCTGTCGACGTCACCTACATTGCGGCCGCCGAGGCGACCGGTCTGGCCACCGTGGCAACACAGCACAACGTCACGCAGGTCGAGCGCGCTGCCGACGGCCGCTGGATCGTCCACGTGGACCGAATCGATTCCGACGGAACGGTGTTGGAGAACAAGATTCTCACCACCGGTGCACTGATCATGGCGGCGGGAAGCCTCAACACCACCAAGATGCTCGTCCGCGCGAGCGCCACCGGAGCCATTCCCGATCTGCCCGACGAACTCGGGCAGGGCTGGGGCACCAACGCCGACCGCATCTACGTGTGGTCCAGCATCGAGCAGCAATTCGGTGCGCCGCAGGGTGGTCCGGTGGTGTTCGGCAGCTTGAACTGGGACGACCCGCGCACTGCACACACCGTCATCCAGGCATCGATACCACCACTGTCCTTCGACGCCCGCAGCACCATGCTCGTCGGCTACGGAGTCAGCAACGGGCGCGGCCACTTCGGCTACGACTCGGCACAAGACCAGGCCCAGCTGCACTGGCCGGCCAACGGCGACTCCGTCATTCAAGACGGATCCATCGACCCGACGGTTCGTCGCATCGCCGGTACCGGCAGCATTCTCACCGACACCAATGCGCTGTTTCCATCCACCTGGCATCCGTTGGGCGGGGCCAACATGGGCCCGGTGTGCGACCTCGACGGCCGCGTACACGGCCAACGCGGACTGTACGTGCTCGACGGAGCGCTGATGCCCGGCAACACCGCGGCCTGCAATCCGTCCATGACCATCGCTGCGCTCGCCGAACGAGCACTGGACAACATCGTGGCTCGCGACCTCGGCACCGTCATCTGAAACAACCAAGGAAGAGACCGATGCACCCGTATCGCAGCATGATTCGTGTTCTCGTGGGCACCGCACTGTTGGCATCGTCGGTGACCGCGGTCGGTATCTCGACTGCGCACGCCGATCCTGTCGACGACTTCTACGCGCCGCCTGCGCAACTCGACGACAATGCGGGATCCGTGGTTCGGACGCAACCGATGTCGTTGTTCACCGCTCTGCCCGGTGCGGACGGCGTGTATCCGGCGCAGGCGCAGCGCGTCATGTACACCTCTCGTACGCAGGACGATGCGCCCGTCGGGGTGACGGGTACGTTCATCGAGACCGAGGTGCCGTGGCGGGGTGCGGGCCCGCGTCCGACGATCGTCGTGGCTCCGGGCACGGTGGGTCAGGGAGACCAATGCGCACCGTCGCGAGCCTTCCCGACGTCGATCAACGCTGTGACGCAACCATTGTCGATCTCGTTCAACCAGGAACTGTTGTCCTCGACGCTGTGGGGGTCGATGGGCGCGAACGTGTTCGTCACCGACTACATCGGATTGGGAACGCCCGGTATCCACACCTACGTGAACAGGCCGGAGCAGGCCCACGCGGTTCTCGACGGCGCCCGCGCCGCACTCGAACTCGCGGGTGATGCGGACGCGCCCATCGGAATCTGGGGCTACTCACAAGGCGGTGGTGCCGCTGCGGCCGCAGCCGAACTCGCGTCGGAGTATGCACCGGAACTGGATCTGAAGGGAACGTGGGCCGGGGCACCGACCGCTGACCTTCTGGATGTGTTGGGGACCGTCGATGGGACGCTGATCGGGGGTGTGATCGGCTATGCCCTCAACGGTTTCATCGAGCGGGACCCCACGTTGAAGCCTCTCGTGGACAGCAGGCTCACCGATCACGGCAAGGCAGTGCTGAACGAACTGTCGACCGAATGCATCGGCGACACGATTCTCGAGCATCCGTTTCTGCGCACGGAGTCGTTGACGAAGGACGGCAAGTCGATGCTGGAGAATCTGCGCACCATTCCCCAGGCCGGTGAGATCTTCGACGAGCAACGCATCGGACGGCGTGCACCCAATGCTCCGGTGTTGATCACCAGCGGAATCAACGACGACACAGTGCCGTACGGGCAGGCCCGGCAGTTGGCGGACGACTGGTGTGGTGGCGGTGCGACGGTGGAGTTCCACAGCAACCCACTGCCGCCGATTCTGCAGGGAGCGGTGTTGCCGAATCACTTCGGGCCCCAGCTGATCGACGGCTACGGCGGAGCAGCCGCCCAGTTCTTGATGGACCGGTTCGCCGATCTCCCTCTGGCCGCATGCACTGTCGACTGATCATCGACCGCTGGCGAGAGGTTCCCGATCTCTCGGCGGTGAGCAGGTCGATCAGTGGGAGTGCGGTGTCGGTGACGCTGTGCCCGGTCATTCCGTTGCGGGCCCGTGCTACCGACTAGGGACGCCTCGCACCGGCGACACTTGTCTCGTCGCATCCGGGCGGTCATCGACTCGGGTGGTCCTACCATCGTCTTTCAGCCGATCGTTCGCGCCGTCGACGGCGCGATCGAGGGATACGAGGCTCTCTCACGCTTTCCGGAGGGCGGCGGCACCACCGAGAGTTGGTTCGCCGACGCCGTGTGCTGTGGACTCGGGGCAGCTCTCGACACGTCTGCCGTCATGAATGCCCTGAAGGAGTCCGCCCAGCTCCCGAAAGGATCGTTTCTTGCTGCGAATCTCTGTGCCGCAACACTACTGGCCGACTTCTCATTGGTGGCGCACCTCGTCGAATTCGGGCAACGACGGCACCTGATCGTGGAGATCACCGAGCATGCCACCATCGACGACGAGGTCGGGGTGCTGGCGGTTCTGGCCGAACTCCGACGCGGCGGCGTCGACATCGCCGTGGACGATGTGGGTTCGGGCTACGCGGGTCTGCGTCATCTGGTGCTGCTCGAACCCGATGTCATCAAGCTCGACGCATTCGTCGTGCACGGCATGAGAGAGAACAGGATCAAGATGGTGGTGGCCGAACTGATCCTGGAATTCGCACGAAAGACCTACGCGCGCTGCGTGTTCGAGGGCATCGAGACCGACGACGATCTCGAGGCCGCCACGTCGATCGGGGCCGACTTGCTGCAGGGCTACCGACTGGGGCGCCCTGCAGCGATGCATCAGTTCTCGCGGGACTGACTGCTCCTTCCGCCTAATTCAGGCGATGTTAGGCGTAAGCTAGGCGTTCACTGGATGTCCGGTCGAGTTACACGGCCTAAATTCACCGATGCTAGGTGCAAATTAGTCGAACGAGGAGTCGCCATCAAGACACCCGCGCCGCCGCCATCCTTCGAGTCGATTGCGCGGAAAATTCAACTGTCGGACAATTCCGCGCGCATGTTCGAGATCATGCAGCTGACCAGCGATGTTGCCACCGGTGAGTACATGGCCTGGGACAGGTTGCGGTACAAGACGCCCCCTGCAGGCTTGACCCACGAGGAGTGGTGGTTCGGGGTGAAGGTGGCGCGATCGAGCTTGCTGCGACCGCTCCCACTTCAGAGCGTCGACGGTACGTTCTTCTCATATGCTCTACCGGACCAGGTGCTCAGGCTGCTCGACGATGTGACCAAACGTGCCAGTGGTCAGATTGCTGCGCCGGAAGAGATCACCAATTCGGCGACAAAGAACAAGTACGTCGTCAGTTCTCTCATCGAGGAAGCGATCACATCGAGTCAGCTCGAAGGCGCAGTTACAAGTCGTCGCGATGCCAAGAAGATGATCAAGAACAAATCCCGGCCGCGAAATCGTAGCGAACAGATGATTTTGAACAACTACCATGCGATGCAGCACATTTCCGAAAACCAGCATGCGGAGTTCACGCCAGAAGCGATATGTGAGCTTCATCGGATCGTGACGGACGGTACGCTGGACAATCCGGATGCAGCCGGAGCCATCCAAAGCGATCCCGATCCAGAAGATCGGGTGAGGGTCTATGGCGAGCAAGATCAGGTCCTTCATGCGCCGCCTCCGGTGGACGAGCTGCCTGGCCGGTTGCAGACCCTGTGTGACTTTGCCAACGCCGGTCCCGAATCGGATCCGTATGTTCCGCCTGTAGTTCGGGCACTCACAGTGCATTTCATGGCGGGATACGACCACTATTTCGAGGATGGAAATGGCCGTACAGCGCGTGCGCTCTTCTACTGGAGCATGCTCAAGCAGGGCTACTGGCTGACTGAATATCTGACAATATCTCGAATATTGAACACGGCACACTCGCAATATGCCCGATCATTCTTGTTGTCAGAAGATGACGGAGGCGATTTGACGCACTTCATCATCTATCACCTGGGAATCATCCAACGTGCGTTGAACGACTTGAACGAACATTTGGAACGTAAGGCATCGGAACTGGCGTCAGCGCGGGATTGGCTCTCGGGAGCGCACGGCGAACTGAATCACCGGCAAATACATCTGCTGGAAGGTGCGGTGAAGAACGCGGCGAACGACTACACCGTGAACAGTCATCAGCGAACACACGGCGTTGCCATGCAAACTGCACGTAGCGATCTCTACGACCTCGAGCGACGCGGGTTCCTGACCAAAGTCAAGCGGGGGAAAGCTTTCGTATTCTTACCGGCCCCGGATCTGCACGAGCGCTTGACCGAAGCGTGACACACGGTCAGACAGCGAGAGGGACGACCGTTCCCTGCTCGACGTCGTTGTATCGCCGTGATCTTGTTCAGCTCCATTTGGTAGCACAAACTTTGCAGTCCGAAGACGACAGTGAGCAGAAGCCCCACGACCGAGCCGCAAGTCGGCTGGAGGCCGGCCGCGCGTTGGGCGTCGGCGATGCGGCTTCCGGTGTTGTAGTAGCTGATCGGCGGCGCGATGATCGTCGGACGATCTCCCAGGACGAGGGCGGATTGTGTCCTGCAACTCTTGCTCCACTCGACGCCGTCGTGGCGGGAATCCCGCCCATCGAGCCCGAAAGTGGAGCACATATTGCGCAGCCATCTCCTCGGGGGTCACGATGACGGCACCGAGAGCGTCGGTCCGCCAGTACGACGAAGGCTCAATCGGCGCGGGTGAGCATCTTCACGTGCGGGATTCCCGCTTCCATGTACTGCTCACCCGCTCGAATGAATCCGAAGCGCCCGTACCAGTTTTCGAGGTGCGCTTGTGCGGAGATTTCGACCACCCCGGGGTATGCCTTCAGTGCGGCCTCGACGAGTTCTCCGGCATAGCCGCGGCCACGACCCTGAATTGCGGTCGCGACCCGTCCGATGTGGACCGTGTCGTCGACGAGGACACGGAGGGTGGCCAACACCTCGCCGCTCTCGTCCTGAATCCAGAACAATTCCGTTGTCGGAAGTAGGTCCGCACCATCGAGTTCCGCCTCGTCGACGATCTTCTGTTCGTGTACGAACACCTCGACCCGAAGCGCCATGATGCGATACAGGGTGCTCGGGTCCACGCCTGCAAGTGGAGCATGGTGAAGGGCGGGCATGGGGTCCGTTTCGTCAGGGGAGTCGAACGATCCTCGCACGTCGGTGGGTGAAGGCATAGGTTCGGATCGGATCAGTGTTCCGGGTTGTGTTCCTCCCGCAGTTTGCGACCCTGCTCGACGGCCTGCGCATCCTTCTCGTCGTTCTTGTCCGATACCCGCGTGTCGCGCGGCGGCAGTTGCAGTCGCTTCTCCGCGACGATTCCTGCCTGGAGCTGCCGGCCACGTTCGAGTTCGGAATCGAGTTCGGCTCCGAACAGCAAGGCCAAGTTGGTGATCCAGAGCCAGAGCAGGAACACGATGGCTCCGGCGAGTGAGCCGTAGGTCTTGTTGTAGTTGGAGAAGTTCGCGACGTAGAAGCCGAACGCGATGGTGGCCAGAATCCACACGATGATGCCCACCGCCGCGCCGGAACTGATCCATTTGAACTTGGGCTGCTGCACATTCGGCGTCGCGTAGTACAGAATCGCGACGGCGAGTACCACCACGATCAGAACCAGCGGCCAGCGCGCGATGTTCCAGATCGTCAGGGCGGTATCGCCGAGGCCGACGGCGTCGCCCACTGCTTTGGCCACGGGGCCGCTGATCGCCAGCATCACGGCGGCCAGTGCAATGAGGGTGAGAGCGATGAGCGTCACCAGCAGCATCACCGGACGCAGCTTCCAGATGGGCCTGCCCTCGTCCACCTCGTACATGCGGTTCATCGCACGGCCGAACGCGCCGACGTAGCCGGACGCCGACCACAGCGCACCGGCGATTCCGATGATCAACGCAAAGCCGGCGGTGGGTGCCTGCACGAGCTGTTCGATCGGTTCGCGCAGGGTGTCGACCGCCGATTGGGGTCCGAGATCGCCGACGATCTGCAATACGCCGTCGACCGTTGCCTGTCCCTGACCGAACACACCCAACAGCGAGACAATGGCCAGAATCGCTGGGAACAGCGACAGCACGGCGTAGTAGGTCAGCGCGGCCGCGAGATCGGTGCACTGATCCCGAGAGAACTCACGAGCCGTCTTCTTCAGTACGTAGATCCACGAGGGTTTGGTCAGGTCGGCAGGTGAGTCTGCTTTACGCGGATCATCGGGGTCGGCTTCGGTGGGTGCGGGATCGGTTGTTCTATCGGCCATTGTTGGCGCGTACCCTGGCTGAGCTCAGGGAAACCACGCGGTCGGTTCCGCTGCGCCGATGCGGTAGCTCCGAGTTCCTCGGTTGCCCTTCGATCATCGAGGTGGGATCAAGAGGTGAACCCTCTCGACCAGGCCCAGGGCGGTGTCGGCATCGACGCCCTCGAATACTGCACTGTGTATCCCGCGCATGGTGCCGGTGATTAGGTGGGCTGCGGCGAATACATCTGTGTCGCTACAGATTTGCCCGGCTTCCACGGCGGAACGGAGCAACTGGGCGATCGCATCGACGAAACTGTCGTGCCAGCGTTCTGCCGAGCCCTCGGATCTCGGTACTCCCAGATTGCGGAACAGGACGTGGGTGCGTGGGGTGTCGTAGATGCTCGCTGCCGCGATGCGAAGGAATGTCTGCAGCTGCTCGAGTGGGGTTTCCGGCCAAGTGGCGGCCGCCGATTTTTCGTGGATGCGGGCGATCAGCACGGTGGCGGCGTCGTCGACGGCGGCCTGGAAGAGTTCACGTTTGGTGGGGAAGTGGTGGAACGCGGTTCTCGGCGCGAGACCGCATCGGAGAGCGACACTTTCGATCGTGATGTCGGCGTAGTCGGCGTCCCGCAGTAGTTCCTGGGTGGCCTCTATCAGTCGAGCCGCCGCAGGCCCGGGTTCGTCGGTGGCGGAAGACCCGGCCCAACGATAGAGCGTCGTGGTGTGGATGCCCAGTGCGGTCGCCACTGTTGCCGGGCTCTCGGAACCGCCGAAAGCGCGTGCGACCGCTTCCTGCCGATCGGCGAGTGTGAATCTGGAGACCCTGGCCATGTTCGTGACCCTACATTCCTCGTCGGGTGCCGGCCCGAATCTAGTGGAGCATCCGCGCCAGGGTGGGCAGTAGAACTCGCGCGGGGACCAGGCCCGCCGCGATGGCCTGAACCGTGTTTCGTCGGCCCGAGATCACCTGCGGGCGTGAACGTCTCGCGTCGAGTGTGCGCAGTGCAGTGGCGACGACTTCGGCCGGTGTTTGGTAGGTGCCGGCTGCGGCCGCGGTGTCTCCGATGACGTCGAAGAATTCGGTACGGGTCGGGCCGGGATTGAGCGCGAACACTCTGACCCCGTGCTGTGCCGATTCGTACCACAGGGACTGGCTGAAGCTCAGCACGAATGCTTTGGCGGCTGCGTACACCGCGAGGGACGGGACGGGTTGGAACGCAGTCGTACTGGCGACGTTGACGATGGTGCCGTCCCTGCGGTGGATCATGTCCGGGAGGAACGCCGAGCAGATGTCCACCACCGCGCGGATGTCGACGGCGATGAGGCGCTCGAAGTCGTCGGCATCGCCGTCTGCGAACGGCCCCTGTACGGCGAACCCCGCATTGTTGACCACGAGATCGATCTGCTCGGGCACGATCTCGCGCAGACGGCGTCCGCTTGCGTCCTCGGACAGGTCCCAGGCCACTGTGCGGCAGTGGATTCCGTGGTTCTGCTCGAGTTCGTTCGCCAGAGCGGTCAGTCGGTCCTCTCGTCGCGCGACGAGTACGAGATCGGATCCCCGGGCAGCGAGTGCTCGGGCGAACTCGGCACCGATTCCCGAGCTCGCGCCGGTCACCAGCGAGCGGCCGGGTCGGTAGCGAAAACCTCGGCGGCTCATCGGCTCGAACCGGCGAGCGTGTACCCGAGCTCACCGGCCGAGCGTCGTGCGAACTCCTCGTACGACGTCGGTGCGTGACCGAGCAGCGTCGGAAGAACGGTCAGGTCTCCGGCCGGCAGGCCGTGGCCGTCGTAGTGGGTCATCATGGTGCGGTACGCCTCGCGTGCATCGGCCGGCCAATTCTTCATGTCACGAGGGTTCGACGCGGCCTTGGCACCGCGCACGAGGTGGCCGATGGAGTTCAGCTTCGTCGATTGCACTGCATGCCCGAAAACCGAGGCGAGTGCGGGCAGCACGTTCAGTTGGTTCGTCAACGACGATGGGGGAATCCGAATGGCGGTGACTCGGTGGCCCAGTACATCGGACCAGATCCGCGCCATCTCGTGTCGGGTGAGTTCCACGGTGGACAGGTCGTAGACGCGCCCGGTGTGCGGTGATGGGTCGATGAGGATGTTCGCGGCTGCTTCTGCGACGTCGGCAAGATCGACTACGCCCATCACGCTGTCCGGTGAAACCGGGTACGGCATCACTCCGGCCTGCAGGAATTCCCACACTTCCAGGTAGTTCTGCATGTAGTGCGACGGTCTGAGCACCGTGGTGGGGATTCCACTGTCCCTCAGCATTCCTTCGGCGATGTCCTTCTGATGATGGTGCGTCAGTTGATGCAGGTTGGGATGGATCACGGAGTGGAAGACGATGTGCTGCAACCCGTTTGCCGGTCCCAGTTCGATCAGGTGATCGATGATGGGCTTTTCGTCGATGATCTGGGTCGGTGCCGCGTGGTACAGGACGTCGGCCCCTGCCAGGGCGGTCCGAAGCGTGTCCTCCGACCGGAGATCGCCCACGACGACCTCGGTTGCCCCGTCCGTGCGGGTGGTCGCAGCTTGCGCGTCGTTCTTGACCACCGCCCGAACCGGTACTTGTTGCTCGGCGAGCTGTCGAACGAGCAAGCGGCCGACGCCTCCCGCGGCACTGGTCACTGTGATCATGGGGCCTCCTCGACGGTGAGCTCGGCGGATGCAAAGCACTCTTGCAAATATTGCATAACGAGTGCAGATAACGCAAGGAAACTGCGACCAGAAACGAAGAATCCGGTGCAGCTGACCGCGTCTAGCGCGGTCGGCTGCACCGGATTCTGTGTGAAATCCAGCCTCAGTCGGTGCTCGAGCGTGCCGACTCCTCCGCGCGCTCGGCCGGCTTCGGTTCGATCGAACGCCGAGACCAGTAGCCGGCGAGAAGTGAGCCCGAGACGTTGTGCCATACCGAGAAGATGGCTGCGGGCAGGGCTGCCGCGGGGCTGAAATGCACCGATGCCAGAGCCGCGGCCAATCCGGAATTCTGCATCCCGACCTCGATGCTGATCGCGCGTCGGCTGGCGACGTCGAGTCCGCATGCCTTGCCGATGCCGTACCCCACGGCGAGTCCCAGCGAATTGTGCAGCACGACGGCCAGGGCGATGAGAGCTCCGATGGACAGCAGTGTCGGTGCGCTGGCGGCAACCACGAACAGCACCACCGCGGTTATCCCCGCCACCGACAAGAGCGGCAGAGCGTCGAGCATGCGGTCGATGGCTGCGGGAAACAGCAGGCGCAGAACAACTCCCAGTACGACGGGAACCAGCACGATCTGCAGGATCGAGACGAACAATCCGCCTGCATCGACCGGCAGGAATTCACCGGCGAGCCAGAGTACGAGCAGTGGCGTGAGGATCGGTGCGAGCAGGGTGGACACCGACGTCATGGCTACCGACAGTGCGGTGTCGCCCTTGGCGAGGTAGACCATCACGTTGGACGCCGTGCCGCCCGGTGCCGAACCGACCAGCACCATGCCTGCGGTCAGCGCGGCAGAGAGGCCGAGCAGGTTGGCAATTCCGAGACCGAGGAGCGGCATCACGAGGAACTGCGCGGCCACACCGAGCAGCAGCGCCCACGGTCGTCGGGCGACGACCGCGAAGTCGGAGAGCCGCAACGTCATTCCCATGCCGAGCATGATGATCGACAGCAGCCACGGAACGGCCGGTGTGCCGCCGCTGAACGTATCGGGAGTGATCAGGGCCAGCGCTCCTGCCGCCACGACGATCAGAGCGAACCACTTGCCGGTGAACTCGCTGATGGATTTCAGCTTGGGCATGCGGAGTCTCCTGTGCGGTCGGGGCACGGCCCACGGCGGGCGCGCAACCCACCGAGCCTAGACGCAGCCTCGACGGGCAGGTGCTCACGTGGCAGACACTCTCGAATGGAACAAGACCAATCGGACTCGTTCTGGCAGTATCAACTTCTACGTGAACCGCTGCCGGCCACAACCGAAGGACGACGAACGCATGACACCACCGTGAAGAAGCTGTCGACGGTGGCATTGCTGATCCTGTTGGGTGCGGCCGGGACGTTTAACGGACTGTCGTTGACCTCCGACCCCAGTGGGCGGTCACTCGGCTTGAACGTCGGAATGCTTCCTGCTTGGCACACCTGGGACTACCGCATCTCCGGGTTGTTCGTGCTGATCTTCCTCGGTCTCGGACCGTTGATCTGCGTCGCTGCCGTGCTCGTCGACGCCTCCGAGGCCGCTGTGTATGTCGCGTTGGTGGGGTTGGTGACCATCGGATGGGTGGTGTGGCAGATCGTCGTACTCGACATCGACGCTCCCTTGGGCCAGATCCCCCTCACCCTGCTGGGGGTCGCATTGACGATCCTCGCAATCGGCGAATTCCGCGCGCGTGCCCGCGATCGCAGTCGTCGGTAGGTTCGTGCACCCGACTCGAAATCGGCACCATTTGCGAACAGCTGAAAGACTCTATGTTTCAACGAGGTTAAATACTCTGAGCTGCGGCAGGCCCTGTCATTCAATCGGTGGATTCCTGTAACGACCTGTCCGCTCGAGTCGATTTACATTGCGTTCGGCATGCCTGTGAAGTTGACCACCAAGTCGCATTTCGTTCGAGTTCAACCTCGGACATTCGCGATACTCAACCAGCAAGAGGCAACGAATCTTCACGTCGACGCGGATGTGGGGGGAGCCGGTTCGTAGAGAACCGTTAGCCGCGGTCCCGGAGCATCGGGATGCCAGGAGGAATTGACTGTGACAGCACTGGGATACACCGGTCCGGATGTCGACCCGCGTCTCGAGAACGAACCGGTCGGCACGAGGCAGCGGTGGCGCACCCGTCGTCTCACATCGCGTCGGGTGTGGGAACACCAATACATCGATCGCTTGCGAGTCACGGATGTGCTCGTCGTACTGGCGGCAGTGGGGATTGCTCAGATAGTTCGGTTCGGGGAGCTCGAGTCCTCCGGGATGGCTGCATTCTTCGGATACTCGGGGCTTTCCGTCGCGCTGATCGTGCTGTGGGTCGGGTTTCTGGCGATCTTCCGCACTCGTTCGCCGCGCGTGATCGGCACCGGCGAGGAGGAGTATCGCCGAATCGTGTCGGCGACCTTCCGGTTGTTCGGCGTCATCGCGATTCTGTCGCTTCTGTTTCGGGTGGACATCGCTCGCTTGTATTTGGCGATCGCGCTACCGGTCGGCCTGGTGGGCTTGCTGCTCAGCCGCTGGTTGTGGCGAAAGAATGTTTCGGTCAAGCGAAGCAAGGGTGGGTACAAGACGTCGGTTCTGATCGTCGGGAGCCGGGCGGCCGCGGTGTCGATGGCCAGGCAGTTCGAGCGGTCACCGTCGGCCGGATACGCAGTCGTCGGAATGTGCCTGCCGGGTTACTCCGCTGCCGACGACGCCGCCGTCACGATCGACGGTTTCGAGATACCTGTCCTGGGCGACGAACACTGCGTAGTCGACGCGATCGAGGCTTCCGGTGCAGACACCGTCGCGGTAACGGCTACCGAACATCTCGGCACCGCTGGTATCCGCAAGATGATCTGGGATCTGGAGAAGAAGAACGTCGACCTCGTGGTCGCTCCCGGTGTGGTGGATGTCGCCGGGCCTCGGCTGGTGATGCGTCCCGTTGCAGGTTTCCCGCTCATCCACGTCGAGAAGCCGCAGTACAACGGCGCAACCAGATTCAGCAAAACCGCCTTCGACATGGTGTTCGCCGCAACTGTGCTGCTGCTGATTTCGCCGATCCTGTTGGTGGTGGCAGCAGCGATCAAGCTCACCAGCCGCGGACCCGTCTTCTACCTGTCCGAGCGGATGGGGATCGATGCGAAGCCGTTCTCGATGATCAAGTTCCGGAGCATGGTCGTCGACGCTGACGCGCAGGTGTCGAACCTATTGGCGCAGAACGAAAGCGCAGGCGGGGTTCTGTTCAAGATCCGCGACGATCCACGGGTCACCAAAGTCGGAAAAATCATGCGCAAGTTCAGTATCGACGAGTTGCCTCAGTTCATCAACGTGCTCAAGCGTGAGATGAGCGTTGTCGGTCCGCGCCCCCCGCTCCGCCGCGAAGTGGAGACCTACGACGGCGAGGTTCGGCGTCGCCTCCTGGTCAAGCCCGGAATCACAGGCTTGTGGCAGGTCAGTGGACGCTCGGACCTTTCATGGGAAGAGACTGTGCGACTCGATCTTTCGTATGTCGAGAATTGGTCGATGGTCGGCGACATCCTCATCATTGCCAAAACTGTCCGGGCCGTGGCCGGGAGCGACGGCGCGTACTGACCTGACCGGCATCTATTCACGGCGACCCGATCGGCTAGTCCGATCGGGTCGCCTTGCTGTTCGGCGATACGCAGGGAAGATTGTGCGCAGCAGTCCATGCCGTCGGCTCCTCGCTGACCCGACGGCGGTGCCCGACTCCCAGTCGGGTGTCTGTATTGCGCGTGCGACTCGGCAGTACCTCTGTCCTGACGGCAATCGGCGCAACCTTGCCCTCGAGCGCGTCGCTACCAGGCTGTGCTCGGTTGCGCCCGCGCCGGCCCGATCGGTTCGACTGCCAGAATCAGCTGAACATCCCCTGCAGCGTGTAGAAAGCCTGCTTCGGTGTGAAGTCTTTCCGCAGTACGCCGTAATTGGCTTCCGGACTGGCCGGGTCTGTTCCACCGTCGCGAATCGAATGGATGAACATAGGCCTGGCGATGAAAGGGACCGTGTTCGCGGAAGCCAGAGCGGAGGTGAGGATATCGGACTGGCGCTGCTCGGAACCGATGTTCCCGGTCGGCGCGCCGTACTCGGTGATCCAGATCTGTTTGCCGCCGTCACCGTTGTTCTGCATGGTGGTGTGCATTGCAGCCATCTGGGTCCAGTTGGCGTTGTCGGGCGCGTAGCCGGGTGTGGTGTACGGATGCATTGCTACGCCGTCGAGGAAAGCTCCACCACCGAGCGCATACAACTGATTCAGGAAGGCCACCGGAGATAGGCCGATGGGCAGCACGTCTTGCGCGTTGGACAGCCCACCGCTGAGAACCGTTGCACCGGGCTGGATTTCATGAATGCGAACGTAACCTGCTTGAAGAACCTGGAGGTAAGAACGCACATCGACGGATGGTCCGTAGAAGACTGCGATGTTCGGTTCGTTCCATATTTCCCAGGTCTGGATCGAATCCGTGTATCGGGATGCTGCGGCTGCTGCGAAATTGCCGAACTGGTTCGGATCGGCGGGCGCGGCCTGTTGCGAACCGGGGAGCACGAAGCCGCGCTGCGCCCATACCGGGGTGTAGGTCAACAGCCCCAGGATCTGCAGCCCGTGTGCGCGGGCAGAGGCAACCACTCGGTCGGTGGAATCCCAGGTGAACACACCCGGTTCCGGTTCGATATCGCCCCAGTCCATTTCGACTCGTACCCACGTTGCTCCGACATCCGCTGCCGACTGGAGTTGCCGGTCGAGGTCTTCCGGTGACAGTCGACCGAGCTCGGACCCGCTGGCGAACCCCAGCTGCAGGTCACCGTTCGCAGCGTTGGCCGGTGCGGTCACCGTGAACATGGCGGCGATCAGGAGTACAAGAACCAGTGCACGTTTCACGAGTGCCTCTCGAGTAGCGTCGAATAGAGATTTACATGGCGGCGTGCGATGGTTTGCCAATCAAAGGTTTCGGCGTGGGCTCTGCACTGAGCAGGAGTCGGATGGTTACCGGTCAGAGCGTCGGATATACGCATCGCCAACATACCGGTGTCGCCTGGTGGGACTACCAGTGAGGAGTCGAGCCCGACGACGGAGTCCGGGAGGCCTCCGCAGTTCGTGACGATCGGTGCTCGGCCCGAAGCGAGCGATTCCAGCGCGATCAGGCCGAAGCCCTCGAGCGACAGGCTGGGCACGACGGTGACGGTGGCGAGTGCGTACAGCTGCGCCAATCGTTCGTCGCTGACGCGTCCCTCGAAGGTGATGCTGGCCGCTGCCGGAGATTCGGACGCAATTCGGCGTAGCTCCACCTCATAGCTGCCGGTACCGACGATCACCAGCTGCGCATCCGGGTGTTCGGCGACGACGGACGGCCACCCGGCGAGGAGAACATCGAGTCCCATTCGCTTCTCGAGTCTGCGCGCAGAGACCACCAGCGGTGGGCCTTGCGGAATGTCCGTCGATCGAAAGTGTCCCAGTTCGGCACCCGGAGGAATGACGCGTACATCGTCCGGGGCCACCGAATACTGTTCGACAAGGAGGTTCTTGAAGCTCTCGGAGAGAACGATGTAGGCATCCGATCGCCGGTAGAGAAGTTTCTCGACAGCGAATTTGATTCCGGCGCGAGACCCTGACGCGGCACTTTCCGCCGCCCATGGTCCGTGAAAGTGAGTCACCGACACGGCTTTTCCCCTCACCGGTGCCGTGTAGCCGTACAGCGCGAAGTGGCGGTCGACTATTCCGTCCGGTCGCACGTCGATCGGAGTGCTCGCGGCGGCGAGCCGGACAGGAAGCGGTCGATCGAGTGCACCCCAGGTCTGCCCTCCGGGCAATGCCTCACCGAATGCGGCAGCGGTGACGTTGCACTCGGTGGTCGAGTCGAGTGCTTTCAAAGCGAGATAGAGAGACTCGAAGTATCTGTTGAGACCACCAGGCAGGGAACCGAACCACTCGGACCCGGTCATGTGTACACGAATGCTCACCGGTAGTTCTCTTCCTGCCAGGGAGTATGTGCGCAAATAGAATTAAAGGGCGTTCTGCCGAAAATTGCACTTCGAGCGCGATGATGGAGATGCAGATCACTCGGATGGAGAGTGTGCTGATTCCACGGTAGCGTCCGGAAGCTATGCGAGCATTGCAGCGTTTCTGGATCAACGGAGTTGCCGCCCACCCGGTATGGAGCCTTCGGGCGCGGGCACTCCTGATGCGTATGGGCGGCGCTGGGATCAAGCACGTGGCGGTGTACCCCCACCTTCACATAGAGGGTGAGATCTCCAATCTGCGCATTGCCCGCGGATGCGGAATCAATGCGAACGTGACCTTGGATGCGCATGCGCCGATCACCATGGACGCCAATGTCGGACTGGCCTACGGTGTCTGCCTGGTGACGGCGAGTCACACCATGGGTCCGTCGCACGACAGGTGGGGAATCGTCGAGGCCGAGCCGATCACGATTGGGGCCGGAACCTGGGTCGGTGCGAACGTGGTGATTCTGCCTGGTGTCACGATCGGTGCCGGTTGCATGATCGCCGCGGGTGCCATCGTGACCAAGGACTGTGAACCCAACACTCTGTACGGCGGCATTCCCGCGAAGCCGCTGCGCTCACTCGACGCCGACTAGATGGGCCGCCGACTGCTGGTGGTGTCGAAAGAGTTTCCACCCGAACCCGGTGGCGTGGCCGACTACTGCGCCCTGTGGCTCGACGAGGTCATCGGAGAGACCGAGGATTGGGACGTCACGATCCTCACTCAGCCGTGGGTGGGACGAAAGCCGTTCGGCGGCGTCGATACCGTCGAGATCGAGCGATGGACGCCGTCGAGTGTGCGGAGGGTCCTGCGGTCCGTGCGGCCTGACTCCGTGGTGTTCCACTACGTGCCACATATGTATCAAAAGCAGGGTGTGCCGGTGATGATTCCGGTTCTGGTGTTGCTGATGCGGTGGCACACTTCGAATCTGGTCGTTCTGTTTCACGAAATGGCGTCCAATCAAGCGCGACTCAAGCCTCGGCTACTGCTCCCGATCCAAGGCGCGATCGTCGCGCTGCTGTCGTCGTCGGCCCATCGGACGGTAGTGACGATCGCCTCGCGTGCTCGCTCGCTGGGTTCCCGAATTCCGTGGGTGCGCAAGAAGATAAGCGTCATCCCCATTTCCCCCACGTTGCGGGGCATCAGGCGGGGTACCCCCACCGGCGGCGGTGTGTTGCGGCTTCTGCATTTCGGATCCTCGCACCCCTCTCGTGACTTCTCGCTCATCGTCGACGCTCTCGATCGATTGGACTCGATCGGCGTCGCGTACGAGCTCCGCGTGGTCGGAACTGCGGCTGCACCGGACTCTCGGGCGACATTGCTCGGCTACTGCGCCGAGAATGTGGTCACGCAGGAATTGTTCGACGCGGACATCGTGTTGCTTCCGTTCACGGACGGCGCGTCCGGTCGGCGTTCGACAATCGCGAATTCGTTGGCGGCAGGCCGAGCAGTCGTGTCGACGGCGGGTGCCGACACCGACGTCGAGTGGTACGGCAACTCGTTGCTGCTCGCGCACGAGCGGAATCAGTTCCCGGACCTCGTCGAGTCGCTCGCAGTCGACGAGGCCGCCCGAAAGGCTCAGGGCGAGAACGCATATCGGTGGGCCGTACAGAACGTATCCTGGGCGCGCACTGCAGAACAGTGGAAAGCAATCCTGTAACGGCCCCCGGCGGTCACACCGCCGAGGTCACTCCCCGTGCAGCGCCGGTACGGACGGTCTCGAGCCAGGCCTGCATCGACATCGAGATGGCCTCCACGTCGTAATCTCGCGCACGAGTGGTTGCGGCGAACGACAACCGCTCCACCAGAGCAGGATCGTCACGCAATTTCTCGAGTGCGTTCGTCAGGGCTGCGACGTCGCCACAGGGTGTCAGTAGGCCATCTCTGCCGTCGGTGATCACCTCTGCTGGGCCGCCTGGTCGGGTGGCCACGACCGCGTTTCCGGCTGCCAGTCCTTCGAGCACGACGGCACCGAAGGGTTCGGGGATGATCGATGCGTGGACGAGTACATCGGAGTCGAGAAGAACCTCGGCGACGTTCTGGACATGTCCGGTGAAGGTGATCTGCTGCGCTGATGTGCTTGCCGCCGCTGCGGCACGGATCTCGTCGAAGTAGTCGTCCTCGCCGAACAGCGGCCCACCGACGACGACCGCACGCACATCTGTGCCCGCGAAGGCAGCGTCGAATGCGCGAACGAATTCGAGCTGTCCCTTCCACGGCGCGATCCGCCCGACCATTGCGACAACGGTCACTGCAGATCGGACGCGCTGCCGGCCGGTCACGGTGAGCCCCGGCGGGGCAATCAGCACAGGTTTGCCGTGCGTGTCGACAGTGTCCAGTGTCGCGCGACTGTTGACGATGAAAGCGCGCGGCAAGAACGTCGCAAGTTTGGACAAGACGAAAGATGCTGTCCGGCCGAAATATTCGGGTGACAATCTATCGTTGACGCACCACACGAGGGGCACCCGGGCCCGCTTTGCCGCGATTGTCCCGTACAGCAAGGACTTGATCGTCCAGGCCACGATCAGCTCGTAGTCCCGTGTGCGCACCTGGCCGCCGAGGGCCCATCCGTAGCGAACCAAGCCGCCGAGCGCACGTAGCCGTGAGGTCAATCCTGTTTCGACGCGCTTGATCGATAGTGCATCCGCTGGGCCGCCGAACACCTCGACGTGTATTCCTCGCTGACGGAACAGTTCGACAACCGGCCCGTCGATTGCGAACGAAACCCCAGCACAGGTCGTCGCGTGCTCGAGCAGTTTCATCAGATGGAGCTCGGCACCGGCGGGCACCGCCGAATGGGTCAGATACAGGGTGTTGGCCACACCGGGAATTATGCAGCCGACGGCCCGAATTCGCGTGTCCTCGGTGGCCGACCCATGCGGCCAAGTTGCGCCGAGGCGCTGGTTCGCAGAACATACGAGGCAACTATGGCAAACCTCGGCAAGTACAAGAAGCTACTCGGAGTCGCAGGTACCGAGGCGGGCACCACTCTGATGGGGCTCGTCAGTGGCGTGCTCATCGCCCGACATCTCGGGGCCGACGGGCGCGGCGCAGTCACTGCCGTGATGGTGACGCTGACGGTGTTGGCGTGGCTGGTGTATTTCGGTGTGCCGAATGCCGCTGGATACATGTCTTCCAAGAACCGCTCGTCGACGGTATCGGTCGCGGCCGTTCTCTCTGCCGTTCTCGGAGCCCTCGCAGGGATCGTTCTGTGGTTCGTCGCGCCGTGGTTCGCAGAGAACTATCCGCCGTATGTCACTACCGGGCTCCGAGTGGTCTCGGTGCTGTTGCCTTTCGTGGGCGTGGCATATTGCTCGCAGGAAATCGCATATGCGGAATCACGGATGCATCTGTGGAATCTGCTTCGCGCGACGCCGTTGGTGCTGCCGAGCATTGCTGTCGTGGTGCTTGCGCTCACCGGAACGTTGTCCGTCGAGAGCGCTATCGCGGTGTATTTGGGCTCGATGGTCGTCTACATTCTGGTCGCGATCGGGCTGTTGGTTCCCCGGCTCGGTCGGGGCGTGGCGTGGGGGCAGGCCCGTTCGGTTTTCTCGTATGCCCTGCCGCGATGGGCATCGGCGGCGTCGGATGCGGTGACTGCCCGGATGGACCAGGTGTTGATGGTGGTCATGTCCACCCCCGCGGAACTGGGTCGTTATGCCGTCGCGACCACCGCAGTACTCGTGGCGAACCCGCTCTCGCGCGCTGTGGGTGTGATGATGTATCCCGATTCGAGGAATGCCGACGGGAACTCGGATCTGGCTCTGCTGCACAAGAAGACGAGGCGCCGGAGTGTGCTGCTCAGTACGGCGTCGGGCATCGTCGTCATCGCCATCGGCGCACCGTTCGTCGGGCTGGTGTTCGGACCCGAGTTCGAGGGCCTGCGCCCCATCATGGCGTTGCTCGTGTTGGCGGGCATCCTGAACGATCGCTACGTTGTCGACATCTCGTATTTCGCCGGCATCGGCAAGCCTGAAAAGTTGGTGAAGCCCTCGTGGGTCACGGCCATCGTCGCACTGGCCGGGTTGTTGCTCCTGGGGCGTGACGGGCTCACCGGAGTCGAGGCGGCGTCGGTGGCTCTGGTCGCCGCCGCTGTACGTTGTGTGGGGCTCGAGATCGTCACCAGGCGGATGCATCGCGAACCATCCATTGCTGTAGACGGGATCTGACACGTGACCATGTATGCGCTCGCACGCCGTTGGGACCGTCATCGCGCTGCTGTCGTCCTCGGCCTGAAGCTGTGCGGGGCCGCTTTCGTTGTCTTCTTCTTCGCGGTGATGGGGTCGTCACTGAGCTACCAGATGTACATCGTGTTCTTGTTCGTGCTGATGGCCGCCATTGCATGGCGTCCCAAGACATCTTTGGTAGTCGCGGCGCTGATCACCTGTTTCGGTGCGTTCGTGCGGCGGATCCTCGCCGAGGACGGACGCATCGACGCGGATCCCTTGGTCCTGCTTCCGGTCCTGCTTGCGGTTGTGGCCCTGCTGTATGCGGACAAGAAGTACGACGGTCCACGCGACATCTGGCAACGGCTCGTGTACGTGACGGTCGGCGTGTTCGTGCTCGCAAACTTTGCGCACAAATTGTTTGCGGTGCCTTCGCTGTTCACGCTCATCGTGCAGTGCTCCATGCTGCTGATCGTGGTTCAGGTTCGCGGTGGTCGGTTGCCCGATGTGTGGGACACCGTCGAGAGGCTGCTGCCGATAATCGGAACCGTCGTGGCGGCGTACGGCATCGCGCAGTTCTTCCTTCTGTTCGAGTGGGATCGGCTGTGGATGCTCTCGTCCAAGCTCAACAGCATCGGGCAGCCGTTCGTTCAACAGCTCCGGGTGTTCGGGACAGCCGAGTCTCCCGCGTCTTTCTCGGCGGTGCTCTCGGCGGCTCTGTTGGCTGCGATCGCGAGAATCCGTGCGACCAAAAATCTTGCGACACAGGTGTTTCTATTGTCCGGCATGGGTGCGATGGCGTTCGCGCTCGTGCTGACGGGAGTGCGGTCGGCACTGCTCGGCCTGGCTGCGGCTCTCGCGTGGATGGCAATTTCCGGACGCGGCGGGGTCAGCCGAGTTGTTCCTGTCGGAATCGCAGTGGCGGCGGGGTACCTGGTTGTCACCGTGGTGGGCAGGTTCGGTGACGATTCGTCGATTCTCAACGCCAACCGACTGACAGAGTTCGACGCCAGCACCGACGGTTCTGCGCAGACTCGCCTCAAGCTGCTTCAGCTGGCACCCGAGGCGATGCTGTATCCGCTCGGCAAGGGTGGTATCGCCGGAGGCGGCACGGTGAACTTGGACAACATGTTCGTCGACGTCTTGTTCAAGGCAGGCCCGTTCGTGGCGATCGCGGTGGTCGCCCTGTTTGTCAAGGTCATGATCGACGCCTTGTCGATTCGACTGGATCCTTCTGCCACGGGCGCGTCGTCGGTAGCCGTGTTCTTCGTGGTGTTCAGTCTGAGTCTCAATCCGTTCGCGACTGCGAACGGACTGATCGGTGCTTTGGCGTTCGGATCGGTAATGCGAACAGCATGGCTGGCCAGGCGTAAGAAATCTGATCAGCAGCGGACTATGAAGAATCTCACGGCGGTGGAAGTGCCGACGTAGCGGATGTTTCGTATTCTCATCGAATGAGAGAGAACGGAATAGTGGGAGAACTGCGTCGGTTCGCCGTCGAGACCCGCGTGGCTTTCGCGAATTTCGTGTTGCGGATCCCGATTCAGCGGTTGCGAAATCTGTCTGCCCGAACGTTGATGCGTTGGGTTGTCGGTCGCGATGTCGTGATCGGGCGATGGACGTTCGTTTCGGATCTCGGGGGAATCGAGATCGGCGATAACACCAACATCGGATACCACTCGCACCTGGACGGTCGAGGCAAGATCAAAATCGGTTCGTACGTGGACATGGCTCCGTTCGTCACTATCCACAGCGGTGACCACGATCCCAACGACCCCGATCACGGCACGCGATACCGACCTACCACGATCGGTGACCGGGTGTGGTTGTGCACCGGCGCGACGGTCATGTCCGGTGCAGTGCTGAAGGACGGTGTCGTCCTGGGTGCCAAGGCAGTCGCATTCGGCGTTCTGGAAGAGAACGGCATCTACGCGGGTAATCCGGCGAAACTCATCAAGCATCGCGATCCGGGTGGCCAGAAGAACTTGAAACCCTACCGTCGCTACTGGATCTAGGGGCAGGGGGAATCGCTGTGGTCACAAAAGTACAACCGCCGACAGTCGGTACGGGTCGCGACAAGAGAATTCCGTCGTTGGACGGGATCCGCGGGTACGCGCTTCTGACCGTCATGGTCGTGCACATCGTGCTCTTCCGGCTCACGGCGGACACCCCCGCTTACGTTTCGGTCCACCACATCGGGATGGTGGCAGTTTCGACCTTCCTCCAGCTCTCGGGTTTTTTGATCACTCTCGTTCTCATTCGCGAGAAGCAGCGCTCGGGGTCGATCTCGTTGAAGAACTTCTACGTTCGTCGGGCCGTGCGCCTGTGGCCGGCGCTGTGGGGTTTGGTCGGCGTCACGGCATTGCTCGGTGCGTTGGGATACGTCGAGGTGGAGCCGATCAATCTCGCGTCCGCGCTGTTGTTCGTCACCAATTACTTGGATCAGGGGACAGACGCGGTTCTGGGGCATACGTGGACGCTCTCGCTCGAAGAGCAGTTCTACCTCGTGTGGCCGGTGGTGATATTGGCTATCGGGTACAAGAACTTGCCAAGGGCCCTGGCCATTGCAATTGTGGCTGCGCCGCTTGTACGGGTTGCCAGCTATTTTCTGCTGCCGGGCTTGCGCGACACGATGATCTACCAATTCCATGTTCGGTTCGACACGTTGGCCGTGGGCTGTCTCCTCGCCCTCGTCTGGCATACCGAACGCGTTCAAAAACTTCTCACCAAGCCGTGGCCGATAGGATTGGTGGCGGTCTTCGGGCTCATCGTGTCGTTGTTCGGTGAGGTGCTCCTGGGTAAGAAGTTCATGCTGGTTGCAGGCTTCTCCATTCAGAACATCGCTATCGTCGCGATCATTGCAATGGCTGTCTACCATCACGAATCGCTCGTTGGGCGGCTCTTCAACTACAAGCTGATCAAGTGGCTGGGAATCGCAAGCTACAGCATGTACCTGTGGCAGCAGATGTTTCTGCTGACACCGTGGGGCATCCTTCAGTACTGGCCTGTTGGGCTTGTTGCCACCCTCATCGTCGGCACGTTGTCCTACCAGATCTTGGAGAAACCGTTCATGAATCTGCGTAACCGTAAGCGAAAGCAGGCCGAAGGATCGGTACCGTTGGCTGCCGACGTCGCGGTGGACAAGTGAAGTCACGCGAGCTGTCACCTCGGGTGACGACGGGCATCTACGTCGGATGTGGAGTGGTGACCGGGATCGCCGTGTTCGCGAAGGCGGAACTGATCGGTTCGCTGCTGCCGTTGCCTGGACCGATCTTGCTCGTGGTTCTCATTGCAGCGTGCGCGCTTCCGTTCTTTCATCGCTACTTTCTCCGATTCGGACGTTGGTTGGGGCCGTCGACCATCGTTGCTGTGCTGTTCATGGTCGCTGTCGTACAGCCACGCCTGGCATCCCTGCGCGGGGAGGGTCGAGGCAGCGACCAGGGCGAATGCTTGGCTGTGGGTGTCGATCGGATGCTCACCGGGCAGTGGCCGTACGACGCGTCTCAGATGTCGACGGGCAATGCGATGAGTTGCGGGCCCGGGTGGTTGGTGGCTCATGCGCCGGTAGCGGTGATCGGCTACCCGCTGACGATGTCACTGCTCATCGGACTGTGCCTGCTGGTGATCGGCAAAACGGTCGGCTTGGCCACGCTCAATCGTTTCATGGTTCTGCTTGCGCTGACGCCGGGGTTCTGGTTGTCGCTCGCCAACGGTAACGACTTCCTGACGTTCGGATTCGCGCTGGCGGCGCTGATCGCATTGTCGTTGTCGGACAACAAGGTTGCGTTGTGGATCCTGGTTCCTGCCACCATCGTCGTGTCCCAGTTCAGATTTCCGTTCCTCACTCTCGGCCTGCCGATGTTCTTCCGGCGTGGGCACCGGGGAAGTTCGTTGCTGTTGGCGGCGATCAGTGCTGCGACAAGTCTGATCTGGTGGTTCGGCTACATGGTGTGGGATTCGCGGAGCTTCACCTACGACGGCCCGATGCACGTGTATTTCAAGTTGAATCGGATGGTTGGCGGCAATTTCGACATGGCCGTGTTCGTCGGGATCTTCGTCGTCGCGTCTGTGATCGTGGCATACGTGGCTACCTCCTTCGGATTTCCGGGGAGCCTGCTGGTCTATTGCGGAATCTTCGTTGTTCCCCTGTCGGCGCTCAACGTCGTGGAGGTGTGGCGCGCACATCCCGGCCTGCTGGACACAATTCAGTTCTGGGAGGGCACGTCGTGGATGACAGCTATGGTCTGCCTGGCCGGGTTCCTCGTGGCGTTGTCCGCCGGGCCCGAACGAACCGACCGCTCCCGTGATGCGTCGCAAGTGCGTTCCCCGGTGGAAAAATGACCGTGCGAGTCGATGCCGAGGCTCCGTCGACGACGACTCGGGCGCTGTGGATGGATGTGCTGCGCGGTGCGGCCATCTTCGCGGTCATAGTGCACCATGCTGTAGAGGCGCTTACGTGGTTCGATCGATCCGCACCGCCGATCCTGTGGCAGTTGAACAACATCTTGTCGCCGTTCCGTATGCCGATGCTGATCTTTCTGTCCGGCATGTTGCTCGGAAGGTCACTGCAGAAGCCGTTGCGCCGGTTCGCAAGTGGCAAACTCCGTCGAATCGCGTGGCCGTACGTCGTGTGGTCGCTGATCACCGTCGGGATGGTCGGTCAATTGGCACCCGGCCCACTGGTGCGCATAGCGGTTCAGCCGGAGCTGTACACGTGGTACCTGTGGTGTCTCCTGCTGTTCTATACGGTCGCCTTCGTATTGAAAAAGGCTCCCCTCTGGGTTCTGGCCTCGAGCTGTGTGGTCGCGCTCGGGTTGGCGACGACCGGATTCAACGTACGTCCGTTCTACCTGTGGCCGTTCTTCATCATCGGCTACTGGGCCGCCCTCAATCCCGGCATCTGGCGTGCGATCGGCCGAAACCGATTCGTCCTGCCGCTACTGATTCTGATCACGATCGGTACTTCTGTCGCGAGCTTTCTCGGTATCGACATTCGGTTCCACCCCGCATATGCGCTGCTGGTGCTTTGTGCGATCTGTGTGGCGACCGCATCCGGCTTCACTGTCGGTGACGGTCGGCTGGCGAGAACGCTCGTGTTCGTAGGATCGAACTCGCTCATCTTCTACTGCATCCATTACCCCGTGATGATCGGTGCCGTACTAGCGGTGAACGCCGCGGGCATACGCACCGCCTGGGTCGCGTTTCCGATCTATATTGTTGCCGGCACACTCGGAGGATTTGCGGCCACGTGGATGGTGCGCCGCTGGCCGAAGACGCGGGTTGCCTTCGAGCTTCCGCCGCGCCGCTCCGCGAACAAGGTCAGCAAGAGTTGGTGGGAGAGGCTCCCGCGAATCTTTCGGCGAGGAAATCGACGGAAGGCGTCGGGTCCACGGCGTGCCCTTTCCCGGGCTGCAGGATCGACTCGATGATGTCCCCCTTGGCGCATGCCTCGGCGACCGACGCGGTGGTCCAGGCGGGCAGGACCGTGTCGTCCTCGTCGCCGTAAATCACCAGCATCGGTGCCTGCGTCGGAGTCTTCGGCAATGCCCTTTCCGTCAGCACGGTCCGCAGTGCAGTTTCGGATTCAGGGGTCGAGGGTGCGAAGTCCAGTGCGTAGATCTGTCGGCCGACGGCGTCTATGGCCTCGGGGTTCACGTTCAGACACGTGGTGAGTAGATCCTTTTTGGCCAGTGCTTCACCGTGGATGTAATCGCCGAGTTCGATGGTCGGGTCCGATTCTGCCAGCGTCTCGAGCAGCATCGGCATGACGAGCTTCTGAGCACCGGTCAAGGTGCCGGCAACGGCTGCGTCGACGAGCCCGGTGGCATCGGTGATCGGCGAGAGTGCCACGGCCCCGACCAGATCGAGTCCGGTGCCGTAGGTCGAGCTGAGTTCGTTTGCTGCCCAGGCTGCTTGACCGCCCTGCGAGGCGCCGTACGCGACCCATCGGGTGGAGGTGTTCGGTACCAGGTAGCGGGCTGCGCGGGCAGCATCGATCATGTTGTGGCCTGCGGTGTTCGGTTCGAGGTAGGGATGGATGTCGCCGGCCTGCACTGTGCCGAGGCCCTGGTAGTCGGGCAGGACAGTGATGTATCCCTTGCTTGCCAGAACGGCAGCGGCCGCGGCACCGCCCATGAGTGTCGGGTCGTTCGACGGACCGCATTCCGGTTTGATACCTGTGGTTCCGTGTCCGTACACGACTACCGGCCACCCGCCTTGCGGTGGAGCGGAACTCGGTACGACCACGACGGCGGAGACAGTCTTTTCGGTTCCGTCGATACCCGAGGTGGATTTGTAGAGGACCTTGCGAAGCGCTGCGCCTGCGAGTGGCTGGTAGTCGGTCTCGAAAACTTCCGAGGACACGATCGCGCCGCGATCGTCGCCTGCAGGCGGAGTGGGGACTGCGCCGTCCAGATTTACCTGTGGACTGCTTCCACTCGAACATGCCGTCACCGATAAGGCCACCGCGAGAACCGTCGACAACAGGGGGCGCTTGGCGCTACGGGTACTCGAATTCAATTGCTGACTCCTCGTCGATCTGTTCCGTTTGCGTCCAACGCTGCGGCGCGGAGTTGCACATTGGGGCACCGGGGGTGCCGTCTCTATGTTAGAACTAAACCAGTTGGGCCCCAGTCTTCGGACTGGGGCCCATCGGCGTGTTCGGGGGGAAAAGACCGTAGGTCACCGAACAGTAAGGATCAGAACGCCATGCGCATCGAACGATTCAAGTTTCAGCGACGTCTACGATCGCCAGCGCGAATAGCGGGCATTCTGGCGATTTCGGGCCTTTTAACCATCAGTACGGTTACCGATGCTCGAGCGCAGAATCAAGGGGCTGGCCTCAAGCCGTTCGGGTTCTCGAACGGATCGACGGTGTACACGATGTCCGACGCGGATCTGGGTCGTGAGATGGACGGCATCCGATCCGTGGGCGGATCGTGGATCCGTCTCGAGATCAGTTGGCAAAAGGTGGAACCGGTTCAGGGCCAAAGAAATTGGGCTCCGATCGACAGACTGGTCAATGCTGCGTCCGCCCGCGGGTTGGCGATTCTGGGTCTGCCGACCTACGCGCCGGCCTGGGCGACGAACCCGCAAGCGAACGCGTGGACCCTCGGGTCGCCGCGGAATCCGGACGAGTTCGGCAATTTTGCCGCCGCTGCTGCAACGAGGTACGGCAATCGCATCTCCACCTGGGAGATCTGGAACGAGCCGAACCTGGCGTACTTCCACAATCCCTCGCCTACCGGGAAGAGTTACTTGCCAACTCTGAAGGCTGCCTACACTGCGATCAAGGCCGTGCAGCCGCAGTCGACGGTGATCGCTGCCGGGTTGGCGAACTCTGCCGATTGGGCCTTCGGATCGTCCCCGTTCACCTTTGTGCGGGCCCTCTACAGCAATGGCGGCAAACCGTTCTTCGATGGGTTGGCGTTGCATCCTTATCCGGCGGGGGTTACTCCACCGGCAGGTGTGTATTGGGCTCAGATCAGCCAGGTGTACGCGCTGATGAACTATCACGGCGACGGTGGCAAGAAGATCTGGATCACCGAGTTCGGTGTCCCGACGCAGACGAACGGGGCCAGTGAAGCCAAGCAGTCGGAGATCGTGCTGGCGGGTCTGAGGGAGGCCGGCAAATTGCCTTACGTCGCCGGGGTCTTCATTCACACGTTCCGCAATACCGGAACCAATGCGGGGGATGCCGAGGCGAACTTCGGACTCGTCAGGCGTGACTTTTCCCCCAAGCTGGCGTTCGACAACATTCGTGCTGCAGCAGGGCTGTCGGTGGGCTGATGTCGATCGGTCCGGGGCCTACTCCAAGATTCCTGGGCATTGCTCGCCTCGCGGTTGATTTTCCATCCGCGAGGCGAGCCAGTCCAGGGCGGGCACCGGATTGACGGCGTGGCCGGCCATCGGTTGCTGCAACAGGTCGATCGACGCACCCTGGCTGCAGGCCTGTTCGGCTGCGCCTTCGATCCACTCGGGCAATACGAGTCCGTCGTTTCCGCCGTAGATGATCAGCATGGGAGCGGGTGAGATCGCCTTCGGCAGTCGGATCGCTTCCAGCCAGGAATTCAACCTGTCGGCCGCGGCCCGGTCGGCGGGCTCGAACTCACCGGGGTTCGATTCATTGAGCACGCGGTCCTTGTCTCTCTGATTTTCACCGGTGCAGCTCTGCAGCATCGGCAGGGACTCGAGCGGAGCGCCGTCAACGAAGTTCTGCACGTCGACGTCCGGATACGCGGTGGCTATTCCGGCGACGACGAGTGGATAGACCGAAAGTTGCTCGGCGGTGAGGGTTCCGTTCTCGGCGGCAGGTCCCAGCCCGGTGAGATCCGCGGCCGGGGACAGCGCGATGACGGCTGCGAGATCGAGTCCGGAACCGTAGGTGGCAGACTCCTCGTTTGCTGCCCACACCGCCTGGCCTCCTTGCGAGCCGCCGTAGGCAATCCACCGTCCTGAGGCTCCGGGAACGAGACTTCGAGCGGCTCGGACGGAGTCGATGACGTTGTATGCGGCGGTTTTCGGCTCCAGGTAGGGATGGGTGTCGGGTTCACCGAGCCCCTGATAGTCCGTCGCGACCACCACGTAACCGCGGTCGACGAATGCAGCCACCGTCGAGGCCAGACCGGACAGTCCTGGATTGGACGACGGGGCGCAGTCCTGTGTGATGCCGGTGGTGCCGTGCGCCACGGCAGCGACCGGCCACCCGCCGAGCGGAGGCGTGCCGATGGGGACAGCAACAACGGCCGAGACAGTGTGGCCGTCGGCGTCGAGGCCTGATGACGATTCGTACCGGATCCGTAGCAGAGACGTCGTGTTGTCGGCGAGCGGCAGGTAGTCCGTCGCCCACGGGGCGAAGTCCACGATGCCGCCGCGCGGCTCGGGTTCCGGGGCGTCGGCCGATCCGTACTCTGTGTCCATTGCTCCGGAAGCGCATCCGCTGCCGAGTAGCGCCATGATCAACAGACCGAAGAATCGCGAATTGTTCCGCAGTTTCATGGCGTGGAAATCTCCAGTTCGTTAACACGGCAATAAGTGACGAAATGAATGGGAACCGCGTCACAAATCGGCGAGATGAGATCTAGATCTCGTCTGAATGGATGTCGTTCGGGAGCTCACGAAACGAAATTCGTTCTTATACTACTTCGGTGGACATCATGGATTACCTACGGGCGCTGGTCAAAAGATGGTACGCCGTCGTAGCAGCGCTGGGCATCGGGCTGGTCGGAGGATACGTAGGGTTCATGGTCGAGACACCCACGTACGCTGCGACGTCGCAGTTGTTCGTTTCTACAGGCGATCAGGGCAACGTGGTCTCGGCCTATCAGGGCAACGCATTGGCGCAGCAGCAGGCGTCGTCGTTCACAGCGCTGATCGTGGGCCAGCAGGTGTTGAGCCGTACCGCGCTGCAGCTGGGTCTCGATGCTGCACCGGGTGAGCTGGCCGGGCAGGTGGGTGTCACACTTCCCACCGGCGGCGTGGCATTGACGATCGCCGCCACCAGTGACACCGGTGAAGGTGCACGGGATCTGGCAGACGCGGTCGCAGAGAACGCAATCGGCTACATCAGCGAGCTGCAGTCGCCACCGGGTGCACCGCCTTCCGTCGTGAAGGTGACGCAGACGGAGTTCGCCACACTGCCGGGGACCCCGATCGCACCGAGTCTGTTCCGGTACCTGGCACTCGGCGGTGGCGCGGGTCTTGTGGTCGGTGTGGCAATCGCGATGTTGTGGTTCCGTCTGGACAACAAGGTTTCCTCACCCAAGGACGCTGCCACTGCTGTCGGCGCGCCGCTGCTCGGTGAGATTCCGCGTGACCGCAAGCTCGGTTCGACGGGGCTGGTCGATTTCGATTCCCGGTCGTCGGCCACTGCAGAGGCATTCCGCAAGCTGCGCACGCGTGTCGGCTACTTGTCTTCCTCGAACGCGGCGCTGGTGGTCACGGTGACCAGCGCCACTCCTGCCGAAGGTCGTACCACCGTCGCTTTGAACCTTGCCAGGGCTATTGCAGTCAGCGGTTCGAGAACGGTCTACGTCGAAGGCGATCTTCGAAATCCCGACGCCGCGGTTCTGCTCGGTGTCGATGGAAGTCGGGGACTCACACAGGTCCTCCAGGGTTCGACAACGCTGGAGGATTCCGTGGCGGTCACCGACGAGGGCTTGACCGTGTTGACCGGTGGCCCTGCTCCTCTCAACCCGAGTGAGTTGCTCGGGTCGGTCGAAATGGCAACGGTGATAAGCGATTTGCGTGCGAGCTTCGACTACATCATCATCGATTCGCCGGCTGCCCTGGCCGTCACTGATGCGGCCGTGATCTCTACGCACGGCGACGTCAGTGTTGTGGTCGTCGGATTGAACAGGGTGTCGGTGGCAGATCTGGAGTCGCTGACCAACAGCATCCCGGACCCAGCCGGCGTGATCGCAGATTTCGGCAAGGTGGAAGCGGTGGTACGAGCGGCCCAGCCGCCCAGTGCCCCGGTCGAAACCAGCAGGAGGAGCAAGAAGAGCAAGACCAATCGCTACAGCGGAGTCTCCGAACCTATGGTCAAGTTCGAGGCCGATGCCGGCGTGGACGATTCGAGCTCGGGCCATGCCGTGTCTCGCGCTTCGAAGCACTGATCGACCGGCGGAGACTCACCGTTGGCCAAGCATGCCGTCACTGATGCTGTTCTGTATCCGGCGGCAAAGCCCAAGGTACCCTTTCGGCGCGATATCGAAGGACTTCGCGCATTAGCGCTGCTCCTGGTGGTGACGTACCACGCGGGTGTGGGGCTGTTGCCCGGGTCGTATATCGGGGTCGACATCTTTTTTGTCATCTCGGGCTTCCTGATCACAGGTCTGTTGATGGCCGAGGTGACCAAGACGGGGAGTATCTCGTTACGGACGTTCTATGCCCGACGAGTCCGTCGACTGTTACCTGCCGCAACGGTGGTCATCGTCGCGACGTTCATTGCGTCGAAGTTGCTCCTGCCTCCGCTGTTGTTGACGCAGGTTGCCAAGGATGGTCTCGCGAGCGCGTTCAACGTGACCAACATGTGGCTCGCCTGGATTGGTACCGACTACCTCAGCGATACCACTCCGTCTGTCTTTCAACACTATTGGTCTTTGGCCATCGAAGAACAGTTCTACCTGGTGTGGCCGGTGATCTTCCTGCTCAGTGTGAAGTGGGCGCGAAACAGGCGGGCCAGTGTGGCTATCGTGCTGGGGATTCTGGTCGCGGCGTCGTTTCTTCTGTGCGTGTGGCTCACCGGGGTTTCCCGAGCCTGGGCATTCTTCGCATTGCCCACGCGCGCATGGGAACTCGGCGTGGGTGGGCTACTTGCTCTGGCGTGGCCGTGGGTCTCTCGCATCTCCACCCGGTCCAAGATCGCGGTCAGCTGGGCGGGCTTTGCGCTGTTCATCATCGGCGGACTGACGATGAACAGCTCGATGGCCTTCCCCGGTTGGCTGGCACTTGTTCCTGTGATCGCAACCGCGGCGGTCATCATCGGCGACGGCGAGGGGAGGGGTGCAGCGTTTCTTCTCGATCGCGGTCCCATGAGGTGGCTCGGGCGTATTTCGTACTCGACGTATCTGTGGCATTGGCCGCTGATGATCATCCCGGCGATCATGTGGAACCGGCCCCTGACTCTGCCGGAGGGGCTGGCGCTCGGGGTGTTGTCCGTCGTGTTGGGTTGGCTCGGCTACACGTTGGTCGAAGAGCCGATGCGGGCGCTTCCGGTACTGGTGAAGAGACGATCGCTCAATGCGGTGTTGGCTCTGGTCCTCACGGTGACAACGGTGGTGGCCGGGCTGGGCCTGTCACGGGTGCCTCAGTTGTACGGAGGGGGCGACGCGGCGGTGCCCACAGCCGCCGATGTCGCGAGTGGAAGTTTGTTCCCATCGAGTGTTCCGCGCAACGTCACTCCCTCGTTGGAGGCCTCGTTGGACGACATTCCGGCGGTGTACGGCGACGGTTGTGAAGCGCAGTATCTGGACGTGACCAGCAAGGAGTGCGTTTACGGAGACGCCGATTCCGACTCCGTTCTGGTGATGTTCGGCGATTCCCGTGCATCGCAATGGTTCCCGGCACTCGAGGCCTACGCAGTCGCGCGCGGTATGCGGCTGGTGGCGATGACGAAGTCCGGTTGCACCCCGGCCGATGTACCCATCGATGCGTATCAACTGGATCGGCCGTTTCCGGAATGCGACGCTTTTCGTCGTAATGCCTTGGCCGAGATAGAGGATATGAAGCCGGCGATGGTAGTCGTCAGTGGCTATGCCGCAGGCTATCGAGACCTGTACGCGGGCTCCGGTGAGTTCGAGGTCGACTATGTCTCGGGCTTCGCCCGAGTGCTGTCAGAGCTGGCCGGATTCACCGAGGTGGTCGCTATCGGTGACACTCCAACGTGGACGCGGGCACCCGCGGTGTGTCTGTCGGCAAATTTGGACGACACGGCCAGTTGCACGCTGGATCGGCGAGACGCCATGGATCCTGAGCTCGATTCGGCGATGGAATCGGTGACCAACGAATCGGGTAGTACCTTCCTCGATGCAGCCGATCTGCTGTGTTCGGTCGATTCGTGCTTCCCGCTCGCAGGAAACGAGCTGCTCTACCGCGATGACCGCCACATCTCGGCGACTGCAGCGCTGACTCTGGCCCCAGCGGTGGGTGCCGCGTTGGACAGTGCCGGCCCGTAGGACCCATCGATGCGTCAGACCGGGCCGAGAACTTGATCTCGCAAAACTGTGCCGATCATCGCGCCTTCCGGCGACATCGTTGTGACGCAGACATATTCGGTCTTCTCACGTGTGTTGGCGAGGTTTGTCGAGTCGACGGTGCCGATCACCACCCAGTCGTACTCACCTGTGTAACCGCCGGTGCGGACACTGTTGGTGATCTCGGGGTCCACGCCCTCGCGTTGGGCGCGCTGTTCCCCCCACGATGCAGATTGGGGTGCAACCAGTTTGCCCAGTATCTGCTCCTGGCACGCCAGGATTGCGTTCAGCTCGGTGTCCTCCACCGGAGTAACCGGCGCTACGGCCGCGGCCTCGCTGGTGGTGGGGTAGCGAACGAAATCCGCCGCACGTTCGCTTGATTCCGATTCTTCTGCGCAGGATGCCGTGAGAAGGGCGCAGGACAGCATCGTCAGAAGAACGGCCTGTGTTCGCATGGTCTGTGCATACCGCACTTTCGAGTCTGGTGCAGATCTTGTGATCTCTAACATATCCGTTGTGAAGAATACCGTGGTTATCGGCGCGCCTGCGCTTTCTGATGAGCACTATTCACCAACCTTAGGTACCCTAACCCCGGTACGGATCATCCAGGAAACACGACCCGCGGCCATTCGATCGCGGATACGGACGGATCCGCTTGCGTGTCCAGTGTTGTCAGCTTGTTCGGCTCGGTTCGACCCGTGATTTGTTTCACCACGAAGTGGAACACGAGATGTGATCTGTGTTTGCGTCGGGGCGATGCAGCCAGAGAGGTTTTTCAATGGACCGTGGTCCCGCAAATCCCGTAGTCGGTTCGGCTCCGGGTGATGGTGTGCTTGTTCATGAATGGATCGAAGAATCGGGTGGAGCCGAGAAGGTTTTGGACGCCTTCGCCGAGCTGTTCCCGGGTCTGCCGATTTTCTGTTCCTGGGACGACGCGCCTGGCCGGTACCCGAGCAATCCGGTACGGGAGAGCCTTTTGTCGCGGACCCCGCTGCGTCACAACAAGCAGCTGGCGATGTCCGTTCTTCCCCTTGTCTGGCGGATGCTCGATGTGGATCGATACGACTGGATGCTGATCAGCTCACATCTGTTTGCACACCACGCGGGCAGCTACGGGCACACCGATCGGCGTCGTTTCGTGTATGTGCACACCCCGGCCCGCTATCTGTGGGCAGCACCGCTCGATCCTCGCGGGCAGAAGGCGCATGTGAAAGCCGCAGCCCCGGTATTTCGCCGGATCGACAAATCGCGCGCGCAGGCACCTGCATCGTGGGCCGCCAACAGCCACTTCATAGCGGATCGAATGCGGGACAGCTGGGGGCAAGAAGCGCACGTGGTGTACCCCCCTGTCGACGTGTCACGTATTCAGTCGGTCTCGGACTGGCGTTCGGAACTCACTGACGACGAATGCCGCATAGTGGATCGACTGCCCTCTGAATTCATCTTGGGCGCAGGCCGATTGGTGTCCTACAAGCGTCAGGACGCAGCCATCCAGACGGCCGCTCGCAACGGCGTTCCTGTGGTCATAGCCGGCTCGGGGCCTGACGAGGCCAGGCTCAGGCAGCTGGCCGAGGATCTCGGGGTGCACTCGGTGTTTCTCGGACGTGTTTCGGACCAGCTGTTGTTCACGCTGTACAGCCGAGCTCTGGTGTTCGCGTTCCTGGGGGTCGAGGATTTCGGAATAATGCCGGTCGAGGCAATGGCAGCGGGTGGCAAGGTTTTGGCCAACCGAACCGGGGGAGCCGCCGAGAGCGTTGTCGACGGAGTTACGGGTGCCAGCTGCGACATAGACGATTGGACCGATGTCGATGCTGCTCTGCATCGCGCCGCGAACGCCAGCCGCGAAAGTTCCATCCTGCGTGCGCGGGATTTCGACAAGGCGCGTTTCAAAACCAATGTGTTGAAGTGGATGGGCTTGGACAACGTTGTGACCCCAGTTTTCGGTAGCGCCCGCAGCGTGGACGACAAGGGGACCGAGGTAACAGAAGCCGAGGCCCCGAACAACGTCCTGAGTATCGACCACTCTTAGGGAGAAGAAAGGCGTTACGTTCATGATCGATTCGGAACAAGGGACTCTCGGCTGGTTGTTGCAAGAACGCGTCGAGCTCATTTCGCGCGCACACCTCGACCGTTCTGTGTCGATGCGGTCCGTATTGGCCGACGCCGTCGAATCGTATTACTCCGCGGTCGTCGAGTCCAGTGGTAGGGCCGACGCATTCGATCTCGGTGATGCCAACAGTCGGCACAGCCTCGCCGACTTTCTCTTCTCGTGTGTGCAAGCCGTCGAGGAGCCGGAGAATCCCCAGTTTCCTGTTCGTCGCTGACTGGCCCGCACGCGTCAGGTGTAGGTGCGATCTCGACTGCTCGTCGACCCGGGCGTGACCGGGCTCCGGCAGGTGAGTGGCCGGTCCGATCTGTCGTGGGGAGAAGGCGTCGGCCCCGATCTTTCCTACGTCGAGAACAGGTCATGCCCGGTGATTTGCTCGCTGGTTTATGCAGATTTACTCGAACAGTATTCACCTGAGGCGGGCAAAGCGTACTTCGATTCTTGTTCGGTCCTCTTTGCAGGCTGAACAATTGTTTTAATCAAGCTGGCCCGCGGATCAAGCTGCGTTTTGGGTCGCGTCCTGCGGTCGCCTCGTCGAATCGGAGCTGCGGTGGTTTGTTTTTTCACAGTTCTGGGCAACAATAGAAAATGTGGTTTTGGATAGGTCGAAAGAACCGAGATGTGCACCATCATCGATTGTGCAATCCACGAAACTCACGAACGTGCAATGAGATGGCCGCCCCGGAGGTTCAATGGAGATAGCTGATCCCCACTCCGAGGAATCCGAACATGCGATGGCGTTCGACGTAGCCACCGCGCTGGCGGCCATGGCGCGGGATGGCTATGCCGTTCTGCCACAGGTTGTCTCGGCAGCAACGGTGGATGCACTCGTGGAGTTCGTCGAAGCCGCGGTTGTATCTGCTGGCGGCGAGTATGTTCATTTCAAAGATTCCGATGCCTTCGGAGAGGTCCTTGCACGTGCTTGGCCGGAGGAGTCTCAGGTCGATCGCGTCATCAGAGGTGTATTTGCTGCAGGTGTGGGTCGTCCGGCCCCCGCTGGGCGGCCTTTCAGGGTGTTGCGTTGCATCTCCGGGCTGTCCGGTGCCAACCGCTCGCTGAACTTTCATTTCGATTCTTACGCGCTCACTGCAGTTGTGCCGGTGATGATCCCGTCGGACAGTCCGGGTGACCTCCTGCTGATGCCGAATGCGAGGCCGTTGCGCAGATGGTACGTCGCCAACCTCCTCGACCAGATTTTGGTATCGAATCGTATTGCGCAATCGTACTTTCGGCGTAAGTGGCGATCGCGCCCCGAGGAATTCGTGCACCTTCGGCCGGTGCCGGGCAACGTCTACCTGTTCTGGGGCTATCGCGCCCTGCATGCCAACGAACCGTGCCACCCGTCACGTACTCGCGCCACGGTCCTGCTTCATTACGGAAATGTGCACGAGCACAGCGCAATTGCGCGCGTGGTCCGATCGCGCTGAAAAGTCGACACACCTGGTGGAAGCAGGTGGTCGGACATGTTCGTATCATGGCCATGATTGCCGATGGCGTCGATGCGTGTACGAACTGAGCGACTTCATCCACCGCTGCGCCTAGGCCGTCGAAGAGCCGGAGAACCCGCAGTTTCCCGTTCGTCGCTGAGAAACCTTCCGTCTGCCGGCCGTTCAGCTGACTCTGTGACCACCGTCTCCTGGGTGACGACCGTGATCACCTGTGCTTACTATTCCCGTGTGTGCGCGTGGCCTGAAGGCGGTGTCCTCCAGGAACTTGCTGTGACGCTCCGTCACGGGCTCTTGTCGAGTACGCCATTGTTCAGTACGACTGACGGGGAATGAAGCAAATGCGAATCACAGTGTTCGGGACCGGCTATCTCGGTGCCACTCACGCCGCGTGTATGGCCGAGTTGGGTCATGACGTACTCGGCGTCGACGTCGACCCGGCCAAGCTCGCGAAGCTCGAAGCCGGTGAGGTACCATTCTGGGAGCCGGGTCTCGAAGAGGTGCTCAAGCGGAATATCGCGGCCGGCCGTTTGCGCTTCACGTCCTCCTATGAGGAGGCGGCCGAGTTCGCTGAGGTCCACTTTCTGGGCGTCGGTACGCCCCAGAAGCGCGGTGAGTATGCGGCCGATATGAAGTACGTCGACTCGGTCATCGAGACGCTGGCTCCGCTGCTGACGAAGCCTGCCGTCATTTTCGGTAAATCGACCGTCCCGGTGGGCACGGCCGAGCGATTGGGCCGGATGGCTCGCGAACTCGCTCCCGCAGGCGACGGCGTCGAGGTCGCCTGGAACCCGGAGTTCCTCCGCGAGGGTTATGCCGTCAAGGACACCCTGCATCCCGATCGGCTGGTTCTCGGAGTCGATCGCGCCCGTCCCGGCCGCGCCGAGGAGTTGGCTCGCGGGGTCTACGCGCAGTTGCTCGACGAGAAGATCCCATTCTTGGTCACCGATCTGGCCACGGCCGAGCTGGTGAAGGCATCGGCGAACGCATTCCTGGCTACCAAGATCTCGTTCATCAATGCCATTGCTGAGGTGTGTGAGGCTGCGGGTGCCGACGTCACCGTTCTCGCCGACGCCATCGGACATGACGAGCGCATCGGCCGCAAATTCCTCAATGCGGGGATCGGCTTCGGTGGGGGATGCCTGCCCAAGGACATTCGTGCGTTCATGGCTCGGGCCGGTGAACTCGGTGCCGATCAAGCTCTGACGTTCCTGCGCGAGGTGGACAACATCAACATGCGACGTCGTACCCGCATGGTCGAGTTGGCACGCGAGGCCTGTGGATCTCTTCTCGGTGCTCGGGTCGCCGTCCTGGGTGCGGCCTTCAAACCGGATTCCGACGACGTGCGTGATTCGCCAGCTTTGAATGTGGCCGGTCAGATTCAGCTGCAGGGAGCGTCGGTGAACGTGTACGACCCCCGGGCCATGCCGAATTCCCGGGCGTTGTTCCCGACCCTCTCCTACAGTTCATCGACGTTGGACGCCTGCGAGGGGGCAGACGTTGTGCTTGTTCTGACTGAGTGGAACGAGTTCAAGGAGCTGGTCCCAGAGGACCTCGATGACGTGGTTCGAGCGAAGTCCTTGATCGACGGACGAAACTGTCTGAGCCCCACTGTGTGGCGTGAGGCCGGCTGGACCTACCGCGGGTTGGGTCGACCTTAGATCTGGTGAAATCGCTAGATTATTGCGCGACTGCGCCATGCACAGATGATGAACAATCAAACTTCTCTCCATTCAATTGAATGAATATTGCATCAAATGCGCTTGCGTAACCCGTGGAAACACGGCAAGATGCTTGTTTGTCACAGTTTACAGGTTCTTTCGGTTTGTTTTGGTCAGGAAGTTTGACCGCTCCTTGGTGGCCGTAGGGGAGTGCGTTGGTCATCAAGTTTTCGTCACTCGTGCTTACGCTTTCCTGCCGGGCTTGCTGAAAGGCGCTGCGCTACTTCGATTGAATGACAGTCACGGGCATGTCGTAACGATCCGCAAGATCTTGCCGATTCTGCGGGTAAGCACTGTTTCTCACACGTCCGTCGAGGACACCCGATTGTGCTCCGTTATCAGTCTGTGATGCGATTCACTTGACAAGCTGTATCGCCGATAGCGTGCAAAACTTCAGAAGCTAGGTCGCGTAGCAATCTCTCGCCACTCCGGTGTCGAGTGGAAGCGGCGATATACAGGCAGTCGCCTGTATGTCGGTCAGGGGATCAACGTAGGGAAGGGGCGTCTGTGGCTATCAGTGGATCGATTCAGCAGACCCCGTGGGGGGCGGCGTCCGGTAGGAGGGCGTCGAGGAATAGACGCCTCACCATACGTCGGGTCTGGGAGCATCGGTACGTCGAGCGGCTGAGGTTCACCGACGTTGTGGTCGTGATACTCGCCGTGGCGCTGGCGCAGTACATCCGGTTCGGCGAAATCGAAATAACCGTCGCAACGAAGTCCATGATCAGCTACGCAACAGTCTCGGTGGGTCTGGCTGCTGTCTGGATCGCATTCCTCGCCATCTTCCGGACACGCTCACCGCACGTCATCGGTAGCGGGGCTGAAGAGTACCGCCGCATCGTATCGGCGACATTCCGGTTGTTCGGAGTCATCGCTATTGCCTCTCTCCTATTCCGCGTAGATTTCGCTCGGTTGTACTTGGCAATCGCACTACCTGTCGGCCTGCTGGGCCTGCTGCTCAGTCGCTGGGGTTGGCGCAGGAGCGTTGCAGCCAGGCGCCGCCGGGGCGAGTACCAAACCGCAGTGCTCATTGTGGGTAGCCGAAGGGCGGCTGTGTCGATGGCCCAGCAATTCGAGCGCTCACCGGAGGCCGGCTACAGCGTGGTGGGCATGTGCTTACCCGGGTACGAGCCGCAGCGCGATTCCGTTTTGGTCGAGGGCTACGAAATTCCGGTGCTCGGCGACGAGCACAGTGTGGTCGAGGCACTGGAAGCGTCGGGCGCGGACACTGTGGCCGTAACGGCCACGGAACACCTAGGTGACAAGGGCATCCGTAAGATGATCTGGGACCTCGAGAAGAAGAACGTCGATCTGGTTGTTGCTCCGGGAGTTGTTGACGTTGCGGGTCCGCGCCTGGTGATGCGGCCGGTGGCAGGGTTCCCCTTGATCCACGTCGAGAAGCCTCAATACAACGGTGCAACACGATTCAGTAAGACGTCATTCGATTTGCTCTTTGCCTTTGCCGTTCTGGTGGTGATTTCGCCGATCCTGCTGATGGTCGCACTAGCAGTGAAGTTCACCAGCCGGGGGCCGGTGTTCTATCGGTCGGAGCGAATGGGCATCGACGGCAAGCCTTTCGAGATGATCAAGTTCCGCAGCATGGTGCAGGATGCGGATGAGCAGGTCGACAAACTATTGGTTCAGAACGAGAGCGCAGGCGGTGTGCTCTTCAAGATGCGTGAGGATCCCCGCGTCACCAAGGTCGGCAAGTTCATGCGCAAATTCAGCATCGACGAGCTACCCCAATTCCTTAACGTGCTCAAGCGCGAGATGAGCGTCGTGGGGCCCAGGCCACCGCTGCGCCGCGAGGTGGAGACCTACAACGGTGAGGTTCGACGCCGGCTGCTCGTCAAGCCGGGCATCACCGGGCTGTGGCAAGTGAGCGGCCGATCCGATCTTTCATGGGAAGAGACTGTGCGACTTGATCTTTCATATGTAGAGAACTGGTCGATGGTGGGGGATCTGCTTATCATCGGTAAAACGGTACGCGCCGTAGCGGGTAGCAATGGCGCGTACTGAATGATCGCGAACTACTCACTTTCTGCGCAGCGGTTCGTGAGCCGAAGCCCTATTGTGCTGTATCTACCTTCCCATGGAGCTGACAGATGAAGCGTGCGTTGATTACTGGTATCACTGGTCAGGATGGCTCATATCTGGCAGAGCTGTTGTTGAGTAAGGGGTACGAAGTTCACGGGTTGATCCGGCGTTCATCCACGTTCAACACGTCCCGCATCGATCACCTGTACCAGGACCCGCACGACAAAGACGCCAAGCTGTTTCTGCATTACGGCGACTTGAGCGACGGCGCGAGACTGGTCACTCTGCTCACCGAGATTCAGCCCGACGAGGTCTACAACCTTGGTGCGCAATCGCATGTCCGGGTGAGCTTCGACGAGCCGGAGCACACCGGAAACACGACCGGAATCGGTTCCATTCGACTGCTCGAGGCCGTGCGCCTTGCGGGCTTGCAGTGCCGTTTTTACCAGGCGTCGAGCTCCGAGATGTTCGGTGCAACTCCGCCGCCACAAAATGAAGAAACCCCCTTCTACCCACGCTCGCCGTACGGTGCCGCCAAGGTCTACGCCTACTGGGTCACGAAGAACTACCGCGAGGCGTACGGCATTTTCGCCGTCAACGGCATCCTGTTCAACCACGAATCTCCTCGTCGCGGTGAAACATTCGTCACCCGCAAGATCACTCGGGCTGTCGCACGTATCAAGGCCGGTCTCGAAGAGAACGTCTACATGGGAAACCTCGACGCCATTCGCGACTGGGGCTATGCCCCCGAATACGTCGAGGGCATGTGGCGCATGCTGCAGGCCGACGAGCCGGACGACTTCGTTCTCGCCACCGGTGGCAACTTCTCGGTGAAGGACTTCCTCGTCGTGGCCTTCGAGCGGGCGGGCTTGGATTGGGAGAAGCACGTCAAGTTCGACGAGCGCTACTTGCGCCCCACGGAGGTGGATGCTCTCATCGGTGACGCAAGCAAGGCCGAAGCAAAGCTCGGGTGGAAGGCCACCGTGCACACGCCAGAGCTTGCGAAAATCATGGTCGACGCCGATATCGCCGCACTCGAACATGAGGGTCGCCCGTGGATCGACAAGCCCGCTCTGCCGGATTGGGCGTGAGCGCCATGACAACGGACGGTTCAGCAACCTCCGACTTCACGCCCGCTCCGCTCAATCGTGATGCGCCGTTCTATGTGGCCGGGCACCGCGGTTTGGTCGGATCGGCTATCTGGCGGCAGCTCGCAGCCTCGGGTTTCAGCGACCTGATCGGCCGCTCGTCGTCGGAGTTGGACCTCAAGGATCGTGACGCAGTGTTCGCGTTCTTCGAGGAGACCAAGCCTGCGACGGTGGTGTTGGCCGCAGCAAAGGTCGGCGGCATCCTGGCCAACAGCACGTACCCGGTCGATTTCCTCTCGGACAATCTACGCATCCAGGTGAACGTGTTGGACGCGGCATTGGCACAGAACGTTCAGCGAGTGTTATTCCTCGGGTCTTCGTGCATCTATCCCAAGCTGGCTCCTCAGCCGATCAAGGAGGAGTACCTCCTCACCGGGCACCTCGAGCCGACCAACGATGCGTACGCCATCGCCAAGATCGCAGGCATCCTGCAGATTCAGTCGGTACGCAAGCAGTACGGCTTGCCGTGGATTTCGGCGATGCCGACCAATTTGTACGGCCCGGGCGACAACTTCTCACCGAAGGGGTCGCACGTCCTGCCTGCTCTCATCCGTCGTTACGACGAGGCTCGCCGCGACGGCATCGAGACGGTGACCAACTGGGGCAGTGGCTCCCCGCGACGAGAGTTCTTGCACGTCGACGATATGGCAGCTGCGTGTATCCATTTGCTGGAGCACTATGACGGTCCCGATCAAGTGAATGTCGGTACCGGCGAGGACGCGACGATCAAGGAGATCGCCGGCATCGTCGCCTCGGCCGTGGGCTACGAGGGTGAAACCGAGTGGGACACATCCAAGCCGGACGGAACGCCGCAGAAATTGCTCGACGTGAACAAGCTGCGGGATGCGGGATGGAAGCCGCAGATCGACTTGGAAGCGGGAATTGCTTCGACGGTCGAGTGGTATCGAGAGCACGTCGACAGCGTCCGAACGTAGCCGAAGCAAAGGCCGACCTCGCGGATTTCGAGACCGTGTCTGCATCTCACACGAAAGCCTTCGTTCAGCACCTTCCCTGAATGAAGGCTTTCGTGTATCCCACATACTGGTACGCGTATTCAGCAAGCCAACGGGGAATCGAATATTGGTAGGTCAGGGCGACGGGAACCATCGTCGTCGTTCCGTCGAAGCATTGGCCGAAAATGTAGCCCGCACGCGGCAAGTGATAGCGCCAGGTGATGACCATCACGTGTGTCCAACCATTCTCGCGAGACAGCTGATTCGCGTAGATGGCCTCGCCTCGCGTGGTCAGCGGGTCGGGGACAAAGCAGAGAATCCGCACTTTATCGCTCGGCTCAGGGCAACGGCTGGGCTCTCTCGAATCGCTGGCACCTTGTGGGTCCGAAACGACAACTGTGTCGGTCAGCCCCTCTGCTGCGAGGCGCAGAGCGTAGTCGATTCTGCCGTCTTGATCGCCGCCGAGAACCACAATGGCGTCCACTGCAGTCGGCTCGTCGTAGCCGGCGTTCGTAAACAAGAAATAGCCGCCAATCGAGAACGCACCTACACACAGTCCGGCCACCGCAGCCAGCCTTCTCAGCGTCATCACCCGACAGAACTGTTTAAACCTTGGCGCACCTGTCGAATCTTAGCGCCTGCACAATCGCACTGGCTGAAAGCGCAGGGACGCACTGCGCGAGATTGTTGGTCTAACGCACTAGGCTCAGCTGAGCAGTGCCAAGTTTGCCAGCGGCCGCAATCAGATTGCAGGCTCTGATCAGAAAGCGCGACCGATGCAGCGAGAGCACATCATGGAACTCGTCTACCCGCTGATTGCCGACGTCGCGGAGAAGTCAGGGCTCCGGTGTGTGTTCATCAAGGGAACGACGCTACAGGCGCAGGGTCTGCGAACAAGAGTGGCTTCGGTCGATGTGGACGTCTGGGTCGCCCCGCACGACATGCCCGCGTTCATCGTGCGGATGGAAACGATGGGCTTCGGCCGCCGTGACCCGGCGTTGGCACTGTGGCATTCGACGACTCTCAGGAATGACGTGATGGGCGTCGAGGTCGATGCGCACCACTACTTTCCGGGGTCGGATTTGCAGCCGCACGAGTCGTTCGAGGTGCTGTGGGCCAACACTGAACGGAGGGCAATCGGCGGTAGACGCGTTGTCGTACCGAATGTTCTCGCCCACACGTTGATTGCGGCCATGCACGCTCTCCGGCCCGAGACCGGAGAAGTGTCGGCCGAGCGAGAGCTATTGCGGGCCCTTGAGTATCGCGAGCTTGTCGAAGCAACTGAAGCGCATCGAGTTCAGCCCCTGTTTCTCTTGGCGGCAGAGTGGAAAGTGCTGCGATCGACCTCCAAGTTTTTTGCGGATGTAGGGCTGGACGTCTCAGCTTTGGCTATCGAGGAACCCTCACCCGACTGGCGGATGCGTCATGTCGCGACGACGCGCACGAGTTTCTGGCTCATACAGATATCGGCGGCACCGTGGAGGAAGAAGGCCGGCCTGCTCGCAGCCGCGCTGTGGCCGAGTTCCCGCGCAATCGATTTCGGTGACCGATCGAACAGTCTGACTCGGCTGTCACCCCCGATGTCGAGACTTCGGCGAGCAGGTCGCGGAGTGGCAGACTTGCGGGCAGCTGCTCGCGACTATGCGCGGTACCGAAAGGGCACAGGGTTGTGATCAACGTGGCCGTGGCAGGTTTGTGGTCGAGACGTGTGCTGTATGGGTGACTCGCGTATCAAGAAAATCGGTGGTCTCCGATACATTGTCACCGCTGTGAGCACGGTCTTCGAGTCGGATCGGCGGGGTGCGTCCTTCGCATTCGTGTTACAAATATTGAGCGCTGCACTGGCGGTCCTCGTTGTATTTGCCAGCAAGCTCGCTCTGGACGCTCTGCTTGCGCCAGAGACCGGCAGTGGGTTGCGGTTGATTGCTCCGCTGGTTTTGCTTTCGGTCTGTACCGCGGGTGTCTCGTCGATCGCGGCGATCCAGGTTCAACAGCAGCGCGTACTGGGCGAACGTGTGTCTCAACGTCTGTGGTCGGATCTCCAGTCGGTGACTACCACAGTGGAACTCGAGTTGTACGAATCACCCCAGTTTCTGGGGACATTGGAACGGATTCAGCAGAACGCGCTGACGCGACCTTTGCAGACGGTGACAGCGATGTCCTCGCTTTTCGGGGGCGTGATCGGAGCGGGCAGTATGTGTATCGCGCTCGCCACGATCAATCCGCTCCTCGTTGCGTTGATATTGATGTCAGGTATTCCCTCGCTGTACTTTGCCGCACGTTCCAGTAGGACGGAGTTCCAGTTCGCTACTGGAGCGAATGTGATCGACCGACGGCGTTCGTATATCCGAATGCTGATGGGGATGAAGCCGAATGCCGCAGAGTTGCGATCATTCGAAACCACAGATTTTCTCAGTGCCCGTCAAACTGCCCTCAACACCGACTACTTCGTCAGACTGAAGAATGCAGCTCGATCTCGACAGTTCGACGCCGTCGCGACTGCAATTATCAACAGTGTTGCTCTGGCTTTGGCGCTCGGGTACGTGTTTCTACTTGTTTCTGACGGTGACCTCAGCGTGTCTTCGGCGGCTGCAGCGGCCGTTGGGTCCAGGTTGCTGGCGTCTCAGTTTTCCACCGCGTTCTCCTCAGTTGGTACGTTGGCTGAGGCTGTTCCCTTTCTCAAGGACCATCAAGAGTTCGTGCGTCAATACTCGCGCGCGATTCCTCTCACGGTACGTCAGGACGCCCCTCCTGCCGTACGCCTCGAGAACATCGCATTCAAGTATCCGGAATCGAACACCACTGCTTTACAAGACATAGACCTTGCAATTAGACCTGGTGAAGTTATTGCCTTGGTCGGTTCCAATGGATCCGGAAAGACTACGTTGGCAAAAGTGTTGGCAGGTCTCTATTCGCCACTATCTGGACGCTATTTATGGAACGGCGAGGCACTGGGGGACACTCAGATTGTCACTGCTTCTGTCGCATGTTTGTTTCAGGACTTTGTCGAGTATCATTTGAGTGTTGTCGAAAATGTAGCACTGTCAGATTTCGGTGACGACGATTTGGATGAGAGGGTGCATTCTGTCCTATCCAAGGCGGGTGCCACGGAGTTTGCGGCGAAGTTACCTGACGGGCTCGACACGCTACTCGGCAATATCTTCGAGCCAGGATCCGATCTATCTGGAGGCCAATGGCAACGGATTGCCATTGCGCGAACTCTGTATCGAGACGCGCCGATGGTCATTCTCGACGAGCCCAGTGCGTCTCTCGACCCACGTGCCGAATACGCCTTGTTTCAACAGATGCGTGAGACGCTATTCGGAAAAACAGCAGTATTGATTACTCATCGAATTTCGAGCGCGCGGTTGGCGGACACAATTTACGTCATGCATGAGGGTCGGATAGCCGAGAGCGGGACACACGAAGATTTGATGGCGCAAGCGGGGGAGTATTCTAAGCTTTTTCGTTTGCAGTCTTCTACATTCGATTGACGCTCGGTCAAACTACTCGTCGAGAAGGCCGCGGTCACGCATTCCGTCCAAAAACTGTCGCACGTCGGTGGCTGCTTGTGCTTCGCCCACATCGAATTTTGCAACGAGGGCTGAGACTAGGTCCGTCTCGCTTCTGTTGTCGCTGAGGAGCCGAACAAGCTCGACGCCAGAACCTTTGACCGATATGTACGATGATTTCCGCAAATCGAGAAGCACTGTCTCGTCGTCCAGATGGCTGACGGCGAGATCTTGAGAGCGAAGCTGCATGGCTGACCTCATCTGGTGGTGAATTCGTGTCGGTTCACGATACAGTAGGTTGGTATAAAACTGTAAGGTCATCGGTAGCTATGGAATGGAGATCGCTGAGCTATGGACAATCTCGGTTCGTTGGGCATGCTGCCGGAACTGACTGACAGAGAAATTGCTTATGGATTCCCAATTGGCTCGGCTGAGAGCGAGATCCGAAAGGGTCAGCCTTTGAGGCGTCGGCGACCTCAGAGTAGTCCAATCGAAATACTTGACCGCATCCTAATGGAAGCACTCAGTAAGACTCCATGCGTAATCGCATTTTCAGGTGGTCGCGATTCATCTCTTCTGCTTGCCAGGGCTGCGATGGTTGCGAAGAAGCACGGATTGCCAAGGCCGGTCGCTCTGACGCACCGTTACCCGGCCGAGGACACAGACGCCCAAGAGACGGAATGGCAGAACCGAGTTATCGATCATCTACGGTTGCTCGACCTTCCGCTTGAATGGGTAATCAACGACGTGTCGACCGAGTTCGACATACTGGGCAAGCCTCTGACCAATTTGCTGGCTGCGAATGGGCGCCCATTCTACCCGCCGGCCTCGGGTTCGACATTATTCGACTGCAAGTTTGCGTCTGGCGGCTCGGTGGTAACTGGGGAGTTCGGTGACGAACTGTTCGGTAGTTCTCGATCGTATCGATTTCGCCGGGCTGTATCAGCATTTCGCCTATCTGAGCCGAAGACAATCAAAGGCGTGGTAAGGCCACTCCTCCGCACAATGCGAGCGGTTGATGTCGACGAGATCACGCAGCTTACCGGCGTAAGTTGGCTGACCACGGAAGAGCGCGCACTTTTCTTGCAGGATACGAAACGAGCCGTGGATGACTCTTTCGGATGGCGAGGGGAAGTTCGGCGGAAGTTAACTTTGCGAAATCTTGACGTTTTCGTCGAGACGCGCGACCGAATTGCCGAACTTTTCGATTGTCTCGCAGTAGATCCGTTCCTCGATTACAAATTTATTGAGTCTTGGCTCGATTGGGTAGGCTATTTCGGAATGTCGCGTGAAACGGCCATGTCGGTCCTCTCTGATGGGCTGCTGCCCGAAAGCGTTATCACTAGGCGCGGTAAGGCATTCTTCAACCGGTCTAGGTTCGGGGACGAAACTAGAAAATTCTTAGCGAACTGGAATGGCGACGGGACTAGCAATCCTCACGTGGATGCAGAGTTGATGCAAGCTGTCTGGACCCAAAAGTTGGTTCCTCTGCAATCTGCCCTGCTGCTTCAACAAGCGTGGCTGGCGAGTAGACGAGGAATAGAGGTTCAATGAAGGTAAGAGCTTGGTGGATGGGCGGGATTGCCAGCCCAACCACCAAGGTCTCATGAACCGCCGAAGGGAAGCCCAGTCTTGCTGTCGGCCCTTAATGACGCGTTGATCGCCATCGTCAGCTCTTCGATGGTGCCGAGGTCTTCGATCGATGGTGCTGTGTACTGCTGCTTGTCCATGCGAAACCTTTCATCGAGGTGTTTTGCAACGCTGACCCGGATTTAGAAGTGACCCTCCACGTGCAGGCTAGCATCTGAACTCGAAACTGTCCTCGCTCTGAGCTGCGTAAATCCGTAGTCAGGATGCACGGTGGGGGTTTACTGCCGGCCGGTAGCGCTCGGCTTCCGGGTCCAGGCTGCCGCCTCCGATCTCGAGCCACGAGTGTGCGGCGAACCTCTTGTCATTCGATCGACGTACCCCGATGCGGAGTACTGGAGCGTGACCTCGAATCTCGATCGCGAGGACCATGCATCTACGTAAGCAGCGGTCGCCCATGCCGATCCGACGCGAAACTCGTTCTACGCGTCGCTGGCTGCGCACCACATGGGGATCCGAGAGGTCGTATAGATCGCTGGAGGCACGGGTAGAGACGTCGAATGACACATTGAGAAGCCGACATACGCGTTCGACGGTACTGATTCGGAGGGCCAACTCAACGAAAACGACCAGAGCGGCCAACCGAACTGCAGTGGTGAACTGCTTGGTGGTCCGACCAGCCGTTCTGGAAGCCTTGGAGTTCATGTAGCTCCTTCCAGGGGCTTGGCTGATACCGTCATGCCTGGTTCAGGGTCCGCGCGATACGCCATTTGTGCGTCGGCTGGGTGGCCGTCGCCGTCACTGTTCGGATGGTACGACACGCCAGCCTGCTTCTTGGTTCTCAGGAGACGGAAGAAATGAATCTGTACCGAGCCCACGGATATACGATTTCGAGCGATCTCGATTTGAAGTTACCCCTCGACTCGCAAAGTGATCGTAGGGTCGGCCTCTCTATCGTGAGAGGTGAGCCGAATCCGGTACCGCAACCTCGTTCGGGTGCGGATGTACCGAACGAGCTTGTCGATGAGGGTGGCCGCGGGCACCGGGTCGAGGTGCTCGATGGCGAGACTCGGTTCTTGGTGCCTGCTGTCGGCCACTTCGTGGCTAGCGCGGACAGTAGCGTGTTTGCAGCTCACCCTGACCCACAGGCGAAACACCCTTACATCCTCGATGTCATGGCTGCGGGGGCGTTGATCGCAATGTGGCTGGGACTGAGGGGTCACACGGTGTTGCACGCTAGCGCTGCGAAAGTGGGTCGAGCAGCCGTGGCAGTAGTCGGTCCTTCGGGTTCGGGTAAGTCAACAGTTGCTGCATTGCTGTCGGAAGCCGGATATCCGCTGATTTCCGATGATTTGCTTCGCGTGGACCTCAAACCGAATCCGACCGTCTTCGTCTCTGCCAGCGAGCTCCGGCTGCGAGCCAACTCGGCATCGTTGTGTCAAGGAAGCTCGGTTGCGTCCTACCGGGAAACCTCGGACGGACGCACCGCCGTATCCTGCCCGACGGCGGTCGAGGACAACCTCCCACTGCGAGCAATCGTGTTTCCGCTGCCGAGGCGTGACATCGGTAGCGTTGTCGCTCGCAGGATGGCTTCCGCCGATGCGCTCAAGCAGCTTCTGGCGGCTCCACGCATGCTTGGATGGGTTGATCATGGTTGGCTGCTGCGGAACTTTCGGGAGATGTCACAAATCGCGGCGACTGTCGAGTGTTGGCAGGTTCAGATTCCATGGGGGCCGCCGTTCGAGGTTGGCCTAGGCCAATGCATCATCGAAGCAATCACGGATTCACCACAGCCCTGATTCTCTCGGTAGGTCCGAACTGTGTGGTGCGATTCGCCTACCAATCGCGGCTTCAAGTCGTCCCTCCGTATGGCCGCAGCCCACCGCACCGGGCAAGCGAGAGTGGGTAGCTTCGACGTACACTTGACATCTGTCATCGAAATTCCGGCTGTGCCCGCTAAGGCCGTGCATCGCATACGAGGTGACCGGTTGCCACGTCGGACGCCAGCTGCCCGCATTCAGCACAAGCTGACCCAGGACGGATACATCGAGATGACTTTTGGTCGAAACGAGGGCAAGACAAAAACGATGAGCGCTTACCCGATCGACTCGGTGCCTCGCGACGGTGTACCAAGCGAGCTGTGTACGGAGGCCACGTACGTTGTCTCGGGCAGCGCTTTTGGTCCACGCTATGCCTAGCCAACGACGCGTTTTGAACGAACGTACGGACGGCACCATCGCGAGCGCTCCTGAGCATCTCGGAGCTTCGGTTCCTCGGCCCCTGTTGGGGTCGCTCGCGCGGGTCGGCGGGTTTCGACTTGTCAGTTTGGTCGGCGGCGCGGTATCGGGGACGGTCGCAGCATGGATAATTGTGGACCAGTTCGGACCATCGGGATTTGCTGTCTTCACGCTTCTCAGTGCTCTCCTGATCATGCTGCCCTTCGCAGATCTCGGGCTCGGAGTTGCAATGTTGAATGCAACTGCAGATGCGGCACACGGGCGGAAAACCTATTCACAACTCGCAGATGTCTATGTTGGTGTCCGGTGCATACTACTCCGTGTCGGTGCATTTCTTACCATTGCGAGCGGATTGATAGCTCTGACTGTCGGCTGGCCGACGCTCCTTGGGTTGCCGGATGATTCACGCGAAGCAAATTTTTCGTGTTTCGTTGTGATGGTGGTAATCGGAGTTTCACTGCCGCTGGGTGTAGGCGCCCGGTTGCTGCAAGGCTATGAAAAGATGGACGCCGTCACGAAGATTGCAATTTTGAACCCGGTAGTGCAGCTTTTGCTTGTTGTTCCGCTCGCTATCGTTCTAAACTCCGCCGCAGTTGTCGCAATCGTACCGGCATTGGCCTTCTTGCTCGTGGCCGTGGTCACAGATTGCTACGGACGTAAGCAGTCGCTTTCGGAGTTCGGAATACGCCTACCCGCATTCGTGATGTCTATGCCCCCAGGCTTCAGGATATCCAGAATACTCGGCCAGTCGTCGTCATTTCTAATTATTTCAATTGGACTGGTTCTGGCTTTCCAGGCGCAGAGACTCATTCTTGCCCATCGTGCGGATGGGATCGAACTGGCTCGATACTCGCTTGTTGTGCAATATCTTTTGCCGGTCTTGTCGATAATCGGCGTAATTGCGCAGTCGCTTTGGCCACGGTACCGGTCCCAGATGGGCCGAATGCAACCCAGTAGTCTCTACAAGCACATTTGTGGGTTTGCAATTATGGGCGCTGCAGGCGCTGGCGTTATGGTTCTCACACTAATTCTCGTGTCAAGAATTCTACTTGACAGCGCGGTTGAGCTTCCCGTCGGTCTTCTTGTCGCGTCTGCAGCGTACGTTTTCCTGTCGGCTGCGCATCAACCGTCGGCGGTGGTGCTTAACGACCAAAACGGCCTGCGCGTCCAGGCCGTGATTGTGATAGCCATGGCATCGGTTTCAATGGTCGCAACCGTCGCTCTGTCGGGGACTATGGGAGCCACCGGTGCGATACTTGCTCTTGTGGTTGCAGTGGGAGTGTTTCAGTTGGGGCCGACAGCCTTTATGGCAGCTCGGCATATCCGTATCAGCTCGAAGCTGGCGAATATATTTGCAGAGAAGGTGACATAGCTAATCGTCTTGTACTGCTTAATCTTTTGGTGACACCATGCCTATCGAGCTCGCCATGTCTAGAAGGCTTCATTTGCATTTGTGCATGCCTGCCGATGATGTTCAAAACGCTACGTGGACGCGGACGCGATACGCTCGTAAAGAGGCACTATCGCCGAGAGCCAAGCAACACTGGAAAAGCTCTGTTGATACCGGCCATAAGCTGCGTCACGCATTTCGAGGCCGCTCTCGGACACCTTTCTTATCGCGCTAAGCAATGATGCAGGTGATGTGAAATCGAGGATTACGCCTGCGCCATCCGCGATAATTGTTTCCGCTGCGCTGACCGTCGCAGAGACCATAACCGGAGTCCCGCTGCCCAGGGCTTCCAGCGCAATCGTAGGAATACCCTCCGGCCACTGGCTCGGGAGCACTAGCGCCGTAGCTGAAATAAGCGCATTCAGCACCGTCTCGCGTGGTTGGGCACCGTGGAAATAGACGTTAGCCTTCCGACTTGCCACATTCTCGACATACTCAACGAGGTCGCCGGAGCCGTAGATGTGGAGGACTACATCGGCTGGCCAATTTTCAAGCAGATCTCGAACCCCTTTTTCGGCCACAAGACGACCTGCGTATATAAAACTTGGCTCCGGCAGGTTTTTTAGCCGAGACTTGGTGGGAGCCGGGCCAAAATTGGGCAACACGGTAAAATCTGAGTCGGGAAATATGCTGCGGTAAAAAGTGCATGCTTCAGAGTTCAAAACAATTGATGCGGCGGTTTCGTGTATCAGCGCAGAGTACTTTCCGGCGGAACGCGTGCTCACTGCCAATGGGATGCTGGCGATCTTAGAGTCCCGATAGCAACCATGAATTATAGAACGAACAGATCCGTGCGTAATGCACTCGGTGCACTTGGACCCATCGCGCCAGAGAGTTGCGTTGGCGCACACTGGCCGAAAGTTGTGAAGAGTACTGACAGCCCTTTCCCCCCAGTGCTTGAGCCAGCTACTGCCCCAGTTGGGGAAGAGATTGTGAACGTGAACGATATCGGGGGCGAATGCCTCGAGTTCGGCCGACGGATCGGGTCCGCCGAATCCTGCAGCCGTGGATGCAGCGCGGAGGATGTGTCCAGGGCCAGAAAAGTCGTCGGTTCTGCGCGATATCAGTCTTACTTCAAATCCATGCCGTTCAAGCGCAGCAAGTTGGTCCATGACCGCAGAGTTTTCGCCGCTAGGTTGCGAAGACGAGTAAAAGCTGTGTACCAGCGCAATTTTCATGATCGACGAAACAACCCTTTGGTCGCAGCAGTCAGAAAGCGAATGTTACCGATCAAGTAACGACGCCAAAGCCTTCTCGGATCCTGGGATAGACGAAAAAGCCATTCGAATCCCGATCGTTGGATCCACACGGGCGCTTCGCGAACTGTTCCCGCTAGAAAATCGAACGCTGCACCGACTCCGACGCAGGGCCGACCGGTTGCCGGTGCGAGCTGGGCGCTCAAGAAATCCTGCTTAGGTGTGCCAAGTGCAACCCAAACGAGATCTGCATCCGTGTCAGTAACCTCGCGTGCGCACTTCGCGACGAAGTCGGTGTCGAGCTCGGCGTAAGGTGGGGCATAAGCGCCTGCGATCTTCACGCCCGGTGCCAAAATCTGAGCCTGTTCGCGCATTTTCGTGAGCGTGTCCTCAGACGTACCCAGAAAGTAGTGCTTGACACCCGACCCAACGCCTTGGCGTAATGTCTCGCCAAATAGCGACGGACCGCGAACTCGCTGCGACTTCCGGGAGTGTTTAAATCTGCGCATAAACCAAACAATTGGTGTTCCATCAGGAAATGTGAGGCCTCCGCTCGCATACAGATTCTCGTAGATTGAATCATTTTCCGCGAGGGCAACGCAGTACGCGTTGGACAGTCGAACAGGCTCGGCAATTTTAGCTATTGCCAGATTGATTGTTGTGGCAACTGCTTGATCTAGTGTCGATACCAGAAACGGTACTTTGCCAACAAAAACTACCGGTCGTCGGGGAACGTCGATTTCGTGTTCGGTCATGACGAGACGCCTTGGACGCGACAAACGGGTTCGGTCACAAAACTAAAGCAGGGCGCTGTCGCGGCAGCATGCAGCGCCGCTCGTCAATGAACCCGAATCTTAGCGCCACCATGATCGATTGTTCCTGTCTGGTAAGTACCGTCGTTGCTGGACTGGCCGTCTGTCAATGCTATGCAAACACGCTTGTAGCCGGAGCTAGTTGCGAGACTAACGGCTAGGCAAGGAAAGTTCGAGTCGGCCGATCGGATGAGGTCTCGCATGCAGGTGACGTTCAGGTGTGATGACGAAGTTACCCGCCAGCGTGGGGCTGCTGGGCGGTCAACGGTACTTATTTCCTGGCACTATCGCCCCCCTTGAATCGACATTGCGAGGTAGCTGCGTTGGGGTGCAGTGAACGCGCCTACCTGGCGGTTCTGGTGAGGACCGCCGCAAGGGTCCGCTCCGTTGAGGCCTTCTCGACGCGTCTACCGAGATGACAACGGCGTAACGCCGGATCGTGAATGCCCGAACCCTATGGACACCTGAACTCGATCATCTAGTCGTCGTGACGGGACCTACGCCATCGAGCATCGGCTCAGGCCGCAGGGAGTGGCGGTCGAAGATCGGGCGGACTAGCTCACAAATGGCTATGGTCGTTGCCGGCTAGGGCTTGTGGTCGGGGTCGTGAGGTCGATCCCGGTCGACGCTTCGGTTGCGGTAGGTTCAGACGTGCATGTAGTCCGTTGGTTGGCGGTGGCGTCAGGGCTTTCAAGCCAGAATTCATTCTCTCGTCCGAACCGAGAGTAGGCGGTTGCAGGACAGTCGGCTCGGCAACACACTGTGGGGTATGTAGGGGGCACGACTCGCAGGGCGGTAGGTGTCATCAACAATGGACGCGGTCGTCTTGAACAGGGGACAGTTACTTAGCGGTATGTGGTCGCCTGAGTGGGCCGGGCTGGAGCCACGTTGCGGCGCGGGTCCCGCGGCTGGAACTGGGAGTAAGCGGTCACATGTCAACGAAGTCCAATAATCGAAGGAGAGTTGAATTGAGGCCGTTGGTGTCGGTGATCACGATCAGCTATAAAGACCCGGAAGGACTGCTGAAGACGATCGACAGCACGAGAAGTCAGGTCGGGAGCTTCGATATTGAGCATTTAGTTGTGGACGGAGGATCTGGAACCACTGTTGAGAACCTCCTCTCGCTGCATGAGGGCGGGCCGTCCAACATGCAGTGGTCGTCGGAGCCTGACGAGGGGCGTTACGACGCGATGAACAAAGGAATTTCCAGGGCACGGGGCGATTTACTTTGGTTCATGCATTCAACCGACAGATTTGGCTCGACCGATGCGATTCAGCAAGTGCTGGATGCATGTCAGGATCCTCGAAAGTCGTGGGGGTACGGGTTTGCGCGCCTTGTGAACAATGATGGGCAACTGCAGGGCTTATTTGGAGAAGCCCCGTTCAATCTGCATAAATTTGCACTTGGCTACAAGTCGGTTCCCCATCAAGCATGCTTTTTCGGTCGCGATGTTATAGCTGCGCTAGGGCCGTATGACACAGACTTCGGACTCGCCGCGGACCAGCTATACATCCTGCGCGCAGTGCTGGTGCAGCCGCCGATTGTTGTACCCGAGCTTGTTTGCGATTTCGATACTTCGGGTGCAGGGACTGGGCGATCATCGTGGAGCCATTTCGGCGATATGGCAAGGGCGCGTCGTATGGTAGGACTGACCTTTTTCGGGAACTTGGCACTTGACCGCGCGGCTACTTTTGCTCTCTCCCTCAACGCTACATTGCGTTCCAAGTTAACAAAATATTTGTCAAACATTAACTAGCGAGAGTGTTAGAGGACAGCAAGATTAGTGACGGGAACGTCGAATGCGTCGGCCGAACCTGGGACAAAACGCCACGAATCCGAGTGCCTCTTCACGTCCCCTTGCCAACCTGCACGCAGGTGTAGGTCGATTGAGCCGGGGCCGTGGAAGTGAGAATGACGTTCATATCGCGTCGACCTGGCAACTATACGGGCGGTTTGGCCGGCACTGGCAGCGTGTCCATGTAGACCTAAGGAGGACCTTGTCGGTGAGCAACGCGTGAGCAGGTGGGCTCGCTGCGCCTGCCTCTCGGTGCAAGTAGGCTTGGCGGAAGCAGTTCTAAACGGCACTGATCAGAATACGGAACGAGAATAAAATTGGACATCACCGAGGACAAAGTGAACGTAGCGCGATGCTAGGATCTATCGAAGTCACGTACGATCAGTGGCGCGCCGACCTCCGAGCGAACCGCCGAGACCCGAAATCGATTTTGATTCTCACGGCGTTCAGGGCGACCAAAGCGATGATGGGTGAAGGCCCGAGGTATCGGAAGTCTTCTCTTCCGGGCCAGCTTTTGTATCGGTTCGTAACGGAATTTATCCTTGGCATGGAACTGCGCCCGAAAACCGTGGTCGGCGGCGGGTTGACTATATTTCACGGCTTCGGCCTGGTTGTCCATGACCATTGCGTAATTGGTAAGAATGTGACGCTGAGGAACGGCGTGACCATCGGGCAATCTGTCCCAGGGGGAGGGGTGCCTGTTATTGAGGACGGGGTCACGGTCGGCGCGAGCGCAACCATAATTGGCGACATTACAGTGGGCTGCGGTTCCATTATCGGCGCTGGTGCGGTGGTCGTGAAAAGCGTACCCCCCCGCTCGGTCGCGGTCGGAAACCCGGCTCGCGTCATTCGGTGCACGTAAGACTGGAGAGTCAGCAATGCCAGAGCTAAGCATCCTGCTTCCTGTTCGAAATGCAGAATCGACTATCAAGAGTGCAGTCGTGTCGACTCTCCGGGCGATGCCGCAGGACGCTGAGCTGGTGATTTTCGATGACGGCAGCACGGATTCGACCGGTCTCATTCTCGGTGAAATCGGTGATAAACGACTCCGCGTGCTGGAATCTCCGAACAGCGCAGGTGGCGGTGTGGCTAATGCGCTAAATGAACTTCTCCGACATACTGATAGCGATTTTGTGGCAAGGATGGATGCGGATGATATCTGCATTCCTCATAGATTCTGGCTTCAAAGGCGGCAAATCGACCGCTCGGAATCCCAAATTCTATTCGGGACTGTAGTTCATTTTGGAGCCGGATTTCCTGTGCCGAGGCCGTCGATCCCGGCTAGGATCAGCCCCGAGGCCATGCGCATAGCTTTATTGATCTCAAATCCGGTGGCTCACTCAACTTTGTATGGGCGAAGGCAGGTCATTGAGGAAGCTGGCGGGTACCGTCCGGGGCCCGCGGAAGACTACGAGCTGTGGCTTCGCTTGTCATCCTCAGGGGTGCCGATTGAGCGTGGCGGAACACCGGTCCTTGCGTACCGTCACCACGTTAAGCAAGTTACCGCAGGATCGAATTGGCAGCGCGAGGTTCATTCGGACCCAAGTTTGAACCGGGCTTATGTACATTGCCTGAACTCCGTTCTTGGGTTGAATTTGGATACACACGCGACTTCGCTGCAGCAGTCGCAGTATAGGACCGAGTTGGAGCTCCAAATATCCCACCTTGAAAGCCAGAAGGATAGGAGATATCTGACCCGCTACATGAGAGGGAAGTTTTCAATAAGCAGCTAGTTTCGCGTGTTTAAATTGATTCGACAGTTGCTGGAGAGAAAATGATGGATGCGTATTGCACCTCTCGGGTTGATCGACGGTGACAGTGGCGTGTCCCCGGAGAACAGGGACATCTTGTTTCCGAGTCTTGTTGCCCCTGAAGTGGGTGGATAGGACAATGGAGAACATGGCTGGACGGAAACGGAACTCTGCCGAGGACATCGTGCGCAAGCTTCGGCGCGCTGACGAGCTCACTGCTGCGGGCAAGACGCAGGAGGAGATCGCGGCTGAGCTGGAGGTGTCGGCGGCGACGTTGTACAACTGGCGTCGCCAGTACGGCGGGATGGACACCGACGCCGCGAAGGAACTCAAGGAGCTCCGCGAGCAGAACGGCCGGCTCAAACGCCTGCTCGCCGACGCCGAGCTCGAGAAGGATGCCCTGCGGGAGGTGGCCAAGGACGCTCCTATAGATGTCAAGTGGCGAGAGCCGGTTAATCGTGCCGGAGTGCGCTGAAAACTTCTCGGGCGAGATAGCGTTTCTGGCATCGGATGATCTGAGGCATTGTTTCGCCTTCTGACCTGCGGCGATCTGCAGAATTGCGGGCTCTGTCGCTGAACCTCAGGTGAACGATTACTGCTGTGTGGAGTGCTTGATTGTCGCCCCAGTCACCTCCGCGGTGCAGTCGGTGGCGGTTGATGTTGCTTGATGATGCAGGGATCGGTGCTACTCCGCAGAGGTGTGCGAATGATGATTCTGACTTCAGGCGTTCGGGATTGTCTCCGACGGTGACCAGTAGAGCGACAGCGGTGTCGGATCCGAGCCCGAAGAGCCGGCGTACCCGCATTCGGAAACACCGCGATGGGAAACTGGGTGTCCGACGCGGGAACCTACGGCATCGGACTGTGGGGCATGTGAAACGGAACCAGATCCTCGGAAACCGGTGTTATGGTCGGGGTCTTTGCCAGTCGCTCCGACCTTCCACCACCACGGGATCGAAGTATTGGGACTGGACGGAATCGTGTTTTCGACGGTAAACCACACCGCGCGCGGCGGGCGAGCCCCGTCCGTCAAAACATCGTCCTAGGGAACACCCTTCGAGGGGCCAATACGCGCAACAGTCGCAAGGCGTACGGCAGCTCACCGGGGTTCTCCACAGCCGCAAGCAACAACGTATTCGAGGACAACATCTACATCAACGGCCTGCACCTCAATACGGCGGCGTAGCCGTTACGCGGTGACCGCGTCGATTCTTGATCGAACCTCGGCGGCGATGAGCGCATGTCCTTCACTGTTCGGATGCCACCCGTCCTGGATGGTCAGGCGAGCGTTGTCTGCTTCTTTAATTACGGGCCGTCTGTTCAGGTCGATGAAAGGGATTTTCGCGACGTAGGCACCGTTTTTGTACGACTCAGTCACGGGCGCGAGGGTGTCACGGAAAGTGATCGGCCCGATGAGGATCAGTGAAGCATCCGGCCAGAACACTTTCGCTTGAGCCAGGGTGTCCTGGACGGCTCTCTGCAACTGTCTTCCCGCGTAGTCGTTATCGTTGAGTCCGCCCTGGAAGATGATGACGTTGGGGTTGTATGCGCTGGTGTCGTGCAGGAGTTTGATGCGGTCCAAATAGGTTCGTTGGGCTACTGGGTTCGCGCCGGGTCTCATGAATCCAGTCAGGCCGACCGCGTCGATTTTGTAGTCGGTCCAACCAGCAAGGGCTGCGAGGCGGGGGCGAAACCTTGACTCCGGTCGGCCGCCCCGTATCCCTCGGTGAACGAATCGCCTACAAACAGCACGCGGGGGCTCTCCGGCATTGTCACTGTAGGCGGGACGGGCTTGCCCGCGTTTGCGTCGGGGATGTAGGTGGACACGTACGCAGGTGCCTCCCTCGTTACGCTCATGTATGCCCCAGCGCAGACGAGGGCGATCGCGATGGCCAGGGCTGTGATTTCGCCAACTCCCCACCCGCTGCGCGCCCATTCCAGACGACGACGTTCCCCGCTCTTGTTCATACCGAGCATCATGCCGTACCGCCCGGTTGGCCCGCTCATCGAGCAGTGAGCGAACGGGTGCATGACGCGAGTCACGCACCTTATCAGGGGATGCTGGCGGCGATAGGAAATATCTACGGCGAGATCAAACGAAGGACGGCGATGCCGTCGCTTGCGCCGCTGACGCGCGATCTCGCCCTCGGCCGCTCGACGGCGCTGTGGCTCAGCGGCGACTCAACGGGCAACAGCGACGGCGCGAACCCAGATCCGGCGTAGGAGTCCTGGCCTATCCGGTTCCTCCGCGACCACATCGCGCCCGCGTTCCCGAACTACATGATCCTCGCCCGCTCGTGGAACCTGACGACCGAGCAGCTCGACCCGTACGTTGTGATCGAGAATCAGGTAGCCGGGAGGCGTTACGCGGCATTCGCGGGGCGTTCGATGCGCTATGTACCCGACACCGGGCAGGGCGCATTCACCAGCGGCAACATGGACCTCGCGATCCACGTCAAAGACATCGCCGCCAGCTCGAACGAGCGCGTCCTCTGCGCCCGCTACAACGGCGACAACATCACCTACGGCACCCAGAACCAGTTCCGCTTCCGGCTCCTCCCCAACGGGCATCTCGCGCTGGCGTTCTCGAAGGGCGGGACCGGATGGGATGAGCGGATGGACTCGCAGACCGTTATCCCGGCTGGCGCGACGTGGTTCAGATTCACGGTGCAGATCGTCGTCGGCACCAGTCAATCGGTGAAGTTCTTCCCCTCCGAAGACGCGGTGACCTGGACGCAGCTCGGCCCCACACGTGTATAGCGGTGACTACCCAGCTCTGCACCAATCCGTCGGCACCTACTTCGAGATCGGCGGCGAAGGCTGGCAGCCGGTAGCGAACCTGGCAGGTCCCCTGAGCGCCCCCCGCTACCCGAGCTGTGGGAGCGGTACCGCGAAGCGAACACCACATTCGGCGGTGCACCGACAATGATCTCCACCAACGGGTCACGCTCCGGTGCCGCGATCGACTACCGCACGAACCGCACTCGGTTGAAGATGGAGACCCCGAACTACGGGCAGGTCGCCGCGATCTCCAACGACTCCCACAACGAGGGCGGGCGGTCGGGCAGAACCCGCACCTGTCGACGTGGCCGAACGAGGCCGCGTAAGGGCAGGAACATCAGACTCGGCTCGCCGAGCTGCTGACACTGGCGGCGCGCAAGGGCTGGGGATTCCTCGATCTCTACATCGCCTACCTCGCAGATGGTCGCCCACTGGCGGATCTGATCGACACAGATGGACTCCACCCTCGCCCGGTCGGTCGCCAGTTGGCGGCAGCAGAGTTGGCGGTGCGAGCCGGTGTGAGTTAGCCGGTCTGGTCGGCAGTGAGCTTGAACCCGAGCTCCGGGATGTACGAGAGCACCCGATCTGCGAGGTAGCGGTGCCCCTCGGTGTTCAGGTGGGCACCGTCGCTATAGGCGAACCCGGGGGAGTTCTCGTCGGTGAACCAATCCCGTGCAGTCGGGTTGATGATCGCCGCTTTCGCTGCGATCGCTCCCGCGATGATCGCATCGTTCGGCACTCGCAGCTCGTAGCCGAGTGGCTGTGGAGCGGACGGACCCATGACGACGACCTGCACATTGGGCCATGCGGCGCGGGCCTGCTCGATGGTGGCGACGACGGTGTTGGACAGGGTTTCCGGGTCGGCCCGGTAGTCGTTCTGACCGCCCTGAATCCAGAGAACGTCGGGCTTGAGGCTGCCCTCGGCGGCGATACGCGCAATCCGATCGCTGTACTTGAGCGGATCGGTACCGGTGTCGCCGCCTCCCCACGTCCAACCAGTCCCGCCGACACCATCGACGATCCCGATGCCACCCAGTCGTTTCACGACCAGCCTGGCCCAACCCTGTTCCAGCTGATCGGCTGCGGCGTAGCCCTCGGTGTACGAGTCGCCCATGATGAGAACCTGAGGGTTCTCGGGGATTGTCAGTATCTGTCGGCCAGAGACGTCTCCAAGCGGGTTGAAAGCCGGAGTCGAGGCCGTGGCCGTAGCCGGTTCCTCGGTCGTAACCTCGCCGCGGTGCCGGTCGTACAGAAGACCGCCCACGACTGCCACACCCAATACGACAATCAATACGACGGCGACAGATACAGATTTATGCATGGTGGCATCATGCCGTATTGATCGGCCTGACCGCCGGGGCTGGTGGCGATGCAGCCACTTGGCTCGGCCACTACGCGTGAACGGTCGCTCGGCGAATCGGGAGAAAACGTAGCTGGCACCGAGCACGGCAGGGCAAATCACCAGCGCAATTAGTGCCCACTGCGCAGGCCGGTCCAAGTCGAGTGGCTGAACCAACGCTTGCCAACCAACCTGGAGGAGTGGGGCATGTATGAGGTACAGGCTGTACGAGAAGGAGGCGGTAAACACCAGCGGACGCCAAGATAAGACTCTCCGCACAGGACCGGCCTGTCCTCCGTCGAGTGTCGCAATCAAGGCGACCACGGCGACGCCGCCGACGATGTCGATCCACCAGTAGCGCGCCTCAACCCATAGGTAAGGCTGGATGGCGCACAGTGCGACAACTGTGACGGCAGCCAAAGCGGCGAGCGACCGGAGCGGAACCTTGGCGACGATGTGCGGATAGTTCACAGTGGCGATCTTCGCGCCAACCGCGAGTGCGAACAGTACGTAGTACTCGAAGTGAAAACGTCCGAAGACGGAAGGTGCTACTACGAACAAGCCGAGACCTGCGAGACCAATCGCTACTCCTCCAGCGACAGCAACCGACCATTGCCCCGACAGTCGACGCAGTAGCAAGATAATCGGTAACAGTAAGTAGATGTGCCATTCCAGAGAAATTGACCAGAAGGTGTAGGCGACGTTCTGCACCGGCAGTACGTCCTGAAGAAGCAGCGCATTCACGGCCCAACTCTTTTGGTTGGTCGGCACCACGAGATCCCAGTGGGTTCCGGTCTTCTCGCCGATGTACACGATGACCAGAACGATCGAGAACGCAAGGGCGATCCAGTAGGGCGGGATGATCCGCCACGACCGCTCGATCATGTAATTGATCCAGCCGCCAGGTTGGCTACCTCGGTGAGCTGCAACACCTCCAGCGAGCAGCCAGCCAGCTAGGACGATAAATATGGTCACACCGAAGTGTCCGTAAATTAGCCACCCGAATGTTTGGCCAACCCAGCCTTCGGCTCGTACGCCGAGTGATCGGCCCAGGGATTTCGGACACTGGACCCGCTTAGAATAGGGATCTACCGAAATGAGTCCGACCAGCATGAGCA
>NZ_JAWLKF010000011.1:0-155805 GCF_033042195.1 Rhodococcus cerastii
CATCGTCGATCCTTCCCACCAAGCTGAGCTCGGCGTGTCGAACCAAGGACCGGATCAACCGTTATTCAGACAGTCCCACATCGGGTACCAACCGGCAGCCGCGGTCTAGTAGCGATACCGCAGATTCCGGACTGGCACTACAACATCGACGACGAGGGCTACCTATATGTCGTGGTGACCGACCTTCGAGTCCGGCTGCAGGGGTGGAGTGTCGAAAGTGTGGATGCCGACGAGACCGTTACGCGAAGTGACTTCACCTTCGGTGCTATCTGGGCCGATCAAAGTGGACGCGCGAACAGCACCGACGACGGCTGGGCGAAGGCTGCATGGGAAGCGCCGGTCGAACCCGGTTCACTTGTCCGTGCGTTCATCGTCGGTGGCCGACGGTTGGAGGTCGATCAATGGGACTCGTTGGCCGCGTGGATGATCGAGTCGCTTTACGACAAGCCGGTCGGATTCATCGTCGAGGTGGGCCCCAGCGACTACGTTGCCGACTCCACCCATGACGCCCCGGTAGTGTGCTCGCAGGTGGTGGTCCTGAGCGACGGCGTGATGATGCTCCGACGATCACGGACCGAACTTGGCCACCTACTTCTTGCAGACTATTCGTCCGCAGACCTGCCTCTCGACGAGTGGCAGAACGACGGCCACTTCGTGGACTGCACCGACGGATATCTGTTCACAAAGGACATTCGTCTGGTCGCGCGGTCGTGCATCGCGTGGATCCGAGTCAATGCCGGCGTGAACACGACAGGCAACATCGGTTGTTCCTACCGATTCGCCGACGAGCTCCCCCGATCCTCGTGACGCATCACCGAGTAGCTACTTTCACCCCAACCGACAGGAGATAAAAATGATAGATCTTGAATCGATCTACCGCGCAACCAAGCTGAAGGACATGGACTCGGCCGCTTTGGTGTTCGCCATCCTGCACGAGATCGACGCTGTCTATGTCGACCGAACACAGCTTTGCAATGCCATGGAGTTGGCGACGGCCGCTCACCTGTCTCAGAAGCGGATCGGACGCACCGCCTACCCAGTAGACCCCTACATCGTGCATCCCCTCAGGAACGTCTTGCGCCTGATCCGGCTCGGTTGCGCCGATACCGATGTTCTCAGCGCGACAGCTCTGCACGACACGGTCGAGGACCAACCGCGGGAGATCGTGTCGATTCTGGATGAGTCACGGCTATCGGACGGACCGAATCAACAGGCGGCGCTGGATCTCATCACCGAGCACTTCAACACAGAGACCTCCAGACTGGTTGCTGCAGTATCTAATCCGCGAACCGATGCCGTGCGATCCAAGACCGAGAAGAACGCGGCCTACGCCGCGCACGTTGCCGACGTCATCAAGGACCCCAACGTCTTTCTGGTCAAGTTCGCCGACTTCGTCGACAACGCTGGAAGCGTGCAGTACCTCGACGACGAGGCCAAGCGAACGAAACTCGCAGCTAAGTACGCGCCGGTGGTCGAGGTTTTCGTCTCGGCGTTCAACGGCAAGCGAGGACTCCTCGGCCTGACTCAAAGCGGTAACGATGCCGTCGATGCGCGACTGAAAGCACTGTCCGCATCTCTGACGGCGCGCGGGTATTGAATTCGGGAGCTTCCCTTTGCGCACATCAACCAACGAGCTACTTCTTCAAACCAGGGAGGATGCACAGCAATGGACGAGAACAGCCCTAAGGAGCAAACAACAATGGGTCGATTGGCCGAGGAGACGGAAGTGGTCGACGAAATATGCGGCGCGGCCTCACCGAGGATCGAGCCGAAGCGATAATTCGGGCCAACGGAAACTTCGAGGGACGCGACTCCGTCATTCGGGAACAGGCTGAGGCCGCAGCGCAGCAGGATCGCAACACCCCTAGCGCCTCCGGCTGAGGACGTCAACGATCACCGCACACTTATACGTCAGACCGTCCGACTGTGAATCTGATCGCTTACGGCAGCGCGAGCGGAGCCCCACCGTCGGCGCGGCGACGCTCCTCATTTGAGGACCACCACAAGCACCCGAGCCACCGCCACCGCCACCGCCACTATGGTGCTTCGCGCGGTTCCGGAGACCTCGGAAGTAAGCAGCGCCTCCGTGTGTACAGCGGGTGCGCGTACTCGTGAGTTGAGCGAGCGGTGTTCACTGATCCTGAACCAGTTCATCCACCAGTTTTGAACTGTTCGGCAACACTGTCGGCAGTTTGTGCTTCGCTGTCCACAATCGTCACGACCTCGAAGGTGCTTTTTCTACATGAACAACGTCACGTCAAGCGACTCCCTCGATGATGCTCTTGCGAAAGCACTGGCACTTGGCCGGCAAGAGCTTGTCGAGCTCGCATCGACCACCGATGGTGCCATGAGTTCATACGATGCGGTTGGCACCAAATTAGCCAGGGAAGGCGAGCGCGACGGTCTGACGGCCGAGTTCGACCGTATGCGTACTCGGTTCGCCGATGGACTGTCTGAGCATCTGCTGGCGCAGTCCAAGGTCTTGTCAACCTTCAATATCGCGTTCTTCGGCCGAACCGGATCCGGAAAGAGCACGCTGTTGTCCGCATTCGGCGAACTGGACGGTTCAGCGGTGTCGCCTTTCGGTGAATCCGATTGGACCACGGAGGTAAAGTCCGTTCCGTGGCGCGGCTGCCAGCTCTACGACACGCCTGGAATCAACGGCTGGGGCGGTCGCAAGAGCCGCCACGAGTTGGAGGCAGTCGCCAGAAAAGCTGTAGAAACCGCCGACGTAGTCCTGGTGTGCTTCGATACCCAGAGTCAGCAAGCCAGCGAGTTCGCGAAAGTCGCCGACTGGGTGACGCACTACGGCAAACCCGTAGTGGCCGTTCTCAACGTCCGCAACCCACGTTGGCGTCATTCGGCCAGAGTTTCCAGCCAGACCGCGAGGCGAAACATGTCCGAGCCGGTGGCTCAACATGCCGAGAATGTCCGCGTGGAGTTGTCGAACATTGGCTTGAGAAATGTGCCCGTGGTGGCAATCTCCAGCAGACGAGCATTGTTCGCCAGAGCTTCTACTCCCTATCAGGGGCCCGCCACTCAGAACTTTTTGGATGACCGAGACAGGTACGGGACTGACTACCTCGCCCGCTCCTCAAATTTCGCGGCGTTGGAAGGCGTCCTATCCGCGGGCATCACTGCAGGCGGTTCGGAGTTGCGGCTCGAGTCTTTACGAGAAGGCATACGCGCACGGCTCACCGATGAAGCCGACTCGCTCACCGCATTCAGCACCCGCCTCATGGGACGGGCCGCCGAACTCGACGGACTCATTCGGCGAAATCTGGAAGTGCTCGGCTACCTCGAGCCCGAGCAGCGCAGTCTTCACTTGTATGACGACGTTTGGCACAGCGACCTGCTAACACTTGCTGAAAGTTCTCGCGGTGGCCTATACACGGCTCCAGTTGACGGCACTTTTGTGCGTCACGTTCGCAACCTCGTCAAACCACACCTGGCCGAAGCCCGGAGCAAAGCATTGCTGCGGTACAAAACGCTGGAACATAGAGCTTTCACCGAGGGCACTGTGATCGACAAAGAAACGTTTGCTGCCGAGGTGTTCGACACAGACGAAATCGAGCAAGCGCTACAGCGGGTTTCCGTCGACGCTGCGCAATTCTTGGACCGCGAATTGTCCTTGGCCGGACTGGATTTCAGCCTGCGAAGCCGAGAGAATTACACGCAGGCGGACTTCAAAGGAGATGCGGGCGATACCGCCGGCCTGCTTGCGAACATGCTTCGAGGTGCAGGACTCCTGGGAAGCGTTGGGGGCATTGCCGTCCCCTTCCTCCTCGCAGGACCAGCCGGCTGGGTTGCTGGCGTAGGCGTCGGCGTGGCGGCCGCAGTCTTCAGCTGGGCCGGGAGCAAGAAGAGTCGTGATGCTGAGCGCGAAGAGACCGAGGCTCGCGCGAAGGCCGCTCGTGAAAGTCGAGGTGCAATAAACGCATCGTTCGACGAGATCGAACGGCAAGTCGCTTCAGTGGCCGCGGAGGCTGCTTGGACAGCAGCTGCACCACTGCTGCGTTCTGCATTGATCGAGCTCGTCATCTTGAACAATTTGGACACCGACATCGGCATCTTGGCCTCGAACTTGCTCACCCAATCATCAGCTATCCCAGTCTCGCCTCCCCGTCACATGCTCGATGCGGCGTTCAAGAGGATGCAGGACGATTGCGGACGTGGCGACAAGGTTCGGGTTGGGTATTATCTGCTCGGCGAGGACTGGTTCGATCACGACGAAACCCCAGAAAGTTCTCGCGACCCGATCGAACTCAGGGCAGTGAGCAAGCTGCAACACGACTCGGACATCGATGCACTGCACCGCGCCATGGTGGCGTCGTTCACCCACCCTGATCAGGCGTCCGTGGCGGCTTGGCTTTCTCAGGCAGCCACTGCCGCTGACGTCGACGAGGCCTTCACCGCGATAACCGACGCGACCAGAGCAACGACCCGTCCGGCGATTGTCGTGGCCGGCGATTACAGCGCAGGTAAGTCCTCGTTCATCAAACGAGTCTTGGCTGAGTTCGATCGCGACGTACCCGGTTCACTACATATTCGGGCGGATGCAACTACCGACGCAGTTCACAGGTACTCATTGGGACCGGTGGACATCGTCGACACTCCAGGATTTCAGAGTCGACACGCCAGCCACGATGAGCTAGCTCTGACAGATTCGCTTAGCGCCGCCCTGGTAATTGTCGTGCTGCATGTGAATCTACTCATTGGCGACACCACAGCTTTGCGAACGATCGCCGACGGAACCTCCACCGTCTCAGGAAAAAAGCCACGAATACTGTTCGTCGTGAACCGATGTGATGAATTGGGCGTCGACCCGTTGGACTCACCCGAGGAGTATTTCCATCGGCGTGCTCGCAAGCTGGAAGAACTCGCAGCGTCGCTCAACTCCAGCGGTATCGAGGTGTCATCTAAGCTCATTCACGGGGTCGCAGCAGATCCCTTCGGGGGTGTAGGCGCGGAAACGCACGTTACTTCAGCACACTATGACGCCAATAGAACCTGGGACGGCATTCCTGCACTTGTCGACACTCTGCGCAGGTGGATCGACGACGACTTGGTACATGCGACTGCCCTCGCAGCGTTCGATGACGGGGTGTCAGCCCTACTGCGTCTGCGTGAAGAAACCCGAGCCGCCATCGCACACTTCAGAGCAGAGGCGAACAAGCATAACTCGTTGATTGCAGCAATAGACATCTGTCTGGAAGACGCGAACTACCTCAGTCGCTCACTAGAGCTTGAGTTGGACGATGTGCTCGAGCCGCAAGTCACTCAGGCTGTCGCCCGCGTGCGGACGGTCCCAGTTGGCGACGAAAAAGCTCTGGGTATCGCGGTCGGGTCTTGGATCAACGAGGATACGCGGTACGAGATAACGCAACTTATGGAAACAGCCACCGAGAAAGTCAACGATTGGTCCGCGGCGCACGCATCGGCGATTGCCAGAGAAGAAGCGGCAACAGGGTTCGGCGACGACATCGCCATGTCCGCCGTCGCATCCGAGAAGACTGGCGGTGATCCTCTCGGCCAGGCCGCCTGGATCGCCGGCAAATTCGCAGGCTTCGGTGCGCAAGCAGGAAAAGCTCTCGGTCATCGCGATGCGGCGTTGAAAATTGGTCACCTTTTCGGTTATAAGTTCAAACCCTGGGGCGCGATCAAAGCCGGCAAAGCGGTGGGCCGGGTGGGTGTCGTTTTCGGGGTCGTGGCGGCCGCAGCAGACGCAGCTGCATGGGCAAATGACGTGCATAAAGGGCGAAGTTGGGACGACAAGCAAGACGCCGCGGTCCTGCAGATCGAGTCGAACAAGAAAGATATAATTGAGCAGCTAATAGCCGAGGACGAGGGTCCATGGGCATACCTAGCCGAGCGCATTGAGCAAGTTGGTGTCTTGCGCACTCAATACGGCGACCACCAAGGCACAGTAAGATTTGAGGTTTCGGGATTGCAGCAGCGACTGAGTACTACTCAAATTTTGATCGCTGCCGCAGACAAACTACGAAGGGGCACAACGAATGATTAGTCGAATAGATATCGAAGCAGCCAAATCATGGCTGGACGGCTTATCTAGCGGTGTAGTCGGCGAAGGGTTAGCCCACCGCTGGGACCAGTTCGCCGCCACTGACAGACCTGTGGTGACCATCTACGGTTCTTATGACACGGGAAAAAGCTCGCTTCTGCGCCGGTTGCTTATCGAGCTAGGAGAGGTGGTTCCGCCTTGGCTCACAATTAGTGCACGCCACGAGACTTTCGAAGTCAATGAGATCAGCGCCGCCGGATGCGTTCTGCGGGACACGCCCGGATTCGTCACTGGCGGTAAGGATGCCCGCGCTGAAATGAACACCGTGCTTGCCTCCGAAGCGATCGCGTTGACCGACGTCGCTATCGTTGCGCTACCACCACAGCTAGCGACTGCTGAGCATTCGATTTTGCGTGAGCTGGCTCAACAAAATTGGGCGGGCAACTCGCTGTGGTTCGTGATTTCGCGATTCGACGAAGCTGGAGTGGATCCAGACGACGATCCGGAAGGTTACCGGTCGCTCGGCGAGCACAAGACCGTCGAATTGAGAAAAGCACTCAGTCTGGGCGAGGAGGTCCCGGTGTACGTGATCAGTCAAGACTTTGCGCAAATGGCGGGTGCAGATCGAAATCCCGATCCAAGCATCTGGAACGAGACACGGGACTGGGATGGTGTCTCTTCATTGGTAGCTGCAGTGAAAGATCTAGCAAATTCTCAGACACAAAGTATCAGAGAGTCTGCAGCGCAGCGTTTTTGGGGTAATGCTGCACAACGAGCACTGGAACAGCTGAGCAGAGAGCTTCAAAGCCATCTCGAAAACACCGCGGTGAGCGATGCAAGTGAGCAACAGCGCGCATCGTGGCTGGCTCAGGTAGACAGTCTGACTCGCGCTTACGAGGCTGATCTACGTGGGAGGATGGCGGCAGTCATTGGCGATGCGTTGGATAGTCCTGATCCTGCCAAAAGATTTGCCCAGGCGGCGAAAGTCTCTGTCGGCGCATGGCATGCCTCTTGTGAGCGCGATGTGAATAAGCTGCTGCGAACCGTCAGCGAGAGCATGGTCACGAACCGAGCACGTCCGGACTGGGAACGGTTCGATGAGATGGTTGCTTCGCTGCGACGGAAACCAAGCAGCCCTGCCGATTCACTTGTCTTCTCTCCAGTCGTTGGCCAGGTGGGTGCCGCAGTCCTCGATGCGATGCGTGAGTACGAAAAAACGCGAAAGCTGAAGCTTTCACCGGCCGAGAAGGCAGCCCTCGCTGCTGCTGCGGAGACCAACAGGATCGCGGCAGCATCCGCAGGACTGAAGATAGTGGTCGAAGTAGCAAAAATTGGAGAGCAATTCGTGAACCAACAGCGCGCGGCGGCGGCAGCGGTACAACAGCACGCGCTATTGAAAACCGAATTGGCCGCCGCTGGCGAGCAAGCGGCTTCAGTAGCGCTCGGATCGCTCGACGCCATTGCAGACGACGCGCGCGCTCAGATTCGGAATACTACAGCGGATCAGGTCGATCTCCGAGTCAGCTTGCACCACCTGGTCGAGAATCTCCGCTCGAACATCGAGACCGGTACGCGCCTCTTGGGTGGCTGACTAAACGCGACGGGCGCGGACTACCGGGGCCCGGCGTCGGACTGATCCACCTTGCGTTGCATTTGCCCTCACCTACAAATGCTGAGGTTGCACTCAGGAACGCATCAGTGATCGATTTCTGCGGCTCAGGTTCATCGATAGTCCGGCCCCCTCCGTATTTCGCTGCCAGGCTCAGCACGCGGCGGAGCGTAGTTGTACCGATAGCGCATCGGTTTCGTCAGCCACCCCCGAACAAACTCCTCGTCTAATGGCCCAACTGGAAAGGTCGACACAAGCTGGGCTCGATCACCCGTCACCACTCCGTAGACCACCGCAGTCGCTCGGGTCATCGGGTTCGACACATACACCGTGCGCATCCGACTCCGACGGTCGATCACTTCGTCCACGGTGAAGACCGTTCGGCTTCCACCGGGGTTTGTCAAAATCGGCATCGCCTTGGACGCAACACGTTCCATCAACGGCACGTTCGAATAGGTCGGATGAAAGAAGTGCGGATCAAGCTCGAACGCCTCCGCCAAGTCGGTAGTGAGCCATCGCTGACTCTTCAGCCCGTAAGGAGTGACGACAGTAGACAGCAAGTAGCCGTAGGTATGCATCAGACCGGCGTGCCCGACCGGAAATTCGTACGACCCGGGTGCACCTTCATGAAGCCACGAGAACACCTCAGGGCCGAAGACTGCACCCTGCACGTTGTCATCGATCACGGTCGTCGAGGTCCACAAGGCCATCTGAGCAGGATCCGATTTCGATCCCTCGACTTGATCGGCGAACCATTGCGCGGGCGGCTCGAGCGACTCACGGATAGCCAGCTCGATCTGCGACAACTCCGACGATATGTCGTTCAAGCCTGACTCCAATCTCGGCATCGGTCCCGGCGAAGGACAACCACCCCAAGACCAGGCCAGTGTCGCATCCACCGTTGGTTGATGGCGAGTTTCGGGCCGGTCAGGCACTGATGTGGAGGTATCGACTCAAGTGCTCAACGTGCTCGATCCGTGCCGCGACACGACCCGATCTGCAACGAATCGAGGACCATTGAAACATTGTTCTTAATTCCTGACACCATTGATCTGGCACCCACGTCTTCCCGGCTCTGGCGGTATTCGCAGAACTAGTATTAGCATCGTGAAAAACACAACGCCTGGCGGAGGATCGACGGGCCATTCCAGCTCGGATGACAGCGCGAACCTCACCGGCCATGTGTTTGTCGTCAAGGGCCGACTCGAAGCAGTAGCGTCCGACGTCCTCGTGGTACCGGCCGACTCTCGCTTCCAGCCGGAACGCACGTGGTGGCCCGCGCTCGGGGTCGCGGATACCGCCCCAGCAGCCCACGGCTCGGGTCGTGCACGCCGGTTTCCCCATCCACAGGGTCGACCGACGTGGATTCTCAACGTTGCCCACGACGGAGGCCAGTCAGTTGCGTGGCTCATCGCCGGTCTGAGCGAGGCACTTGAGAAGATTGAAGCCGACCCACCCAAACTCGGAGACGGTCGAGTGAGGCCGCTGATCGCGATGCCCATCCTTGGCGTTGGGTTAGGCGGTTACGAGGGTGTCCGAGGCGGGGTAATTCAGACCCTCCTCTCGCGCACGAGCGAATTCGTCAACGCATCGAATTTCGACGTCGTGTTTGTCGTGGGGAACGCTGCGGACTACGCCGCATTGCAATCGATCAGGCGACAGCAAGAACGCGTAGCCGCCCACCCCGCCAGCGAGGAGCTGGCTACCAAAATTCGAAGCGGCGACGTCGCACTGCTTCTCGGTGCCGGCGTCAGTGTCTCGGCCGGCTTGCCAACGTGGGATCAGTTACTGACGACGATCAAACACGACACGCAGTCTTCGTTGGATGACAAGGACTTCGCCGCAATGAACGTCCTGGACAGAGCGCAGTTGCTCTCGAAGACCACCGGTGATAGGAGTCTGGGGGAAAGGGCAGCGGCAGCCACTGGTGCGAGTTCGACCTACACACCCACCCTCGCGCACTGCCTCTTGGCATCCCTGAACGTGAGCCATGCCGTGACGACGAACTACGACACGTTGTACGAGGACGCATACGAGTCCGCGCATGGAAAGGACTCGATCTCGGTCCTTCCGCGCGAGGACGCAGTGGCCGGACGTGCCTGGCTACTGAAGATGCACGGCGATGTCGCCGACCCCGACAGCATCATCCTGAGCCGGCGCGACTTTGTCCGATATGACTCTCAACGTCGACCTCTCGCCTCGATCGTTCAGTCTTTGATGGCCACAGGGCATCTCGTTGTCATCGGCGCCTCCATGACCGACGACAACGTCCTCCGCCTGGCTCACGAGGTACTCGCGATGAACGCAACCAACAGCCACCAACGCCCTCTGGGGACGGTCGTAACGCTGCAGCCCGATGCGTTGAGAGCGGCCCTCTGGGAAGGCGATTTCGATTATGTGACGGCTTCGAACTCCTTGAAAGTGCAAGTCGCCGCACGAGACCTTGAGATCTTGCTCGACGGTGTTGCGATGTATGCCAGTGACCAATCTCCGTACTTGCTCGATTCTCGGTACGCTGAGCTGCTCGACGTCGACGAGAACCGTGTAGCGGATGAGCTTCGAGAAGTGGCGAGCCGGATACGTTCGTTCAGGTCTACCAACTGGCGTCACCGGTGGGAGCCCTTTCAGAAGGCATTGACGGCGATGGGCGAGGCCGAACCTCCTCGCCTCCAACGTGACCGCTTCAGTCTCTCGTTCCACGATCTGGTCGCCGCCTACTTTTCCGCGGCAGAGCACAAGAACCATGTTGCAGTCCTTCGCGACTACCACAACCTGCGACGCGACATCCTTGCTGATCTATTCGGATGTCCGCTCCCCGACCACGAGCCGAGAGCACCCCGGCGCAGTCCGCAGGGTGATCGCGAATCCGTACTCAGACATGCCCATCAGTGCCTTGAGCAAGCGTCGGCATTGTCGAGCCCGTTCGGGTTCTACATGGAAGGCGCGCCGGGCCCACTCGAATCCAGGCTTCGGTCATCGCACATGCGATCACACAGCTCTGCGGCCGCCGAGTTGAAGATGCAGTATCAGGCGATTTTCGATAGCGCGCTCCGCATCCTCTACCCAGGCGCAGACGGCAAAACGTTCCCGGTATCGATTTTGGCGACGCGCGGGTTGGGCCACGAGCCAACGGATCCCTGGGACTTCAATTGATGTAGAACGTCCCAGTGTGGACTAGGCCTGCGTGCGGAGATACGTTAGGACGCTCTCCCAGTCCGGGTGATCATCGCCACCAAATACTATGAGCTTTCCGTCGAATTCTGCTGCCCCATTGTTGGGCCGGTCGTCGACGAGGAAATCACCTCGGTTGAGATTTTTGTGGTGAGACAAAATCAGTCTCTTGTATGCGGGCGAATCTTTTTCGACACCGAGATGAAGCTGAACCCACAGCACCTTGTCCTGCCAGGCCTGAGGATTCATCCAGGGCGCAGTCGACAAGATGTACGTGTCGAACAAGGTGCTGAGTTCGATGTAGGCATCCACGGCACCTTCCATCGGATCCATTATTGAAAAAATGTGCGGCACTTCGTCGAGACGGCCGTAAAAGTCTTTGAGGTGCCGCTTTTGCAAACGACTGATTCCTGTCTTGAAATCCACAAGGGTGTTATCAAGATCGATGTAAAGGATTTTCTTCTCGGCCACGATTACCTCTTTCAATTTACGGGATGATCCAGCTAAGACAGGTCAATTTATTCGTCTCGCTACGCACCATGGGCCCATCTCTAGATACTTCCGGTCGGACGATCACCCATCGACCAACTCAACGTCTCAACCTCTCGGGAAAGACTTAGATGCCAACGAGGCGCGCCGACCGCCATGGATCATGCTCATCGCAGTAGACAGCGATATTTGTTGGATTCATTGCGCCGGCGGGATATCTGGGCGCAACGACTAATTCAGAATCTTCGACGGTGCGACTGCAGCCGATCGAAGCTTCGCATATCCCCCGAGTCGCTACTACGCGCAACACCCAGAATGACTGTGGCTCGCGCACCCAGCCAATCCCTGACACGTTTACGACTCGGTCGGTTGCAGCTCCCACATCGTAGATACTCGTCCGCGCACTCTTGACGCGGTTACACCAACCACACGCCAGACGCAAATTGCTCAGTCCGCTCGTACCACCAAGTGCCACAGGCTCTACGTGGTCAATCTCGATTACGTGGTCACGCTGTGTCCGCCGGGGGCGGGTAAAGTCCACTAACGCGGGTAGCACGAGTGAACGGTTTGCACCCCCGGAATCCTCTTTTAGAAATTTATCGCGTGCAAACCCGGTAAAGAGATAACCGCACAGGTAGCACCGCGGACTTGGTTCAGCTGCAAACCATAGCGCTGCTTTCTCTCCCCGCGACAGTACACCGCGCTCTTGAGCCTCTTTCCGTATACAAATTCTTCTCCACGCAACGTCGGCTACGACCTGTGCCGCGACCGAAATTTCCGATGGCTGACCAGACGGATAACGCTCTGACAGACGCGTCCTTACTTCAGCGTATACGTGGCCATAGCTTACCCGCCTCTTGTTGATGAAGATTTCGGAGTTCGCGATGCCGTCTACATACCACATTATCCACGTGCGATTAATATCTGATTCCAACAACCAAGCCTTATCGCCTAGGCTTTCCCGAGGGAAACGCCCCTGGGTAACTTTCCTAATTTCGTCAGCTTGCCAGGAAGCCGCTGAGTTTGACCGAAATATCGACACATAGTCTGTCAACTCAAGAGGGTCCATTGAGAACCTCAATCGTATCGAGTTTCGCGGCTATCACATTACCATCCAGGGCATTAACTGATTATGGATTAACAACGCGAAACTCATGGCTTGTAGTTTTCACTCCTTGGCAAACGTACCGGATCTTTCCGGTATTCGAACCAAGTTGTCGCCCATTTTTCACGGACCGCCTTTTGGTCCTTTTTCAGACTTCCCATGCCCCAGTCGCGCGCGAAGTACTGACCATCCACGTCCCTGAGCCAGGCCTCCACTGTCGAATCAACATCATCAAGACTGCTCAGTGTGCGGTCCTTCTCATCAAGGAACTGGAAGTAGTCCGCTGCTAGTATCGTTAAACTAATTTTATTGTAGAGATTGCTACTTGTAGCCCCCCAAGCATTGTTCGCTAGCAAATCATCATCTCCAAAACGAAGACGCATCAAACTGAAAAATCGAACGAATACTTCGCGCCATGGCCCATCTGTGGCTTGCCAAATCTCAAACTGCTCCGCTGCGTCAGACCCCTCCGAAACATATTTAGAATCCGACAGAAGGCGCCGCCGCCACTTCGCCGCATAGTCGTTTTTCTGGTGAAAAAGTCGGCCGCCCTTCAGCTCTCTAAAGATTGACGTGAGACCCTTCAGAACAGTCCACGGAAGCAACCTGTTGGAGTCTTCGACGCCTGTTTGAACTAATCCTTTGAACGGACTCTCGTCTGCTCGCGTAAGGTAGGCCACCGCCTGAGAGTCTTCCAGCCCGATGCCCGCCTTGCGTAGCCGATCTGCAACAGGTTGCAACTCGGCGCGTGAAAGCGAAGTAGACACTATTGTCCCAAGCAGCGCCTTCCCTATTGGTGTCGCTTTCTGGTTGACCACTACAAATTGAAAGACATGTTCACTGGGAGACGGGTCCATCAGCAAAGAGACAGGGAGTATCCGCGAGCGTGCCGACATAATTTTGGCATGCGCGGCGTCTGGGTCCATACCTTCATTAATTGACGCAACTAGCTCGTTCTTACCATCATCCGACGCCATGGAAATTTCCGCAGCGCGAACAGCGCCGCTAAGACGGTGCTGCCCATCCACGAGCACAACTGGTTCCAAATAACCAATCATGGATTCTTTGGAAAAGCCAAACAGGCGATCAGGGCCAGGGCCTGAAATGCGCTCCAAGACACTCTTTCGCGCAACCAGCTCCTGATAAAAATCAACTAACTGCGTCTCCTCGGTGAGCAGCACCTCTGCGACATCGTCCGCGCTCTCTGCATTCGGGCTTAATTCACTACCCTCTGCCTCTGCCTCAGCCTCTGCGGAATTCTCCCCATCAAGTTCAGCGCTTTCAACCGTGTGAACTTTGGCAGCACGCACACTTAGGGTCTCGACATAACTTGCATCGATAACATGTTCCTTCAATTCCGGAACACGTTGCTCCAACTTTCGTATCACTCTAGATATGAGCTCAAGCAGAGACAGCGTTCGTAGATCCTCGCAAACAATCTCTAGTGTGCCGAAGCTTGATCCTTCATCGGCAGGATAAAACGTCACCAAACCTTCGTCCTGAAGCGCACACAGCAGCGGATTTTGAACTACGTTGCGTTGCTCGGTGAAGAATCCTGCCAGTTCCCTCACCCTGGCCGGGGTTTCTTGCCGTTGAAATCCCACCGATTCGCTGTCTTCGAGCTTCCCTCGCTGCGGTACACCCGCCCACTCCTCAATCTCAGGTGCACGCGCGCCAAACAACAGTAGTTGTCGACTGGTGGGCGTTTGCTGCATACGAAGGGCCGGATACCGGTATGTGCGTGTGGTCACAAACGCATACTACAAGGCTGTTCCGACAGCGTAGAGCCGATCGGCTCGGGCGAGCCAACGCTGGCTGCAGTACTTATAGACCCGCTGGTCAAACGTTCGGCGTGCAAGCGAAGTGGGCTCTGAATCTCGCACTGTCCGATCTTCGCTAGACCCTGTCCAACGTAACCTGTTCATCAGCGGGTGTCGGCAGGGGCTACACCCGCATTCGGGCCAACCGGTCCGTGACCTGGTCCCATTGATCAAAGTTCGATAAATGGGACCACGAAAACCTAAGGGCACCTGCGATGCGCTCCTCACTCAGTCCCATCGCAACCAAGACGTGGCTGGGTTCGTAGTTTTGCGAAGTGCACGCAGATCCATTCGAAATCGCGACTAGGTCCTTAAGCGCTACGATGGCAGCCTCGGAGTCCACCCTAGGTACCGAAAAGTTCAACACGTGAGGCATGCTTCTTTCAGCGTCTCCGTTTACTTCGATACCCAGAGGCTCTAACGACGACAACAATTCGCGTCGAATCGCTAAGACATGTTCATTGCGTTTGCCGAAGGCAACTGCTGCGCCGGCAATGGCAGTCCCGAGGCCTGCAATCAAAGCAACCGGAAGGGTGCCGGGACGTAATCCCCGTTCCTGACCACCGCCCACTATCAGAGACTTCAGCGGAGTCCGCCTGTATCCCCGGCGTCTCGCGATAAGCGCGCCTATCCCCTTCGGAGCGAAAATCTTATGACCGGAAATGCTGATGAGGTCAATTCTTTTGTGGTCAAACATATTGTGCAATTTCCCATAGGCCTGAGCACCGTCGACATGGAAGTATGCGTCCATTTGCTTAAGACCTTCCGCGATCTCGACGATTGGCTGCTTTACTCCCGTTTCATTGTTAGCAGCCATAATCGACACCAGAAGGGTATCCGATCGCACTTGATCTATCACTGCGTTATGGTCTACCCACCCGCCGGGCGTCGGTGCGATGGTACTGACCTCGAACCCCCGACGTTCAAGCTCTCGAATCGGTTCCAGTACCGCCTTATGCTCGATTTGCGAGGTGACGATATGCATTCGGCCCGAAGCACGTCCCGCCTCCTCTAAACCCAGGATTGCAAGATTATTGCTCTCGGTGGCACCGCTGGTGAAGATGACCTCGTCTGGGCTTGCGCCTGCTGGTGCCGCGACCTGCTCACGCGCCCGATTGACGCGTTCCTTAGCCCGTTGACCGTAGGTATGCGTGCGGCTGCCGGCGTTGCCGAAGTCTTCCTGGAGGTAGTGGATTACTTCTGCGAGCACCGCAGGATCGATGGGTGTCGTCGCATTGCAGTCCAAGTACACCGGAGCAGCTAAGCCTGCGTCGATCGACCGAACAGAGTTGTCGGTACCCGGAGCTATCGTCATGCCGGTGACTGTACGCGAAAATATTGCTTGGTGTTCGTTAAACTAGGCGTGTTGTTCGGATGTATAGTTCCGTACATCAGCGGCCAACGTTTGGAGAGACATGGTCAAGCAGTCAAGCTCGGTAGCTCGAAGCCCAGGCTTCGAGTACGTCTTCCCTGCCATCCGGGGTGTTCAAGCCGGGCGGGGCTACTTCGTGACGATGTGCCCCTTGAGACTAATACCGCGTCTGTTCTTGTTCGACGACGAGGAGCTCGTCCCAGAGATGCGTGCGCAGCGCACGCTCAACAAGGCGCGGGTACCGGAGATCGCTCGCTACGTGGTCGAGAACCCGGACAGCTACGTCTTCTCAGCTCTGACAGCGTCGGTCGACGCCGACGTCACGTTCGAGCCCTTCGGCGGCGGTGGACCGAACGACCGCATCGGCACGCTTACCATCCCTATGTCAGCGAAGTTCGTGATCAACGATGGCCAGCATCGCCGAGCGGCGATCCAGGAGGCTCTGAGTCAGAACCCAGACCTTGGTGACGAGACCATCGCTATCGTGATGTTCCTGGATCTCGGGCTCAAGCGTTGTCAGCAGATGTTTGCAGACCTGAACAGGTACGCCATCCGGCCCGCAAAATCGATCAGTGTGTTGTATGACCACCGAGATGACCTGTCCGCCATCACGCGCGTCGTTGTCTTCCAGTCCGACTTCTACAACGATCTGACAGAGACCGAGTCGAGCAACTTGGCAACCCGTTCGCGGAAGCTGTTCACACTGTCGGCTATGTACAGCGCAAACCGCGCACTTCTAGACGGTCTCGATGACACCAGTTTCGATCAAAAAGTCGAGATGGCTCAGGTCTTTTGGGACACCGTCTCGAAGTACATCCCCGAGTGGACTCAAGTTCGCCAACGCGAAGTCAGCGCCGGCGAAATCCGCAGGGACTTCATACACAGCCACGGCATCGTATTGCACTCACTCGGCAAGGTCGGCAACACCATCCTGCGGGACACACCTGACAAGAAGAAGTGGCCAAAGATCCTGAAGCAACTCGGAGACATCGATTGGCATCGATCGAACTCGTCCGTATGGGAGGGCCGGGCAATGTCCGGTGGTCGCGTCTCGAAGAGCGCCGGCAACGTCTTGCTGACAACAGCGCTCATCAGAAGAACCTTAGGAATTCCGTTGCCAGCCGACGAGCAGCGCGCCGAAACCGCATTTAATGGAGGAGACAAGTGACCATCAACCTACCGATCCGACCGCGATCTGCGTTCGACGACCTAGGGCTGTCGGGCACGATCGACGAGTTGGTTGAGCAAACTCAAACTCTCTACCTCGAAGACGGTATCCCCTGGGTCATCGGTTATTCAGGTGGTAAAGACTCAACCGCTGTACTGCAGCTGGTTTGGATGGCCATCGCTGGCTTAGAGCCTGAGAAGCGGACCAAGCAAATTCATGTCATCAGCACCGATACATTGGTCGAGAACCCCATCGTTGCGGCGTGGGTCACGCACTCGCTGGAGACGATCAAAGCCGCTGCCACTCAACAGGGTCTGCCGATCGAACCTCACCGTTTAACGCCTGCTGTCGCGGACACATTCTGGGTCAACTTGGCGGGTCGCGGATACCCCGCCCCACGTCCGAAGTTCCGTTGGTGCACAGAGCGACTGAAAATCAAGCCCTCCAACAGTTTTATCATCAACATGGTGAAGTCCCACGGAGAAGCAATACTGGTCCTGGGCACGCGTAAAGCTGAGAGCTCGGGTCGGTCTCATCGAATGTCCGAACTCGAATCACGTCGGGTACGAGATCTACTCAGTCCCAACGACTCTCTTCCCAACTGCCTGGTCTACTCGCCTGTTGAGAATTGGTCCAACGACGATGTATGGACTTTCCTCATGCAAACCAAGAACCCATGGGGATACTCGAACAAAGAGCTTCTCACCATGTATCAGGGTGCCTCGTCCGATGGCGAGTGCCCGCTGGTCGTCGACTCCTCAACCCCCAGCTGCGGTGATAGCCGGTTCGGTTGCTGGACATGCACACTGGTCGATAAAGACAAGTCGATGTCAGCGATGATTCAGAATGACGAAGAGAAGGAGTGGATGCTTCCACTCTTGGAGCTTCGTAACGAACTTGATGTAGCCGATGACAGACATCTCCGCGATTTTCGCCGTATGAACGGGAGCGTCCAGCTCTTCCACGACCGGACCATCCCGGGCCCGTACACGCAAGAGTCACGCGAACGATGGGTACGTAAGCTACTCGAAGCTCAGACTTGGATTCGCGCAAACGGGCCGAAGATTGTCGAAAACCTTGAGTTGGTGACACTTCCGGAGCTTGAGGAAATCCGTCGGCTGTGGGTAGTCGAGAAGCATGAGTTCGAGGACAACCTGCCCGTCATCTATCGCGAAGTGACTGGCGAGGATTTCCCTGGACGGCCACTCGACGAGCATCTCCCCCTCGGTCCAGAGACTGTCGCCATCCTCCAGGAAGTCGTGGGCGACGACAGACTACATTTCGAGCTCGTACGCGAGCTGCTCGACATCGAGCAGCGACACCGTTCACAAGCCCGCCGTGCCGGTCTCTTCGACTCTCTGACGAAGGCGATGCGCAGAGGTTTCTACGATGACGAAGACGACGCCCTTAACCGTGCCAACAAGCGTCGAGACGCAATCGAACGTGAGAGCGACTCCGACACACCCAGCGATCTCGACATCGCAGCGGGGTACGTCCGCGCAGTTCCGACAGGGGCAACAGAGTGATACTCGATCAGCTGGTCTTGCAAAACGTCGGCACCTTCGCGGCGAGACACAAGATCGAACTCACGCCGAAGTCATCGACCAAGCCAATTATTTTGGTAGGGGGATTAAATGGTGCTGGCAAGACGACCATTTTGGAGGCAATTCACCTTGCGTTCTACGGAACGCTGGCCCAATCGACAGGGCGTCGAACCGGAAGCTACGAAAACTACCTCCGTAGCCTGGTGCACCGCGGTGCCGCTCACGGCTCGACTTCAGCGGTAGAGCTCGAATTTCGAGCCAACCAGCAAGGAATCGAGCACAGATACCGCGTGATGCGTTCGTGGGAGGGATCGAAAGACCCCGTACGCGAACGCCTCGAAGTGGAAGTGGACGGGGTTGCGGACAAGGCCCTGACCTCGACGTGGGGCGAACACGTCGAAACCTTCCTGCCACGCGGTATCGCGGGTCTGTTCTTCTTCGACGGTGAGCAAATCGAGGCCCTGGCCGACATGCAAAAATCGCGCGAAGTACTCGGATCGGCGTTGTCCACTTTGTTGGGACTCGATCTGGTCGAGCGACTCGCTACCGATCTGGCCGTTTTGAGACGCCGGCACCGAATGAATCAGATACCTGAAGCCCTCAAGGCCAAAGTGGCAGAGAAAAAGGACGCGGCGTCGAACTCTCGACAGGTAGAAGAGACCACTGTCGAGTCGCTGGCATCCGCCAGGGTCGAGTTAGAGCGCGCGGAGAAGCTTCACTTTGAGCTCACCGAGCGATATCGGTCGACCGGAGGTGAACTGCTCGACAAACGTGTCGCCACCGAAAGTTCCGCGGAGCTGCACCGAGAATCTCTCGACCAGATCGAGGCTGAACTGCGAGAGGAAGCCGCCGATGTCGCTCCTTTACTTCAGATCAGCGACCTACTCAAGGGGCTGGAACGGCAAAGCCTGGCGGAAGTCAATGCTTCAAATCAGCGAATAGTCGCAGACGCTCTCGTTTTGCGGGATCAGGCGATCGTCGACATGCTCTCGACTGCCAGCGTCGACACCTCTGCCTTGGACACCATCGCCCTGTACATGTCAGAAGATCGCACACGTCGAGAAGCCGAAGGAACGGTCCCTCAAGTCACCGGCCTTCAGAGCCCATCGAGTATCGCGTTCTTGAGAGAATCAGCGCTGCCGGCGGCCCGCAGAAGGCTGGCATCGCTTCTTGAGCGTCGACGCGCGACACGTGCCGAGCTGGATCAGCTCGAACGCGTTCTGGTCGCCATGCCTGATCCTGAGTCCCTTCAGGAACTGAAGGGTGACTTGAACGACGCTTCCTCTGACCTTGTGCGTAAGCAAGCGACTCTTCAAATGGTCCAGGAAGCACTCACATCAACCAGAGCAGACAGAGTCAAAGCTGATGCAGCGTACGAGAGTGAACTAGACCGTCTCGCACACGCCGAGCTATCCACGGATGACGACACTCGGATCGTCACTCACGTAGACAAGGTCAAGGAAACCCTCGAGTCTCTTCGTGGTGCCGCCACGCGCCGATACCTGGGAAGGATTGGGGAGCTAGTCCTCGAAGCGCTGCAACGACTACTTCGCAAAGAGTCCCTCGTGGCTTCCGTGAACATCGACCCCGATACCTACACAGTCGAACTTGAGGGGAGAGACGGGAACGTACTTCCCGCCAACCAGATGTCTGCTGGCGAACGTCAGCTACTCGCGGTCTCGCTGCTCTGGGGCTTGGCGCGGGCGTCCGGACAACCACTACCTGTTGTCGTCGACACGCCGCTGGGCAGGCTGGACGGATCCCATCGGGGCCACTTGGTCGACCGGTACTTCCCGTATGCAAGCCATCAAGTCATCCTCTTGTCGACGGACACTGAGATCGACGAAATTACCTATGCGCGAATCAAAAAATTCGTGGGCCGCGCGTACAGACTCGATTTTGACCAGGCAACGAACTCCACGTCCGTGCTGCCCGGCTACTTCTGGGAGTAACTAAAGTGCCACTCGAACATGTTCGCTTGTCCCAAACCGCCCGCGACCAACTAGTAACACTCAAACGGCGTACCAAGATCGAGCATTGGAACGTTCTCTGCAGGTGGGCTCTATGCCGCTCCCTAGCCGAGCCGGCGGTGCCCCCCGCCATCCGACTCGTTACCGACAGCAGCGTTGAAATGACATGGAAGGTGTTCGCAGGTTCTCATGGAGACACGCTGTGGGCGCTAATGAGATACAGATGCCATCAAGATGGACTGCCGCTCGACGAGGACACTGTTGCCAACTATTTCCGATTGCATCTTCACCGGGGAATCGGATACTTGATTGGTGACACCCGTTCTTCGGACATCGGGGGGCTGGTCAAGCTTGCGCTGACAGAGTAGGTCATTGGTATGCATCTGGAGAACGTTGCTAGGCACAGGACCGCCATGGCGCGAACAGCCCTGTCCAGGCCTGTAGAAACCGCCCTTGCGGACCACATCCTCACCGCAGGTATGTCGTTCTTCGACTACGGGTGCGGGCGGGGGGACGATCTTCGCGGCTTGACTGCTTTGGGTTACCAGGCATCCGGCTGGGACCCTGGCCATCGTCCTGAGGCAGTCAGATCTTATGCAGACGTGGTCAACTTAGGGTTCGTAGTCAACGTGATCGAAAACCCCGCTGAGCGGCTAGACACAGTCAGGTCCGCCTGGGGGCTTGCGCGGCGAGTTCTGATCGTCTCCGGGCGACTCGTCTGGGAGGCACGACATCTAATAGGCCGTCGCTTTGCCGACGGGATAATTACACAGTCTGGAACATTTCAAAAATTCTACGAACAAAACGAATTGTCGAACTGGATTGAACAGGCGCTGGGCGAGAAGCCCGTCGCCGCGGCTCCCGGTATTTTCTACGTTTTCAGGGACGAAGTAGATGAACAACAATTCCTATCCAACCGAGTGCACACGTACCGTCCACGCGTGCAGATTGACCCTCACGTCACATACGAGCAGAACAGCGAGCTGCTTAAACCCTTGTTCGAATTCATGTCTCGGCATGGCCGCTACCCGAAGAATGGCGAACTTGAACTCGATCATGAGCAGAACATAAAAAAGCAATTTCAGACGCTCGGCCGCGCAATGAATTTGATATACAAGGTCACGGAAGATGGATACTGGGATCGGGTTCGATCGCAGTGCAAAAGCGAGCTCGTTGTCTACGCCGCCCTCTCGCGATTCGGCCGTAGACCCAAATTCAGCAGCCTAGGAAAAACTTTGCAGCGCGACATAAAAACTCATTTCAATACCTATCGAGAAGTCACCACCCTCGGCGATCGCCTCCTCGCCTCCTCGGGCAACACGACGTTGATACTGATGTCAGCTCGCAGCTCAAGGGTCGGGAAACAAACACCCTCAGCACTCTATATTCATCGTAACGCCATAGCGGAGCTACCTCCACTGCTTCAGGTCTACGAGGGGTGCGCGCGGGTCCTGTCTGGGAATATCCCGCGGGCCAATATGATCAAGCTTTCGGTCCTCAAACCACAGATATCTTTCCTGACCTATCCCGATTTTGAAGCCAACGCACATCCGACACTCGCGAGTGCAGTGACTGTCAACCTGCGGGATCTCTCTGTGGATTGGAGGGACTACACCCGATCAACCAATCCCCCACTCCTTCATCGAAAGGAAGAATTTGTGAGTGCCGACGACCCGAGACGCGCGCTCTACCAGAAATTGACCGCCTCCGAGGTGCGGGCAGGACTGTACGAGCGCCCCGAGCAGATCGGCACGCTCGATGGATGGCGACGAACATTGGAACTGAAGTCGAAGATTGTCCGAGGACACCGCTTGTTCAGTCAATAGATGCACATCTCTCGACGCCCCACCCACCACCTACGTTCCCGCGAGAAGGTCTTCTATGCTTGCCGGCCCAGCAATTTCTTCGCCCGACAAAGCCTCGTTCACCAATGAGCTCACCACTAAATCGACCGGGTGACTTCGCGTGTTCATCAGTTCCTGAATGTATTCCAGTCCACCGTGTACATACCGCTCAAATATCTCAACACGCTCTTGTAGGCGCGAGTTATCCAAGATCTCTGCATCGTCGACGCCCTCGCCTGCCATCCGTGAACGAATCGCAAGCATGGACACCAAGGCATCACTAAACGCAGGTACGGTCAGGGTCTCATATCGAATCGGGTCCCCAGCAGCCTCGCCGACCGGAGCGGATCGATCGGCCTTGAACCCAACACTAGCGGCAAATAGCAAGACATCACGCATGGTCGGAAAAAACGCTTCATGACGCATTTCTTGAATCAGCGCTTCGTACTGACGAGGCCGACGAACTCGTACATCAAAACTTGTTGTCATGATCCAATCTCCTCAAAAGTCGAAAAATTCGCTGAAGCTCCAGAGCGGATATAGCTATGATTCGAACCATCGATCTCGAGGTCCTCCGAGACGTCACGAGTCGAACTGGAGTTCATTACAACCACCCCTAGGTTACTCACGTGCGAGCGGAGCTCCTTGATCACGTCACCGAGCCCCTGGCTCTTACTCACCAACACCACCAGCTGAGGTGCCATGCGCGCCAGAGCCCGAGCGACCTCCTTCTGGTAGTTGCGATCCAGGGAACCGAATGCGGCATCCATCACGATCGGGTAGCTCCCGGAACCTTCAGACGAATCTCCCTCAGCTCTACCCTCGGTGGGAATCTGACGGGCTAGCTTCGACACAGCAGCGACAAACGAAACGCTCAGAATCTGATTCTCACCGGTCGACTTCGGAACCTCCATCTCCACGCCATCGACATCTTGGTACAACGTCAGCTCGAAGTCTGAACTCAGTCGGGGCGTGTATGGCTTAACAGATATTCCGCGAAATATGTCTTGAAGCTCTAGCTCCAATCGACGGCGCATCTCCGTCGATCGAATCTCTCGAATCTCTTCAAGCGCTTTCTGGACGCCCTGAACGAGATTTACCCGATCGCGGGCCTTACTCGCATGCTCATCCTTGAGCTCAGCTTGCGACAGCTGACTTTTGAGTGATTCCAGACCCGAGGAGAGATCCTGCATTCGGCTTCGTTCGACGGAACTGCCGCTGACACAACGTTCGATTCGGCGATCGAGATCGAGTCGCTTTGCCGACAGAGCTTTGACGTCCTCCAGTTCCGAGTCCGCAAGCTGGCCAGCTAGCTCCGAAACCCTCGCCTCGAGCCGACTCACGTTTTCTTCAGCGTCGTCTACCCGAATCGTCGCCTCTGCCATTGCAGATCGCAAAGCGTCGCGAGCAGCCTTCATTTCCGGCAACTTGCCATTGAGTTCTTGCCAAGCTGTCTCGACGGCTTGCAGGCCAGCCCGTTGCCGCCACTCCTCGACGCTAGAGCGGGAGGGGGATCCGATCTCGAGCGGCGCGCCGCAAATGCACTTGTCGTGCTTGAGAAGCTCGTCTACGAATTCGCGCTTCAAAGGAGCCGGCAGAGCTCCTTTGCGATACAGCGAAGAAGCAACTAGGGAGGTTGTTTCCACAATTTCGCCAGTGAACGCCAGAAATCCCCGGGTGGCGATCAATTGCCCAAGAGCTTCGCGTGCGGCCTCACGCTCCAACCTGAACCGTTCGAGTTCACCCTCTGCATTATTCCGTTCACGTTGCACGTGCGCTACGCTTTCGTGCTTGCTCAATACTTCGATGACGCTGTCACGTTCTGCCCTGTAGCTCTCGACTTCTTGATCAGCCGCTATAACCGCCGCCTCGTGTCGATCCAGCTGATCTTCCGCTTCGTCAATCTTCTGCTGAAGTTCGCTAGCGACCTCACCACCACGGTCTCTTACAGCCGCAGAGAGCTTTCGTGACACTTTGGGCAGGTGCTCGATTGCGCGTTCGACGTGTTTGATATTCAGCAAGGCCTTGATATCCTGCTGTATCTCAGCGTACGAACCTTTTTGCACCAGCTTCTCGATTCGTTCTCCGTTAAAGAAGAAAAATCTACTGATGCCTTCGGGAAGAATTGACGATACCATCTCCTGCGGGGCTCTCACCTCGCTTGACATTCCGGAGGCATCGATAATCGAGAGCGTTAGCTCCGGGTTCGACGATCCTGGCTGATCGTCTGATTCCTTAACCAAATCGGCGTGGCGCACCAAACGGTAGGCCCGTCCTCCGTGGTCGAAGCCGAGTTCAACCGCTACGGTCACGGCGGAGCCACTAGGCGCTGCTCTCCACACGGTGTCTGTTGCGAGCCTCTGCTGTACCTCAACGTCCTCGGACATCGACCCATATAAGGCCCATGTGAACGCATTTAGAAGCGTCGTCTTTCCTGAGCCATTGGCGCCGAAAAAGAGGCTGACCGGCTTCTCTACCGTCGAACTGAGATTGAGCCTCTGCAAACCTTTGAACTGCCGAAAGTTCTTCAGTTCGATATATTGCAACTTCATGGAATTATCTCCTTCACTGCAAGCAGTATCTCATCGGTAGGCTGCGCGGCGCGTAAATGCAACTTGGATCGCTCTATTTCCAGAACACGCTTTGCGAGCTTTCTCTCCACTGAACTTAACTCCTGCAGCACTTCCTGCTCGGTGCGATTCGACATGTTGCAATCACCCTTCCTGTGAGATAGATCGACATCAAAGATCCATCAACCGATACTGCATCTTGATCGGGCGGAGAACTTCAAGAGTTTCGTGATAGTTCTCCGATATTTTGGCGAACTCATTTACACGTGCCAATTCACGGACCATCAAATTACGTTCGACCGTGAAATCTATCGGCGTTCCCGCAGGCGGGGTCGCGATGTAATCGTAGATTGTTGCTCGCGTCTTTCCTTCCGCGCGCCTTAAAAGCCTTCCCCGTCTCTGTATGAATTGCCGAGGGTTAGTACTGCTAGCCAGCAGATATCCAATTTTGGCGTCAGGAATGTCGACGCCCTCGTCCAGACACCTCATCGCCACCAGTACCCGCAAATCGTCACCACCGCTGAATCGCTCGATGAGTTCCGCACGCAACCGACGGGGCGTTTCCGACGTGTAGGTGTGCGCATGTAGACCCATCTCGCCTCCCACCATAGACATAACCTCGCTGATCTGCCGCTGTCCGGTGCCCTCGTCGTCGTCCATATCTCGAGGCGACGAACCCTCAGCACAGTAAATCAGCTGAAACCACTCATTCCGCATGTCGTCCACATCTTGGTGCAAAGCCTCGATTTTCCCTAGAGCGTGCCCTAGAACGGCTGACCTCTTTCGCAGTAGTGCGCCGAGCGGCGAACTAGTGTCAACCGAATCCGTCGACTGACCGGCCCGCAACATTCTTCCGATTTTCGTCGTAATTTCGGCATAAAAACTGTATTCTTCCGGCCTCAATTCGACCAGCCGCGGATGGTAGACGTACGGACAGAGAGCTTTCAGCTCATATATTGCCTTCTCAATGCCGAGCTCGTAAGCGACTGGACCAAAGTAATCGAGAAGACCTTCGGTACCTTCGTCGTCGAACCACCGCTCAGGCGTGGCAGACAACGCAAGTCTGTAGGCTGCGTTCTCCGGCAATAGCTTCCGATATGTAGCCGATCCAAGGTTGTGCGCTTCGTCGGCCACGAGCATGAGCGGAATATCGATTCTCGACAAAATCGATTGGAATTTAGCGCCGGAGAACGAAGCGTTCGTGGCGACCAATACGACAACTTGCCGACGCCCAAGGCGAGCAGAGGCGAGCCGTCGTTCTACCACCGGCAGCCAGGTATTGCTACTTTCGTAGACCCCTACGGCATCGACCCCAAACAGCTGAACGTCGTCGATCCACTGATCGACAAGCGCCTGCAGCGGGGCCACAATCAGCAGCACTAGCGGACGCTCTTTTTGATTTTCGACATTTGCAACCTGCGCGGCGGCGAAGAGAGCAGTCTTGGTCTTACCAGTGCCGGTGGCCATCTTCAACGTTCCTCGCCCCCTCTGACGAAGCCAGGCGACCATTGCATCCTTCTGATACTGCCGAGGTTGAAGACTGGCAGGCGGGCGTAAAGTTCCGGCAGAACCATCGGGGTCAGTCACCTCCGCGGTAGTCCCGGCAATAAGTGCGCTCACGCCCCTCTCCCTCGCAATTTCAACCAGGCGTTCTTTCGCTACAGCCGGGAAGTCCACGACTGTCAGATTCTCGGTCTCGTTGTTCCACAAACCGTCGAAATCAGCTTCTAGTCGAAGCGCACGCGTTCCGTCTCCGGGAATCCACCCGCGATAAACTTCCACCGACTCGAAGTTGTTGACCAATCCGCCAATTGTCTCGTTGGAGCTTCCCGTGAATGCGACAAGATCGCCAAAACGGTCACGCACTATGCCAATCTTTTCGTGGTACAGACCGATTGGAAACTGGCCGTCTACGAACGCGAGTTTGAGATCAAGGCGCTTCTGGGCAATCAGCGTCCCAATCACACTCAAACCGTCTAGTAGATCCGAACTGAGCTCATTGGTCATTTCGCGCTGAAGACTTCGCTCGATCACCAACCGCCGATCGTACCCGCGAGTAATATCTTCGACGTCGTCCGGACTGAGATGCGGGGATGCAATTATCCGTATACGACCCCCGCCGCCGACTATTGAGTCGATTCCTGACGCAAGTAGTTGCAGACTGGCAGAAGTGAAGTAACCCACTGCGCGGCTGTACGAAACCGCGTTGCATAGAAGGGGTATGTAGAAGTCCGCCACTACCCGCTTACTGTCGCTCCTGTAGCGAGATTCGATTTCAATCGAGCGGAAACCGTCACTGTTCTTGCCGCGGTCCATTCAAAAAGCCCCGGTACGATTACAGCTACGCGAAGCTGTAGCACTGGAAAATCTTGACGGCACAGTGCCGCACTTTATACCACTTATCGATGCCGAATTAGAGTTGATCATTGCACGTAGTACCTCTTCCTGTGCCGCAGCGGCCCGCGTTTGCGCCGTGTGGCTCACAGCAAGTCCAATATGTCGTCAACCGACGGTGGTATACCTTCGGACCTGCGTGTCGTTGATGGCTCCAGTTCCAAGCAATCTCGCGACTTTAGGAGTAATTCTGCTACATCGCTATCACCGCGGTCTGTATACGCGCCGATGATACTGCTGACGGGAACGTCAGGAGCCAAGCCGATCGCGGACGCCACAGCAGTTCGTACGCTTATTCCGTTCCGGTCCTCGGGTGAACCAATCAGCGCCAGCACATCGGAGAGTGGGTCTCCAGTTAGTTTTTTTATAGGTTCGACATTGAATGACGCGTCATCGTTGATAACCAGGAAAGCGTCAGTCCCCTCGGCCACATGAGGTTCGAGCAGAAATCGGCGAATAGTACCAAATGTCGGTTGTATACCCATCCAGGAGGCGGCTTGGGGCCCCAGCCGGGACGAAAGCTGAACTGTCTCGCCATGGGCGATATCGAGAATGCCCGCTATCGCCCTAGGGGCGACCGAACCACTTCCTCTGTGGTGTTCTTTAGTGATGACCACGCGATAGGCCCACCCGTTGTCGCGCCGCATCAGACGGCGCGTCTCGTGCGGACGCTTCCTGACCTCTGGATCCCCCTCGGCAAGTCTCACTACGCCCGCCCGTTGCTCGAACGGTGCAGAGGATGCATATGCGGAGACACTGGAAGCGCTTACGCTGAATTTTCCAGAAATCTCATGGATGAGGTCCGCCAACTTGACCTGGCCGTTGTTCTTCGATATTTGCTCTATTATCAGCGAACGGATATTTGTGTATTTCTGCAATCCCCACTCTCGCAGAGCCCAAAGATCGCGATCAACACGATTAAACCTGCTGTCGAGCGCAAGGGCGTTACGAAGCGACGAGGCGCTTCGTGGGTGGATGAACCGATCCACCAGCTCTTGCGCGCTCAGCGCTTCCCTATGCAGTGACAGAATTGCTGCCGCGTAGTCGTTAACCGAGCTGGTCCGAGTTAACACATATTCATCTTCAACGACGTACCCGCAATACGTTAGCCAGGCGCGAGTCGTGACGTCACCTGACTCCCCGTCACAGCCAAGACCCGCTCCGGCAGCCTGGAGGCCAGCTACCCCGTAGTCGTCAACGATGGTCACAAGGTGGCTGCCTGTTGCTTCACGGACCGACGCAACGTCCGGCACTGCGCACCATCCATCCCTGACCTCAACTGCCCTGCTGAGACGCTCAAGAACCCGCCAAGCAGGCACGTTAATTCCGGGTACGGACTCGCCAAGTGCAGGCAAGAGTTGCACGATGTCGTCCATTGAGCGGACCAGACCGATCAAACCTACCCATGCATTTACAGAATCCTTCAAGAGCTCGTTTTCGGACAGCACGTCACCCAGAATGGAGCGGGCCTTCACCTCGATCTGTCGCATACGTTCCCTCGTCACCGCGAACCTACGCCCCAACGAATCAAGCGTCTCGGCTTCATCAGCAAAAACACGGCTGCAAAGCACTGCAATGGACCTGTCGTCCATTTGCGCAAGCTCGTCGCTTATTATTGATGCAAGTGTGCGAGAAGTCTGCGACGAGGCTATATCGGACACACGAATAGATTGAATACGCCTGTAAGCATCGATGATCCACTCAGGGGCCCAACTCGGCATCGCACCATTGCGTAGCGGTTCCAGATCCGAGAGACCAACTGAGTAGAACCAGCGGGAGAGCAGGGTCAGGTCGTTAGTGATAGAGCTAGCCCAACCAGACGGCAGTTGTTCAACTTGCGGCGGAATATGCGCAGTACTTCCGGGGACGACATCCACCTGGCCCGGGACCGCGTGAGCCAACGATGTGTCGGCCAATCTAAATATAATATCGGCTACAGTTGTCAGACCAACATTTCGCCAATCCAGGATTGTAGATAGTTCGAGCCCGCGAACATCATCAGTAGTCACCACGCCGTTACGGGCGAACACGTTTGCTGCGCGCGGCGTCAAACCGATGCTAGCCACGTCAAGTCCGCTAGGGAGAGCCGGGAACAATGCCCCAACAGTCCAGCTCCATTGCTTTTTCATCGCGAGCGAACTGATTTCACGGAGTCGTTCCTCCCGCGCATCCGTCCCCTCTTCTTCCACAGGACGAACCGACCACGCCGTCTCAAGACGGCCGGGGGGCTGGCCTAGCCATGGGAAGACATCAACCCAGCTCTGCGACTCCCCGGCACCGGGTTCCGCGTCGAGAACATCGTTGTCCATCAACCAGGCCCTTCACTCTGTTTTTTCGTACTGACAGGTCTAATCGCCGCAAGGCTGCCGACTGTTTCACCGCGCTCATAATTCTGCAGCCCGAACATGCTGCCACCTGCGCAGTAACTAGAAACCACGGAAGACCAGCTCTCGGTGCAGACGCGTCACCCGGAATCCCTCGCAGATGTAAACTTCGCCGTTGCCTCGATCGCTCTCTGTCGCAAATGCGCTACAGCATCAGCCGTGACACCGCACAGCTTCGACACCTGCACCACCGTTCGAGGTGGCTGGCCAGCTAAACCGAAAAGTTCGACAATCATGTGGGCCTCATCTGCAGGCAACGTCGCGGCATACCGCAGCATCACATCGATCTCACCAGATGTACCGATCGGCTCTGGCGCGTCCGTTGGCACAGCGGTCAAACTTGACGGGGCGGCAGGCGAGACCGTGGCTCTATGCTCTTGGCCTCGGGATTCAGATACTTCAGCAGCGGCAACAGGCTCGTTGGACGTCGGCTGCTTGGAGGGAACGCGCACCGGTACCGGGCTGGGTTCGACGGGTCGCGTCAACCATTCCGTCAGTAGCGCCGGGGCTTGTGCGATCGGAACATCCACTTGCTCGTCGGCAATGTCGAGCAGCTGCTCCAAGAACGCCTCGTGCGCGCCAAGCGAAGGATCTTCCATGGTCCCCGGCACGTACATGATCACGAATGCCGCTGCCCGGTCTCCGGGCTTGAGCCGCAGTATCCGGCCCATACGCTGAATCATCTGCCGACGGGAGCTGCTGCTGGCGATGATGACGCCGACATCGACGGCGGGCACGTCGATTCCCTCGTCCAACACCCTGGGTGCGACTAGGTTTGTCAGGGCTCCGCTGCGGAACTGTTGCAGCACGCGGGTTCTGGCCAGTCGATCGAGGCCGCTCGAATAGGCACTGGACTGCACGCCGTGCTCACGCAGAACGGCCGAGCCGGCCTCGGCCGACGCCTTGGTCTCGGAGAACACGATCGACCGATCCGACTTCGCCAATGCCGGTGCCAACGTCCCGAGCGCCTGAATCTTGCCCTGACAGTCCGCCAGCAACGACCGTCGCTTGCTGAATGCCGATAGGTACCGGCTGGCGAGTCGCCCTTCCGGAAGATCTCGTTGTTCCGCCAGCTTCGTCACGGTCTTCATGAACTCGCCGAAAGGCGATGCGACACAATCGTATTTAGTGATGAGACTCGTGCGCGCATCTCGTGCGATCGCATCGTGTTCCTCGAACTTGGTACGTTCTTCTGGCGTGAACTCGATGGCAACCGTCATCACGCGGACGGGAGCAAGGACGTTGTCTCTCCGCCCACGGGCAAAGTCGCATCCTGCGATAGTCGTTCGAAAGTACGGGAGGATGTGCGTGTCCACACCTTCGTCCTGACGCTCCAGCGTGGCCGTCAAACCGAGGCGATGGTCGAACCTATCGGTGAACACCCTGGCGAACCCATCGGTGCCATAGCGGTGGACTTCGTCCGCGATCATCAAGGCACCGGGACGCGGCTGAGGGGCACCCTTCATGATGGCCGACTGAATGGTGGTGATCAGAACGCTGCTATGCCGAAAGTCATCCCGATGCCCGTTCCCCCGCCTACCGACCGATACCGACGGAAGCTGCTGTTTGACCTCCGAGTGCCACTGCTCGAGGAGGTCGATGGTCGGCACAACGACAAGGACCTGCTGGTTCAGGCTCCGCGCCGATACGATCGCGGCGACACCGACACGCGTTTTACCAGTGCCGGTGACCGCTTCGACGATAGCGCGATTGCCAGCCCCTCGCCAGGCCTCGAATGCTTCCTTTTGCCAAGCCCTCAATTCCGTCATGATGCCGCGTCCTCGGGTCGTACCCATTCGGCAACGCCATTGCGTCGATGTCTACGCACGAGCTTCTTTGTGAGCTCCAAGTCAGCGAGCAGTTGCTGAGCAGCGATCGGGGTCATGCCTGTGATCAACGAGCACCGCCGCAGCGTCAGTGGCGCGTCAGTCCCGCGCCGCAGCTACCGCGATCACGCGCCCCGTCGACAACGAGGCTGCGGGCAGCGATGCCAATGCCGCCTGCACCGCGGCAGGGAGCGTTTCGATACCGACCCCCGTTGTAGCCGCGGCAGCAGGTGCTGTCGAAACGACGGGCTTTTTCGACGGTGCCCGTTTCGGCATGACTGCCGGCGAAGGACGCTTGGTTACCGGCACGCGCTTGACCGGGGCGGACCGCCGCGGGGTCGAGTATCGAGAGTCGACCCGAATCTCGCGCGACCCGTCGAACTTCGGCGGTCGTGTCTCCCCCGGCTCGAGCTCGACGACCTGAACGGCACTCGAACGGACGGGATATTTTTCCTCGATCACCGTAGGCAACGGCGCGACCACGGTATCCACAACCGGAGCAGGAGTCATCGGCTCCTCGTCAGGAGGGGCGTCCTCGTTGGAATTCGCGCTCAGTACAACCGGCTTCCAATTCGCATCCCGGCCAGCGTCGGCAATCTCAACTTCACCTGGAAGAATTCCGACCGCGTCCAGAATTTCGATGATCGGGGCGAGTGCAGTGTCAACGTCGACGACGACCTGGGACGCACGCACTCTTCCGAACGTCCACCCACACCGCTTCAAATCCATTTCTCGGCGAAGGCGCTCGACAACAACGTCTCTCGAACGCTCGCGGTCGTCATCGCACTCGATCGCGACCTTCGATGCGACACCGGTGACCACCAGATCCAGGACGAGTTCGTTGATCTCGATCGCAGAATTGACGTGGTATCCGCGATCGCGCAGGGCGACGAATACCCTTTGCGCCGTCATCGATACGAAATCACTGTGGAGGGCTTCCTCGTCGACAACCTGTGGCATCTCCGGAACCGGGACGGTCGGGGCAGCTTGAACGTAGGAGATCAACGACGTTCGCAGATCCGACGGCGAGAGATCCTCTGCTCGAACAGAATGGAACAACCACAACTGATCGCGCGCGCGGCTTGCAGCGACATTGAAACGCCGCTGCCACATCTCGTTGGTCAACGCATTGCTCGACGATCCCGCGCCGACGACCATAGACACGAACATGACGTCTCGCTCATCTCCCTGAAAATCGGGAGGTGTTCCCACTCGAAGACGCAAACTGTCCCTTTGCTCGGCAGGAACCGCCTCTGTGATCAGTGAGCGAATCAACTCGACCTGCGCACGGCTCTGCAAAACGACGACTCCGAAAGTCATCCCGTCGTAGTCAGGATCGGAGATGCACTCGCACAGTCTTTCAACGAGGCGAAGCGCTTCGACCTCGTTGATCAAGGTCGCGCTCGCCCCCGTGGTTTCTGCGCCGTCGACGTAGGTCGACATGAGCGGTTGCAGGCGCTCCGCTCCGAACTGTCGAACCGGAATCAACGGAGTGTCTCGATAGAACTGCTGCGACGACCATTCAATGATCTCCGGCATGGACCGGAAGTGCTCACGTAGCCGTACACGCTGGTTGTACCGGCTCCGGAGAAGCGAGAACAGGCTTGAGCGAGGGCTGAAATTGTTACGGATGTGCATCGGTAGATCGCCGAGGTGAGAGTCCAGACGCTCGAAGACAGTGTCGTCGGAGACCTGCTGTATTCGATCCGGTGCGCACTGCTTATCGTCGCCCACCACGATCACCCGCGGTGCGAGCCACATCAGGAACAGACTACTGATGTCCGCCTGACTCGCTTCGTCGACAATCACGACGTCGAAGACGTTCTGCTGCGCGGGAATCGAAGACAGAACCTGCCCGATCGGCATGATCCACGCCGGCACAGCACTCTGCGCTTCCTGCATGGCTGCCCGTGCTGAGGCTCGGTAACGCTGTGCGATTTTGGTATTGCCAACACCGATGTTGCTGATGCTCTCCTGGTAGGTGTGGAGCGCCTGCATCTCCCGTGACGTCATGCGCTGCAGACACTCTCGCCATGCTTTTTCGGCCGCCAGTGTCCCCGTGAGCTGCGAAATCTCTCTATCTACTTCGTCGTAGAGATCGTCCAAGTTCGATGCCTCGGGACGGATGAGATGCTGTTCAACGTGCTGGTTCACCCACCTCCACGCCCATGCGTCCTCGAAGCCGTCAGCAACAGCCACCCAGTCGGTAACGCGGTCGCTCGTGATCAGATGACGAAGTGTCGGTGCTGCTGCATCGAGATCCCGCAGCAATATGTCCATCGACAACTGTTGCTGCTGTTCGACGGTCGCGCGTGCGTATCCACGGACCGCGGCGTCGAATGCCTCGCGGTCGGCGGTGCGGAGCGCATCCGAGAGTGCGAGCGCTTCTGTGCTGTTCGCCCCACCGGTAGCAGCTTCGAAGCTATCGGCGACCCTCACGAGCCGCTCCAGCGCGTCGCGTGCATTGGCGCCTGCCAGCGCCTTCTCGATATCCGACAGCAGCCCTTCCACTGCGTCGAGCGTTCGTAGTGCCACCCGGTCTTCGAGCTCATCCGAGATTTTTGCAATCCGCTCGACGAGATCCTGCACCAGCGCCACGTTGCGCACGGCAGCGTCCACCTCGTTGATACGCGCCGCGCGACTCTCTCGGCCCGGAAGGCGAATACCGATGTCCGCCAATAACGATGCGGCCTCGTCTACCGAACGAAGCGCACGAATATGTTCTGCAACAAGGCGGTACGCATGGCCTCCTTGCGCCGGAACGCCATCGACTGTGGCCGTTATGGCCAGTTCGTCGACCGCGGTCTGCTCCTTCGGCGTCCGCAACCACCGAAGGGTGTCGAACCGTCCTTCTGTGTAGAGACGCGCGGCGGCGTCGTACGTCTCCAGAGCAACGAGATCGGCTCTGTCGACGACCACATTCGCTGTACCGACCAATGCGTCGGCGGATTTCGCATCGTCGAGCAGGGTTGACGCCTCTCGTGCCCTCGTCCACAGGTAACCGAGCGAACCGGACAACACACCGTCCAGCACGACACGGAGGTCCCCATCCAGCTGCGTGTAGCGCGCAAGAACCTGACGAGACAATGCTGCCAGTCGGCGCAGTTCCGCCGTCGGGACATCAGCGAGTGCAGATACCGAAGCCCGACTGCTTGCAGTGTCGCACAGTCGAGTGACCACGGTCTTGCTCGGTAGCTCTGTGGACAGGTCCGGAAAAGACTGTTCTCGGCGGTCCGCTGCATGAAGCTCGCTCTCGACGAGCACCTTTGCGAGCTCAGCAAATTGCGCCGAGGCGATGGGCGGCGACTCTGTATAGAGCGGACCCGGCACCCAGGCCAGCTCTGCGGCCGACGCAGCAAGCTGCAAGGCCACTCCCGACAGGGTTCCCTCGTAGTGCGAGCCGAAATTCTGAACCTCGGACTCTTCGGACCTCGTAGACGTCAGCGCTTCTTCCAGGGTGTATTTCTTGTTGATCGCTCGGTAACGCTCCCCGGCGATTCTTTCGATCTTTCGGTCCGCCTGAGTGATCTCGAAGTCCACAAGCCGGCCAGCGATGACCGACACACTGTGGTCGAGTTCTTCCGATCCGCCCTTGGCAAGGTCGGTGATCGACACACACAAATCTTGCAGTTCCGACGGCAACTTGTCCCGTAGCACTCGCAATGCCTGCGACTTCTCACTCGTGACAAGAACTCGCTGACCTTGAGCAAGCAACGCGGACATCAGATTTGCGATGGTGTGGGTCTTTCCCGTTCCGGGCGGCCCTTCGACAACCACACCGGTGTCGAGTGAAAGTTTCTGCATGATGCTGGACTGCGCGCTGTTCGCGGCAAGTGGAAAAAGAACGTCTGGCGTCAGCTCTGAGGTGGGACGCGCCAGCCAGTCCAGCCGGTCTGTGGACTCGATGCTTTCAACGAGCTGTTGGAGTCCCAACGGAACGTCGGCACCGTCGTTCAACGCTGTGATCATGGCGTCGTAGTAGGAGACGAGCGCGAAGCCGGTTCGACGACGAAGCACTAGCGCAGGTGACTCACGGAGCGTCCCGCGACGCGCGGCTGGTGGAACATGATGGTCGGCGACGTACGTGATGCTGGAGATGGCCGAATTCGACCACTCCTTCAGAATGGTGGATGCAGAGCGTGCGACCGGCGAGCCCGCGATGTCGCCGAGTTTCTGTGCAAGGGATGCTGCAGACGCGGTGTGTAGACCTTTCAGCCCGAGCAGCAGTTGTCGGTCTTCGAGCCGAGGGCTACTTCCAGCCGTCAGCTTGACCAGCAGATCCCCGGTGTCCTCGTCCCGAATGACCTCGACCTGTTGAGTCACCAGGTGGGAATCGATAGGCACTCCGGATACTGTGGCCGATAGGAGTCCTGACGCCAAAACGACTTCGACCGTCTCAGGCTGTGTGTGCGACTCTTCTCGCATTCGATCGACCGACAGATACAACTCCGCCAAGGGACGCTTCTTTACGTCGTCGGTCGCCCACGTCTGCCATTCGGTAAGCCACGACCGAAACAGCACGGACTCGGCTGTACCGGCTCCGCGCGCGAGTGTCGGCGGTTCGACGGCACGGTCGACCGGACCCTGCACCGAATCGACGAGCTGTTCGGGTAGTTGCGGGGGCGGTTCGACACTGACTCGCACAACCCTGACGACCACGTCGCCTGCCGTTGCGTTGGCATTGACCTGGACGTCGCGGTCCCGTCGATAGAGCCACTCGAGCCGAGTCGTCGGCCCATAGGCTCGGACCGGTTTGGACTGAGCCGAGACCGTCTCGCGCAAGAACTCGAGCAATCGACGGACTCTTCCGCCGACCTCATCGCTGTGAACGGTCACCGCACTCCTCACTCGAACCTTGTACCGACAATCTAGCGGCAGAATCGGACAAACGTGACGGGCGGTCGGTTGGGTGGTGCCGATCTGCTGCACGAGGTTACGCACACCGGCGACGCTGAACCTGGGTCGGGCACGGCTACTCGGATTTCGACGCGGATCGCCTGGTGGGCTCAGTATGCGATCAGAGAGTTGGCAGGAAGACCGAAGTTCATTCCCCACTCAGTATGCAATCTCCCACAGCACCTGGTCATTCCATTGTTTCAACGGCCCTACGTGTGAAATCACGAAAACCAGTGGGTGCCCTTGTGGGACGAAATTCGCAGGCGCACCGCTAGTCTCCTACCATCGACTTTGCAAGAATAGGCGGGTGACAGTCGTCGCGTGGCTATAGTTATGTTTTTTTATACACCGCAATTTGCCTGCCAGAGCCGTCGTAGACGAGCCAAAAAGCCCATCCGTTTCGCAAAGGATTGATGCTTGGACTGTAGTAAGCCACAACAGCTTTGGCGGCACCACTTGGAGTCGCGAAGTCACGACCTGCCAGTGGACCGTCCAAAATAGCCACCGCGCCGATAGTCGGATACAACCGCGCCTTTGTCTTGATACCCTTGTAAACCGAGTATATTGCCACGGAGTCCTCAGTGACCACCGCTGGCGTCATGGCATCTTGCGTTTGAGACGGGGCCGGACGGAGCAAGTCTAAAAGTTCCTGCAGGTCGTCGCATTCACTTTGGAAACTGCTCACCGCGGACGCATCACTGGGTTGCTCTACTGGTTCGGACGTCGAGCCGCCGGTGCTTTGCGCTGAGTCGCCGCAAGCGATCTCCGAGACAACATCGGGCTCCGAGATCGTGGTTGCAGATGCCTTGTCGGGATTGATCGGCACGGACCGAAGGTGATCGTCAACCCTTGCCTCCGGGTCCGGCTCGAGCAGATGGCCGTAAGATTGCGTCAAATCGTCGATCGGAGGCAGCACACCGAGCGTCGACAGTTGGCGCGTGATTTTCCCGAGCGCACGTTCCTCGATGATGCGAATCCTATTGAGGCTCAGCTTTGTCGTCTTTGCCAGCTCCTCGTGCGTCCGCGGAGCGTCACCGCCGATGCCAAACCTTGCGCGGATTAGCCCTACTTCCGCGGGTTCAAGCTGATTCAGCGCACTAAGTACGTCGTCCAAGCTTCTACTGTCTTGTGCTCTCGAAAGCAACAACCGGAATGACTTCGCTGTGAGGGGTTTAAAACTTTCAATCTGTAATTGTGATGCCTCGACGGGTCTCGACAAGTCGGTACTGCTCACTTGCAGCTGTCTTGTCAGCTTAGTCTCGTTGATTCTCAGCTGTCTTGCTAGCTTAGCCGCGTCGATTCGGTGCCTTAATCGATCGTGTTGCGCTGTCGTCAGCAACGGGTTATCCCGCTTGAGGACGTCTGACGCGTCTGCAATCAACCCGGCGTCGATCAGCGCGGTAATCTTGTCAACGCGAGCTTGCTGGCGGTCAACCATGGCTCAGCGCACCGGCCGATTAAGCAACTCATCTGCACAGCCGTAACCGCGCGTAGCGCCTATCGCAACGCAGGACCAACGCGTCTGGTTTCCAAGCGAGGTTGCGATCTGCGGACCGAAGACTGTGGTCGACTCATGGCTGCTGCTGGGTAGAACCTGAAGCAAACCGAACTCCCTTCCAACTTTCTCGGTTCCCAACCTGTGTCCAGACTCGCACACGTAAACATCATTCCGCAGCCGGAAACGCACCGAGGCCGTTGCAGCACCCACTGCTTGCGCGATTGCACCTCCTCGCATGGTCGCAGTAGAAGCCTGCGCGGAATGTATTCTGCCCGTCGAGAATCGACTGGATCAACGCTCTGTTCGAGGTGCGCAGTTCTCCAAGGTTCGCGCGGTCTCCTCGCCCTCGGCCAGCACCGCGTCGAATATCTCCACTGACGCCTAAGCACCACATTGCTCACCCACTGCCCTTCCGTGCCGTCGAATCGTCGCGGTGAACCGATAACGACGATTGCACACGACACCGATGCCCGCAGCAGTTCGATTGGTAGTTCCCGTGCAGGTACCCGAGGACACGAACATCCGTCGAACTATGCGCACTGCCTGCGGGCGACAGGTCGCAGCTGGTAGAACCGAGGCATGGCCTCTGCTCAGGAATTACCTAACTCAATGTCCGAGGAGGCCCCTTGATCATCCCCCCGGATCCGATGCAGCTCTTCGACGGGCAGCGTGCGTTCATTGCATTCGGCGCTCCGTGGAAGGACGCCGTCATCGCCCTCATGGATCCGAGGTGCGGTTACGACCCGTGGAATTACGACGACGGGATGTCTCCGGGTGATGTGCTGATCACCGTGATAGACACACAGCCGCGGGTGTTCGGCTGCATCGAGCTCATCGGATGGGATTCTGCGACAGACCGGTTCACCGTCGCCGACACATGGAACCTCGTCACCCTGCCAGCGGTACCCGCGTGGCTGTCCCTGCCGACGCATCCGGGGCCCCTCGATCACGACACCGGCAGCTATCTCTTGGAGATTCTGGGGACTCAGCGATGGGGCGGACGGCTGTACGAAGCCGGAATCGAATCAGCCAACACATCCGAGGCCGCACGCATCATGATGAACAGCGGCGGACAATGCACGCACTGCGACGAAAACATCGGGCTGGCACGCAGCGACGCACGCGAACGCATTCACACCTACGTCTGTGAAGCCAATTCACATGTGGGCGATCACTATTCGGACTGGTCAGCGGCGCTGTGCACGAACTGCTACGTAAAGATGAGCGCCGGCGGATTCACAAACTATCTGGACTTCCGGTTCTCCGCGAACCCGCCGTGCCCACGGTGTTCGTTTCGCCGGTCGGTCGGCTACGTCTCGCGACCCTATGCCGATGATCTGCCGGCAACGGAATCACCATGGGAGTTCTACAGCGAACCTCATCGGCAGTGGGACAATCGTGGGTATTGGTTGTGCCACCACTGCCACTTCGTTTTCGGTGAATCGCCCGAGATCGGTGACAGATTCTTCTGACCGGCGTTCGCGTCGTAGCCCTCCGATACGGTGCATGTGTGACAAGAACGAGGATAGCTGCGTGACGGACATCAGCGGCGCGCAGTACTTCTACTACGCCTCGTACGACGGCGACCACACCGTGACGGTCGCTCGTGTGAGCGACGCCGACTTCGACACGTACCAACGCTACGACGTCGAGCGCTCGGCTTGGATCATCGACGACGAGATCAACATCGAAAACGAAGACGAAGACGAAGACTGGAATTCCGTGACGGTCGACGAAGCAGACTCGTTGACCGAACGGCGAGCGTTCGGGCTCGACGGCACTCCCCCTGGCGATCCTGGCTATACGGCGGCCGTCGACCTCGATCTGCCTGTCGCCGAGTTCGACGAATCCGCGCTCCAGTCAATACGCGCGAGCGCCCCCAATCTTGTTGACGCACGGGTGCGTTCAGGCAGCACCGGGCAAGCCCAGATCGTTGTAGACATCCCACACACCGGGTGGTTCGCCGCCGGGTCGGCCGGCGTCGCTGTCGCTCGCCACATCGAAGTGCACTGGCCGATCCTGGCGGTACAGATCTGCCGGACCGACCTGTGGAACGACGGCGAGCAAGTGGTCCATTGGTTGGCACCGGACTTTGCGGAGGTACTCGACAGCCGTGCCGACGACTGCGTCCTCACGCTCGAGGTCGTGCCCAACCCCTGGGCCGGTCGGGATTTGGATCGCTACTCGTTGCCCGGGGAGACCTCGTACCTGACGTCGACGGGAAGCGGCAGTGCTCAGCTGAACATTCCCAGGGTGAGCAGAAACTGCGTCGATGAGGCGGAGATGTCCTCCAAGACCGCGCACCTCCTGAGTAACGGGTTCTCCATTGCCCGCATCCGAGTGAGTCGCGCACGATTCTACCGCCACGAATATCCTGTAAGCGGATCGTTTCCGGCTACCGCACCTCCATCGGAAACAGTTTCCCCTGGTTGGCATTTCGGTTCATTCATGTCGTCCGAGCGATTCGTCGTCATCACTGACCTCGAACACGATTTCACCGGTTGGGCGATAGAGGTCACGCAGGACGACGACGTGAACATGGCACCGATCTCGGCAAAGATTCTGTATCGCAACGACAGCGAGGATCTCAACCTCCACCCCCAGGGAGAGATGCTCCACGGCTTTGCCGCATCCGTCGAGCCCGGCGCTCAACTGATTGCGTTCGTCACCGCGTCCGGAGCGCGCATCGAGGTCGATACATGGAACTACATGACCGAGTGGCTGACCGAGTCCCTCGCGGATCAACCGTGCGCACTGATCATCGACCTCGGGCCGAGTGACTACATCCCTAGCGAAGACGACGAGAACGACGTGGTGTGCGTCCAGTTGATCGTCATGGCCGACGACGTGTTCATGGTCCGGCGCTCGCGAGTGGAACTCGGACACCTGATGTTCGCCGACTACTCCACGGACTACGTCGAGCTCGATCGGTGGTACCTCGCCCCTCATTTCGACGACTGCACCGACGGATACCTGTTCACCAAAGATCGACGTCTGGCGGCGGAAACCTGCGTCACCTGGTTCCGAGACAACCAGGGAGCTATTGAGCCCAGCGCCATCGGCTGCGAGTACCGCTACCCCGACGAACTGCTTCCCAGTGATGATTCGACTGAGTCCTGAACCACAGACTTCGCGCGCTTGTCATCTCGCAGTCAACGAGAACCGTCAGTTCGCACCCGTCAGCTGACGAAAAACAGAATCAACCCCCCAGCATGAACAAGGCCTTGTCGACATCACGCGCGAGCCACGTAATGTTCTGCGCTGCAAGCTGAGTTCTGATGTCTTCCACGATCTGCATGTAGCGTCGATACTGCCCGCGACTCGCTGTTGTTCTCACGCCAAGACCCTTCAGCGCCGCAACGGCCCGCCTGTCGAAAACAGCCATGCGCTCCGGTGCCGCAGCGAGGATCAGAGCCGACGCCAACGCGTCGCCGGAGGAGAAGCCGGGCAAGTCACTCAGAGCGCTGCGAGCCTCACCCGCTGCAACCACGGTATCGTCCGCGTCGTTGTTTGCTGCGACGTACATTGCCCCAGTTGCTCGTCTAACCACGGTGTCCGGCGTTCTGTTCAATGCCATGACCCACGGGGTATCGGCCCGCAAACGCTTCCAGAACAGCAAAGCTCCGATGTCTGCTTTGCCCAGGCTCTTTGCGTCCTCAACCCGGGCCACCACGTCGAACAGGACCTCGTCGTAGGCTTCGGACGCCGCCGCGTCGTAGGCAACATGCGCGTCGACAAGGCGTCGAAGCCCGTTGGCTTCGAGAATCATTGCTGATGCACCGGTGCCAACTCCTGAACGAATCGACCTGAGTCTTCGTACATGCACCCGACCCCATGCTCCGTGAGCAGAGCGAGCAAATCATCGACCGGCTTGTCAGGAAGCAACATTGAGACCGCCGGTTTCGAATCGATGTGCCTTCGATAGTCGAGTAGCTGCCCCAACGCCATTCGGACAGCCTCTCGTGAGCTAGATGCCTTGGCCTCGTAAAGAACATTGTCCGTGTGGTCAAAAATGTCTGCAAGAAGCGAGCGCGCGCCATCATCGACCTTCATCTGATAGCTACTCACGTCCGAGTTCCGCTTGACCAGCGTGGCCGCGAATCTATGCATCATTTCGCTCTCGGCACGCCGCGCACGGTAAGAAGAGAAGCTCTCGACGTAATACTCCTTGATCCGGTTTTCCTCCAACGGAATACGTCTTGATGAGGGCTGGCCGGGAGCACTTCTGCGTCCGCCGAGCCAAGGGTTGTCGGTGGCGCGGCCCAAGTCTTCGATGTGCCTCGCCCACAGCTCGGCCAGTACGGACGCCGACGGCTCTTTGATCAGCCGACCTGAGTTCAATACTGGGAACTTGAAGTCGGTCAGAGCAGATTGCACTTCTTCGACTGGTAGGCGGTCTTCGTCGGCAAGCATCACGTCCCAGCTGACGTCGACGTACTTTGCTTCGCGGCCGCTGTCGCCCCAGTGCTCGCCAGGGAAAATGCCGTCCGAGATGAGCTCACCGGCCGCTACAACGCCACGATTTGCGCCTGTGCGCAGCATGAAAAGACGATCCCCTACCAGGGGATCGCCATAGCCTTGGCCGAAGCTCCAGAAATCCGGATAAGTGAGACCCGCAGCGGTTTCTTCGATCATCTCCTCGCGAACAGAAGGATCGAGGCCTTCGTCACTTCCGTTCCACAGTACGAAAAAGCTCTTGTTCATTTCCATACCATCTCCTTTGGTCGCATTCATTCACCGTTCAAGAGCACAGCAACCACTTCGCACAGGTGCCGCACTTCCGCCACCGTGGGTGCCAATTCGTACGCATGGTGGTGGCAGGCATTGCTCAGCCTGTTCCACGCCACCGACGCGGCGTCCGCGCGTTCCGTGGTGTCCAACGACCTCAAAATCACCAGCCGCGATCGCATGCTCGGTCGCTCGATGTCCACGCCCAACGCCACGCAACGCTCGATTACCAACTCCTCCAACGCCTGGCGGGCGAGGAACGCGGCTAGACGCGCGGATCCGCCTGCAGCACCATGATTTCCGTCGAGCAGCAGTTCGGCATTTCTCAACACAACCGCCGGCGACGTTGCAGCAGTCATTCGGCGAGAATCCCGTCGACCATCTTCTTCAGGTCGTTGACCACTTCCCAGGTGATCGGGCGATCCGAACCGTTGTGAGTGCCGGCATTCGCGATGTGGAGCGTTGGGAAGCGTTCGGTGCGGAACCCGAGCCACTGCGATAGGTCACGTTCGGAATCCTGGTGCACGGCCAGAGCAATCTTGTTGCGCGTCTTGTGCACTGCCGACCACCGCTTCTCGGTCACCATCCGAGACTCCCCCGCCCGGTGTTGCTTTGCGTAGAACACCTGCTGCGCGGCCGATTCCAGAGCCAATCGGAACAAGCCGGGTGCAACTCGCCGCTTGACGTCCTCGGGCACATTCTCGTCCAACACCAATGCCCGCACATCGTTGAAATAGCGGGTCGCTTGATTCTGAGTCTCGGAAACGCTGATGTTGGAACCTGGTTCGCGCATGACCTCGACGAGCCGAGCGTCGACCGCGAGTTGCCTGATCGCAGTGGCCAATCGGTCGTCGTGCGAGAACACGATGACCTGCCTGGTCTTCGCGAGCGTCGACAGCACCTTGATGAAGCCATCGATCTTCGCCGGATCCATCGCCTGGATCGGGTCGTCCAGCACGATGAATCGAAACGGACTGTTCGGCGTAGTCGCTCTCGGTATGAACAGCGCCAATGCCAACGCATGCAGCTCGCCCTGACTCATCACCGACAGTGCCTCGGACTCCACGCCGTCGACCGAGCCGGTCATCACCACTCGCCTGCTGGTGTTGTGGCCCACCAAGTTGATCGCACCGATGTCGACATTGCTTTCCTGGCGCAACTCCGCCCAGATATCGCGCGCCTGCTCGGCAATCGGAGCAAGCCGCTGATCCCTCAATTGCTTGGCATGCGAGGCAATCCACTTCTTGGCCGTGTCGACGTTCTTGACGGCCTCATCCGCCTCTCGCGCCGCGGATTCGAGAGTGGCCCACGCGGCCAGACGTCCAGCAATCGGTGCCCATGTGTCCTCACGCTGAGCCGCCGCTTCCGTGGCCTCGGTGCGCAGTGCCTCAGCAGACTCGATAACCGCGGGGATCGTCGTAGCCAAGTGATCCGCCACACCGGAAGAACTCGACGGTTGCTCTCGCACGACGGCGACGGACTTTCGATACTCGGACAAGGAAGGCAAGTCGACGCCCTCCACTGCGGTGGCGTCGGCGATTCCGTTCCCCAGTTCGACTGCGGCACGTTGTGCTTGGTCGAGTCGGCGGCGGCTGTGCTTGTAGGCGGCCAGTTTCTGGCTCTGCTCGGCAAGCTGCGCCCGCGAGTGCTCGGCCCACGCATCGTCGAGCGTCCCCGTCGCGCAGACCGGGCACTCGATAGTGCCCGTCTCACTGTGCAGTCGCAGGGCCGCATCGAGCAGATCGTTGCGCTGCTCCACCGCCGACAGTGCCTCATCAGCCGAATCCGCGGTATCGGCCGCAGCTGCCCGGAGCTCGGCCACCACCTCGTCGACACGCTGCTGCGTCGGGGCGCTCAGCGCTGTGAGCCGCTTCAAACCGATAAGCGCGGGCGATGCCGATGCGTTGGCTCCGGTGGCGAGCGCCAGCACCGCGTCGAGATCCGCAACCCGCTTCTTGACAAGGTCTGCAGCAGTTTTCGCACGATCGTCCGACGCATCCGACAACGAGGTCTTGAGCTGGCGCAGGCTTTCCGCTGCTCGTTGCCGGGGCCCCTTGATCTCCTTGAGTACCGCTACCAGTCGCTTCTCGGCATCGGTGATCTCGTCGAGTCCGAGGAGTTTGGCCAGGGCGTCGTGCAGGGTGGACGGCGTCGCGTCGAACAGTCCGCCGATTTCGTCGTAGGACAGGATCGGGCGATGTAATTCGACGGCAGACTTCCAGCCGAGTGCGTCGGTACCGTTGCTGCGCTTCTGCTTTCCCACCTGAGTCCAGGTGGAGCATCCCTTCAGCGCGGCATCTGAAGTCCAGTCGACACCGACGACCGTCGGTTCGGATCCTTCGATCGTGAGCCCAACCCGTACTTCACACGGGTCTCCCTGGTGCAGATTGCGCCATGTATCAGCCCACAGCTTGGCCTTGTTCTCCCAGCGGTAACTCGAACCGGTGATCGCGAATTCGAGGGCCTCGGCAAAGCTCGACTTGCCCGATCCGTTGCGGCCACTGACGATCGTGATGCCCGGCGCGGGGTGTAGCTCCAGCGCCGCTTTGGGCCCGATACCGCGGAATCCCGCGACAGTGATCGAGGTCAAAAACGCACCGACCGGCTCTTCGACGAGCTGGCTACCCGACGGCTCCGGAACGTGCGGGGTCGAGATGCCGTCGAGTAGCTCTTGCAGTGCTGTCGGCCCTTCCAGGGCTGCAAGAACGAAGTACTTTGCCTCGTCGGACAAGTCATTGTCCGCGTCGATGGCGTCGATCACCAAGTCGACGAGTGGCCTGTCGACAGCATTGTCGGCAACGGTCACCGGCACTCCCCTGTTCGTTCTGATGGCTAACCAGACCCCACAGTTCCATATGGGACCGACAGTTCGCAGGGACTTCGGAAACGCCACGGAGTGTGTCGGTACCCGATGCTTCGATGGCGGTATGTCACGACTCGACGAGGGGTTCCCGCCTCCCACGGCCTGTGTGCAGTGGTGTCAGCACCGCAGCTACGACCTGCATGTCCTCGACGACGGTGTGGAGGTGGACCTGGATTGGTGGAACGGCCACCTCGACCGGGCAGGTCATGACCTCCGGCTACGCGGCCGCAACCTCGACGGAGAAATCGTCGAGTACGGTGGCGCAACTGTGCAGCGCAACGATCTTCGGATCGGAACCGATCTGGCTGTAGGCGAACATGATTCGCTGGGACTGCTGTTTCTCTGCGCGGCCTGGCAGGGCAGTCACCGGCATCGCAGAGCGATGCGGCGATTCCCCGACGTCATGAATCCGCACCTCAGCCGTCCCGACGAGAACCCCGTCGCCAAGACTCTGGCTGTGCTCGACAGCTGCGTCCGCAACCGCGTAGTGCCCGAACATCCGAACTCGACCTGGTCCGGCTGGCCCGACGCACCGGGCGTCGGAATGTCCTTGATGGCCACGTTCCTGTGGGCGGTGAAGGCGTCGGTCTACGGCGGCCCGGCGCAGCTGATCGACCAATACGGAGTCTCGACACTTATCCACGAAGGGTGGCTCGAAGATCCGTCCGTCACCGGATTCACTCGTCGCCGCTACGACCGCTACGTCGAACTCATCACCCACTGGGCCACCGACATCGGCACCAGCCCCGAGCTCGTCGAAATGTGGCTCGTGCAGCGCTGGAGCGCCCGACTGAACGAAGCACGGAACGGTCGCTACACCGCGCCCACCTTGTTCTGAACGGTCGAGTACCCACGCACCCCAGACCGACTTCCGCCCGCTCGTGACGACGCCCCGGCCGGCAAGCGGCCATGATGTAGCGATGAGCATGCAGCTGCACGGGCGACTCGGTCAGGTGCATCCCAGATGGTTCACCACGGCATTCTGGGTGATCCTCGTGGTGTCCACGTATTGGTTGGTCTTCCACTCGGATTGGCAATGGTGGCTTCTGCTCGCCGCATTCGGCGGAGCGGCCAACTACTGCTGGTGGCGGATGCGACGGCCGCAAAAGCTGCGCACACTGTGGGCACTGGCCTGTGGCCTGATCGCTACTGCCGCCCTGCTTTCCGCCGGGTGGGCACTGCTGACTCCTTTCTCGGTGTCCACTGAAAGCGTAGGAAACAACCGAGTCGTGTGCGGCTCGATCGTCAACAGGGTCCAAGACGACGACCTCCGCGAAACCGACGGCACGTCGGGAGAACTCATCGTGCGGGATCGACCGATCCCACAGAGCGAGTTCGTACGCGTATGTGCCAACAATGCGGACTAACGCACGAGCGACGTAGTGGGGGCTACCGTCATCGGGCTGTTGTTCGCCGTTCGCGCGACCGGCCACCTCGTTCGGCGAGCGGACAGCACGACAGACGAGGCGACACAGTCGTTCAGGTCGTGAATCGTTCACGGCGTCCTCGGCAGCCTCACTTTCCTCACCCGACTGGCATCGACAATCGGTACGACATCTCGCGCGAAAGCATTACTTACGGAGAGTATTTCGACAACACGACACCGGCAGACGTGGCTGCGGGTGCTACCGCGCCATCCCCACCGATGCACTGTCGGAACTGACAGGCATTGGATGGACATCAGAAGCGGGGTTGTCAGGACACTCGACCACCTTCTACAGTTATCCGTAATTACGGAATAACAGATAGGAGAGCTCGATGCGACGCTCGATCTGGATCTCGACGACCTGCGCGGCCGTGCTGTTGGTAGGCGGATGCGCCACCGCCGCCGACTCGAGTGCCGCCACTCCAACGCCGGAGAACTGCGCTCCCGTCACCTCGACGGACCTCGCCACCGAGGACGGGTGGATCGGGCTCATCGATCAAGCACCCGACACCGTCAGCCTTGTCATCGACGACGGTCGCGGCCGAACCGTCGAACATCGGGCCGACGAGGAACAGGTGCTCGCATCGGCGATCAAAGTGGTGCATCTCGCCGCCTACGCCCAGGCAGTCGCGGACGGCACCATCGACCCGAACGAGCAAGTGCCGCTCATCGATTGGGAACGCTGGTACGTACCCGGTACCGACGCCGGCGCACATCCGGCCGCCTTGGACAGGTTGGGCATAGCGAACGACGGTATTGCAGCCACAGATACCGCGGCCACGGTACGCATCGACGACATGGTCACGGCCATGATCCAGGAGAGCGACAATTCGGTTCCCGACTATCTCCGGTATCGACTCGGCGACCAAGCGATCATGGATGCCGCCGCCACCGGAGGGTGGGAGAACTTCCAGGTACCGAGTCTGGTGACCGACATTCTGTCGCTGTACGACCCGGCCCTCGCCGACGGTGACCGATGGGAGACCGCGCAGAGGTGGGCGTTCGACCCACAGTTCCGGTCCCAGGTCAGCGCAGCCATCCAACCCTCGACCTACGAGGAACAAGCCGACCGAGTGCAGAGCACCTTTCGCGGCGCCTCGGCAGAACAACTCAACGGCATGTATCGCGCCTTCACCGACGGCACCTTCGGCGATGCGTCCGACACCGTTGTGCGCCAATTGGAATGGCAGCCCGCAGGCGACGGTGTTCTCGGGGTCGGCTTCAAGGGCGGCAGCCTCGCCGGCGTTCTGACCCAGGGATTCGAGCTGCGCCGCAACGACGGAACGGTCGCCACCGCAGTGTGGCTGATCGATGGCCTCCCCGCCGACAGATTCGAACAGGCCATGACCCAATTCGGCGTACAGCAGCAACTCATCGTCGAGGCGATGTTCTCGCCCGAGGTACTCGACCGGATAGCCTGCGTGGTGTGAGCGCAGAGTTCGAGTCGAGACTGGCAGAGTTGGAGGCGCGCGTCGCCGAGCTGGAACGACGCGACGCTCCCGAACAGCTCGATGCCGCCCCGTCGACGGGCGGCCTGATCGCCTACCAAGGCGACGTCCATCTGCACGGCACGGTCCGCTGGGACATCGGCTACTCTCCCGACGCCATCGTGGAGTTACCCGTTCCGTCGGCATCAGAAGTGCTTGCTGCTCTGGGACATCCGGTGCGGTTGCAGATCGTACGGACACTGCTGCGCGGCTCGGCGAACGCGGCGGATCTGCACGCGGCGGTGGGAGTGGGCTCGTCCGGTCAGATCTATCACCATCTCAAGACGCTCAGTTCGGCGAACATCGTGGAGCAGCACGGCCGAGGAGACTATCGAATCGCCGCCAAACGAGTTGTGCCACTACTTGTCTCGATGCTCGCTGCCGCGGATATCGCTGGCGATCTGGGTACCTGACCCCGTCGCGCAACCGTCGGATCACGGCACGAACAACACACCCAACCCGGGAATCAGAGCGTTCGATGCCGGCGGGGCTTGCCACTGCTCCCGATTGTGAGTGACCGTCACGACCACCGGGCCCGCCCCGGTCTGCGCGGTCACTTCGAGAGGCAGATTGACCGGATATCTCGGCTCCGCGTTGATCGGTAGCGATGGGTTCTCGAGGGCTTCCCAGTGCCGCAGATCGACCGCTCCGACGGCTCCGGTGTCGAGATTGCGCCAGTTCACCGTCAGGAAGCGGTAATTGAACTGGTAGTAGTACGGCCTGATCGCCGCGGCCGCGAAGCGCACCTCACCCGGCTTCTCACCTACTGTCGCCTCGATCGGAATCGTCTGAACGAGTCCGCCTGGGACACCGGCCGGACCGAACTCCGGCCCCGTGACGACAGGAACCAGAAGCTCGGACGTCAAGGGTGCCGCCGTTGCCGTCCCAGCGCCGACACCCAGAACCACTGGCACGGCGAGCGCCAGCGCAACTACTCCGCGTCGTAAAGATGTTCGCATTGTGTGCCTTTCGATACGCGTTCGGATCAGGGGACGTAGATCAGACCCTTGCCCGGGATCAGGGTGTCGGCGTAGGGCTCGCCGTAGTGGTAGTCGCGGTAGTGCGTCACGGTGATCTCGACCCAGCCACTTCCGGTGGGCAGAGCTACTTCGCGCGGGTACTGCTCACTGTGTAGCGGCGGCAGGTCGTTGGGCGGGCCCGGGTTGGGGTTGTCCTGCCAATGCCGCAGTCCCGCGCTTCCACGGAAGCCGATGTCCCAGTTTCGCCAGTTCACACCGAGACTTCGGTACGGATACTGGTCTGCATACGGCGCGATATTCGCCGCGGACAACAGCAGAACACCCGGCTCGGTACCGACCGTGGCCTTCATCGGAATGGTCTGGAACAGCCCACCGGGCACTGCGCCCGGTGCGATCTGAAAACCGGTGACCACCGGAATCTGGAGCAGCGTGGTCTGCGGCGCTGCCACGGCCGTTCCCGCGCCGAGACCCAGAATCAGGGGAATCGTCAGTGCGATCGATACGACCCCTCGCCGCAATGACTTTCGCATACAGCACGCCTTTCGATCATGTCGCACAATCGGATACCGGATCGTTCATGACATCGAACCAAGAACTCCAGGTTGAACCTGAAACATCAAGTGGTTCTTGAGTCTTACCCGACCCACCCTCGCAGCCAGAGCGACAAAAAGACCGCTCGTATACCGATTCGTGACGGGGTCGTGACACGAACGACGTTAACAGACCACTTGGCCCGTTCGATTCACTGATCAGAGGTGATGCACTCCGCAGCCACCGGTGAGGACCATCGAATGAGGCACGTCCGCACGATCGTGGCCACCTCCGCAGTGATTGCAGCGACTACATTCGCAGTCACCGCCTGCGGCTCCGAGGAGCAGGCGAGCGCCGAAGCAGCGACCGTCACCAGCGCGGCGGCTCCGTCGGCCAACGCGTACTCCGACTCCGACGGTGGCAGCGGCTCAGGCGGATTCGGGCAGGCTCCCGACGTGATCACCCCGGCACCGCAAATACCCACCGCCGAGGGCCCACCAGCCGTAGCGCCCGCGCCCAACCGTGACGAGGCCAACGTCGATGCACGTGACTTCGAGCAGGCCAGCAGCCAATACTTCTTCCAGTCCCCCAGCGGGAACGTGTTCTGCGGATTCAACTCCTCCAATGCGCCCGGGACCATCGTGGGCTGCCAGGTCCGCTACTCGGTGCCGGGCAACACCGGCCGCGAGTGCCTCAACACCGAGAACAACACTTACGGGGTGAAGATCAACCAAGACGGCACCGTCGAACAGATCTGCACCAATCAGGGCATCTTCGTCGGCGGACCTGAACGCCCTCGAGTCCTGGAATACGGCCAGGTCATCGGAGTGACCGGCACATTCTGCCGCTCCGACGAGGCAGGCATCACCTGCTACGACGGCGACCGAGGCTTCATGATCTCCCGCGACGTCAATATCGCGTTCTGATGAGGGGGTTCTGGAAACTCACGCTGACCGCAGTGCTCACCACAGCTGCACTGACGGCGTGCGGCAGTCAGGAAACACCTGCTGCTGATCCGGCCCCGTCCACCGACGTGGGCGTGCAGATGCCGGCACCTCCGCAGGTGACCGTTGCTGCGCCGACCGATTCCACCGGTGGCGACGCGGAAGGTGTGGCAGAAGCACCACAGGCGACCGAATCGAACCCGACCGCCTCCGACCCCGCGAACAACACCGCACCTATCACCCCCGTCGACCCGGCTCGATACAGCGCGTACGGCAATCAGGTGGGCTGGAAGTCGCCGTCGGGCAACATCTATTGCAAGATCGGCGACATTGAATTCTCGTCCGGTTGCCAGGCAGCAGATGCTCCGATACCCGACGGCGCGAACTGCGTCACCCCGTCGTTCACCATCGACCAACTTGGCAAGGGCTTTTACATGACTCCGGGGAAGGTGACGCCGACATGCTTCAACCAAGGCGAATTCGGTGTCGAGAACGCACAACCGTTGGAATACAACACATCCATCACGTTCAACGGATTCACCTGCTTCTCCCGCGTCGAAGCGATGATCTGCGACGCGGGCGGCGGACACGGATTCGTGTTGTCGATGCAGCAGGCGACATCCAACTGATCAGCGAGCCTCGTCCAGGCGGGCCTCCATGACGAGGTCGCGGCCAGCCTCGTCATGTCCCAGTAGTCGATCTACCCGACCGCGGTGCCCTCGAGTTCGACCAGCAAACTGGGGATCGCGAGTCGGGTGACCCCGAGCAGAGTGCTGGTCGGCTTGACGCCCGCCGCGCCCAGCCGCGCCGCCAAGTCGCCGTAGTGCGGCAGCAACGCGTCGACATCGGTGGTGTAGACGTTGAGCCGGACGAGGTTCGCCAAGGACATATTTGCTTCGGCAAGAACGGCTTCCATGTTGTCGAGACACAGGAACAACTGCGCGCCCATGTCATCGGGGTGCTGAGGTGAGCCGTCATCGCCCGTCGCTGTTTGGCCGGAGAGATAGAGCGTCCGGGCCTGCCCCGAGACGATCTCCCCCTGGTTGAATCCCATGTCCACCGACCATCGCACCGGGTTGACTGCCGTTCGTTCCATCGACGCGCGCTCCATTCGATTGTTCGGGTGTGCACCTCGAGCCTTGCATGGAATCCGGACATCGTCGGCGGTATGGGTCCAAACGGTCTCGGCTACCAACGGCTTTCAGGGGACATCCCGCTGATCAGCGAGCCTCGTCGAGTCGAGCCTCCATCACGAAGTCGTTCAGATCGGCCCGTCGCGTCATCTCCCAGTAGTCGACGATGCGCCACGGAAGCGTCGAGACCACGCGTCCGGCGTCGTTGCGGTACCAGTTGTCCATGCCGCCGTGAGACCAAATCATCTTGGCGTGCGCCTTGTCGTGCTTGCGGACGTACTCCGCTTCCACGTCGGCCTTGCACTCGATGGCTCCGATTCGCTTGTCCACCATGTCGATCAGCACATCGACGATGTAGCGCACCTGGCATTCGGCAATGGTGATGTAGCTGCCGCCGTGGCCCAGTACTGTTCCTGGACCGCAGGTGATGAAGAAGTTCGGGAAGTCGGGAACGGTGATGCCGAGGTACGCGTGCGCATCTTCCGGGCCCCAGATATCGCGGATGGACTCCCCCGATCGTCCGCGCACGTCGATCGGCGTCAGCAGCTTGTGCGTCTCGAAGCCCGTCGCGAGGATCACCACATCGACCTCGGTCTCCGAACCATTCTGCGCAACAACCGAGTTGGTAGTGATCGAGGAGACGGCGTCGGCGATGAGGGTGACGTTGTCGCGCTTGAGCGCGGCATACCAACCGTTGTCGAGCAGCATCCGCTTACCGAAGGGCGGGTAATCGGGAAGAGACTTCTCGATCAGATCCGGCCTGCCGTCGAGCTCGGCTTCGATGTAGCGGGTGAACACCCGTCGATGGGCGTCGTTCATCGGATTGATCGAGCGCTGCGGATGCTCCCACTCGGGATCGACCTGCAGCGAGCTGTGCACCCGATCGTTGAAGTTCCAGGCCAGCCTGGTCCGATACCAGAGCCGGTACAGCGGAACGACATCCATGAGGTAGTTGGCGTCGTCGCCCATCTCGGTGAAGTACACATCGCTCGACGACACCCACTGCGGCGAGCGCTGAAAGACCGTCGCATGCCCCACCGTCGACGCGATGGCCGGCAGTACCTGCATGGCACTGGCCCCGGTTCCGACGATGGCGACGCGCTTGCCGGTCAGATCCAGATCGGCCGGCCAGTTCGCCGTGTGGAAGATCGGCCCCTCGAACGCGTCGAGCCCAGGAATATGGGGCACCTTCGGCCGATTGAGCTGACCGGTCGCGGTGATCACCACGTCGGCGGTCAACGTCTCGCCGTCGACCGTCGTGACGGTCCAGCCCTGCCTCTGCGCGTCGTACTCCGCGGTCGCCACCTCGGTGTCGAAGCGAATGCGTTGCCGCAGATCGTGATCGGAGGCGACATCGCTGAGGTACTGCCACACCTCGTCGCGCTTGCCGAAGTGCGTGCTCCAGGCCCGCGGCGCGAAGGAGTAGGAGTACAGGTGACTGGGGGTGTCGACGCCGGCACCGGGGTAGGTGTTCTCGAACCAGCCGCCGCCCACGTCGGAGTTCTTCTCGAGCACCGTGTGGCTGATGCCCGCCTCATGCAGCTTGATGGAAGCGAGCATGCCGGACACGCCGGCACCGATCACGATGACCGAGAGATCGTTCGGCGCGGCCACGGGAGTGTCCGAGGCGGTGAAACCCATGTCCTCGGCGACCATGACACCGAACTCGGGAGGAACCTGCTCACCGACGGCCACGCTGATCATCTCGACGAGGTGCTCCGAATCGGGCGAGGGTACCGCCATCGGCGCGCCGTCGTGGAACGCGCAGATCGCATCGAGGGCCGCGGAACGGATGCGGTCGGCAACGGCGTCGTCGAATCCGCCGGTGTCGTTGTTGTCCATGCCCCGACTGCGCGTCGGGCGATACGGATCGGCGAGCCACTTGGGATTGCCGGTCAACTGATAGAGCACCGCGACCAGCGTCGGCAGGTTGGCTGCGGTGAGAGCGCGCGAGAGCCGATCTCGATCGATCCGACCCACGGTTTCCGCTGCCGTTGCTGCGTCTGTGGACACCGGTACCTCCTGTTGCGAGCTGCTCCATCCGACTCCGACAGCCCAACTAACCACGGTTAGGCAATATGACGCAAGGGTTTCGCGATCTCGATATTCACAGCTTTTTGACCCTTGACAATGTGGTCCACGCCACACAATGCTTCAGGGCACTACCTAACAGCGGACAGGCGAAGGGACACACCCATGGAACTCACCGAGGCGATGCGCACCACCGGCACCTGCAGGCGGTACCTCAGCGATCCTGTTCCCGACGAGGTGTTCAAGGCCGCGTTCGACGTCGCCCGCTTCGGCCCGCAGGGCGGCAATCGTCAGCCCGTGCGGTGGATCGTCGTGCGGGACGCCGCCCGCAAGCAGGCCCTCGCCGATCTCTACCTGCCGATGTGGGACGCCTACTTCGCCGGCATCACCGGCGGAACTGTCGCTGTCGGTGCCCTGCCCAAGACCGTGCAGGACGCCGACTACTTCGCCCGCCACCTCGCCGAGGTGCCCGCCATCGTCGTGGTCTGTGCCGCTCTGGACGGACTGCACCCCACCGACCACGAACTCGGCCGACTCTCCGTCGTCGGCGGCGCATCCATCTACCCCACGGTGCAGAACCTGTGCCTGAGCCTGCGCGATCAGGGCGTCGCGACCGCGGTGACGACGTTGCTGTGCCACGAGGAACCGGCTATTCGGGAACTGCTCGGCATCCCGGACGACTACATCACCGCCGCGCACATCGCCGTCGGATATCCGGAGAAGTCGTTCCCCCGCAAGCTCACTCGTGATCCGGTGGAACAGATCGTTGCGGCAGAGACGTTTTCGCAGCCGATGTTCGACTCCGCTGCACTCTCCCCCGCCCTCTGACCCAGTTCTGACCTCAGGAGTCCGCCGTGCCCGGTACTGCCATCCACCATCGCTCACCGATCGGCCGCGCCACCATCGGCGATCAACTGCGTCGCCATGCGCGGACGCAGCCGAACAAGGTCGCGTTCATCAGCTACGCGGCGGACGGCACCCGCGCGGTCACCACCTACGGCGAACTCGATTCTCGGGCAAACCAGTTCGCCAACCTGCTCGTCGATCTCGGGGTGACGGCGGGTGACCGCGTCGCATCGATGGCTCGTAACAGCGTCGATGTAGTGGTGGCGTACTACGGCACGCTCAAGGCCGGGGCGGCGTTCACCGGCATCAACGTGATGTATCGGGCACCCGAGGTGAAGCACCAACTCGAACACGCGGAACCGACTGTGGTGGTGGCAGATCCGGCCTACGCCGAGATCATCTCCTCGGTGAAGCCGGAGACCACCACCCTGGTGACGTTCGGCTCCGAATACGCCGCACTGACGGCGAACACCCCGTCCACCGAACCGGACGTCGAGATGGACGAGAACGACGTCGCGATGGTCATCTACACCTCCGGTACCGAAGCGGCCCCCAAAGGCGTGATGATCCCGCACCGCAACTTCCTCATCTCCACCGCGCCCGCGTGGAGCTGGGGCCTGCGCACCGGACCGGAAGACACCTGGCTGTTCGTCATGCCCTTCCACACCATCGCCGGACTCGGCTCGATGACCACCCTCACGCTGATGGGTGCCACCCTCGTACTGCCCGCGACGGTCGACCCGGCGCAATCGCTGCGCATCATCGCCGCCGAGAAGATCTCCGTCATCGCGCAGACCCCCACGTTCTATTTGGCGCTGGCTCGTGACGAGCAGTTCGGCCCCGAGTCCGTGAGCCAGGTTCGACGCTGCCTCACCTACGGTGGCCAGGTGTCACCGCACACGATAAGCGCCTGGGCCGCCGCGGCACCCGAGGCCATCTGGGGCACGTACTGGGGGCAGTCGGAACTCTCGCAGCTCGGCTCGGTCGGCTGGTTCTCGACACTCGACGACATTCCCGACGGCGACGCGTCGTGGATCGGGAAGCCCGTCACCCACCTCGAGATCAAGGTGGTCGACCCCGCGGGCAACGAGAGCGAGATCGGCGAATTGCTCTGCCGCACTCCATCGGTGATGCTCGGCTACTTCAAGGACCCGGAGCGCACGGCCGAGGTATTCAGGGACGGCTGGGTACACACCGGCGACATGGTGCGTATCGACGCCGACGGCAACCTGTTCTTCTACGATCGGATGAAGGACATGATCAAGTCGGGAGGGATGAACGTGTCGTCGCAGGAAGTGGAACGCACCATCCACACGCACCCGGACGTGCTGCGTGCCGCCGTCGTCGGAGTTCCCGACCCGTACTGGTCCGAGGCCGTGACAGCCTTCGTCATCGCCCGCGACGGAGTGACAGCCGACCCGGCCGCGATCATCGAGTACTGCCGCACCGAGTTGGCGTCGTACAAGGCCCCGAAATCGGTACACATCGTGGCCGAACTGCCCGTCGACCCGCAGGGGAAGATCCTCAAGCGTGAACTGCGACTGCTGGCGGCGGTCGAGGAAACCGTATGACGCAGCCGTCCGAGGTCACAGCTTTACCCCGTCAGGTCCGCACGCGGCAACGACGGGACGACATCGTCGCCAACGCCGCAAATATCTTTGCGCGTGAGGGCTATTCGAACGTGGGCATGCGCGATATCGCCGACGCGGTCGGCATCAAGGGTGCCAGCCTCTACCACCACTTCCCTTCGAAGGAAGACATCCTGTTCGCGATCTGCCTGACGGTCACACAGGAACCGGCCGAGGAGAATCTGCCACTGCTCGACGCGGCCGGAACCCCAACCGAGCGCCTCTCGTCTCTGGTGCGGGCGCACCTGGTGCATCTGAACCGTCGACGGGTGGAATACATCGTCGGACTGCACGAGCTCGCCTCGCTCACCCCGGAGCACCGCACCGTCATCGAGGACTACCGCCGCCGATATCAACGACGCGTGCGCGACGTGATCACCGCCGGAATGCGCAGCGGCGAATTCACCGTCCCGGATGCGCGGCTGGCGTCGTTCGCTCTGACCGACATGCTCAACGGCATCAGCAACTGGTTCCACGACGGCGGCGAGCTGAGCATCGAGGACGTCGCCGACGGCTACGTGGAACTCGCCGTCCACCGTGTTCTGGGTGCATCACATGGCAATTGACGGTCACTGCGATCCCGAGTTCGCTGCGGTGCGCGACACGCTCGCCGCCAACCTCGACAGTGGGGCAGAACTCGGCGCGTCCATCGTGGTCGACATCGACGGCCATACCGCCGTCGACCTCTGGGGCGGCTATCGCGACACCGAGCGCCGCCTGCCGTGGGAGTCGGACACGATCACCAACGTGTGGTCGACGACGAAGATGGTCACGTGCCTGGCCGCGCTGATGCTGATCGACCGTGGGGTGCTCGATCCTGATTCGCCGGTCGCGACCTACTGGCCCGAGTTCGCAGCCGCCGGCAAGCAGGACATCGCGGTTCGGCACCTGTTGTCGCACACCTCCGGCGTCTCCGGCTGGGATCGACCGTTCAGCGAAGAGGACCTCTACGACTGGGAGCTGTCGACCTCGCGTCTGGCTGCACAGGCTCCGTGGTGGGACTCACGCACCACGTCGGGGTATCACGCGGCCAGCCAAGGCCACCTGATCGGAGAAGTCGTCCGTCGTGTCACCGGAAAGTCGCTGCGGCAGTTCGTCGCCGACGAGGTTGCCGGTCCGCTCGGAGCCGACTTCCAGATCGGTGCCGCCGAGTCCGACCGGTCCCGGATCGCCGACGTCGTTCCACCGCCCCCGCCGACCGATGATGCCGCGCCCGATCCGACGATGGTGCGTCGCAAGACGTTCCTCGGCCCATTGGTGCAGGCCTCCTCCGCGAATACGCCGGCATGGCGTGCCGCGGACATGGGCGCGTTGAACGGGCACGGCAATGCACGATCGGTCGCGAGAATCCTGTCGGTCATTTCCCGAGGCGGCACCGTCGACGGCGTACACCTGCTGAGCCCCGGCGCGATCGATTCGATCTTCGAGGAGCAGTCCAACGGAGTCGATCTCGCCCTGGGCATCCCGTTGCGCTTCGGCCTGGGTTTCGCTTTGCCACAACAGGAATCGGTGCCCTACATCCCTGACGGGAAGATCTGCTTCTGGGGCGGATGGGGTGGATCCCTGACCGTAATGCACCCGGAGTCGAAGCTGACCATCTCCTACGTCATGAACCGAATGGGGCCGGGAATCATCGGTTCCGACCGGGCGGAGCAGTACGTGCGCGCGGTGTACGAGGCGATCGGCTGACTGCACTCAGCGGGTCCAGGGCGTGCCTGCTGAAGGTGAGACGGCATCGCGTCCACCAACGCTCTCCTCAATCGATGTCGAGGATGATCTTCCCGTAGGCGGTACGCGCAGCCAGCTCCTCGTGCGCTTCCCCGGCGCGATCCAGGGCATAACGCGAGTTGATACGCGGGCGCAACACCCCCTTGCCGACGAGATCGAGCACAGTACGCATCTCGTCGCGCGTCTGGGTATGCGAAGAGATGTAGGAGATCTGGCGGCGGAAGAACTCGATGATGTCGAACTCGACGACTTCTCCCGCGTGAGCACCGATCGACACCAGACGGCCGTACGGGCGCAGCATGAACATCGACTCGGTGAAGGCTGTCCCTCCTACGCCGTCGAAGACCAGCTCGACCCCTCGGCCCCCGGTGATCTCGTCGACGGCGTTGCGCACATTGGTTGTCGTGTAATTGATGACGTGATCGGCACCGTCAGCGGTCGCCTGAGACAACTTGTCGTCTCGGCTGGCCGTACCGATCACGGTCGCGCCGGCAGCCTTGCAGATCTGAAGTGCAGCCGATGCGACGCCACCCCCGATCGAATGGATCAGCACGGTCTCTCCCAACTTCACCTCGGCGCGGATCATGAGCGCGTGCCAGGCGGTGCCGAACGCACTGAGCGAGGCCGCCGCCTCACCGAAGTCGACGGTATCGGGAAGTGTCAGGCAATGGTCGGCGGGTGTCAGGATCTTCTGCGCGTACGTGCCCGGTATGTGCTCGCCGAGCAGTTTGCGGTTGACGCAGATGTTCTCCATGCCCCGTTGACACCACTCGCAGTGGCCGCAGGTGCGGATGTACGAGACCGCTACGCGCTCGCCGATCCGAGCGGGATCCACACCGTCGCCGACCAAGGAGATAACGCCGGCACCCTCCAGGCCCAAGGTGTGAGGCATCGCGAAGTCGAAGCGCGAGACGCCCTCGCGCACATCGATGTCGACGTGGTTGAGCGCGGTCGCCTTCAGATCGACCACCACTTCACCGAATCCCGGATTCGGATCCGGAAGCTCCTCGATCTTGAGGACTTCGGGGCCGCCGTACTCGCGGAATACCAGTGCTTTCATGCCATCTCGTCTCTCGTAGTGCGCATGTTCAGAGTACGGGACGGCCACCGCCGTAATCGGGGCAGCGGTGGTCGTCGGTCTCCGAAGTCGCACTGTCGATCCAGCAGGCGATGTCGAAACCGGCGACGGCGCGCGAATCTATCTGGCGGGAACGGTGATTCCTCGCGCGTCGAGGATGGGTCGAACACCTTCAGCGAAGTGATACGCCTCCTCCAGATGCGGGTAGCCCGAGAGAATGAACTCGTCAAACCCGGCATCGTGGTATTCCCCGATGAGGTTCGCGACCTCCTCGTGCGAACCGACCAACGCCGTCCCGGCACCGCCGCGAACCAGGCCGACACCGGCCCACAGATTCGGGTAGATCTCGAGCGAGTCCTTGCTGCCGCCGTGCAGTGCGGCCATTCGGCGCTGTCCCTCGGACTGCGACGACGAGTGCAGCGCGTGCGCCGCAGACACCTGTTCCTCGGGAAGCTCGTCGAGGAGCTTCTGCGCGACGGCCCAGGCCTCCTCGGACGTGTCGCGACTGATTGTGTGCAGGCGGATGCCGTAAGTCAGCTTGCGGCCCTCGGCATCTGCCAACGCCTGTACTTTTTCGATCTTCGCGCGGGCGTCGGCCGGCGGCTCACCCCATGTCAGGTACGTCTGTACATGCTTCGCGGCGACGGCCAGCGCGGGATCGGAGGAGCCACCGAACCAGAACTCGGGTAACGGATCCGGTGCCTCCGAGACTCTCGCGTCGGCGACCTTGAAGAACTCGCCTTCGTGATCGACCGAGGTCTCGGTCCAGATTCGGCGGACGAGTCCGAGAAACTCGTCCGTGCGCGCGTAGCGCCGATCGTGGTCGGCCCAGTCCCCGAAACGGCGCTGCTCGACGTCGTCGCCCCCGGTGACGATGTTGAACAGCACTCGCCCTTCAGAGAACCGCTGCAACGTCGCCGCCTGCTGCGCCGCCAACGTGGGCGGCGTGAGACCGGGCCGGAAGGCGACGAGGAACTTCAGCCGTCGGGTGCTCTGCAGGAGCGCCGCCGTGGTCAGCCACGCGTCCTCGCACCACGTTCCCGTCGGAGTCAGCACGCCCTCGAAATCGAGTCGGTCCGCGGCCTGGGCGACCTCGGTGAGATAGCGAAGCGACGGGCGACGAAAGCCGGCGGGTTCGCGGAGATTGCCGGATGCGTGGGACGCGCCGACGATGGAGCGGCCGTCGCCTGCGGTGGGAAGAAACCAGAAGATGCGTGCGGTCACGAGTGGAACTCCTAGAACGTGGTGGGTGATCAGTTGGTGGCGGCGGATGCGTCTGCGATGGCGTCGTTGTAACGCGTGTCGACGAAGTCCGCGAACGTGTTGCCGCCGGGGATGCTCCCGCTCTCGACGAATGCATCGAAGAGCGCCTGCTCGGACTCGATCACAGTGTCGTCCAGAGCAATTGCGGGTCGTTGGCTTCGTCCCTGCGCCAATTCACCTGCAGCCGGGTCGATGCCGACGGCGGCGGAGTATGCCGCCGCCCACTCGGCCGGATTTTTCTCGGCCCAGGCCGAGGCTTTGGCCAGACGAACCACGAAGTCCTGCAACGCCGTGTTCTTCGCCGGATCGTCCAGGGCCTGCTGCGAGGCGATACCGAAGCCGTAACCGTTGGCCACGCCCTCGGCGGTGGTCAGTGTCTTCGAGCCGTTCTGCACCTGCGCAATCGCGGTGAAGGGATCCCAGATCGCCCAGGCATCGACCTCACCCGAGGTGAATGCCGTCAGCGCATCCGCCGGCTGGAGGAAGATGATCTGGACGTCGTCCTCGGTCAACCCGGCCTTCTGCAACTGCAGCAGTACGTGGCCGTGCGCGGAACTTCCCTTGCCCACCGCGATCTTCCTGCCGCGCAGATCGGAGAACGAGGTGAGCGTCGAATCGGACGGCACGAGGATCTGATCGCCGCTGGCGTCGTTGCTGTAGGCGGAGACGACCTTGATGCGCGCGTTGGCTGCGACCCCGAACACCGGAGGTGTGTTGCCGGTGACCGCGAAGTCGATCTGGCCGGCTGTTGCGGCCTCCACCTGAGGCGGGCCGGAAGTGAAGGTGGAGAACGCAACATCGTATGGGGCCGAGTCGAGCTCGCCCGACGCACGAAGCAGCGCCTCGGTGCCGCCCTTCTGGTCGCCGACGTCGAGGGTGACCGTGGTGAGCTGGTCGTCGGAGACGAGTTCGGGTGCTTCGGTGGTAGTGGTGTCGCTGCCACGGGAGACGCAGCCGGTGAGTCCGACGACCGTCAGAGACAGCGCAGCGAGCACACCGATGGCGCGCAGGGATCTGGAACGAGCGTGTGACGACATGCGTGAAAGATCCTTCTGATGAGAGGAATTGATCGGTCAGTGGACGCCGAGGGCGGAGAGCAAATGGGTACGAATGCGAGAGAATCCCGCTGTTCCCCGGTCGCGGGGACGAGGCAGATCGACGGTGACGGTCTCGGCCACAGCACCCCCGTCGAGCACCACCACCCTGTCCCCCAACGCGATTGCCTCGTCGACGTCGTGGGTGACCAGAAGGATGCCGAAACCGTGCCGTCCCCACAGGTCGAGCAGGAGTGACTGCATGGTCAGTCGAGTGAGTGCATCGAGCGCCCCGAACGGTTCGTCCAGGAGCAGCAGTTCCGGCTCCCCCACCAACGCCCGCGCCAGGGCTGCGCGCTGAGCTTGGCCACCGGACAACGTGAGAGGCCACGCGTCTCGCTTCTCGGCCAGCCCGACTTCGGCGAGCGTTGCATCCGCGGCAGTCAGCGCGTCGTTGCCGGTGACGCCTGCTGTGTTCAGACCGTAGGACACGTTCTGGCGGACCGATCGCCACGGAAACAGCCGTGGTTCCTGGAACGCCACCGCGGGATTCCCGGCGACGTGCCGCTCACCCGTATGGTCGGTCGACAGCCCGGCCAGAACGCGCAGGATCGTCGACTTGCCGGACCCGGATCGTCCGACGAGCGAGACGATCTCGCCGCGTTCGATGGACAGATCGACCCCCTTCAGCACGTGACTGGATCCGTAGAACTTGTCGATCCCGTGCAGGGCGGCAACGGACGTTGTCGTCGCAGTCATGAGTCAGACATCCAATCGGTAACGAAGAGCGCGTTTTTCGAGGATGCGCACGATGCCGTCGGTGGCGATTCCCATCAGCGCGTAGACAACGAGCCCAAAGATGATGGTGTCCACGCGCAGGAAATCCCGCGCATTGTTGATGATGTAGCCGAGCCCGGATTCGGCATTGATCTGCTCGGCCACGATCAGCGACAACCACGCAATGGCCAGCGATTGCCTCAATCCCACCAGTAGTTGTGGGGCGATGCTGGGCAGGATGATGGTGGTGAACCGCTGACGCCACGAGAAGCCGAGTACGACGGCCGTGTCGAGGAAGTCGCGATCGATCTGGCGGATCGCCGAGAACGTGTTGAGGTACAGCGGAAATGCGACTCCGAGAGCCACGAGCAGAATCTTGGGAGTCTCGCCGATCCCGAACCACAGGATGAAGAGCGGGATCAGCCCGAGGTGCGGAAGTGCCCGCAGCATCTGCAGCGGCGGATCGACGGTTGCCTCGGCGAGCTTTGACAGTCCGACGAGCGCACCGAGCGCCACCCCGATCACACCTCCGAGCACGAGTCCCTGCACCACACGGGTTCCGGAGACGGTGAGGGCATCGGCCAACTCTCCGTTGCGTAGCAACTCTAGGCCCGCGTCGAAGATCAGCGATGGTGCCGGCAGTACTCGTTCGGAGAGAACTCCGGCAGCACTGGCAATCTGCCACAGGACGAGGAGCGCGACGGGTGAGAGAACGCGAACGACGGTCCATCGGTACCGCTGCCACACCGACTGTTTCGTCGAAACATGCGCGGGGCCGCCGTTGGGAACGTCGCTGACATGCGTGTCCACGGGTGCCGCGGGAACGGCGTACGACGTCACGACCATGGGTACAGGCCTTCCGGTTGAGTGCGAGCAGGTTCGACTACTCACCTTCGGTCAGACCGGGGCCTACGACCAGGGTTCGAATCAGCGTGAATTTAGGTCGGGCAGAATTGCTCTCATGAACGTCGAGCCCATCCATACCGAGCGCCTGACGCTGCGCCTGTACGAGCCCACCGACGTGGACGGGATTCTCGCGTACTACAGCGATCCCGAAGTCTGCCGCTACCTACTGCACGAAGCGTGGTCGCACGCCGATGCCGTTGCTGCGGTGGGCAAGCGGATGAAGCGAACCGGATTGAACACTCAGGCACTCGCGATGGTCGCCGAACACGAGGGGACGGTGGTGGGCAACGTCGAGGCATGGTTGATCGACGGATCCCCGGCGCTCGTCGAACTCGGGTGGACGTTCTCCCCTGCCGTGTCCGGCCGCGGATACGCCACCGAGGCGGTGAATGCGCTGATCGAGCACGTGTTCTCGCTACCCCAGATACACCGTGTCAGCGCGCAGCTGGACGGACGCAACGACGCCTCTGCCTGCCTGGCCGCGCGGGTCGGGATGCGGCAGGAAGCGCAATTCCGCCAGAACTGGTGGTGCAAGGGTGAATGGACCGACACCCTTGTCTACGCGATGTTGCGCGAGGATCGCTGACGTCCATCATGCGACGTTCACCTCTGCGTTGGTTCTGCGACATCGAACGGTGACCGGAGTGGGGCAGTCTCCTGGGAACTTCTCTCGAACTCATAGGAGCTTCACGGATGGCCCTGCGTCGTAGCGCTGCCCTACTGGGCACACTCGCACTGATCTCTATCGCATCCACGTCGCTGGGCGCTGTCGCCACTGCCGCGCCGGCACGGACAGCGTCGCCGCTGTGCCAGGTCGCTGACCTGCTCCCCACCGGATCGTCGTCAGGCCTCGGTTACCAATGTGCCGAAGCGGGTGAGCTTCTCGATCTGCCGATCGGTGAGGTGCGCGCGACACAACCGTCACTCGGGTACGACGAGGTGTACTACAAGCTCGGTCGGTACACGCTCGGCAAGGACGAGATCAACAAGAAGTTCGACGACTGGTGCGAGGCCAACGGCCAGGAAGAGGCCGCGTCGGCGATGCCCGATGCGCGACTGGACAATCCGTCGTCGTTCACCTGCACTGTGCCCGTCGGCCAGGAAACGCCCGACACCATCGCGCCCATGAAGACCGTCGTCATCGGCCCGGGCGGCGTCCCGTACCTGACCGACGGACACCACACGCTCACCTCGTTCTACGAAACGGCTGACGGTGGACCGAATCTGCATCTCCGACTGCGGGTGGTCGCGAACCTCAGTGATCTGAGCACCACCGATTTCTGGGCGCGGATGAAAGCCGAGAAGTGGGTGTGGAACTACGACGTCGACGGCAACGAGGTTCCGGTGGAACAGCTGCCCTCGGGAGTAGGCCTCGCCAAGTTCCAGGACGACAAGTACCGCAGCCTGACGTACTTCGCCCGCGACATCGGCTTCACCCCCGGAACCATCCCGTTCCAGGAATTCTATTGGGGTGCATGGGTTCGCGACTCCGGCGCAGTCGATATCAGTGGATGGGACAGCAACAACCTCACGAGCTACCTGAGCACTGTCGAATCGGTCTCGCGCGCCCAGGTCGCCGCACCGAAAGACGCGGTGATCGACAGTGGCCGCACCGCAGCGGAACTCGGTGCACTTGACGCATGGAACGACGGCAAGGCGGTCACGAAGGGTGAATTCGGAAAGCTCTCGGCCCCGTACTCGGACGACAAGCCAGGCAAGCTGGCCTACGCCTTGCAGTACAAAATGGGGCTGCCCAGGTAGTGCTTTTTCGACCCGAACATGAATCGGACGGGCTGCGCGCGAATCACCAGCGGTCGACGTGCAGCACCGTCTCGATCGGATCCCGAGGAGCGACCTTGAAGGTCTCCCCCGTGTAGTACGCCGTGGGAATCAGCGCACCCTGATGGAAGTCGTCGGGGATGCCGAGCAGTTCCGAGATCTCGGCTTCCTTCGCGAGATGAATTGTGGTCCATGCTGTTCCGAGACCACGCGCCCGTGCGGCCAGGGCGTAGTTCCACACCGCGGGTAGCAACGAGCCCCACAGACCGGCTTGATTGCCGGCCGGGAGCGTCTTGCCGGCCTGGATGCACGGAATCAGCAGAACCGGAACCTCACCCATGTGCTCGCCGAGCCAGCTCGCACTGTCTCCGACACGCTTCTGGACCGAGGCACGTTCTGGGTCGTCTGTGAACAGGGCCGACGCAGAATGCTTGGACGCCTGATACGCGGTGAACAGTTCGCCGTAGATCGCACCGATGCGAGCGCGAAGATCAGGATCGGTGACGACGATCCACTGCCACCCCTGCTTGTTCGAACCGGACGGGGCCTGCAGAGCGATCTCCAGGCATTCCTTGATCAGTTCCATCGGAACCGGTCGCGTCAGGTCGAGACGCTTGCGGACGGTGCGCGTGGTGTTCAGCAGCTCGTCGGGAGTGAGGTCGATGATCGGGAATGAAGTCACTCCTCGATCATGCACCACCCGCAGTCACTCCGGCAGCATTGTTCTGATGATCGCCCACGCAGAGGCGTCGACCCACGAGGGGTTGGACTGCTGCGGCGATCGGAACACCTCGAGCGTCGACAGTTCCGCGATGCACTGAATGTCCGACGCAAGAATCGGCTCGTCGAACAGCGTGATGTCCGTCGAGATTTTCCACTGGGGACCCGGTACTGAGGTGCCCGTCAAGGTGCCGGCGCCCCAGATTCCGCGTCGCGGATGGCTACTGACCCAGAACAGAACTGGCTGCCCGGGTGCCATCAGACGAGTCCGATAGTTGTCGGCGACGCACCACTGCTCGTGCGCACGTCCGGCGTCGACCATCGGCGCGAGATCGGTCTTGTGCGGATTGCACTTGATCACCCACGCACCGAATGTCTCATCGGTGATTGCCCGTGCCGTCACCGCAGCCAGCCTACCGAGCGTCAGACCTCCATTCCGAGGCATTCTTCGTGTGGGACACACGACGGCCTCGATGTGCCCGGTAGCTTGGGTCGCATGGATGGAGTCGACGTCATCGTGTCGCACTGGGCTGTCGCGCGCCCCGAACTCGACGTATCCGGACTGAAGGTCTTCGGCCGGTTGCACCGAAGCTTTCTGGTCTACAAGACGACTATTGCCGCGACATTCGAGAAGTACGGCATCACCGATTCTGGCTTCGACGTGTTGGCCTGCCTTCGGCGGTCACTGCCGGATCACCGCCTGACTGCCGGCGAACTCGCCGAGCAGACGCTCGTCACCACGGGCGGGCTCTCACTACGGGTGAAGCGATTGGAGGACGCCGGTCTCGTCACCCGCACCCGGGACGCCGTCGACGCGCGGGTCGTCTACGTCGAGATCACCCCCGCCGGTAGTGCTCTCGTCGATGCCGTTGCCGATGAGCACTTCCACAAGCTGAACACCATGCTCGGCGATTTGAACGAAGACGATGTTGCCACTCTCGCATCCTTGCTCGGCCGCCTGGAGCATTCGGCCCGGGCTGTCGAACTCGCGAATGCGCCTTCCGATACACGCGCGGAACCCACCCCGTAGAAAATTCTTTCGGCAGTTAGTGATGCGGGGCACACCACTTGTGACCTGCATCTCTTCCATTTCCGGCGCGTAAATCCTGCGTAACGCCAGTTCGGAATGATGATCCCTGCATTGACGTCTTAGCGCTAAGGCATTAGAACTGTCTTAGCGCAAAGATAATTGCCGTGCCAACGCCTCAGCCGAACGGACTCCTTCGATGACACTCGCTGCACCACACGTCTCAGCAAGCCTCACCGCCGACCTCACCGACGAGATCTACGTCGGCGGCAGCTGGATCCGCGGCGCAGGAGATCCGATCGAGTCGATCGATCCATCGAGCGGCGAAGTGTTCGCCACCCTCCACGCCGCGACGGCCGAAGACGTCGACACCGCAGTCCGCAGTGGTTCCGCCGCGGCGCGGGTCAGCGGTTGGTCCACGATGCTGCTTCACGAGCGTGCCGCGGTTCTGCATCGAATCGGGAACGCGGTGGAAGACAACGCCGGCCGCATCGCGGCAGTGCAGACCCTCGATACCGGTAAGACGCTGACCGAGACCCGAGCGCTGGCCATGAGCGCCGCCAACACGTTTCGCTACATGGCCGCTGCGGTGGAGACCATGGACGGCGCCCTGACCACACCCCGCGGCCCATGGATGACGATGTCCACTCACGAGCCGATGGGCGTGATCGGTGCCATCACACCGTGGAACTCCCCCATCGCGTCCGACGCCCAGAAGATCGCTCCGGCACTGGCCGCGGGCAACGCCGTCGTCGCGAAGCCGCCGGTGTGGGCACCGTGGGTGACGCTGTTGCTGGCCCGGCTGTGCGACGAAGCCGGACTCCCCGCAGGCCTCCTGTCCGTCCTCCCCGGCCCAGGCCGCACCGTCGGCGAAACTCTGGTCCGCCACCCCGGCGTCGCAAAAGTGACATTCACCGGCGGAACCAGCACCGGTCGTCATCTTGCGCATCTCGCAGCCGACAAGTTGATGCCCATCACCTTGGAGCTCGGTGGCAAGTCGCCCACCATCGTCTACGACGACGCCGACATCGAACGCGCACTGCAGGGTGTCCTCTACGGCATCTTCTCTTCGAGCGGACAGAGCTGCATCGCAGGTTCACGTATCTTCCTGCATCGCAACATCTTCGAGAGCTTCACCACCCAACTCGTCGAGCGCGCGCAGCGATTGCGACTTGGACCTGGAACGGACCCGAGTACCGACGTCGCACCGATGATCGCTCTGCGACATCGAGATTCTGTTGCCGACATGGTCGACGCAGCCGTAGCGAACGGTGCGACGGTGTTGTGCGGCGGTGCGATTCCGACCGAGGGCGCACTCGCTGGGGGTGCCTACTACCCGCCGACCGTGTTGACGGACGTGCGGAACTCCGACGCCATCTGCCAGGAGGAGATCTTCGGTCCGGTCGCGGTGGTGCTCCCCTTCGACGACGACCTCGACCTCGTCGAGCAAGCGAACGACAGTGTCTACGGTCTCGCCTGCGGCATCTGGACCGAAGACTACCGACGGGCACTCCGCACAGCGAAGTCCATCGACGCCGGCACCGTGTGGATCAACACGTACAAGCAATTCTCGATCTCCACGCCGTTCACCGGGCTGCGCGACAGCGGGCTCGGCACCGAGAAGGGCCGCGACGCGGTACGGCAGTACTCGAACCAGAAGAGCATCTACCTCGATCTCTCCGATACCCCCTCGACATGGGGCCGGAACCGATAAGCACGAAAGGATCAGCATGACAAGCACATTCACCAGTACATCGGCCCATCCTTACAGTCCCGCCTACAGAGTGGCCGGCTTCGGATTCGTCTCCGGCGCACTGTCCGTCGACACCGAGGGCACCGCGGTCGACGGCATCGAACCGGCCCTCGACGCAGCCGTCGCCAGGATGACCGAACGCCTCGCCACGATCGACATGACGCTCGCCGACGTCGTCAAGACGACCTACTTCGTCACCGACGTCACGACCCGCGATGCGGCGAACAGCCACTACAAGACCGTGTTCGCCGAGCCGCGACCCGCACGCTCTTTCGTCGAGGTCGCCGCCCTCCCCTACGGCGCAACCGTGGAAATCGAAGCCATCGCATACCGACCCTGAAACCCTCCACCATCACTCGAAAGGACCACATCATGACCGCTCCGGAGAAGACCACATCCGACCTCGAGAACCTGATCGATTCGTGCATCGCCAGCAAGGAAACCCGTTTCGAGGACTGGGACACCCTCGGGTTCCAAGCCGCCAAAGGCGGAGATCGCTTCAAGCGCGCGCAGATTCGCTACATCGGTTCGGGCGCAACGGGTAACCACGAGGGCGACTCCCGTTCGCTTCCGTCCGAGCACTTCACGTTCTCCAACATGCGCCTTCCCGCAGGCGCAGTCGGGCCCGAGCACACCCACCACGACGTCGAGGAGGTCTTCTACGTCCTCGAAGGTGAACTCGAGGTCGCTGTCCACGACGTCGAGGACGGCACCAAGAAGGCAGTCCGCCGCCTCGGCTACCGCGATCTGATCCGCGTTCCCGCGGGCGTACCGCGCAGCCTCGCCAACGTCGGCGACACCGACGCGCTGTTCTGCGTCGTCATCGGCGCACCCAAGCCGCAGCTGCCCACCTACCCGCCGAGCTCCGAAATGTTCGGCGTCACTCGCTGACCGAACGAATCTGTACGGAAGGAACTTTCGATGTTCGAGCACACAGCGAGAACTTTGCGCGTGAAGTGCAAGAGCTACGAAGCCGACGGCGTCACCAGTGTCACGCTGGTCGATCCCGACGGCGGCGCGCTGCCGACGTGGGAACCGGGAGCTCACGTGGCTCTGCACCTGCCCGGTGGTCTGACGCGCGAGTACTCGCTGTGCTCGGACCCGAGCGACACCAGCCGTTGGACCGTCGCGGTTCTGCGCGTCGAGAAGTCGCGGGGCGGGAGCCTGCACGTCCACGACAAGCTGTCGGTGGGTGCGCTGATCGAGGTCGACGGCCCCCGTAGCGCATTCGCACTCGACGAGAGCGCGCAGCGGCACGTACTCGTCGCAGGCGGCGTCGGTGTCACACCGATCGTTGCGATGATGCGCCGGCTCGAGCAGACCGGCTGCGAGTGGACGATGCTCTATGCAGGACGCTCTCGCAGGACCATGGCATTCGCCGACGAGATCGCCGCATTCCCCGCCGCCACCATCCATGCCGACGACGAACAGGGCGGGCTACCCGACTTGCCTGCGCTTCTGGGCGGACTTTCGGCCGGAGCAGTTGTCTACTGCTGCGGCCCGGCTCCCCTACTCGATGCCGTCGCCGCCGCCATACCACCGGAGGCAACCCTACGGACGGAACGCTTCGCTGCCCCTGAGGTCGTCGCCCCAGCGGGCGGTGACACCGCATTCGACGTGGTACTGAACCGCACCGGCGAGCGCGTACCAGTCTCCCCTGATCAGTCGGTGCTCGACGCCCTGCTCGACGCCGGGCTCGACCTACCGAGCTCGTGCACCGAAGGCATTTGCGGTACCTGCGAGGTCGGCGTGGTCAAGGGCGATGTCGACCACCGCGACTTCCTTCTCGGCGAGGCCGAGCACGCCGCGAACAAGACCATGTTCCCGTGCGTATCACGTTGCCGTTCATCCGAACTCGTCCTAGACCTCTGAGGAGCCTCATGAACGTGCCCACTCACCGCCAGCCCGTCCTGACCGACACACCCGTCTGCAACCTCCGCAGTCTGCGATCGGTTGCCCTGACCGTGCCGAACCCCGTTGCATCACGCGATTTCTATCACGAGGTGTGGGGGCTGAGCACCGTCGAGGAAGACGGCGACCGCTTCTGGCTGCGCGCCACCGGAACCGATCATCACGTACTCGACCTACAGCGCGGCGATTCGAATGCATTGGGGCGCATCAGCTTTGCCGTCGGTTCGCCTAGGGAAGTGGACGACGCAGCTCGCGCCCTGCACCGGATCGGCGTTCCCGTCCTGCGTGAACCCGGCATGCTCGATCACGCCGGCGGTGGCTACGGGCTCCGGTTGGTCGACCCCGAGGGTCGCATCGTCGAACTGTCCGCCGACACATACGCGGTGCCCGCGCAGGATCCGAACGGCCGCCGGGCAATCCCTCGCAAGATTGCCCACGTCGTCCTCAACACGGTCGATATCGAACGGACTGCAGCGTTCTACACCCAGGTCCTCGGCATGCGGATCTCCGACTGGTCCGAGCGGCAGATGACGTTTCTTCGGTGCAACACCGACCACCATGTCATTGCGCTCAACCAGGCACCCTGGACAGCGCTGAACCATATCGCCTACGAGATGCCGTCCATCGACCATTTCATGCGCGGGATCGGAAGCCTGCGCTCTCACGGCATCTCACCGCAGTGGGGTCCCGGCCGCCACGGCCCCGGCGACAACACCTTCTCCTATTTCACCGACCCCGCCGGCCTGGTCTGCGAGTACACCTCGGAGGTCGAACAGATCGACGAAGATGCATGGCTCTGCCGGACCTGGCGTCGCACGCCCGAACTGTCGGATCAATGGGGCACGGCCGGACCTCCGACCGCCACCGTTCGAGCCGCGATGGCGGGCATCCCGGACCTCGGTGCACGAACACTGTTCGAGCCGAACCACTCCGACTACTTTATCCCGATACCCGAGCTGGTGGATATCTCATGACCATCGGCTCGATGACCGGTTCTACGTTCGTGGGCGGTCTACACGTGGTCCAACACCAGCCGCCCCAGCGAGTCTTCGACCCGGTTGTACTGATTCTGCACGGTATCGGCGGGTCGGCTCGATCGTCTGCGCACGTGGCGTCCGAATTAGCCGACCGCGGCGTTCACGCATGGTGCCTCGACGCCGCCGGTTACGGTGAGTCCGCCGATCCCGGAACAGAGCATGATGCCGTCGCCGACGTCCTCCGCGTTGCCGACGCCATTTCACCGGACCGCCCTCTCGTATTGCTGGGCACCTCGTGGGGCGGGGTGGTCGCCCTTGCAACAGCGCTCGCCCGACCCGAGCGGATCGCCGGCCTCGTCCTCGCCGACAGCACCCGCGGCAGTGGTGCAACCCCCGAAAAAGCCGAATCCATGAGAGCCCGCTCTCGCGATCTGGCAGAGCGAGGAAGCGCAGTGATCGCTGCCGAACGCGCGCCTCGACTTCTCGCCCCCGGGGCCGACCCCAAGATGGTCGAGACGGTGCGAGCCTCGATGTCCGCGTTGCGCCACAGTGGGTTCGCCGCGGCGGCAGAGTTCATGGCATCCACCGACCACGGCCCGCGGCTCGGAGAAGTCACCTGTCCGACACTGGTTCTCGTCGGCAAGCATGACGTGGTGACCGGCGTGAACGAGTCCCACCTACTCGCAGAGTCGATACCCGGAGCGCAGTTCCGTTCGATACCCGATGCAGGACATGTCGCAATCCAAGAACAGCCTGCCGCGGCCGCCGCACTCGTCACCAACTTCCTGGAGCACCTGACATGACCGGAACCATTGTCGTCACCGGTGGCGGCCGCGGACTCGGCCGATCCATCGCCGAACGACTCTGCCGCGACGGCAACCGAGTGATCATCGCCGAACGAAACCCCGACACGGCCCACGAGTGCGCAGAAGCCCTGCGCAGCAACGGATACGATGCCGAGGCCGTGGTCACCGACATCGGTGACAGTGACTCCGTCCGCGCCCTCGCAGAGCGCGTGAGTGCTGAGCACGTGACCGGCCTGGTCAACAACGCCGCGATCGCAGACGGTGTTGGCGGCAGGACATTCTTCGAACTCGACGAGTCCGAGTTCGAGCGTGTCACGTCCGTCAACATTCGCGGTACCTGGGCGGTGTCGAAGTACCTGTGGCCCGCCATCGAGAAGTCGACAGGCGCGATCGTCAACATCGCATCCGATGTCGCGATGTACGGTTCGCCGCGCTTGGTGCACTACGTCTCGTCCAAGGCTGCGGTGATCGGCATGACCAGATCGATGGCACGGGATGCCGGCGACTTCGGTGTACGGGTGAATGCTGTTGCGCCCGGACTCATCCGGGTGGAGGCGACCGAGAGCGTTCCCGACATCCGCTACCGCACGTACACCGAAGGCCGAGCCTTGAACCGCGAACAGACTCCCGAGGACGTCGCCGGCGTCGTCCGTTTCCTCCTGTCCGACGACGCAGCGTTCGTCACCGGACAAACCATCGTCGTCGACGGCGGCTTCATCTTCCGCTGAGGAGCACACCCATGGACCTGCAGTTGAAAGACCGACGAATACTGATCACCGGTGCCAGCTCGGGCATCGGTCTCGCGACGGCAACGATGCTCGCGGGTGAGGGAGCACGGCTTGCCCTGTGCGCCCGCGACGAGGATCGGCTGCGCGAGACGACTTCGGAGCTGGCGGCCAGTACCGACGTGTTCACTTTCTCGTGCGACGTGACGGACAGACAGTCGGTCGAGAACTTCGTCTCTCACGCTGTCGACAGCCTCGGCGGCCTCGACGGCGTGGTCTGCAACGCAGGCCGATCGCTGATGAGCGCGATCGACCAGACAACCGACGACCAGATCCGAGAAGAGTTCGATCTCAAGATCTTCGGAGCGCTCAACGTAGTCCGGGCGGCGAAGAAGGCACTGGCGTCGTCGGATTCGGGGGCGATCGTCGTCGTCAACGCGATCCTCTCCCGCCAGCCGGAATCGCGGCTGGCGATCACCGCCGCCGCGCGTGCCGGTCTGCTCAACCTCTCCCGCTCTCTCGCACAGGATCTGGCTGCGGACAATATCCGCGTCAATTCCGTCCTGCTCGGACTTGTCGACACCGGACAGTGGCAGCGCCGTTACACCGACAGCGACTCCGCGCTCGATTTCGACGAGTGGAGCGCCGAGATCGCTGCGGATCGAGGAATAGGCCTCGGCCGCTTCGGCACCGCGGACGAGCTCGCTTTCCCCATCACCACGCTCCTGTCGCCGCGCAGTAGCTACATCACCGGCGCATCCCTCGACGTCGGCGGCGGCGTCCACCGCTACGTCTAGCGACCCGAACATTCTCAGGAGAGAGACATGACAGAAAAATCAGGCGTCCGACGCACGGGCGGTGACGTGCTCGTCGACGTGATGCGACGCCACGGCGTCACCACCGCGTTCGGCGTCATCAGCATCCACAATCTCCCTCTCGTCGAAGCCGTCGACCGTGATCTCGAGTTCGTCGAGATGCGCCACGAAGCAGCTGCGGTCAACGCCGCCGACGCGTACGCCCGGGCCACGGGCGGCATCGGCGTCGCGCTGACGAGCACCGGAACGGGCGCGGGCAACGCAGCAGGGTCGATGATCGAGGCGCTGACCGCCGGGAGCCGGGTTCTGCACATCACCGGTCAGATCGAGACCGAATTCCTGGCACCGAATCGGCCGGCACCGAGCCGTGGAGTCATCCACGAATTCCCGAAGCAGCCGCAACTGCTCGATGCAGTGTCGGTGCATAGTGCGACAATCAACGACGTCAAAGACGTTGCGGTAGAGCTCGAGACCGCGATTCGCCGTATTCGATCGGCACCGACGGGCCCTGCCAGCATCGAGTGGCCCAGCGATCTGCAGTATCTGGCGACCCCCGAGAAACAACGCCCGTTCGAGATGACCGACGTTCCTGTGCCGGTTGCCGACGCGGACACGATCGCGCGTGGAGTCGAGCTGATCGACGCGGCGAAGGCTCCCCTGTTCTGGCTCGGAGGCGGAGCAGCAGGCGCAGGCCCGGAACTCACCGAGCTCGCACATCGAGTCGGAGCCGGCATCCTCACCAGCAACTCCGGCCGCGGCATCGTGCCCGAGACCGACCCACTCGTCATCGGCAACTTCGCTACGACACCACAGGGGCGCGCGCTGCTTGCCGACTCCGACCTTCTCATTGCCGTCGGCACCCATTTTCGGTCCAACGAGACCGCGTCGTACAGCTTGTCATTGCCTGACAACATCATTCAGATCGATGTCGAGGCGTCCACTATCGGCCGGGTCTACCCTGCCACCGTCGGAATCGTTGGAGATGCCCGGTCCGTTCTGACATCTCTCGCTGACCGCGTTGCCGCACAGCCAGGTTGGACGGCGCGCGTCGCCGAGGTCCGTGAGGCCGTACGCAGTGATCTGACCGAGTACATCGGCGGTTACGCCGACATCTGCGCGGCGATGCGCACAATCCTGCCCGACCGCTCGCCGATCGCCCGCGATGTCACCATCCCGTCCAGCCAGTGGGGTAACCGTCTGCTGCCGATACACGAGCGCGAGACCAACATCTTCCCGCTGGGCGGCGGCATCGGCCAAGGCCTGGCGATGGGCATCGGCGCAGCTCACGGCAGACGTGATGTGCCCACGTTGGTCATGGTCGGCGACGGCGGACTCGCGGTGCACCTGGGTGAGCTGGCCTCACTCGCGGGTTCGAGCGCGCACGTCATCGTGGTCGTGTTCAACGACGGTGGCTACGGCGTTCTTCGGAACATGCAGGAGGCAAACGGGTTTCGGCGATCCGGTGTCGACCTGCACACTCCGCGCTTCGACCTGCTCGCGGCGTCGCTGGACATCCCGCACCGGCTGATCCAACGCGTCGAGACGTTCGCCGACGCGTTGACCGATGCGATAGGACGCACCGGGCCGAGCATCATCGAGGTGGACGTCGCCTCGGTAGAACCCACACCAGGGCCCTTCGTCCCGCCCGTTCACGTGCCGAGCGAGGCCCAACGATGAGCGCCGTTGCAGCTGTGAGGTGGTGGGACGACGATGCCCAGATGGCCGTCGCTGCAGCCGTTCCGACACATGTGTTCGCAGCGGGCACCGACGCTCACGCCGCCATCGAGCTTGCCGTCGCGCACCCGGAGACCGTGCTGAGCCTGATTCTCGCCGACCCGACATTCGACATCGAGCAGCATGCGTACCTGCTTGCGTCGGTGACGGTTCCGACGCTCGTCATCGCGTCGGCGCCGGAGCCCACTACCGATCTGACCATCCCACAACGGCTCGCCGGAGACATCGAGAACGCAGTGTTCGTCGTCATCGACGATTCGGCCAACCCCGTCCACACCTGTAAACGAGAGTCGTTCCACGAGTGGACGTCCTCCTTCGTCACCATCGCCGAAGGTCTGGCGCTCCGTTCCGGAACAGCACTCACCCCGCCCACTCCCCTCGCCGAAGGAGCGTTCCGATGATCACTCGCACAGCCCGCGAGCCGTATCTGGAAACACACCAGACCCACCCGCAGCCGATCACGCCGTACGAGCGCAAGCTCGCCGGCTCGCTGAGCGAGATCTACTCCGGCGGAGTCGACACCCTGGACGGCGTCGTCTCCGGCCTGAACGACCTCGGCCTGCACGGGCCGGACGGCGGTCCGTGGACCGCCGACAACTTCCGCGCCGAGATGCGCAGATTGGGGAAATGAGATGACCACCACCGAAGCTCGTCCGACCGGTCGCCGCTCCGGCCCGACCTACGCCGTCGGAACCCGACGGCACCTGGACGCCCAGGACATCGCGGCCACCGGTATCCGCGACCGCTGGTACCCGATCCTGCCGTCGCACATGGTCGAAGCGGGTGCGATGGTGCCCGTTCGCCGCCTCGACGTCGACTGGGTGCTGTTCCGGGACGCGCAGGGAACCGTCCGCATGCTCGAAGACCGCTGCCCACACCGCAGCGCTCCACTGTCGGTCGGTCAGCACCTCGGCGACCGCATCGCATGCATGTATCACGGCGTGCAAGTGGATGGAACCGGAACCGTCGTGTCCGTTCCCGGCATGCCCGGTTGCGCGTTGGAGGGCCGACGAGCCACCGTCAGTCTCGAGGTCGTTGAGGCCGCCGACACCATCTTCGCGTTCGTACCGTTGACCAACGACTCGGTCCCGACGCCGTTCGTACTCCCCGATCGCTTGGCCGACCCCGAGGTGTCGTGGTTCCCCAACTACGCCGAATGGGCCGGGCCGTGGCGGTTCTACATGGACAACGTCCTGGATCCTATGCACGGCGCGTTCCTGCACCGAGACTCGCATTCGATGTTCGGCGGCGACGTTTCTGCGCGATTCCGTATCCGCGAGACCGATCGCGGCTTCTTCTTCGAGAAGACCGACCAACGAGGAGTGAACTTCGACTGGGTCGAATTCGTCCGTGGGTCGATGGATTTCGTCGACCTCGAGATCCCTTACGGACCCGGTGCCGGGCCCGGCGGCGTCTTCGGCATTGTCGGCATGAGTACACCGATCGACCGCGAGAACTCGGCGATATTCCACTGGCGCACCCGGCGGGTCAGTGACTGGGAGCGCGAATCCTGGCGGTTCCTGTACCGCACGGTTCTCGAGGAGAAGCACTGGCAAGTGCTCGAGCAGGACCGCGCGGTGTTGGAAGTGCTTGCGTCGGACGCCGACAGCGAAGAGCACCTTTATCAGCACGATCTGGGTGTCGCGCGCATCAGGCGGCTGTATCGCGCCGACGCGCTCGCCCAGGCAGAAAAGCTCTCGAGCGTCAACGCATGAACGAGAACGACTTGATGTTGACGGTCCTGCTGCGGCACGACCAGACGCAGAATTTGGAGCAGCTGCAGGGACGACTGGACGGCAACGACTGGTGGCACGAGTTTCCACCCGAGGGCTGCGAGGTCGTGTCGTGGTTAGTCGCGATGGGAATCGGACAGATCGTCACCCTACGGTTGCCGGCCCATCGACTCTCCAGCGTCAACGTCGAACTCGAACGCCGGGCGTGGGGCACATTCACCACGGAGTTCTATCCGACCTACGACTTCGTGCCCGTCCGCGAACGCCTCACCCGTGAATCCGACGAACGCCGCAAGGCTTTCTCGGCATGACACGGGTAACCCACCCGGACGTGGCCGAACCACCTCGACCCGGGATGTTCAGCAACGCCCGCGTCGTGGGTGATCAGTTCTTCATTTCCGGCATGCACGCCGGCACATCGTCGGGTCCGGTCGGAGGACCGGACCCCTACCTTCAGGCCGTCGAGGCGTTCCGACGCATCGGAGCCCTCGCCGGGGCCTGCGGCGCACGCATCGACGACATAGTGACCCTGCGGATCTACCTCACCGACATGGCCGACAAAGCCGCCGTCGGCCGGGCACGCGGCGACGTGTTCAGCGGTGACCTTCCCTGTTCGACCCTCGTCGAGGTGTCGGCACTTGTCGAGCCAGAACTCAGCGTCGAGATCGAGGCTCACGGTTTCATCCCCGGCGTCCGCACCGCGGACGCTCGAATCAGCTGATTCGGCGTATCCAGCGTCGACCTACACATCGAGGACGCATAATGAGCGGACCGACCATGACACGAACTCACGCCCCGGACATAACCCGACCCAACTGGTCGGTGTTGACGCTGGCCTTCATCGCCGTCGTGCTCGACGGCTACGACACCATCGCACTGGGATTGTCCGTACCTGCCCTCTCTGCAGAGTGGGGCGTGGCACCGTCGCACTTCACCCCCGCGCTGGCATTGACCAGTCTCGGTGTGGCTTTCGGCTACATCGCAGTGGGACGACTCACCGCACGCTTCGGTTGCCGCAACGTCATCTTGGTGGCGGTTGCGGTTTTCACAGTGGGTTCACTGCTCACAGCGTGGGCCGGGTCGATCGTCGAACTCACTGCTCTGCGATTCGTCACCGGCCTCGGACTCGGTGCAGTCATGCCCGCTGCAGTAGCCCAGACGACGGCACTCAACCCGGCACGTTTCCGGCAGTCGATCGCAGTATTCGTGACCATGGGCATCTCGCTCGGTGCGTTGATTGCGGGTGTCGCCGGTAGCCAGCTCGTACGTAACTTCGGCTGGCCCTCGGTCTTCATCGCCGGTGCCATCGCATCGGCAATCTTGTTCCCGTTCCTGTGGTTCAAGCTTCCCGACGAGCGCACGGTCATCGGAGACGTCCCCGTCGCCGATGCCAAGCACAGCGCATCCGTCGCTCGTCTCTTCGACCCCGAGGTCCGCACACGGACGCTGTTGCTGTGGGTCTTCTCGTTCCTCGTGTTCTCGGTTTTCTACATCTTCTCCTCGTGGTTGCCGACTTTGCTCACCAGCTACGGCTTCAGCACCGGACTCGCACCATTGGGCTCGGCGGCGCTCGGCGTCGGTAGCATCATCGGCGCAGGAATTCTGATCGTCTGTGCCACGAAGTTCAGGATGACCTCCGTCCTCGCCGGCACCACCGCTGCGGCCATTGTCTTCCTGGTCATCTCGGCATTCCTCGGACCGGACAAAGCCCTCCTGCTGATCGTGTTCGGTGGCGTCGGCCTCGGTCTTCAGGCGGGAATGATCGGCCAGGCGGCCGTCGCTGTCTCGATCTACCCCCAACGCACCGCCGCGACGGGTGTCGGATGGACGTCGTCGATGGGACGGCTGGGATCGGTCGTCGGACCCATCGTCGGCGGTGCACTCATCGGTCTCGGCACGTCGACGAGCACTATCGTGTTGCTCGCGTGCATCCCGGTACTCGGCGCGCTTCTCGTTGTCGTGGCCCTCGGCAGAGTTCGTGTGGCACACCGAGCAGACGAGCAAGTCGGGGCGTGAGCCCGGATCGGAAGCCATGAAAGACCGATCGCCATCGAGCCCGGGGACCGAGAGGCCCCGGGCTCGATGGCGCGAAGCCTGTATGTTGTTGTCCGGCTGAGCGTCTCGAGCAATTGGCGTCAGGCCACCGCGTCGTTGCCCTGAGCTGCCGAGACCACCAGGTTGTTTGCGGTCAGCTCGTTTCCGTTCTTGACTGCGTCGATCCACTGATCTGTCGACGCGACCGCCGCGAAGTTCGACTGCAGCAGCACCATCAACGCCTTGTGCAGTTGCTCCGCCGAGACGGTGCCTGCCTCGTTCGAGAGATTGATCGCGCCGGTGGCGTCGGACAGAATTTCGACGGTCAGATCCAGAACCTCGGCGTCGGCGCTGGATGCGAGGTCGCAGTTGTTCGTCATGTATCCGACGATCGTGACGGTATCGATATTTTTGCCCTGCAACCACTTCGCGACACCGGTTCCGGCGAACACGCTGCTGTACTTCTTCTCGACTCGCTCGAACGAGGGTTGTACGAGCGCCTGAATATCGGGGTGCAACTCGTACGTCGAGGTGCCCTTCACGAACGCCGGAGCACCGTCGGGCATCTCGTGCTGCACGATCGCCACGGGAAGATCCTGCGCCACAGCGGCTTCGATCGCCCGGACGATGTTGGCCAACGACTGGTCACGAGGCGGGTACTGAATCTTCAGCACGCCCTCGAAGTACTCCTGCTGGACGTCGATGACGATCAATGCTCTGCGTGGTGCGGTCATGGTGTTCTCCTTCGACTGGCGATCTCGGTCGCTTCTCATCCTGCGGTGGCGGCCTTGCTTCCACGAGTGGCACGGATGCATACTTTCGATTGATTCGGGCCAACGGTCGAGATCGGAGACAGCCATGCGGATCGCGCTCTATGCGTTCGACGGCATCACGATGTTCCACCTCGCCGCGCCGTTGATGGTGTTCGGCGAGGTGACTCGACTCGGACTCGCACCGGACTGGGAGACGCGGGTGTGGTCCGACCGAGCCGGGTCGATCCGCACCGAGGAGGGCTTCCCGGTCGGCGAGATCGCCGGCCCCGATACCGTCGACTGGGCCGACATCGTCATCGTCACGTCGTGGCCGGAGTCGTTGCCGCACATCGGCAAAGACCTGTCGGCGGCGCTCAGCGACGCCCATTCGCGTGGAGCGGAAATCGCAGGATTGTGCCTCGGTTCGTTCGCCGTCGCAGATACCGGATTGCTAGCCGGCCGCCCGGCCGTCACACATTGGACCAAGATGACCGAACTGCGGGAGCGAAATTCACACGCCGGCGTCGACGAGTCGGTGCTCTACATCGATCACGGCGACGTGATGACGTCTGCGGGCACCGCGTCGTCGATCGATTCCTGCCTGCACATCGTGCGCAAACATCTCGGTTCGGCGGCGGCGACCCGGGTGGCGCGCAGTCTGGTGGTCGCACCCCATCGCGACGGTGGCCAGGCCCAATACATCGAGCGTCCGGTCACGGAGGCATCCGGAGGTACCGCGATTGCCGACGTGCTGAGCTGGGCACTCGAAAGACTGGACGAGCCCTTGCCCATAGAGCGACTGGCCGAACATGCGCGCATGAGCCGACGCAGCTTCATCCGCCAGTTTCACCTCGAGACGGGGTCCACCCCCGCCCGTTGGGTACTGGACAAGCGACTGAACGAGGCCAAGAGCCTGCTCGAGACCACCGATCGCAGCGTCGAGAACATCGCAGCGCTGTGCGGATTCGGCAGCGCCGTCACTTTGCGTCAGAACTTCCGCTCGGCCTTCGCGGTGACACCGACGGCCTACCGACGGCAGTTCGCCGTCGGTTCAACAACCACGAGCATCGTCGACAGGCAAAGATGAGCGACGTGATCCTGTGGATAGTTGCCGGAGTAGAGCTCGCCGCCATCATCGCGCTGGGTGTGGTCTTGATCGTCTCGCGTCGAAAGCTGAAGCACACGCGTCGTGCACTGGACCGCGCTCTCGAATCGCAGCAACGCCGTAAGCGACGCGGCCTGGTGCCCTTCGCGATCAGAACCGCCTTCCACACCACGGACTTACTCATCAACAAGGGCTTCGGCGCAACGGTCCGCAACTCCGTCGAGGACCTCGCCGGCTGGGCGAAAGTCGAACGCCCCGATCTGGCGCGCATGACCGCCGACGGGGACATCGTGGTGATGTTCTCCGACATCGAGGGATCCACCGCCCGCAACGAAGAACTCGGCGACCGCGGCTGGGTGAAGCTGCTCGAGAAGCACAACAAGCTGATCCGCAAACACGTCGACGATCACGGCGGTCACGTGGTGAAAAGCCAGGGCGACGGCTACATGATCGCCTTCTCCGACCCGGCCCAGGCGGTGCGCTGCGGGGTGAAGGTGCAGGAAGCACTGCTGAAGAACCCCGATCGCTGGGACCGCATTCGCGTCCGTATGGGCGTGCACGTCGGCAGCTCGGTGCGTCGAGGTGACGACCTGTTCGGACTCAACGTCGCGATGGCGGCACGAGTGGCGAACCAAGCCGACGGCGGCGAAATACTGGTCAGCGAACCGGTACGCAATGCCATCGGCGCGGCGCATGATCTGGCTCTCGGTACGCCCCGAGACGTCGAACTCAAGGGAATGAGCGGAACATTTCAGTTGTACCCGGTGACATTGCCGGTGCTGCCGGATGCTGAAGTCAAGCAACTCGACTAGATCTGCTCGGGCACAGTCATACTCAGCAGGTGGTAGCTCAGGCATTTGCCGTGTCCGTCGAGCACCGGGCTACCCGTCACTCCCCCACCGAGTACGCCGGGTAGCTCGAACACCAGCCCGGAGACCAGGGGCATGTCGGTTCGGCGTACCTCTCCCGTCACCAGCGGCGCAAAATGCGCAGCGACGGCCTCGACAGTCATTGTGCGAGCCAGCACTTCGTAGCTTTCGTCGGTCCGCGGGAAGACAGCAAGAATGAGAGTGTCGCCCTTGTCCCCGGTTCGCACGTCGGCGAGATCGTCGACAGTCCTCATACCGTCACCTCCGTGATGTGCACGGCGGTCGTCACCTGTGCACGTGGAATCAGACAGGATCTGATAGCCAAGACCTCCGTGTTGCTGCTGCGCGCACCGCCACCGCCGGCGGGCCCGTTGGTGTAAAGACTCTCGACTTCCCAGCCGACAAGAGCCGCAGTTTCGGCGTCGGACACCTTCGCCGTCACGCGCAGTCTCACTTCAGGGACATCGGTGGGGGCGACGAGTCCTCGGAATGCAGCGCCCGCACCGATGTACTCGATGCCCACGTTCTCGGCGGATATACCGTGCACCTCCCACAGTCGTTGCTGCACAATCGCTCCGGCGAGTTCGGCGCGTTGCAGCGCGCGCGGCCCGGCGTAGCTGATCTGCCCCTCACCGAGCCAACCGCCGCGAAATCCGAGGGTCACTTTCAGCTCCTCTGGCCGCGTGCTGCCCGCCGCCCCGGACACCGTCACGCGGTCGGGTCCGACGGTCTCGAACGAGACTCCGGTGAAATCGGCGGTCACGTCCGGCGTCAGATATCTGGCGGGATCGCCGACCTCGTACAGCAATTGCTCGGCGCACGTTCGACGCGTCAACTCCCCGCCGGTACCGTCGACCTTGCTGAATTCGGCTGTGCCGTCGGCACGTACGTCGCCGAACGGAAAGCCCAGATTCGCCAGACCCTGCACCGGCTTGGTGACCGGATCGGCGAAGTAGCCACCGGTCAGTTGGCCCGCACATTCGAGAAGATGTCCGACGGCAGTTCCTGCACCAAGTGTCTCCCAATCCTGCCCGGCCCAACCGAACTCGTGCATCAGAGGTGCGAGATACAGCGCCGGATCGGCGAGACGGCCGGTGACGACCACGTCGGCACCGACGTCGAGGGCAGGCAGCACCGCATCGGCGCCGATGTAGGCGTTGGCCGATACGAGTTCCTCGGAATGCTCCGACAGCGGTCGACCGGTCTCCCACACCACCGGGTCGATCCGGCGCACCGCGTCCAGTACGTCGTCGCCGGTGACGGCAGCGATACGTACCGAACGCGAACACACCTGCTCTGCCACCTTCGCGACGACGTCCGCCGCAGCAACAGGATTCGCTGCCCCGGAGTTGGTGACGACGGTGATGCCCTGCTCGGTCGTCGCCCTGAGAACTGCGCGCATCCGCGCTGCCAACAGTGGGTCGTAGCCCGCCGTGGGATCGAGCAATTTCCGGGCCTGCCCTGTCGCCACCGTCCGCTCTCCGAGGCACTCGAAGATCAGATAGTCGAGCTCGCCCCGCTCGGCCAAGATCTGCGCCGGGTCGATGCGATCGCCGGCAAAACCTGCGCCGGCACCCAACCGGACGGTTCCGCGGGCGCTCATGACGACCACAGCGGGATCGCGCCGGTGGCCATTGCAACGCCGAGCATGCCGAGACTGATCAGCCACGCCCACCCCAACGTGTGCCGAATGTGCTTGCCGATGTCGACTTTCGCGAGACCCACCAGAAGGTAGAACGCGCCGGTCATCGGGCTGATCGGGAATCCGACCGTTTCCTCACCGATGATCGAGGCCTGCGCCAGATCGATTGCGCTGACGCCGAATTGGTCACCTACCTCGATGAGGACCGGCAGCACGCCGAAGTAGTAGGCGTCCGGCCCGAAGATCAGGCTCATCGGGACGGCGAACACGCCGACGATAAGTGGCAAGGCGGGGGCCATAGCGTCCGGAATGGCATTCGCTGCGCTGACCGCCATGGACTCGATCATGCCGCTGCCGTCGAGCACACCGAGAAGTACCCCTGCAGCCAACAACGTGCCGACCATCAGCATCGCGCCGACAGCGTGGGCCTCGATGCGGGCGGACTGGGCCTTCATTCCGCGATAGTTGACGAGAAGCGCCACGATAGTGGCGATGATGAAGCACGTCTCCGGAGGGGCGATGGCGGCGATCAACGCAGCCAACGTCGCGATTACCAAGAAGGCGTTGACCCAGAACAACTTCGGCCGCAGCAGTGCTCGGTCACTCGACGCGGTTGCCGGACCGTCCGCATCGTCGCCACCGGTCGACGGGCTGCCGGGCTCCTCGTTCGCGTCACCGACTGCGGATCCGGTATCCCCGGATCCCACGGACATGCGTTCGGCGACTCGCGCCGTCGACTCCTCCACGACGGCCGACGCATCGCCCGCGGCGACCTTGGCCAGGCGGGTCCGCTCACGCCGACCCAGGTAGTAGGCGACGCCCAGTGCGAACACGACTCCGGCGATCTGAGCAGGAATCAACGGGACCCACAGTTCGTTGGCGTCGACACCCAGAGTTGCTGCAGCGCGAGCCGTCGGACCACCCCAGGGGACCATGTTCATCACTCCGGCACCGAGTCCGACGCAGGTGGCCAGGACGAGCCGGCTCATACCGAGGCGTTCGTAGATCGGGAGCATGGCGGGGACGGCGATGAGGAACGTGGTTGCGCCGGCACCGTCGAGGTGAGCCACCACGGCGAGGGCAGTGGTCGCGACTGCCACGGTCGGCGGGGCACTACCTGCCCAGCGCACGATGCGGGCGATGATGGGATCGAACAGTCCAGCGTCGCGCATGATCCCGAAGAACACGATCGCGAAGAGGAACATCGCCGCGACGCCCACCACGCCGCCGAGTCCGTCCTTGACGAACCCGGCCACCTCGGATGGCGAGTTGCCGGCCAGGAACGCCGCAGCGAGCGGGACACCTGCGAGCGCGACGATCGCCGCAACACGTTGGGTGAACAACAGCAGCAGAATGATGGCAATCGTCCCGAAGCCGAGTAGTGACAGCATGTGATCTCCTTCATCGAATACGACGAGTGTTGTGCAGATCACTTACTCCGTCCAACATCAGTTGGGTATAGATTCATGCACCGTGGGCATAAACCTGGGCATCGCGCATCTACGCGCCGTCGTCGCACTCGCCGATCATGCGAGCTTCACTGCAGGCGCGAACTGGCTTCAGGTCTCCCAACCCAATCTGAGCCGTACCGTCGCCGAGGCCGAACGACGCCTGGGCGTCCGACTGTTCGTGCGCACCACCCGCAGCGTCGACCTCACCGGAGACGGACACGAAGTCACGGCCTATGCCCGTCGGGTGTTGCTCGAGTTCGACGACGGCCTGGAGCAGATCGGGCGCTTCGTCTCCGGCGACCGCGGAACCGTCACCATCGCGTGCCTGCCCTCGATCGCGGCGACGTTTCTCCCGCCGTACATCGTGGACTTCCGCAGCAGTCACCCCGACGTCTCGGTGCACATCAGAGACGGGCTGCGCGACGACGTGGTGGCCTCGGTTCGCGACGGTTCCGTGGACTTCGCAGTCGTCGCCGCGTCGGGGCGAGCGAACGATCTGATGCGCACGACGGTCAGCACCGACGCATTCGTCTGCGCGCTACCGCCGAATCATGCGCTTGCACAACGGACAAGCCTGCTGTGGACCGACCTCGCCGACCAGCCGTTCGTCGCGTTCGGTCCCGAATCGAGCATCGCCTCGCACGTGCAACTGGGGCTCGAAAGCGCGGGAGTCGACGTCGGACCATCGGTTCAGGCGCATAACGTGGCCGCCGTGGCGGGCATGACCGCTGCCGGACTCGGCATCACCGTGATCCCGGAACTGGTGGTGCCGATGATGTCGTTCGCGAACCTGGTCTACCTGCCTATCGAGCCGACCATCCATCGCACCATCTCTGTTGTCCAGTTGCCAGGGCGACGCCAAAGTGCGAGCTGTACGGCATTTCTGGATATTTTGGTGCCCGCCTTGAACGAATGAATGGTCCATTCACGACGTCTGAGCGCGTGAAAGTCACATTGATCCGAACGGGGTGGGCGGTAAACCCCAATGCTGTTGCACCCCAATACGAATGAATGGTCCATTCAACACGTCTGAGCGCGTGAATGGACCATTCATTCCATGGGGTGGAGCAGAGAAAGCTACTTCTTCGCCGACTCCAGAGCCTCGTTGAAGGTCTTGGACGGACGCATCACTGCAGCGGTGGCTTCGGGGTCCGGGTAGTAGTAGCCGCCGATGTCGACTGCGGTGCCCTGAACCTCGTTGAGCTCGGAGACGATTTTCTCCTCGTTCTCCGCAAGGGTCTTCGCCAGTGCGGCGAAGTGCTTCGCCAGTTCGGCGTCCTCGGTCTGCTCGGCGAGTTCCTGTGCCCAGTACAGAGCGAGGTAGAACTGGCTGCCACGGTTGTCGAGTTCACCGGTCGAGCGCGACGGGCCCTTGCTGTTCTCGAGCAGCTTGCCGGTGGCGGAGTCGAGTGCCTTGGCGAGGATGGTCGCCTTGACGTCGCCGGTTTTGGTGCCCAGATCTTCGAGGCTCACGGCCAGAGCCAGGAACTCGCCGAGCGAATCCCAGCGCAGGTGGTTCTCCTCGATGAGCTGCTTGACGTGCTTGGGAGCCGAGCCACCTGCACCCGTCTCGTACAGTCCGCCGCCTGCCATCAGGGGAACGATGGAGAGCATCTTGGCGCTGGTGCCGAGTTCGAGGATCGGGAACAGGTCGGTGAGGTAGTCACGCAGGATGTTGCCCGTCGCGGAGATGGTGTCGAGTCCGCGGACCAGACGCTCCATCGTGTACCGAATGGCACGCACCTGGGACATGATCTGGATGTCGAGGCCCTCGGTGTCGTGATCCTTCAGGTACTTGCGCACCTTGCCGATGAGCTCGTTCTCGTGCGGGCGGTACGGGTCGAGCCAGAAGACGACCGGCATTCCGGATTCACGCGCACGCGTGACGGCCAGCTTGACCCAGTCCTGGATCGGGGCATCCTTGACGATGCACAGACGCCAGATGTCGCCCTCTTCGACGGTCTGCGTCAGCAGCACCTCGCCGGTGGCCTTGTCGGTGATGTTCGCGACGCCTGCCTTCGGTACCTCGAAGGTCTTGTCGTGCGAGCCGTACTCCTCGGCCTTCTGCGCCATCAGGCCGACGTTGGGAACGGTGCCCATCGTCGTCGGGTCGAACTGGCCGTTGGTCTTGCAGAAGTTCACCATCTCCTGGTAAATCCGGGAGAACGTCGACTCGGGGTTGACGGCCTTGGTGTCCTTGGGACGACCGTCCGCTCCCCACATCTTGCCGCCGGCGCGAATCATCGCGGGCATGGAGGCGTCGACGATGACGTCGCTGGGTGAATGGAAGTTCGAGATGCCGCGGGCGGAGTCGACCATCGCGAGCTCCGGACGGGTCTCGTGGCACTTGTGGAGGTCTTCGATGATCTCGTCGCGCTTGGACGCCGGGAGGGTCTCGATCTTGGTGTACAGGTCCGAGAGGCCGTTGTTGACGTTGACGCCCAGCTCCTCGAAGAGCTCGTTGTGCTTGGCGAACGCGTCCTTGTAGAACACGCGCACAGCGTGGCCGAACACGATGGGGTGCGAGACCCGCATCATGGTCGCCTTGACGTGCAGGGAGAACATGACGCCGGTGTCGTAGGCGTCCTGCATCTCGTGCTCGTAGAAATCGAGGAGCGCCTTCTTGCTCATGAACATCGAGTCGATGACGTCACCGTCGGTGAGCGAGACCGTCTCCTTGAGCACGATCGGCTCGCCGTCGGCGGGCAGCAGCTCCATCTTGATCTCACGGTCACCGTCGACGACCGTCGACTTCTCGCCGTGGTAGAAATCGCCCTCGCGCATGTGCGCGACATGGGTGCGCGACGCCATCGACCACTCGGTCATGCTGTGCGGGTGCTTCCGGGCGAATTCCTTAACGGCCTTCGGGGCACGACGGTCCGAGTTGCCTTCACGCAGAACGGGATTGACCGCGCTGCCGAGGCACTTGGTGTAACGCTCGCGGATCTCGCGCTCTTCGTCGGTCTTGGGATTGCCGGGGAAGTCGGGGATCGCGTAGCCCTTGTCCTGCAGTTCCTTGATGGCAGCGAGCAGCTGCGGAACCGAGGCGCTGATGTTGGGCAGCTTGATGATGTTGGTCTCGGGCAGCTGCGTCAGCTTGCCGAGCTCGGCGAGGTTGTCGGTCACTCGCTGGTCTTCGTTGAGGTAGTCGGGGAACTCGGCGAGGATGCGGTTGGCAACGGAGATGTCACTCGACTCGACGTTGATCTCGGCCGCGCTGGCGAAAGAACGTATGACCGGCAGAAACGCGTGAGTCGCCAGCATGGGCGCCTCGTCGGTCAGGGTGTAGATGATGGTCGGCTTCTTCGCAGTCATGTTTCGCCTTTGCCTCAGTTTCAACGTCGTCTTTTGGATGCGTCCACCGTCGACTTTAATCTTTGAACCCGCCGCTGTGCGTGCCAGTGGGGTATCACTCCATCGGCGGTTCCAAGTTACCGACCGGTAGGGCGCTCAAAGGTTTTCGCCGCCCACCCCTGCCCCGCCTCTGACCACCGTCGGAGCATCCGATTTGCCCGGATCGGAACAACGGACCCCTCCCCGACCGTTGAACCGAATATGACGACCTACAAAACTGTCAATCCTGCCGACGGCACAACTGTCAAGGAATTCGAAACTCTCGACGCGGCCGGCGTCGAGCGCGCACTGGCCGACGCACACGCCGGTTTCCAGACGTGGCGCAAGACCTCACCGAAGCACCGCGCCGAAATTCTGCACAAGGTCGCCGATCTCTACACAGAACGTTCGGACGAACTGGCGCGGGCCATCTCGCTCGAAATGGGCAAGCCGCTCACCGAATCCCAGGGTGAGGTGGAGCTGTCGTCGAACATCTACCGCTACTACGCCGACAACGGTCCCGCGCTGCTCGAGGACGAGAAGCTCGACGTCCCCGGCGCGGAAGACACTGTGCTGCAGCGCAAGCCGGTGGGCGCGCTCGTCGGCGTCATGCCATGGAACTTCCCGTACTACCAGGTGGCCCGGTTCGCAGGCCCGAACCTGATGGTGGGCAACACGATTCTGCTCAAGCACGCACCGAACTGCCCGCAGTCGGCTCTGCTGATGGAGGAGATCTTCCAACAGGCCGGACTCCCCCAGGACGCGTACATCAACATCTTCGCGACCAACGATCAGATCGCCGAGATGATCGCCGACCCACGCGTGCAGGGTGTCTCGCTCACCGGTAGCGAGCGGGCCGGAACCTCGGTCGCCGAAACCGCCGGACGCAACCTCAAGAAGGTCGTTCTCGAACTCGGGGGCTCGGACGTGTTCATCATGCTCGACTCCGACGACATGGACGCCACCGTCGAGTCCGCAACCCGGGCGCGACTGTCCAACGCAGGCCAGGCCTGCAACGCAGCCAAGCGCATCCTCGTCGCCGAGGAGTTCTACGACGACTTCGTCACCAAGCTGACCGCATCGTTCGAGGCAGTGCAGACGGGCGATCCGTTGGACGCGAACACCACCCTCGGCCCGCTGTCGTCGCAGACCGCAGCCGACACGTTGATCGAACAGATCGACGACGCCGTCGCCAAGGGCGCAACCTTGCTGACCGGCGGCAAGAAGATCGACGGGCCGGGTGCATTCGTGCAGCCGACGTTGCTGACCGACGTCACCCCGGACATGCGTGCGTACAGCGAGGAGCTGTTCGGACCGGCAGCGGTGATCTACAAAGTCGAAAGCCCGCAGCAGGCAATCGAATTGGCGAACTCCTCGGCCTACGGACTGAGCGGCTCGGTGTGGAGCGCCGACCTGGACAAGGCCCGTGACGTCGCCGAGCAGCTCGAAGTAGGCATGGCCTTCGTCAACGAACACGGCACCACGCTGCCCGGCCTGCCGTTCGGCGGCGTCAAGCGCTCCGGCGTCGGCCGCGAGCTGGGACCGTGGGGCATGGACGAGTTCGTGAACAAGAAGCTCGTGCGCGTCTCCGCGAAGTAGATCCTGTCGGCAAGGCTCCCCGGGCAGTTGCCCGGGGAGCTTTGTCATGCCGCGGTCATACTGTCCCGATGATCGTCGAACATGCTCTGCTGCACGTCGTCCCCGATCGAACCGACGAATTCGAGGCCGCGTTCGCCGACGCGAAATCGATCATCGCCTCGATGCCGGGGTTCGTGAACCTGACATTGTCGCGGGGCATCGAGCAGCCGAATACGTATCTACTGCTGGTCGAATGGGAACGTCTCGAAGACCACACCGAGGGCTTCAGGAAGTCCGACGAGTACCAGAAGTGGAAGACGCTGCTGCATCATTTCTACGAACCCTTCCCCGTCGTCGAGCATTTCGCTCCGAGGCTCAGGGCGTAGGAGATAAGTTCGATTCTCGTCCCCATCGCCGTTACGAGGAGTCACCCGTGGCCAATGCTTCGTCGTTCGTATCCAAGCAGGACGACACCGAGATCAGTACCTACATCTGGGCGACGTCCGCCGACCCGGCTCTCGGCGTCGTACAGATCGCACACGGACTCGCCGAGCACGGCAGCCGCTACGCCCGCTTCGCCGCAGCGTTGAACGACGCCGGATTCCACGTCGTCGCGTCCGATCATCGCGGCCACGGAGAGTCGATCGTCGACACCCCCGGCGATTTCGGTGCTGCCGCGTTCGCAGGTTTGTGGGCCGACATCGAGCAGTTGGGGGAGTCGTTGCTGAACGAATATCCCGACCTGCCACTGTTCCTGTTCGCCCATTCCATGGGATCGTTTGCCGCGCAGCATGTTCTGATCGAACGATCCGATCTGTACGAGGGGGTGGTGCTGTCGGGCTCGACCACGCTGAACATCCTCGCCGCCGGAATGGCCGACGCCCCAGCCGGTGACCTGAGCGTGTTCAACGCCGCCTTCGAGCACCGCACCGGATACGAGTGGCTCAGTCGCGACGAGGCCGAAGTGGACGCCTACGTCGCCGACCCGCTGTGCGGCTTCGACCTCCCGGAGTCGACGGTCCCCGCGTTGTTCGGTGAGGCCGACAAGCTCGCCGACCCGCACAACCTCGAGCAGATCCGTTCCGATCTCCCGCTGCTCATCACCTCGGGAACCGACGACCCGCTCGCCGGGGGCGGACAGCTGATCGAAACCCTCGCTGCCCGGTACCGCGAGGCCGGGATGAGCGACGTCACCGTCACCCTCTACCCCGGTGCCCGTCACGAAATCCTCAACGAGACCAACCGGGACGAGGTCACCGCGAACATCATCGGCTGGCTCACCGACCGCGCCGGATAGACCTACCGCTTTCGCAACTGCACGGGCTGCCCGTCCTCCGGGAAGGGCAGCGACGTGAAGTTCAGCGGCGCAACGTAATCGGGGTCGACCGACCAGTCGAACCGCAGCAGCAGATGATGCATGATCGTCTTGATCTCCGCTCCGGCGAAGAACATGCCGATGCACTTGTGCACGCCTCCGCCGAACGGCTCCCACGCGTAGCGGTGCACCTTGTCCTCCCGGCGGTCGTCGGCGAACCGGCCGGGATCGAATTTCTCCGGGTTCGGCCAGTACTCGGCCATGTGATGCGTGAAGTGCGGGGCGACCGACGCATACGTCCCCGCGGGGACGAACTTGCCCTGCACCTCGGTGTCCTTGACCGCGCGGCGCGCCACCACCGGCGTGGGCGAGACCAAACGCAAGCATTCCTTCATCACCAAATCGACGCTGTGCAGTTCGTCCAGCTGCGCGAGCGTCGGCGCATCGGTACCGAGCGCCTCGGACTCGGCACGGCACTTGTCCTGCCACTGCGGATGCTGACCGAGGTACTGCATCATCGTCGACAGCGTGATCGTCGACGTGTCGTGCGCGGCCATCAGCAGGAAGATCATGTGGTCGATCACTTCGTCGTCGGAGAAACGCTCGCCGTCGTTCCCCTCGATGTGACAAAGAACCGAGAACAGGTCGTCGGTCTCGGTGGCACGCCGGGACGGAAGGTACCGCCGGAAGAACTCCTCGAGCATGGCGCGGCCGTCGAGACCGCGCTTCCACCGAGTTCCGGGAACACGAAAGCGCACAATGGATGTCGCCGCCTGAACGCATGCCACGAAACTCGAGTTGAGCTCGGCAATCTCGGCATCGGTGCTGCCCTCTGCGCCGCCCATGAAGATGCTCGTTGCCACCTCCAGGGTCAACGCCTTGAGCGCCGGGTAGACCTGGACGTCGCGCCCGCCTTGCCACGCGTCCAAACCGGTTGCGGTGACGGGATTCAACGCCTCCACGGATTTGGTGAGCCGGTCCCTGGTGAAGGCCTGCTGCATGATCCGTCGGTGCTTCAGATGCTCCTCGGAGTCGAGCAACATCAATCCGCCGTGAAAGAACGGGCCGATCAGCAGGGACCAGCCGTCACCGTTCGCGAACGCCTTGTCGGCGTTCTGCAACACCTCTTGGCATGCATCCGGACCCAGAACGGTGATCCACTTCTGACCGGCCATCGTCAGCCACGACACCTCGCCGTACTTCTCCCACCGACTCCCGAGCAGCTTCAGGGGGTCTCGGATGTACTCGAGCGTGTGCCCGACGACGGGCATACCGCCGTCGCCGTATACCGGTTGGAGCGTTGAATCAGCAGGTGGAGCAGCGAGAGCACGTGCCATTGTCGACCTCCGTCAATCTGACAGAGCGTCCTGTCAGATGGGATGTAGTCTGCGTCACACCTGCTCCCTCTGTCAAGATCTACTCATGGCTTCCAAGCGCCGCTACAACGGCATGAGCGCAGACGATCGCACCGCCGACCGTCGCGCACGGTTGCTCGAAGCCGGACTCGAAGTGTTCTCGACGGCCGGTGCCCAGAACACGACCATGACCGCGATCTGCGCGGAGGCGAAGCTGACCGAGCGCTACTTCTACCAAAGCTTCTCCAGCAAGGAGGATGTGCTCGAGAAAGTGGTGGAGTCGGTATCCGACGAGATCCGGGCCGCTGCCCTGGACGCGCTGCACTCCCCCGCCCCCACCGCCGAGGACCAGGTACACAACGCCATCGCCGCGTTCGTCGGCGTGCTCACCGACGACCGACGCAAGGGCCGCGTCGCGATGATCGAGTCGCTGGCCGTCGACTCACTGCGCGACTATCGACGACAGTCCATGCGCGCGTTTGCCCATCTGGTCGCCGAGCAGTCACGCGAGCTGTTCGGCGAACAGGCCTGGCCGCAGCCACAATCCGAGATCAACGGCCTGCTGTTCATCGGCGGACTCGCCGAACTGGTCATCGCGTGGTTGAACGACGAGATAGCCGTCACCCCAGCAGATATCGTCGACGCCGCCACCCGCCACTTCGTCGCGACGGCACACCGCTGAGGTGCCTCCGGCAGTGGCGCGGTTATGTGCCCGCTGAGGCACTTACCCGCACCACTGCGCCGGAGGCGCACTCCTACCGGTCGAAGTGCGCCTTGGAGATCTGACCGTGCACGCCGACCGTCTTGTCGACCACCTGCGAGACGGTGAAGTTCGCGGCCGCGGAGAGGTACGCGTAGGCCGTCGCCCGGTCCATGCCGAGGTCGGTCTCGAGGAAGTCGAGCGCGTTGACCACGGCGCGACGCATGGCGGCGTTCAGGTCCGAACTCTGGCCGCCGACGGCACCGTCCGGATCGGACAGGCCGATCGGAATCCACGAGTCCTCGTTCTCGGCAAAGGGATACGAGTACGCGACGGACGGGGCATCACCGCTGCCCGCCTTGCACACAGTGAGCCGGAAGGTGCCGCGCAGAGAACCTTCCATCGCGGTGAGCGCCACCTCCCCGTCGCCCATCGCCATGTGCGGATCGCCGACGTAGAACAACGCACCCTCGGCGAACACCGGGAGGTAGAACGTCGATCCGACACCGAGCAAACCGACATCGATGTTGCCGCCGCCGAGCGTCGGCGGAATCGAGTTCGCGTTGGGTGACGTCAGACCCGGGTCGCTGGCGAACGCCACGCCCATCATGCCCATGAACGGGCGCAGCGGAAAGCGCACGGCGGCATCGCCGTAACGCATCACACCTTGCCCGTCCTCGACGGCGGTGAACGTGGAGACGTTGCCGTACTGCGTCGGATCACCCGACGGCCTGCCATCGCTGCCGATCGGCGGCATCACCTCGTCCAGGCTGATACCTGCGGGTGCCTCACCGGACGCGGTCACCGCCAGGGAACCCTTGCCGTGCCGACTCGACACCACGCCGTACGGCACGCGGGGAATCGCCTCGAGCGTCTCGATCTTGAGCACGTCGCCGCGCTGCGCCCCTTCGACGAACACCGGGCCCGTCACCACGTGCGGTCCGTCGACGTCGAAGTTGCGGACCGTCCGGTCGTACCCGCCGGCGATGTCGATGGCGTCCTGCAGCACATCGGATTCGGATACACCCTTGCCGCCGAAGAACTCGACGGGATCGCGGCCCTGGTCTTCGAGAATTCCCTCGTGGCTGAGCGCATCGATGGTCACCGTCTCACCGGACTTCATCTGCAGCACCGATTCGGACTCGACCGTCGGGACGTATCCCCAGAGAACCTTGTCGACTTCGGAACTCAGGTAGTGATCGCCGGAGATGTCGCCTGCGCCGGGCTGAAGAATCCCGACCGGTGCCGGGGCCGACGAACTCGCGGCGGCGGTGCTCGTCGACGACGACGTCGAACAGGCTGCCGTTCCGGCGATTCCGACGCCCGCGCCCAGCGCGGCCACCGCCTGAATGAATCCGCGACGTCCGATCCCCTTGGTGATCGTCTCCGCTGCCTGCTCCGCCATCGACCGCGCCATGATGCCTCCTGAATTGTCCGAAACCCGAACGTAGACCGGAGGTGTTTCTCGGCAGTTACGATCACGCGTCGCCCCAATTGCTCAGCTGGGGTCGCTGCCGCCGATTGCTGACCACCAGATGGCGGTGATAGCAGCCAACAGACTCACTGCCACGAACTCGGCGAATCCGCCTCCGTCGACGACGAGCCACAGCAATCCGATGATCGGACCTGCCACCGCGGCGGGGGCGTCGAGCATGATCCGACGCCGCAGCGAGCCGAAGCGATCACTGCGCGTACGAAGGTCGGACTCGTTCAACCGCGGCGCATCAAGGGGTGTGCCGGGAGGCAACGAACTACAACGCCGCCCCGACGGCAGCGCCACAATTCCAGGTTCGATGACGAAGGCGCGCCGCCCGAGAATCGACCTACTCGTGCGCGCGTCGGCGTCCGGGACGATCGCCAGCAGCCCGGTGTGGAAGTAGACGGGGTACCAGGACCGCCCACCGTTCTCGTGTACTTCCAGGTACCCGCGAGAACGCATACGGTGTTGAAACCGCACTCGCCGCACGGTGGTCGAGGTGTTCATCGACCTCCCGGCCAGCACTGCGCACGCTGTCGACCAGCCCGTCCAGACGAGGACGATCAGGGCCACGAACACGCTCAGTGGCGCAATGACGACAGCGGTCGATGCCGCGACAACCAGAGTGATTGCCGCGGCACCGACCGGATACCCGAGACCGTGAGCTATTTCAGGAACCCGACCTTCGAGTAGTCGAGATCGCCGAATCCCGGAGCTCCGAAGTTCGCGAGATTGGACTTCGTGGCATAGGTCGATGGCCGCTGGAACATTGGCAGGCTGTGGCCCTCGGCCCAGATTGCTTCGTCTGCCTTGTTGTAGTCGGCGATTCGTGCGTCGTCGTCCAGTTCTGCAGCGGCGTCGTCGAGCAAACCGTTGATCTCCTCGGATCCGACCTGGCCGTAGTTCTGCAACGTACTCCCGGGTGTCAACCGGAAGATGCCGTCACTGCTCGAGGAGTACGGCGTTCCCTCCCAGGTGAAGTGGGTGACATCGAATGCGCCGACCAGAATGTACTTCTCGAAGAAGTCATCCGACGGCACCGATTGGATGATGAGATTGGCGCCGACGGCCTTGAGGTTCTGCTGGATGATCTGCGCTTCCTGCGTCGCATTGGGGGTATCGGCCGGAATGATGTCCTGCAGATCCAGCTGCTTGCCGTCCTTGGATCGGAACTCCCCGTTCATCGTCCAACCGGCCGCGTCGAGTTCGGCCTTCGCCTTTTCGGGGTCGAAGGTGATATCGCTGTTGTTGGCCTGGTAGCCCTTCTGCCCGTCCACGTAGATGTGGTTGTTCAGGACAGTCGGGCTCGAGGTGATCTGCCCGAGCTGTGACGTCGCCAGGTAGTCACGATCGATCGCCTTCATCAACGCCACGCGCACTGCCTTGTCCGAGGTGATGCGTCCCGGGGCTCCGTTGAAGTCGAAGTGCCGGTACTGCGGGCCCAGGCTCTGCCGCAGGTCGACATTCGGGATACCGCGGGCAACCTTGAAAGCATCGGCGCTGCTGCCCAATTCGAAGTAGTCGATCTCGCCACTCTGCAACGCACCGATAGATGCCGTCGTATCCAACGGCAGGTACGTGATGGTGTCCAGCACCGCTGGGTTCTCACCCCACCAGTCCGGGTTGCGCTCGGCAACGATGCGCTTGCCGCCGGGCTCGATCGTGCGGATGCGGAACGGGCCGGCGGTTGCAGGCATAGTCTCGACCGAACCGGTGTTGAACGCCTCGACAGTGTTCACGGACTCCGCAGGCATCAGCGGCGAAAACAGGGAGCGCCAGTCTGCGAACTTCTCGGCGAACGTCAGGGTCACCTGCTGGTCGTTCTCACCGCGCACAACGGATTCCACCTTGTCCCAGCCCGCGGTGCTGGACGCCTCGTAAGCCGGGTCCTTGCCGCTGTTCGCAGTCCATGTGGCCACGAGGTCGGTGTAGTCCAGCGGCCTCCCGCTGCTCCACTTGGCCTTGGGATTGATGTTGTAGGTGATCACCTGTTTACCGTCGACCTCGGACTCGGTGATGTCGGTGAAGAAATCGGTCGCCGTCGTGAGGCTTGCGTCCGCAGCAGCCTTGAACGCCGTAGGCATCAACGCGGCGTAGTACCGCGCAGCGTCGACCGTGGTGCCGTCGATTTGGTAGTAGTTGTAGTTGGTCGGCACCTGCGAGAGCGGGAAGTTCATGTTTCCGCCCTGCTGTAGATCGCTGATCGGGTGTGGATTGATCTGCGCTCCGCTCTCGAAGGACGCAGGCGCGTCGGCGTTGGGCCCGGTATCCCCCGAGCTGCACCCCGCCACCAGTCCCACAGTGGTCACGGCCACCGCGATCGGGACCAGTGCCCGAAATAGCTTGGCTCTCATCAATTCACCTTTCTCAGTGTGCACGTAACCTGCAGGATCAGATGGCGTCGGCCAGTGCTGCGGCCTCGGCGATTCGGGCTCGTTGGAGCACGGGATCGGGGATGGGGATGGCTTTCAGGAGAGCCCGTGTGTACGGGTCCTCGGGTGCGTCGAAGATCTGCGCCGTCGGGCCCTTCTCCACGAACACCCCGTTGCGCATCACAGCCACTTCGTCGGCGAGATGACGCACCACCGACAGATCGTGCGAGACGAAAAGATATGCCAGACCGAGCTCCGCTTGCAGATCCTGCAGCAGGTTCAGCACGCCGGCCTGAATCGACACGTCCAGTGCGGACACAGGCTCGTCGAGCACCAGGATCGACGGCTTCAGCGCCAAAGCCCGTGCAATACCGACTCGTTGACGCTGCCCGCCGGAGAATTGCGTGGGATACCGATCTGCTAGCTCCGGACGCATCCCGACGGTGTCCATCAGTTCCCGAACCCGGCGGGTGCGCTCGTCGATCGGGACACCGTTGATCTTCAACGGCTCGGCGATGATCTCCCCCACCGGCATCCGCGGGTCGAGTGAGCCCATCGGGTCCTGGAACACGATTTGGATGTGCGCGCGGAGCCGTCGTTGCTCGACGCGGCTCAGGCTGTACGGCTCGACGCCGTTGATCCGGATCGAACCTTGCTGCGGCTTCACGAATTCCATGATCTCGAGCAGGGTCGTGGACTTGCCGCAGCCCGATTCACCGACGATCGCCAGCGTCGACCCGGCATGCACATCGAAGCTGATGCCCTGCACCGCAGGCACTTCCCCGGCCCGACGCCGCAGTACCGAGCCCTTGAACACCGGGTAGCTCTTGTGCAGATCGGTCACCGACAGCACCGGAGCGTCCTTCGAAACCGTCACCACCAACTCCGCTGGGGCCTCCGACCGTGGGGCACCCTCGAACTCCGTCTCCACAGATTCTGCCGTGGCGGCATCGATCCGAATGCACGCAGCATCATGGCTCGGTGAGACCTCGATCAACTGGGGTTCGCCTGCGTCGCACGCGTCGGTGTGCAACGGGCACCGCGGACCGAAGGGGCATCCCGTCGGCAGGTTGACCAGAGCCGGCGGGGTGCCCTCGATCGGCACGAGCCGCTCCTGGGCCGGCCGGTCGGGGCGAGGAACCGATCCGAGCAGCCCGACGGTGTACGGCATCGACGGATGCGCATAGAGCTCGTCCACGGGCGCGGTCTCGACTGCGCGACCGGCGTACATCACCATGGCCCGATCGGCCACGCCGGCAACGACTCCCAGGTCATGGGTGATGAACACGACCCCGGCCCCGGTGACGTCCCGCGCGGTACGGAGCAGATCCAGAATCTGGGCCTGGATTGTGACGTCGAGGGCCGTGGTGGGCTCGTCGGCGATGATGAGGTCGGGGTCGTTGGCGATGGCCATCGCGATGACGACGCGTTGGCGCATGCCACCGGAGAACTCGTGCGGGTACGACCTGGCCCGTGTCTTCGGATCGGCGATACCGACCAGATCCAACAACTCGAGCGCACGCTCGTGCACCTTCGCTTTGCTCAGCGATGGATTGTGTACCGAGATCGCTTCGGAGATCTGGTCACCGATGCGGTAGATGGGCGTCAGTGCAGTCAGCGGGTCCTGCGAGATCATGGCCACCGAACGTCCGCGCTCGCGGGACATCTCGCGGTCGGACAGGCCAAGCAGCTGACGGCCGTTCAGTTCTATGGATCCGGTGACCCGGGCGGTCTGCGGGAGAAGTCCCATGACGGCGAGGGACGACACCGACTTTCCTGAGCCGGACTCGCCGACGATGGCCAACACCTCACCCTTGTCGACCTGGTAGTCCAAGCCCCGGACTGCAGTGACGCGCCCCTCCTCACTGGGGAAACTGACCTCGAGCCCGCTGACCTTCAACACCGGCACAATCTCAGCCACGTGCCTGTCCCCTCGTCGAGTTCGGATCGAATGCATCGCGCAGGCCGTCGCCGACGAAGTTGGTGGCCAGCACGATCAACACCAGTGCGCCACAGCAGAACGCGAACAACCACGGATACGTCAACGCGGACGACGTGCCGTCGGCGATCAGCGTGCCGAGCGAGACGTCGGGTCGCTGGACACCGAAGCCGAAGTAGCTCAGGGACGCCTCACCGATGATGGCGATACCCACGTTGAGCGTGACGTCGACGATGAGTATCGAGGCCATCGACGGCAGCACGTGCTTGCCGATGACACTCGCCGGCGTTGCGCCCATGTACTTTGCGGCGCGGATGAATTCGCGCTCACGCAATGACCTCGTCATCGCTCGGATGATGCGCGAGGTGATCATCCACGCGAAGGCCGCAAGTAGCAGCACCAGAATGAAGAAGCTCTTGTCGCGGAACAGCGGTGAGCAGATGGCGATGACCAGGAAGCTCGGGACGACGAGCAGGACATCGGCAACCCACATCAGGGCGCGGTCCGTCCAGCCGCCGAAGTATCCCGCCACCGCGCCGACGACGCCGGCGAGCACGGTGGAGATCAACGCGACGAGCATGCCGATGATCAGCGACTTCTGCAATCCTCGCAGCGTCTGAGCGAGGACGTCCTGCCCGATCTGGTTGGTGCCGAACCAATGCCGCGTGGTCGGCGGAGAGTTCAACGCGTACGCGTCGAGTTCCTCGTAGGTGAAGGGGATGAAGTGTGGAAGCACGAACGCGCCGACGAACATCACCACCAACACCAGAATGCCTACCAGGGCCGGCCTGTTGCGCAGGAACCGACGCAGCACCAGTCGACGGCGGGTGATCGGGGCCGTCGTCCCGCCCTGGCCGTCCACCGCAGCGATCTCGGGAACCACAGGTGTTGCCATCGCCGATCCTTTCCTCGATCGAAGTGGTGGGTCAGTCCGCGTAGCGAACGCGCGGATCCAGTGCGGCAGTGAGGATGTCGGTCAGCATTCCGGAGACGAGGACCGAGAGCGCGGTGAAGAGCGAGACCGCGAGCGTGATGTTGATGTCCTGGCTGGTGATGCCGTAGATCAGCCAGTCCCCCATGCCGTACCAACCGAACACGCGCTCGGTGAAGGTGGCTCCGGTGATCACCGCGCCCATACCGAACGCGAACAGAGTGGCCATCGGGATCAGCGCGGTGCGAAAGCCGTGCTTGAAGATCGCCCGGCCGCGGGTGAGCCCCTTGCCGCGGGCGGTGCGGATGTAGTCCATGTTCAGCTCGTCGAGCATGGAACTGCGCATGTAGCGGCTGTAGCCACCGATGGTGAACAGCATCAGCACGACGGTGGGTAGCAGCAGATGCTGTGCACGGTCGACGATTTCGTTCATCAGGCCTGGCGCGAGCGTTGTCGACGTCTCGCCGGTGTACTGGAAGAACTGACTCCCCGTGCTCTGATTGACCTGAACTGCAAGGTATTTGAGCACCGGAGCAAGCACCAGAATCGGCGTACTGATCAAAACGAACGTCACGACAGTCGCGACGTGATCGAAGATTTTGTACTGCCGGACGGCACCGTACGCACCGATCAAGGTGCCGAGCACCGCACCGAGGACAGTGCCGAGCACTACCAGCCGCAGCGAGACGAGGATGCGACGCCACAACTCGTCGTTGACCGAACCGGCAGCGATCGTCTGCCCGAAATCACCGTGCAGCACCGCCCACAGCCACTTCAGGTAACGCAGCACCGGATTGTCGTCGAGGTGCAGAGCCGCGCGCTTGGCGGCCAGCACCGCCTCGGAGGGCGGCGGGTTACGGCTGAGCAGATTGGACAGCGGATCGAACGTGAGCGACGCCAGAAGGTAGGTCAGAAACGTCGCGATGAGCAGCAGTACGACGTAGTTCAGCAACCTCCGCGCAAGATAACCGCCCACGCGCAACCACCTTCCATCGAGCACCACGGCGGTGCCCACTGGCACTGCTCTCGGCATTGTTCACACCGCGTGTTTCCTGCTTGTTTCGTTAGCGGTAGAAACAGACATTCCACAACATAGCACCAGAAATTTGCCGTTCGTTCATGGAAGAGAAAATACTTCTACGGAACGGACAAACCGGAATTTGCGGTGTCGGAACATATTTGGAGACAGCCACCGGTACAGGCGGACCAATTCCGACAATATGGACAAGGCGCGGAATAGGTGCTCTCCACTCGCATCGGTAGATTCACGTTCATGACCGCAGCTGCCACCCCCGACGGATTCGCCTTCGAACGATTCGACGTCACCGACGCCGGATCCATCGCCACGGTCTTCGCGGCCAAGGAACACCGAGCCGGGCTCTACGTTCTGCACTTCACCGACGGCTCGGCCTACTCGGGCTACGCAGATTCGGTCGCCGCGCGGTTCGCCGCGGACCTCGACGTGTGGACCGACATCGAGGCACTCGATTTCGCGGCCGGAACTGCAGATCAGCTGGAGCACCTGCAGGAGCTCGTGTCGCGCCTGACCCGCCTCCGCGAACGCCCTTCCGATCCTGGCGCGATCGGCGAAGCACCGAGCGCGAAATCCGCACTGCCGAAAGAAAGAGCCAAGCGGGCGACGTTGCTCGACACGGCAGTCGGCAAGGCACGCAAGCAGTTCTGGGAACTGTCCGACCACATCGCGTACCCCGCCATCCGCAGCATCGTGGCCGACTACATCAATTCCTCGATCCCCGACCCGGCGAACACCGAGAAGTATCTGTGGCAGATCGCTGCCCTGTCCGACGATATCGCCGAGACCGGTCCGCGACGCTTGGTGACGCTGACGTGCGGCGGCTTCGAGACGCTCCGCGTCGACGAGATCGTGCACGACGACGACACCATAGAACTCGACCTGCGCATCAACACCAACGTTCCGCGCGACCGCACCGACGAGCAGCTCGAGGTCTCCAACGAGACGGTCAGCGCAGGACGCGGTCCGCACCGGGACGAACGCGTGTGGTCGTGGTCGATCGACCTCGGCGCACTGCTGGAAGAAGACGTGGACGTCGACCTCGGCATCGACGACGACACGTTCGACGACCTCGCTTACGGTCTCAACGCCCGTTTGATGCGATCCGGAAACTCAACGGGCGCAGCATCACACAACCACGACCTCGCGTCCGACCTGCTCGCCGAGGCATACCGGCAGCTGTTCGAGACCGAGTGACCGATCGGCTGTGGTACGTCTCGTACGGGTCCAACCTGCTGCGCGAGAGGTTCCATACCTACCTGACCGGGTCCGACGAGCGCTCCGAATTCGGTGCGCACCCACCGGCACCCACTGCGTCACCACCCGCCGAAGAACGATGGCTGTGGATCGATCATGCGCTGTATTTCGCGGGAGTCTCCCGGCGCTGGACCGGAGCATCCGCATTCGTCTCTACGACGGTCGATCCGGCGAATCGCTCTGTAGGGCGCGGATATCTGATCGAGCGAGCCCAGTTCGCTCATCTGGCCGCGGTCGAGAACGTCGTCGCAGCCGTCGATATCGGGGCGACGGAGACGCTCGCCATCGGACAGTGGTCGCAGCTGACAGTGGACCGCGAGGGCGAGAGCTTCCGCGGAAAATACGATGCACTGCTACGGCTTCCGGACATCGACAGAAGGTCCGCCTTCACGCTGACCAGTTCGACCGTGCGCGAGCCCGGCGAACCGTCGAGCAGGTATCTCTCGACCATTCGCCGCGGACTGCTCGGCGCAGAACTCGATCTGGACGTCGACGCCTACCTGGAGGCAGCCATTCGACGATCCGCGGAGATCACTTCAGCGCGTCGAGGTTCGTCTTCAACAGCAGCACGTTGTAGTCCGACCACCGAGAAGCGGTGAAATACAGGTCTTTACCGCTCGACATCGGGTGAATGAACGGTGCGTAGATTCCGCCGGCCGTCTGATTGGCGTCGAGGATGGTCCTCGGCGCACTCCACGGACCCTCGGGATTGTCCGCAGTGCGAGCGACCAGAGTGCGAGAGTTCTCGTCCCCGTACATCATCACGTAGCGGCCGAGGTAGTCGTTCCACGCAACCGACATCTCACTGACCGGGCCCTTGACGATGGCGACCGTATCGCCGATGTTCTTCGACCACTGCTTCGTCGGATCCGGATCCTGCGTCGAGTACTCGTACGCGTCGAGATTCTCGATGTCCGAAGGCGCGACCCGCGAGACGAAGGCGTCGCCGAATCGTCCGTTCGGAGTACCGAACTGGTACAGGTACTCGCCGTCGCGGCCCAGGACGTACGCACTCTGCTGGAACTTGCCCTGGCTTTCGTGGACGTTGGTGAAGCCGGGGATGGTGACACCCTTGTTGACGCGGATGGTCCTGGGATCCGTCGACCAATTCTGGCCGTTGTCAGTGGATTTCGCAGTCGCGGAGTAATTCGTGACCCAGCGCCCGGGTGTGCCCCAGCTCTGCACCGACATGTAGTTGATGTACTGGGTGTTGCCGATCGCGATGGCCGCCGTGGGGATGGTCGTGTCCTCGACGCTGGGTAGCTTTGCGCTCGAGATGATCTCGGCCGCATAGCGTGGGTTGTCTGCACGCACGACGGCACCGGAGGTGTTGTCCGCGGGATCGGCTGGACCGATCTCGATACCCTGCGCCAAGTTCGTCGACGCCTTGTCCGAACGGAAGAGTGCGTTGCTGCGCCACTGCGCGTTGCCGGAGGAGCAGTCGCCGAACGTGTCACCGAACGCCATCAGGATCTGGCCGGCACCGTTGTCCCAGCTGATGCCGAGGTCGGTGCCGGACATCGCGAGGTCGTTGTAGGTGTTGTTCACACTTTGCGGACCGGTGACCCAAGCGATGCTCTGCGTGTTGCCGGTGATCCGAGGAAGCGGCCCCTGCGGACCCTGCGGGTTCTTACCCGACATGCCCGCGCTGCCCGACGACCCGAACAGCGGAGACGAACCCGGCCCGCCGAGCCCACCACACGGTTCGGCCGACACGGTGGGCGCAGTCAAAGCGCTGAGTCCGCTCACTGCCAGCGCCAGGACAGCCCCGACAGCGATCTGCCGACTACGTACACGCATAGACGAACCCACCGTTTCCCGTGTGACCCACGATACTGATGTGACTGATGGGACGAGTGTTACGCAAATCTACTGATCGCGCAACAAATCGGTCGTGTCGGTACTTGACAAAACACCTACGGAGAGAATGACACTCGTGTGATTAGCCGGCAATCATGCGGGCGTGAGCCGTGTCCAGCGCGAGCAGCGCAGCGCCCTGCACGACGACGGCAGTGCCGTGACCCACGGCCTGGTCAGCAGTGATCCGGCCGCCGAACCGAAGCTTCCTCACGGCGATGTGCGCACCGGTCGCGATGTAGAGAACGTCGAGACCGGCATTGATCCACAGCAGCCGGCTCAAACTCGCGGCCGTCGGGGGCTTCGAGCTCAGCGCGCCTGCACCCGCGATCGCCAGATCGATCGCGCCCCACCCCGCCGTCTGCAACCCGAACGCCCGTCGGGCAGGCGAGGACCCGCGCAACGCCAACATCGTTCCGGCGAGCACACTCCCACCGCCCCACACCGCGAGGCGACGGCCGAGCTGCTGGGCAACGATGGGCGCTTCGAGTGCTGTCATGCACTCCAGTGTGCCGCCTCTGGGGAGATGCCGGTTCGTAACGCGCGGTCGGTTGCAGCCGATTCCATGACCACTGAGCGTTCGCGCTCGAAACGAACGGAGCCACCATGCTGAAGAAGGTCCTCGCCGGGGTCGCGCTGGCGATCGGCGGCGCAGTGCTTCTCGCGCCGACAGCGTCCGCAGCACCCGACGACAACCCGTTCGGACCCAAGGACTCGACCGCGAACTTCGTGAGCGCCTTCGACCCTGCGGCATACGGTGCAGGGAGCGCCACATCGTTGATCGTCAGCCCGTTCGGCACGAGCCGGCAGATCGACTGCTGGTCGTTTCACGCCCGCGGTTCGTGCTCCCAGAACGGCCGGGTCCTGACGGAGATCCGAGTCCCGGCCGGATCGTCGGAATGGGACTACCGGACGCTCTACGTCTACAACCCGTTCTGATGATCGCCGGCCGCGTCCTGTGCGGACTGGCTCTCATCGCCCTCACCGGTTGCGCTGCAACGCAACCCGAGCCGACCATCGACGCGGCGGTGAACGTTGCGCCGTCGTCGTTCCCGGCACCTCCTCCCTCCGTCGCACCCTCCGCCATCCCGACCCCGGACGAGGCGACCGCCATCTTCCGCACCGTCTTCGACTGGACCGCCGAGCGGTCCGACCGCGCCGACGCGCTCGAGGGATCTGCCGAGGAAAACGCTGCGGTCTTCGACAGCGGTGGGATCATGTCGGAGGCGTCGTTCGACCGCATCGACGTCGTCGCACCCGGCCGGGTCGAGGCGAGCGGAACGTCCGTCGGGCGAGTGTCCTCCATCGGCTTCGTTGTCTCCGAGGGCCGTTGGAAACTCGAACGATCGACGGCATGCGCTGTCACCGGGGTCTGTTAGTCACCATCCGAACGGGTCCGAGTCGGATCCGGGCAGCCAACTGTTGCCGGGTCCGATCCACCCCCGGGCCTTGATCATCTTCTTCGCTGCGCGCTGATTGCGGCCGATCAGACGGTCGAGGTACAGGTGACCGGCCAGATGGTCGGACTCGTGCTGCAGACACCGCGCCAGGTAGCCGTGGCCCTCGACCGTCACGGGACTGCCCTCCACATCGACACCGGTCACGCGGGCCCAGTCCGCACGGCCGGTCGGGTACCGCTCCCCCGGGACCGACAGACACCCCTCACCGTCCTCGGGGTCCGGCATCGTCTCCGGGATCGCCGATGTCTCGAGCACTGGATTGACCACGTGCCCGCGATGCCGGACTCCGCCGTCCTGCAGGTCGTAGACGAACACCGCACGCGGATCACCGACCTGGTTGGCGGCAAGACCGGCACCGTGCGCCGCTGTGTTGGTCTCGAACAGGTCCTCCACGAACGCGGCCAACTCCGCGTCGAACTCGGTGACGGGAGCGGCACAGGTCGTCAAACGAGGGTCGCCGGCAACGAGGATAGGTCGAATAGCCATGCGAGAAGGTTACTGTCGAAGCATGGCTCATTCCCGTCGCTCCCCCACGGCTCACCCCGCGGACAAGGTCTGCGCGTCGTGCGGACGGCGAATCGAATGGCGCAAGAAGTGGGAGAAGAACTGGGATGACATCAAGTACTGCAGCGACGCATGCCGGCGGCACAAGGTGAGCACCACCGACAAGGAACTCGAAGACAAGATCCGTTCCCTGCTCGACGCCCGGTCCCGCGACTCCACCATCTGCCCTTCCGACGTCGCACGTGCACTGTCCGACGACAATTGGCGGGAGTTGATGGAACCGGTTCGCCGCGCCGCCCGCCGGATGGTCGACGCGGGAGAAGTCGAGATCACCCAGAAAGGATCAGTCGTCGATCCGTCGACCGCGAAGGGGCCCATCCGCATCCGATGGACGCGCTGACCTGCGACACAGAAGTTGTCGGTGGGTGGGTATAGCTTTCGTGGTGTGAAGACATGGGGGGATGTGTTCGGGCTCGGCGACCAGGAATTGGTCTCCGAGCTCGCCGGCGTGTCCTCCCTCGAAAACGAGCTCGCTGCAACGCGATTGACGCTGCTGGCGGAAATGGACCGCCGCGGTCTGGCCATGAAACTCGGCTACTCGTCGGTGACCCGGTGGTACGCGCGATCGGTGCGCATCACCGACGGGTCCGCGGCCCGTCAGATGGAGCTGGGGCAGTGGCTCACCGACCGGCCCAGCGTGCTGGGTGCCCTCGCAGGTGGTGACATCCACGCCGCGCACGCCTCGGCGATCGCCGACGGCTACGCCACCGTGGTGGTCGCCGACCCCACCCTCGACGAACAACGCCGCGACGCGGTCGTCGCCGAACTGCTCGAAACCGCCATGCGCAGCACCGCCGGGCAGGTCGCCTCCCGCGCCCAGGCACTGGCGCATTCCGCGGCCGAGGACGCCAGAGCCCGCCACGAGCAGGCCGAGAAGCAACGACAAGAACAGGAGCGGGAACAGGAGCGGGAGCAAGAGCGGGACCGTGCGAGCCGAGCTGACGCGGGTGACGCAGCCGGCTCGGGCGAGCCCGAACCTGCTCGGCCCGAACCTGTTCCAGCTGGACCGCCGCCGATACCAGTGTCGGAGAACCCGGAGTTGAACCGTTTCGATGTTCACCCGCTTGCCAGTGGCCGCTTCCAGATGGGCGGCAACGTCGACCGACTCCTCGCCGAGAAGCTGCTCACCGCACTGTCGGCGTTGACCGCGCCGCAGCCCGGCCCCGGCGGTGAACGCGACCTACGTGGTCCGTCGAAGCGGCGGGCCGATGCCCTCGATCGGATCCTCGACCGGCACCTGAGCGGTGGTGGCCGCGGATCGGCGGGCGGGTCGCGGGCATCGGTGCACCTGATCGTCCCGCTGCGGGACCTGCTCGCCGACCGCGGACACACGCAATCGAACAGGCCAACAACGGGTTCGAAGGCATCCGGTACCGGCGGCCACTCACAAACAAGCGATACCGAGGGCGGTCCCGATCGTGGCAACGGTCGTCGCGTCAGCGGGAGCGGCGCTGATGCCGATGCCAGTTCACGGACCGGTGATACCGAGGGCGGTCCCGATCGTGGCAACGGTCGTCGCGTCAGCGGGAACCTTGCTGGCATCGGTGACAGTTCACGGACCGGTGATGCTGGCGGCGGTCCCCACGTCAGCGAAAGCAGTGCTGGTGCCGGCGACAGTTCACGGACCGGTGATGCCGACACGGGTCCCGACGATGCTGATGGCGGTCACGACGTCGGGAGCGGTGCCGGCGACGGTTCACCGACCGGTGATCCCCGCGCCGATCGCGTCGGTCCCAGCACTGGTGCCGGTGACCATCGCGGACAGAAGTCTGCACCCGAGCCCGGTGATGCCGACTGGCCGTTCCACTTCGACTGGACCGGGCCGATGAGCCGCACTTTCGCCGAACTTCTCACCTGCGACGCCGACCTCACCCCGGTCATCGTCGACCACCACGGCGTCCCGCTCGCCCTCGGCCGCACCACCCGACTCGCCAGCGACGACCAACGCATCGCCCTGACCATCCGCGATCGGTGCTGCGTGATGTGTGGCCGCCCCGCACAGTGGTGCCAGGCCCACCACGTGAAGTTCTGGGAACACGGCGGCCGCACCGACCTGAACAACCTCGCGCTGGTCTGCGGAGAATGCCACCGCCTCGTCCACCACGGCGACTGGCAACTGCTCATGGGCGACGACGGACACCCCTACGCCATCCCACCCGAATCCACCGACCCCACACGACAACCCATCCCCAGCTACCACCGCCGAAAACGGCGCGCAGCGTGACAACTAGTCAGCTGCGCAGCTCACGCTTGAGCAATTTTCCGCTCTGATTGCGCGGCAATTCGTCGACGAAGGTGACGGTCTTGGGCACCTTGAACGGCGCTATCCGACCCTTCACGTGGTCGATCAACACCTGCGACGACATCTCACTTCCGTCCTTGAGCACGACGACGGCCGTCACCGCCTCGATCCACTTGTCGTCGGGCATCCCGATCACCGCGACCTCGGCGACCGCCGGATGGGTGTAGATCGCATCCTCCACCTCGCGGGACGCGACGAGGATGCCGCCGGTGTTGATGACATCCTTGATCCGGTCGACCACAGTGATGAACCCCTCGGCGTCGCGTGTCACCAAGTCACCGGAATGAAACCACCCATCCGAGAACGCATCTGCCGTCGCCTCCGGCTTGTCCCAGTAGCCGTCGCACAGCTGAGGAGAACGATAGAGAATCTCACCGGCTTCGCCGTCCGGCACATCGTTGCCGTCGGCATCGACGACGCGGGTCTCGACGAAGAACACCGCACGTCCACACGACGCCGGCCGCGCCTCGTGCTCCTCGGGCTGCAATACCGTTGCCAATGGCCCGATCTCGGACTGCCCGAAGCAGTTGTAGAACTCGATGTCCGGGTACCGCTCACGCAGCCGAGTGAGAACGGTGACGGGCATGATCGAAGACCCGTACTGCGCCTTCTTCAACGACGAGAGATCGCGCGTCGCCAGATCGGGGTGATTGGCGAGCGGAACCCACACCGTCGGCGCCAGGAACAGAGACTTGATCTTCTCCGCTTCGATGCGGCGCAGGATCTCCGGAACGTCGGGCCTGCGCATCAAGCGGACCGTGGCACCCACCGACAGGTACGGCAGCATGAACACGTGCATCCCCGCCGAGTGGTACATCGGCATCACCAGAAGCGGGTCGTCGTCCTGGGTGAACCCGAGCGCGATGACGCACGAGACGTACTCCGCGACCAGTGCGCCGTGAGACATCATCGCGCCCTTGGGTTTCGACGTCGTCCCGGAGGTGTAGAGCAACTGAGCGAGGTCGGTCGCATCGGCGACGGGGTCGAGTTCGGAGCCGTCGCCGTCCGTGCCCAGCACGTCGGGAAGGGAGACCACGTGCTCGATGCTGAGCTCGCCGCGAACCGAATCGAGCGTGCCCGCCAACTCCGGGTCGACCAATACTGCCCGAGAACCCGATTGCTGCAACAGGTATTGCAATTCGTCGCCCACGAGCGCGTAGTTGATCGGGACGTGCACCAATCCGGCTCGCGCACAGGCGAGGAACGCGACGACGTACGCGTCGGAGTTGACGCCGTACGCCGCCACGCGGTCGCCCTTGTTCAATCCCAACGCGATCAGCCGTCGAGCGGCGCGGGTGACCGCGGTATCGAGTTCTGCGTAGGTGTGACTGCGTCCCTCGAATGTCACGGCGAGGCGGTCGGGGAATTTCGCGGCCGACCGTCGCAGGACGCCGTCGACGGTGTTCACTCGTGTTCCGCTGCTCATCACCCGACGTTATAGGACGTCCAAGCATCTCGTGCCGTGTTTGGCTGCCCTCAGGGTTCGATCGATGCCATTGGGGCATGCGAGAACGCATGACAACGAAACAAGCCCTCGACAGCCTCGAATCTGCCTCGTTCCTCGACGGAGCGAGCAACGCGATCAACAGTGTCCTGAAACCCGCACTGGACGACACCGCCGTCGGCGCAGGTCTACGCGGCCGGTGGATCGGTCATCCCATCCACCCGGCTCTCGTCAACGTCACCATCGGAAGCTGGACGAGCGCCGTAGTCCTCGATCTGCTGAACCACCAGTCCAGGGCGAGCAAGCTCGTCATCTCCCTCGGGCTGGTGTCCGCGCCGGCAGCCATCGCCACCGGCTGGGCGGACTGGTCGACGATGAACACCCGCCAACGACGCGTCGGGATGATCCACGCGGCCTCCAACGCGACCGGCGTCTTCCTCTTCCTCGGCTCGTACATACGTCGCCGGAACCAGACCGATGGCATCGCCAAGGCGCTGGCTGCGGCCGGTCTGGCGACAGCCAGCGTCGGCGGCCTCATCGGAGGCCACCTCGCCTACAGCTCGACCGAGCAGGAACCGGCTCCGGCAGGCAAGCACAGCATTCGCCGATAGATCAGCAGTTGTTCGGCTCCCCGATCTTCACCGCGGACAGCAGAGCATCACCCTCACCGACGAGCACCCCTGCTTGCGGATCCTGCGCCACAACGATCCAGTTCGAGTCGTTGACCTGCATCCGGCTCGCACCGGACGCATCGACGCTCCGGGAGTAGAAGACACCTGCAGCCTGAATCGCATTCTGGGCAGTCTGCAGATTCATACACACGACCGGAGGCATTGCCACGAGGACCGGCTCTGCGGCGGGCGGTTCGGGCGCGGTGGTGTCCGGAAGGACAATCCTCTCGATCGACGTCGGCGCGGTCGTGGCTGGAGTCGTGGTCGCCTCCACGGTCACGGTCCGCACTTCGGTCCGGACTTCGGGCTCGGCGGAGTCCGTGGATCCGCAGCCCGCGAGGACGAGCGCAGGAAGGGCAAGCGCGAGGACCGAGTGCACGCGGGAACGACTACTGCTCGTCATGAAAACCCTTCGACCGACCGATGGCCTGGCGCAACCGGTACCCATGGGAGATCGTCAGACCGGTAAGTCTGTTACTTCCCGTCCATCGGTGGCGTTTCCGTACACCGTACGGTAAGCTGCGTCGGCCCCGGGCGAACCAGCGTCGGGGGCGGCGAAAGGCGACCGAAGCGCACATGACCCAGGCCCAGCCGACGACACCAACTCAGCCATCCATCGACGAACTGTCCACCATCCTCGTTCGCGGGGCACGCGAGAACAATCTCCGCGACGTGAACCTCGACCTGCCCAAACGCTCGCTCGTCGTGTTCGCGGGCGTCTCCGGGTCGGGGAAGTCATCACTCGTCTTCGACACCATCGCTGCCGAAGCTCAACGGCAGATCAACTCGACGTTCACCGCGTTCGCGCAGACATTCCTTCCGTCCTACGGCCGTCCCGACGCCGATCTCATCGCGAACCTGTCGGCCGTCGTGATCGTCGACCAGAAGCGTCTGTTCGGCGGCCCGCGCTCGACCGTCGGCACCATCACCGACATCGGCGACTGGCTGCGCATGCTGTGGTCCCGCGGCGTCACCCCGACGATCGGGTTCGCGAACGCGTTCTCCTTCAACGACCCGGCCGGCATGTGCCTCGAGTGCGAGGGGCTCGGCGAGGCGAAGGTCGTGGACCTCGGCGAACTGGTGGACGAGTCGAAGTCCTTGCGCGAGGGGCCGTTCAAGCATCCGGACTTCGAGGTCGGCAAATGGCCGTATCGGGTGTTCGCCGACTCGGGCCTGTTCGATCTCGACGTCCCGATCGAGCAATACTCCGCCCGCGAGCGCCACATGTTCTTCGACGCGAAACCCGGCGAGTTCGAGGTACTGAACCCCGATGCCGTCATGAAGAGCTACGAGGGGATCGTGTCCCGGTTCAAGCGCAGCTACCTGGCCAAAGACGCCGACGCCCTGAAGGGCAAGGCCAAGCTCGCGTTCGAGCGCATCGTCACGCGCGGGGTCTGCGAATCCTGCGGCGGCTCCCGATACAACGAGACCATCCGCGGCGCGACCCTCGAGGGCCTGTCTCTGCCCGACGCGTTCGCGATGCAGGTGTCCGAGCTCGCCGACCGCATCGACGGGTGGAAAATCGACGGCCTGGGTACCGTCACCGCCGAAATCGTCACGCAGCTGCGAAGACTCGTCGATCTCGGTCTCGGCTACCTCAGCCTGGACCGCGCAACGTCGTCGCTGTCGGGCGGTGAATCCCAGCGCATCAAGATGGTCCGCCACCTGGGAGCGACCCTGAACGACATGCTCTACGTCTTCGACGAACCGACCACAGGCCTGCACCCCCGCGACGTCCACCGCCTCGACGACATGTTGCTCGCGCTGCGCGACAAGGGCAACACCGTCCTCGTCGTCGAGCACGACCCCGAGGTCATGTCCATCGCCGACCGCATCGTCGAGATCGGCCCCGGCGCGGGAAAGGCGGGCGGCACAATCGTGTTCGAGGGAACCTACGACGAGCTGCGCGACGCGGACACCAGGACCGGTGCCGCGTTGCGGCGCGAGGATGTCGTATTGCATACTCCCCGAACCCCTTCGGGCTGGCTGAGCATCACGGGAGCCAGCACCCACAATCTGCGCGACGTCAGCGTCGACATTCCGCTGGGAGTCCTGACGGCCGTCACCGGCGTCGCCGGTTCCGGGAAGTCGAGTCTCATCCACGGGCACCTCCGTGAGGCCGCACCGGACGCCGTCATTATCGACCAGGCACCCATCCGCGGATCGCGGCGCTCCTCCCCCGCGACGTACACCGGTCTGCTCGATCCGATCCGTGCGTACTTCGCCAAGAAGACCGGCCAGCCGCCGTCGCTGTTCTCGCCCAACTCCGACGGCGCGTGCCCCGACTGCCAGGGCAGCGGTGTCATCTTCACCGATCTCGGGTTCACCGACCCGGTGACGAGCACCTGCGAGACGTGCCAGGGCAGGCGATTTCGGTCGGGCGCGATCCGGCACACCGTCGACGGCATCAGCATCGCCGACATCTTCGAGATGTCCGTCGAGGACGCCCAGGACTTCTTCGAGGTCAAAAAGATCCGCGACATCCTCCGCCGGTGCCGGGACGTCGGACTCGGCTACCTCTCGCTCGGCCAGAACCTGTCGTCGCTCTCCGGCGGCGAGCGGCAGCGGCTCAAGCTCGCCACCGAACTGGTCGGGTCGTCGCCGGTGCTGGTCCTCGACGAGCCGACCACCGGTCTGCATCCGTCGGACGTGTCGAACCTGATCGCGTTGCTCTCCGGGATGGTCGACGAGGGCAGGTCGGTGATCGTCATCGAACACAACCTCGACGTCATCGCCGCCGCCGACTGGGTCATCGACCTCGGCCCCGATGGCGGGCACAACGGCGGTCTGATCACCTTCACCGGAACCGTCGACGAGTTGGTGGTCTCCGACACCCACACCGGCACCTACCTGGTACGGAGCCTGGTCCGGTGACCACCACCCGATAGTGTTGGCGCTCCAGGGGCATCGGACACACAGGAGTGGCAGTGCAGCGTCGATCGGCACGAATGATCTCAGCAGGGTTCGCGGTTGTAGCACTGGTCGCGACCGGCTGCGGCAGCACGACGACCGACTCCCCGCCGGCAACCACCTCGGTCGCGGCGTCGAGCGGGAAGTTCCCGAGGACGATCGCGTCGGGCTCGGACGGCGGGACCGTCACCATCGACGCGATGCCACGTTCGATCGTCTCGCTGAGCCCGACGGCGACGGAGACCCTGTACGCCGTCGGGGCCGGCGAGCAGGTGGCGGCCGTCGACGATCAGTCGGACTATCCCGCCGACGCACCGAAGACCGGGCTGTCGGCGTTCACGCCGAGCCTCGAGGCGATCGTCGCGTACGACCCCGATCTGGTGATCACCTCCACCGACCTCGGCCTGGTCACGTCCACTCTGGCCGAGGCCGGTATCCCGACGCTGCTCGTCCCGGCGGCGACGAGCCTGGACGACGCGTACTCGCAGATCGAGCTCGTCGCGGACGCGACCGGGCACGACGCCGAGGGCGACGCGGTGGTCACACAGATGCGCGACCGAATCGATGCCGCCGTGGCCAGTGTCCCCGCGCGCGACGAGCCCCTGACGTATTTCCACGAACTCGACGACACGCTGTACACGGTGTCGAGCGCGAGCTTCGTCGGCCAGATCTACGGTCTGTTCGGCCTGACGAGCATCGCCGACGGCTCCGGCGCAGGCGACTACCCCCAGCTGTCCGCCGAATCGGTGATCACCGCGGATCCCGATGTCGTGTTCCTGGCCGACGCCCAATGCTGCGGCGTCACAGCCGAATCGGTTGCGGCTCGACCGGGGTGGGGATCGATGACCGCCGTCCGAGACGGCAGGATCTTCCCGATGGACGAGGATCTGTCCAGTCGGTGGGGCCCCCGCATCGCGGACCAGGTCGAGGCCGTCGCCGCAGTGGTGCAGCAGATTCCGGCGTGAACCCAGCAACGATGGGGTAACGCGCTAGTCGGCCAAGGCCGCCGTCCGATGTGGTGAGACAGATTCCGGCGTGCACCCAGCGACGATGGGGTAACGCGCCAGCCGGCCACAGCCGCCTTCCGATGTGGTGAGACAGATTCCGGCGTGCACCCAGCGACGATGGGGTAACGCGTCAGCCGGCCACGGCGGCCTTCCGTCGTCGTGCAACAGATTTCAGTATGAACCGAGGACCGGCCCGATGGCGGGTCCATCGGCAACGGTGCCCCTCGGCAGTGCTGCCGAAGGGGGCCGTTGCCGGGCACTGGCCGTGCTCTACACGACGCTGTCGCGCCGCATTGTCTCGATTTCGTCGGCGCTACAGCCTATTTCGGTGAGCACCTCGTCGGTGTCGGCCCCGTGCTTGCGGCCGGTGTACCTGATGCGGCCGGGGCTGCCACCCATCCGCCACATGACGTTCTGCATCCGGACGGGACCGAGGTCGTCGTCCTCGACGGTCGTCACCATCTCGATGGCGTTGACCTGTGGATCGGACAACAGATCGCTCGGCTTGTAGACGGGAGCGACTGCGGCCCCTGCCTTCTCGAACTCGTCGATCACCACGTCCTTCGTCCGTTCGCCGATCCAGCCGCCGACGTACTCGTCCAACAGGTCCGCGTGGGCGGCGCGCTGACGCCCGGTGGCGAACCACGGTTCGTCGAGCACTTCGGGGTGACCCACCAGCACGAGCACGCGTTCGGCTATCGAATTGGCGCTCGTGGAGATGGCCAACCAATGCCCGTCTGCGGTCTTGTACAGGTTGCGGGGCGCATTGTTGCTGGACCGGTTCCCGGTTCGCTCCTGATCGATCCCCAGCTGGTCTGCGTAGATGACGCCCGGTCCGACCGCGGCCATGATCGGGCTCAACAGATCCAGATCGATCTGCTGGCCGATGCCGCCGTTGTTGGTTCGGTGCAGCAGAGCCATCGACACCGCCGACGAACCGGCGATCCCGGCGAGGGAATCGGCCAATCCGAACGCCGGAAGTGTCGGCGGCCCGTCGGCTTCACCGGTCAGGTGCGCGAACCCGCTCATCGATTCGACGAGCGTGCCGAAGGCGGGCCTGGTGGCGTACGGTCCGGTCTGACCGAAACCGGTGACACGCAACAGGATCAGACCCGGGTTGAGCTCGGAGAGCACGTCGTATCCCAGCCCCCAGCGTTCGAGGGTCCCGGGCCGGAAGTTCTCGACCACCACGTCGGCCTCCGCGGCGAGGCGGCGAAAGAGCGCACCGCCCTGCGCGCTTCCGAGGTCGAGGGTCATCGTCCGCTTGTTCCGTCCGATCATCGTCCACCACAGTGGGTGACCGTCCTTGTCCAGACCGTGTCCGCGCATGCCGTCCGGCTTGGTGGGGTGCTCGATCTTGATGACCTCTGCCCCGAAGTCGCCCAGGATCTGCGCGACGAGGGGGCCGGCGAGGATCGTCGAGATGTCGAGAACCTTGATGCCCTCCAGTGGGCCCGTCACAGGTACGGACGGTGCAGGTAGCGGCCTGCGGGGGCACCGGCGACGGTGCCGTCGGCGAGTACCCGCTGACCACGGACGAACGTGTCGGTCACCTTGGCACCGAGCTCGAATCCCTCGAACGGCGTGTACTCCTGAGCCGACTCGGAATCCTCCGGGCGCACGGTCCAGGTGTGATCGGGGTCGATGAGGGCGATGTCTGCGTCCATGCCGACGGCGATGTCACCCTTGCCCGGCAGCCCGTAGCGACGGGCCGGGTTCAGTGACGTGAGCTCGGCGATACGACGCCAGCTCAGGCCGCGCTTGCGTCCTTCGCTGACGAGACCGGGCAGCAGGTATTCCGCACCACCGAAGCCGGACTTCGCGGCGAAGATGTCGCCTCGGTCCTCGGCGAACTTCTTCTCGTCCTTGCAGCAGGCGTGATCACTGACGACCCAGTCGATGTCACCCGCGAGCAGGTGCTCCCACAGCGCTTCGACGTCGTCGCGCGGGCGCAGCGGCGGGTTGACCTTGCCGCCGAGTCCGTAGGCGGTGTCGATGTCGGCCAGCAGGTGCCCGATGGTGACCTCGCGGCGGAAGTTGACGTGCGGGAACGCCTTTGCCATCCGCATCGCCGCGGTCAATGCCTTGCGCGAGGACAGGTGCAGCAGGTTGATGTTGGGCAGCTGCGTCTCGTCGGCGAGGAACGACGCGATGGTGACGGCGAGGCCCTCGGAGTGCGGTGGCCGCGACGCACTGTATGCCGCGAGGCCCTCGAGAGTGCCGTCCTCCTCGACGATCTTGGTGTACGCGCTCATGATCTCCGCGGTCTCGCAGTGCAGCGACAGCGAGATGTGATCGGCCTTGTCGCCCATCTGCTCTCGGGCAGCCTGGATGCCGCGCATGACGAACTCGAAGTGCGCCAGGTCGTAGCGCTCGCCCTCGGGTGTCATGAGGAATTCGCTCTGATCGGTGGACCGGCCGTGCAGCCCGTGGCTGCCGTAGAACATGAAGATCTTGAACGACGTGACGCCGTGATCTGCGATGAGCGCGGGGATTTCGTCGATGTGTTCCTTCGACATCGGCGCGAGGTGGTACGCATAGTCGACGTAGGGGCGTCCCTCGGTGGCCGCGAGAACCTTGGGGAACACATCCGCGTAGGAACCACCGGTGTTCATGTAGTACTGCCCGGTCCGCATGTAGGACAGCGACGTGGTGACGCCGCCCTGGACACACGCCCGCGACTCGGTCTCGGCGTCGTCACCGAGGGAGTTGTAGATACCCCAGTGCTGGTGTGCGTCGACGACACCCGGGAACGCGACCTTGCCGGCCGCGTCGATGACGGTATCCGCTGCCAAGGCATCGATATTCGCTTCGATGCGAGTGAACTTGCCGTCTTCGATCAGCAGGTCCAGAAATTCGCCCTCGTCGGGGGCGTCGGATCCTGGTCGAACTACGCGCGCATTGGTGATCAACAGCGTTGACATGGTGGTCCTTTCGAATTTTTTCACAAGAGTTGGGTTGTTCGAAGCGAACTTGCCGCGAGGTATGCGAGTCCGAGCGCCGGGAGCAGTCCGTTCCCCGCGAGATACCCGGCAGCACCGTGGCCGGAGATGCCCATTGCGGCACCGCCCGAAGCGAACAGACCGGTGATGGCGGAACCGTCGGTGCGGAGAACACGTGCGTTCTCGTCGACGACGAGCCCGCCCTGGGTGTGGAACAACGCGGGCACGATCTTGATGGCTGCGTACGGTCCGGTGAGCGAATGCTCGAAAGAGGTGCGGCCGAACGGATCCGACGCCTCTCCCCGTGAATACTTTTGCACAGCGGCCAGCTCCTCCGCCACTGCCGCAGGTGGAAGCCCCGTTGCGGCAGCAAGGCCGTCCGTGTCGTCGGCCCACACCGCGGCACCCGAGTCGACGGTCTGCTGGAAGTCCTTGAACGACAGGCACTTGTCGTAGATCTCGCGGTCGATGACGACCCAGCCCTCCGAGCCCGGCCTGGCGGCCAGAATGGCTGCGTACTCGGAGTACCCGGTCGTCTCGTCACCGAACCGGTGCCCGGATGCGTCGAGCACGACGCCGCCGTGCATCACCGTCGCCCATCCGACGAGAGTCGTCGCCTGCTTCGAGAGTGCCGCGTGTCCCTGGTACGCATCCAGATACGCCGAATCGGCACCGAGACGGCGCCCGATGGTCAGCGCGTCACCGTTGGAGTGCTCACTTCCGTGATAGCGCGCCGCGGATATCTCCGGTACGTGCTCTGCCACCAACTCGGCGTTGGCACCGTAGCCGTTGGTGGCCAACAGGACTGCGCGCGTCGGAACTCGGTCGACGCTGCCGTCGGGCATCGTGATCGTCACGCCGTCGACGGCCCCGTCGGAATCGACGGACACATCGGTCAGCCGGGCGGGCATCAGCATGTCGATGCGCGGCTCGGCGGCGACCGCTCGCGCAAGATGCTCGAGCATCCCACTGCCGTGACGGCCTTCGACCGTGTGACAACGAAACTGCGAATGGCCGGGGTATGCGAAATCGGTGACGAGCGTGAGGGGCAGCTGCACGTGATCTGCGAGCCATTCCACCAACGGCGCACTGACATCGGCGAGGGTGGACGCCAGCCGCAGATCGGCAGTGCCCTTCGTTTTGCGCAGGACGTCGTCCAGGAACTGTTGCGGCGAATCGTCGATTCCGGCCGCTCGCTGCCACCGTGAGCCGGCACCGGGGATCATGGCCGTGGACATCGCCGTGTTGTTGCCCCGCTTGAAGTGCGCACTGGCCTCGACGACCAGCACGTCGAGCCCCAGCTCGGCTGCACGCAGAGCAGCGACGAGGCCACCGCCCGCGCCGGCCACCACCAGGTCGGGTCCGTCCTCGCTCACGCGGAGACCTGCAGCTCGGAACGCAGACCCAGCAGCCGCAACGCCGTGCCGGTCGGGTCCACCACCTGCGGTGACGTCGGTGGATCGACGAGATCGACGGCAGAGCAGGCGTTGATGGCGATGGTGCAGCGGAGCTTGCCCGCGTGTTCGGAGACCGCTCTCCCCCAGGTGCCGGTGTCTGCGATGTCGTGCACACCGAGCCCGAGTACTCCGGTGGCCTCGGCGACGATCCCGTAGAACCCGAGTCGGCGGTCCAGTTCCGCAGCGATCGCGTCGTTTCTCGCCAGGGCACCGATCCGGTGCCCCTGGGAGGCATAGAACGAGGCCGTCAGCCGGGTGAGGCCGTAGAGCGGCCGAGCGAACGAATCCGCTTCCTCGGCGCAGGGGTCGAGCACGCAGTCGGGCAGGAACCCGTCGGCGTGCGTGTCCGGCACGGAACGAAAGGCCCGTGACAGCACCTGTTCCGACCGTCTGACGTCGAGTTCGGTATCCAGTGCGCTCGGCGCGTCGGGCCCGACGTTACGGAGCTCGACGGTGATCCCCGCGGGCGAAAGGTGGTCGTACCGATCCTGCCGGCGCTGCAGTTCTGCCGCGTCGACGTCGATCGGGGTGAAAGCCAAGAGATGCATGTGAGGTGAACTCCTAAATACCGAGGTAGGCAGCTTTGACCCGCTCGTCGTGTGCCAGTTCGGGCCCGGTGCCGGTCAGCACGATGGACCCGCTCTCGATGACGTAGGCCCGATCGGAGATCGCGAGTGCCTGCGCGGCGTTCTGTTCGACGATCAGTACGGTCACACCCGAGTCACGGATACGCACGATCGCCTCGAGCACCTGAGCTGCCAGCTTGGGAGCGAGCCCGACGGACGGTTCGTCGAGTGTCAGTACTCGCGGCTTGGACATCATGGCGCGGCCGATGGCGAGCATCTGCTGTTGACCGCCGGACATGGTGTCGGCCCGCTGCTCTCGTCGTTCGGCGAGAATGGGGAACAGGGCGTAGACCTGGTCGAGGGATTCCTTCACGCCGCTGCGCTTCTGGGTGTACGCGCCCATCTCGAGGTTGTCGGCCACGGTGAGGCTGCCGAACAACGCCCGATCCTGGGCGACGTGCACCAGCCCCGCTCGCACGATCCGGTCCGCCCGCATCCCGTGAATGGCGTTGCCGTCCAGCATGATTCTGCCACCGGACGTGGACACCATGCCGGAGAGCGCACGCAGCGTGGTCGTTTTCCCCGCGCCGTTCGCGCCGATCAGGGAGACGATCTCGTGCCGATCGACCGAGAGGTTCACCCCGTGCAGGATCTCGAGACGACGGTATCCGGCGTGCAGGTTGTCGATTTCGAGCATCATGCTGTCTTCTCCTCACCGAGGTATGCCTCGACGACGCGGTCGTCGGCAACCACCGTGCGTGGGTCGCCCGAGGTGAGCACCGCCCCCTCGTGCATGACCACCAGACGTTCGGACAGGGCCATCACCGCAGCCATGATGTGTTCGACGAACAGCACCGTCTGACCCTGCTGATGCACCGTGCGCAGCAGTTCGATCATCGGTGCTCGCTCGGCCGGGACGAGCCCGGCGAGAACCTCGTCGAGGAGCACGACGCGTGGCTCCATGGCCAGGGCGCGAGCGAGTTCGAGTCTCTTCAGGCCTGCCGTCGACATGGTCGAGACCTTGCCGCCGACCTGGTCGGACAGTTGCACGCGGTCGAGGACGTCGAGGGCATGCTGCCGGGCGTCTTTGCGTGACTTGCGCTTCGACAGTGCGGCGATGGTGACGTTCTCGAGCACCGACATCGACTCGAAGGGGCGCATGAGCTGGAACGTACGTACCAGCCCGGCGCGCGCGATCTTGCTCGCCGGCCATCCGGTGATGTCCGTACCGTCGAAGATCACTCGGCCTGCTGTCGGGGGCTGCTCACCCGACAGCAGGGAGAACAGGGTCGTCTTGCCTGCCCCGTTGGGGCCGATGATGCCGAGAAATTCGTGCTCGGGCACGTCGAGGCTGACCTCGCGTACCGCGTGGATTCCCGAGAAGGATTTGCTCAGGTTCTCGATGGTCAACAAGCTCATCGGTTCCACCTCTCACGGATCGTGCCGAAGATTCCCTTGGGCAGGAAGATCACGATCGCGATCAGAATCACCGAGTACGCGGCGACGTCCAATCCGATTGTTCCCTGCAGGAATTCGAGGAAGGCGGGCGGGTTTCTGAGCAGTTCGTTGATCAACTCCGACAGCGGCCCGATCACGGCGGCACCGATGACCGGGCCCCAGATCGTTCCGATGCCGCCGATGACGGCCGGCACGATCGCTTCGACGGAAACCGCCGAACCGAAGGCCTGCTCGGGACCGACGAAGAAGTAGTACTGCGTGTAGTAGACCCCGGCTACGGCGGTCAGCGCACAACTCGCCGCCACGGCGATCAACCGATACTTCATCGTGTCGATACCGAGCGAGGCTGCAGCGGTTTCGTCGTCGCGGGTGGCCTGGACGAACTGCCCTGCGCGGGAACGGGTGTAGAAGATGGTGCCGAGAACCGCGAGCGTCAGAATGACCAGCGGAATCCAGACGTAATTGGGGCTGCCCTTCTCGAACTGCAGCATCCACCACGAATCACGCGGCAGGATGGGCACATTGAAGCCCTCGGTCTTGTTGAACACCTCGAGGTTCTGCACCAGCAGCAGAAACATCTGCGCGAAGGCGAATGTCGCCAGTGCGAAGTACGACCCGGCGAGTCGGTAGCGCAGGCACAGGTAGGCGATGAGTGTGCCCACCGTGGCCGAGAGGACTGCCGCGACCACCATCGAGATCCACGGGGAGATTCCGTGCTCGACCAGAAGATACGCACCGGAGTACGCACCGATTCCGAAGAACGCGGCGTGGCCGAAACTGAACATGCCGCCGAACCCGCTCATGATGTTCCACGCCACGGCCATCACGGCGAAGATGAGCGTGCGCACGGCAACCGTCTGGGCCTGCTCGCCGAGGAGCAGCGGCAATGCCGCCACGACGACGAATCCGATGACCAGCGTGATCAATTGGCGGCGTAGCCACGTGTCCTTCAACCGCGGATCGTGCTGCACCGGTGTGGGTGCGCTTCTTGTCGTAGTCATCGGCGCGCTCCGTACAATCCTTCGGGCTTGAGAAACAGAACGAGAACGAACACCGCGAATACCAGGATCAGCGAACCTGTTCCGGGGAGGTACAGCGCGCCGACGGTCTGCACGAGGCCGATGACGAGCCCGCCGACCATGGCTCCGACGACACTTCCGAGTCCGCCGAGAACCACGATGACGAACGCCAGGATGGTGAATTGTTCTCCGACCGACGGCGTCAGGCTGGTGAACGGTGTCATCAACCCGCCGGCAACCGCGACACAGGCTGCGCCGATACCGAAGGTGAGCGCGTAGACCCGACCGATGTCGACGCCGACGAGCTTGGCTCCCTCGGAGTTGGATGCGACTGCGCGGATGGACAATCCGAGCGGCGTCCGCTTCAGTACCGCGGTGAGCGCGACGGCGACCAACGCGGCCCCGATGAACGCGATCACTCGCGGCCACGACGCGACGGCACCGAGCACGTCGAGGGAACCGTCGATCGGAGCCTGCACCGATTGCGGTCGCCCTCCGAAGATCATCAGCAGCACGTTGATGATCAGCAGCGACAGGCCGAGGGTGACCAGGAGCGGGCCGTCGTGACTGCCGCTGATGGTCAGTTTCGTCAACAAAGTTGCTTGAACGACCATGCCGAACAAGAACATCACCGGAACGGCGACCAGTGTTGCAACGTAGACCGGCAACCCGGCGGTGGACAGCGCGTAGACGATGTACATCGCCATCGTCAGCATCGCACCCTGGGCGAAGTTGACGATGCCGAGAACACCGAAGATAAGCGTCAGTCCGACGGAGATCAGTGCGTACACACCGCCGAGAAGGAGTCCGGAGACGACCGACTGTGTGACCAGGCCCTGGTCTTTTCCACCGACGAGGTAGATCACCGCCATGATGACGACGATCGCTGCTGCGACCGGGATACCGGGGTTGAGCCCCGCGAGACCTTTGTTCCCCGCTTTCTCTGCGGTCGAGGTAGCGGCCGTCACTGGCCGGCTCCCGCGGGGAACTGGATTGCGTCCGTTGCGAACTCCTCGGGGAAGACCTGAGCGACTGCTCCGTCGCGAACCTGCATGACGATGACGGTGGCGTTCTTGTTCTGGCCGGTCTCGTCGAACTCGATCGGTCCGTTGAACGCGAGAAGCGGATCCTCGATCGAGACGCCGGAGATGGCGTCGCGCAGATCCTCGGGATCACTCGACGCACCGTCGTTCAGTCCGGCCGCGATGACCTCGACTGCCTGGTAGGACAGCATTGCTGCGGTCTCCATCGGGCGTCCGTACTCGGCCTCGAACCGCGAGCGGATGTCGGTGACGCGGTCGCTGGTGGCGTCGAAGTGGTAGTTGGCGCTCAACACGCCCTCGCCTGCGGCACCTGCGTCACTGGGGAACGAGCTGTCGTCGAACGCGCCGTTGGCAATTCCGTAGACGCCCTTGACGTTCAGGTTCAGCTGCTCGACCGCACGTGCGATCAGCAGCCCGTCCGGGTAGTAGCCGGTGGCGACGATGACGTCGGGGTTGGACACTGCAGCCTCACGCACCTGCGTGGTGGCGTCGGAGAAATTCGTTGCCGGATAGGTGATTTCCTGCACCGACGAGATTCCCTGGTTCGCGGCCTCGGCCTCGAATGCGTTGAAGACGCTGTCGCCGAAGGATCCCTCGATGTGCAGGTAGGAGACGCGGTCGATCGGCTGACCGGTCTGCTCCTCGATCGCGGCGAGCGCCTTGGCACCGTCGGTTCCCATGCTGGACGCATTCGGCTGCATGCGGAAGGAGTACTGGTAACCCTGGTCGAGGATCTTGTCGTCCACCGCCACATCGATCACGAGCGGAACCCGAGATCGCTCGGCAACCGAGGCGACGTTCTGTGTGACGTCGCTCTGGTACGTGCCGATGAGCGACACCGCGCCGTCGTCGATCAGCCGCTGCGCCTCACTCTGTCCGACCTCTGCTTTGCCCTGACTGTCGCCCGACACCAACTCCAACTGCCGACCGTCCATGGACGAAATGCCGCCTGCTGCATTGATATCGGCCACGGCGAGGGCAGCACCGTCGTTCATCAGCCCGCCCACTCCCGCCAGAGCTCCGGTGGTGGGATGAACCGATCCGATCTTGATGGGGCCGGAGTCGTCCGAGCCGGTGGAGGAGCCACATGCTGCCGCACCCACGACTGCAACGGCTGTCAGCACGCCTACGAGCTTCTTCATTGTTGAGTCTGCCTTCCGCGCCCATCGGCGCCGAGTCGAACCACTGGGCGGAACCTATCGTTCCGCTGAGCGCACCATCAGATTGATGATTGATCTCGCTGAAATCGAGTATGGCACGCATCACGGCCTCAGAACAGGCTCTTCCGTCAATTTCTTGTTACGGGTATGGTTCGCTCAGCGGAACGCACGCACATCCGAAAGGTGACACTTATGGTCAGCAGGCCTGCACTGGAGACGTCGACGGGAACAGAGTCCGCCGATCGTGTCGCCGATGTGCTCATCGCCTTCGCGCAATCCGATCGGGCACTGGGCGTGTCCGAGATCGCTCGCACTCTCGACCTGAGCAAGGCTGTGGTGCACCGCATTCTGCAGTCGCTGGCATCGCGGTCGATCGTGCAGCCGGTTGCGGGCGAGTCGACGTATTCCCTCGGCCCGGCGGCGATCGGACTCGGCACCAAGGCGTGGAGCCAGCTCGACGTCCGGTCGATTGCGGCTCCCGTGCTGCGCGCGCTTCGCGCGAACACACGCGAGACCGCAACGCTGTCGGTGCTCGTGGGGCACCGTCGTGTCTATCTCGATCAGTACGAGAGCCCCCAGGAGGTGAAGATGGTGGTCGAGATCGGCCCTCAGTACGCGTTGCACTCGGGAGCCTCGAGCCGAGCGATCCTGGCGTTCCTCCCCGATCGATTCGCGGACGAGGCCTTCCAGGAACTCCGCAGCAGTTCCCCCGACGCCGACGAGACCCGCTTCCGCGCCCGCCTCGCAGAGATCCGTACCAACGGATACGCAACCTCGACGAACGAGCGAAACACCGGTGCAGCGTCGATCGCCGCGCCGTTCTTCGACGCCGCAGGGCACGTACTCGGATCGGTCAGCTCCTCGGGCCCCGCTTTCCGCTACTCCTCGTCCGCGGACGACGAACACATCGTTCATGCTGGTCAGGTCGTCGCGGCGGCCCAGTCGATCACCACCATCCTGGAAGCGCGTGCAGCTCGATGACCCCTACCTCCGCCCGGTCGTTCCTCTACGTACCGGCAAACAAGCCCGAGTTGTTCGACAAGGCCGTGCGCGGTGCCGCAGACGCGGTGATCATCGACCTCGAGGACGCGGTTCCGTTGGCGGACAAAGGCCGAGCGCGTGCCGACCTCGCGGGGTGGTTGGCCTCGACGGCGTCGACCGATACCCAGATCTGGATTCGCATCACCCCCGAATTCATGACGCAGGACCTCGAGGCCGTCGCCGGAGGCGGTGTCACCGGCATCATGGTGGCGAAGTGTTCGGTCGAGTCACTCACGCGCGCAGACCGATTGCTCACCGAGCACAACCTGCCCGGGGTCGAGCTGATCGGGCTGATCGAGACGGCTCACTCCTTGCGCGCTCTGCCGGAGATGGCTCGATGCAACAGAGTGCGAACATTCGGGATCGGTGAAGTCGACCTCCTCGCGGACCTGCGCATCACCCGTTCGGAATCGACGGAAGCGATGATCGACGCACTCAGGCTGAACGTCGTGATCGATTGTGCTGCTGCGGGATTGGCAGCACCGATTGCCCCGACGTCGACCGATTTTCGCGATCTGGACGGGTTCGTCGGCACCACGGCCCGTTTCGTGCAGATGGGTTTCCGGGGCCGGACGGCATTGCACCCCAGTCAGGTTCCGATCATCAATGCCGCGCTCACCCCGACCTCGGACGACATCACCACAGCACGTCGACTGGTGGAGCTGTACGAGGTGTCTCAGGGAGGACCGACCGTCGACGACAACGGCAGATTCGTCGACGAGGCAGTGGTGCGGGGCGCACGGGAAATCCTCGCCCGGGCCTGAACCGACCGAACTGCAGCTCGGGCACCGCCACACGAGTGACGGTGCCCGAGCCGGTGGGACAACTGTTCTATTGTTGCGTGGTCGATTTCAGGTCGGTCAACGGTGCGAGCAGTGTCCCGATATCGGTCAGGTCCCCGAGACGATCGCATCGGCCGGCCAGTTCCTTCAGCTCGACGTCGGAGAGGAACGGCCCCGCGTTGCTGGTGAACTTGGTCGAGACCTCACCGAAGGTCAGCGGCCGTTCGGGTCCGCCACGAGTGGTGAGCACCTCTTCGACCACTACTGTTCCGTCGGTCAGAGTTGCGGTCAGCACCGCCGGGAATTGGTGCGGGAAGATGGCGTCGCACTTCGGGTTCGGAACGACGTCGACCTTGGCCATCAGAGCTCGCCGATCTGCTGACTTCGCCAACTCGTCGGTGTAGTCCTCGAGCGCAGCACCGAGTCCTCCCCCGCCGAGCAAGCCGACCACCACTGCGTACGGTCCGCTGAACTGCGCCATGTACCCGGTCTCGGGCGTGCGTTTGACGTCGATGGGTTCACCGATGGTCCGCAGGTTCGCCGCGGGCACTCCCAGCTCGAGCTTCTCGATCTGCTCCGGCCGGATTCCTCTCGCCCGCAGCGCTGCTCCTGCGTCTATTGCCGCATGGGTGAAGTGATTGGCGGGGTACGGCTTGAAGAAGATTCCGGGAACGGCCCACTCGGAGCCGAGTCCGTCCAGAATCTCGTTGGCTCGGCCAGGTTCGTGCAGCCAGGCCTGGAAGAAGCCGAACCGTCCTTCGAGGACCGTCGGTGGCCCGGTGATCCCATGACGCGCAAGGCCTGCGGCCGAGAGCGCGGAATGCGCAGCCCAACCGCAGTGCATGCGCTTGACGGTGCCCCCGGTGCGATTGGCCTCGATGATGCCCGACGCCATCGACGCGGCAATGCCCATCGTGTCGACGATCTGCTCCTCCGACGCACCACCGATGACAGCGGCAGCCACAGCGCTACCCATCGCACCGCAGATGGACGTCGCGTGCTGTCCGTGCTCGAAGAACACCGAGTTCTTGGTCTCCGGGTCGAACCCCGCCATACCGATGCGCACACACACTTCCAGCCCGATCGCGATGCCGCGGACGAGTTCTCGACCGTCGGTACCGTGCTCCTGAGCAGCCGCGAGAGCCGCGGGCACGACACTGGCGCTCGGATGCAGGATCGATGGAAGATGCGTGTCGTCGAAATCCAGCGAGTGTGCGAGCACTCCGTTGACGAAAGCGGCGAGGGCCGGAGGGAGAGCGATGTCGAGGCCGACCGCGGATGCCGTTGCTGCCCCGCCTTGTTCGCGGGCCCATGCGGTCGCAGCCTTGCTCGTCTCGAGGTCGGTGGCCGCAACCGCGATCCCGAGCGTATCGAGCACCCGCATCCCGACCGAGTTGACGACGGCGTCGGGTAGATCCTGATAGTGGGTGGTCGCGGCGAAACGCGCCAGGTGCTGCGCGAGCGTACGTTCGCTCATGCGGACGTCACCGCCAGCGGCCGTACCGGCGAACCCGTTGCGCCGAAGATGTTCAGGGGAACGAGAACGAACGTGAACTCGAACAGTTCCTGCTGGGAGAGCTCTTCGAGGTCGAGTGCTTCGATGATGTAGATACCGCTCTCCACCAACAGAACTCGGTGCGCGGGGAGCAGCGCGTGACCACCGCCCGGGGCGAGCCGCTCGAACGCGATGGTGTCTGCGCCTGCAGCGTGTACACCCTTGTCCGCCAGCCATTGCGCGCCTGCTTCTCCGACTCCGGGAACTCCGGACGGGCCGCCGACGTACGGCGATCCCTCGGCGAACAACTGCCCCCATCCGCTGCGAATCAGCACGACATCGCCGCGTTCGATCTCGATTTTCTCTGCAGCACATGCCGATTGCAGATCATCGACAGTGATCTCGTACCCGCCCTCGCAGCGACCGACACCGAGGAGCCTCGGGATGTCGAGCAGCACGCCGCGGCGGATCATGGGTTCGATGGTGTGGACGCCGTGTTCGACATACTTGCCGCCCAGGCACGACTGCCCGGCATCGGCACCGCCGTGCAGCTTTCCGTCGTGGCTGACGTGAGCGAGAGCGTCGATGTGAGTGCCCACGTGCGTTCCGGTGGTGATCATGTCGTTCGCGGCGCTGCCGCCGTCTGCTCGAGTCACGTCGCCGTGTCTGCGCGGCAGGGTGTGCCAGAACTGAGGATGATTGGGCGACTGCGGCATCCCGACCCTCAACTGTCTACCGAGATCGACCGCGCGCACGCCCCCCTGGACTGCACGAAGAAGTTGATCGGACATTGCTTCGTCTCCTCGTTCGACGCTGCGTGCGAACCTCACACCAGCGTTGTTTCGTTTCGCTAGCCGGAACGGTTCTGAGCGGTATGGACTCGCGCCGGCGGTAGGCCGAGCCTAGCAGTCGGCAGGTTGCACGTCTCGATCATTGACTCTTTCTTTCTGAGCCTTCTACAGTCCAGTCATGGACGGTTCAACGGCGTTTCGCTCAACGGAACACACGCGCGCGGTCGACGCCTTGGCCACCGCGATGGTCGACCTACGGATGTCACCCCTCCCCGCACCGCTCGGCGATCGAGCGCGGTTGATTCTGTTGGACCTGCTGGGCGTCACCCTTGCCGGTGCCCGCACCGGCGAGATGGTCGAACTACGGAAGAAGTGGGACTCGGAACCAGGATCGACGTACCCGATAGGCGGAAGCACCGGCACCACCATCGAGACTGCGGCCGAGCTCGACGCCATCGCATCGTGCTGCCTCGAGCTCGACGAGGGCAACAAGTACGCCGCCGGACATCCTGCTGCGCATGTGCTTCCTGCAGCGATCGCCGCGACCAGGCTGGCATCGACGCCGATCTCGGGCCGGGCCTTCTTGACCGCCGTCGTGGCGGGATACGAGGTTGCCGCTCGATTCGGCTGGGCTCTGACCCGGCACAGTGCGTGGCACACCCATGGGCACTGGGGTGCCACGGGCGCGGCCACAGCAGCCGCGTCGATTCGTGGTGCCGATGCGAACGAGGTTGCCGCGGCGATCGACTCGTCGTCTGCGTTGATTCAGGTAGCGCCCTGGGCTGTGGTTCTCGACGGCAATTTCTCGCGAAACCTGTGGATCGGCGGTGCCGCACGGGCCGGCGTGACCGCGGCCAGGCTTGCTCGATCGGGGGCAGTGCACAACTCGGGGACCATCGAGCACACCCTGGGCGCTCTGGTCGGGACACTGGACACGTCCCGACTGACCGAGGATCTCGGCGAGCGATGGCTCACGCTGGAGGGCTATACGAAACAGCACGCCAGCTGCTCGTACACGCACGCCGCCGTGGACGCTGTGCAGAGCCTGCGCGCTGACGCCGAATGGTCCGCCGCCGACATCGAACATGTTCGGGTGCTGACACATTCGTTGGCGGAACCCCTGTTCCGCCGACATCCGTCGAACAGGTTGGGCGCGATGTTCTCGCTGCCGTTCGTGGTGGCCGCAGCGTTCGTGTCCGACGCGATAGACGTGGATTCTCTGGATCCCCGAGGTGCGACATTCTCGGCGGCCGAAGCGTTCAGCGCCCGAGTCGACGTCGCATCGTCGAGCGAGCTCGACGCGCTGCTACCAGAGCGCCGAGCCGCCGAAGTGACGATCGAATTTCGGGACGGCACCACACTCTCGGCGACTGCCCCGAATCCGCTGGGCGACATCGACCATTTTCCGATGGATTACGGCGCGGTGCGCGCCAAGATCGCCCGCTTGGTCGGCGAATCCGATACCGCGGTCATCGAGGACATCGTCGACTCCCTCGGCGATACGGAGGACGTTGCGGCGCTGTTGCGCGCACTACCGATTCGCTAGCGTCGACCGATACGCAGCTCGTCGACGAACTCGTCTGCAGCACAGGACAATCTCTGTCGTAGCGAATCCGGCACGGTGACCGTCACCTGAACCAGGTACTGGTCGACGATGTGGTGGACGACGAAGTACCGGGTCCGGGCGAAGAGCAACCGACCGGCGCAGTCGTAGCGACCCGCGATCGAGACGGACGGTAGACCGCAGAACGAACCTCGGTCGTGACTGATCTCGACCCAGCCGGGCAGTGCCCACGCGTCTCCGAAGCCGCACTCCAGTAGGGCATCCGGGTCGACCGACCGTGCGAGCTTCCCGACCAGAACCACCGCATTCGGTACGAATCCGTCGACTGCGTTCGCCGGCGAGCACAGCACCGCGGTGGCGTGTGGGAAGTGAAGCTCTGAAACAGCCTCCCAGTCCGGTAGCACCGGGAGCTCGAGCCCGAACCTGTCGCATTCGTCGCGATGCACCGGTGCCAGTTCGACACCCTGCTGCTGGAGATAGGTGTATACCGTCCTTTGTCGAACCGTCACTGGACAGTGTTCCTTCCACCGACAGTCGTTGCGGCACGGTCGGCGCGGATACGCTCGCGCAGCCTGGGCGGGCGCAGCAACTCCCGCGCATCGTCGTGGCCCAGTTGCGCACGGGCCCAGGGATTGTCGCGGCACCACAGAAGCAGCGCGAGCAGCGAATTCGGTTCGACCTTCTTCTCACACGCCATGATGACCAGCTCCGGCTCGTCGGTCTCGCTCGATCGGCGCGAGACTCTGATCACCGGCAGGTCACCTCGGTGCGGTACTGCTGGATTCGGATGCTCCTCCAGGCGCAGATCCGCAATGTCGCTCCAGGGCACGACCATCACGTCGTTCGACACCTTCCACCCACGACGTCGATAGATCTGTTGGACAATACCTTCGGGGTGCAGAGAGATCCAGGTGCGGTTGACGACGACGAACCCGACCACGAACCACGCCAGGCATGCCGGCGCGCCTATCGCCGTCAGCAACTCTGCCCTCTCTTGGCGAGGGTCCGGTCCGTCGTCTCTGAATACGAAGTAGGACAGGCCCACCACCGACGCGAAGGCGAGTAGACCTGCCCTGGCCACGAAGTCCCCGCGCCCGGGCACCGACAAACCTGCGCCGACGCCTGCAACGTCGACCCGCCGCACGAAACGTGACAATCGCGCAGCTCCGATGCCGGACATCGGCACCGCCATCCCCAAGGGAAGGAGCACGAAGAACGCGAGCCACAACAGTGCCAGGAGGCCGCCTGCGCCCGTCCTGGCAATCACAGGGACGGCAGCAACCAGCAGTCCCACCACTGCCGTACAGATGCCGAAAACCGCTGCGAGCCAGCCGAGGTGAACACTGCGCCACCTCCGCACCCACACAGGTCCCGGATTCGCTGTCGCAGGCATGTTCGCGCCTGTGTCCTCACGATCGGTCATCGCAGTGTCCATTCGAAGACCTTCGAGACGCCGTGGCTGACGGAGCCCCCGACCAGGGCACCCAACGCAACGCCTGCGGCAGCACCGGCAACCGTGCCCGGCCCGGGAAACACCGAACCCGCGGCACTACCGACTCCCACCAGAGCACCGGTCACGTAGCTCGCAGCTGCGAGGCCGGCGGCGGTACTCGCCGTATTGACCGCAATCGCCTCAGCGGGGCTCACCCCCTCATCGATATCGTGGCCAATCGAGGGCACCGTTCCTGCCACCGCGCCGAACGCCCCCAACCCCCGACCGATGTTCTTGGCAACATCGTCGACGGAACCGACACCCGGAAGTTGGAGAGCCCTCCTCGTCACGTCGGTCATACCACCGATGACGGTGGCTGCAACGGTCGTCGGCCAATCCGGCATCCACGAGAAGGACCCGTCCGGGTTTTCGACGAACTTCCCGGCCGGACTACTGAGCGCAAGCCCGGTCAACAGCTTCGTGGGCTCGGCCAACTGCTGCGCAGCGTCGAGTGCGGCCCTGTCTGCCTGTCTCAGAGCTCCCTGAATGTCCTCGGTCAACTGCGCTGCAGCAGAGCGTAGTTCGTCGGCCTTCCGTATCTTTTCTTCACCCAGGACGTCCGGTATCAATGCGATCATCCCGTCTGGATCCACTACACCGTCGGCCCGAACGGCGAACCCGCTCGCCGTCGCCGCCGAGACCTGCGCCTGCAGGTGGTCCTTCGCAGCATCGACCAGTCCTGCTGCGGTCTCGAATGCTCTACCGAGTGAATCGATTTCACTGCACACCGAGCTCATCCGGGAGCATTCGCTCACCACACGCTCGGCTGCGGCGTCGGCTGCTTCGCCGGTCCACGTCTCGGCCAGTACGTCCTGCTCCTCGAGCACTCCGGTGCGCTGGCCGTTGACGCGCTCGACGATCTCCGACAACTCGATCATCGTCTTGCGCATCGACTCCGGTTCCCAACCCGCGACGTGCGGGACCGTCGAGGTCATTTCGGCTGGTCCATCGCTGCGAGGCGGCGGGCGAGTTCGTCGTCGGCGATCTCGTAGTTCTGCCCGACGCCGCGGGCGATGTCCGCGACGCATTCGGCCCGCCCGGCCAGAGCTGCAACAGCTCCGGCCGCCGCGGCTGCTGCCGCCGCACATGCTGCGTGAAAGTCACTACCCTGCAACGCATTCTCCGACGCACGGAACGGAGCAAGAGCATCCACCTCACGGATCACCCCGCCAGTTGCCGACAACACATTCGAGAACTGCCGCAGGATCGCTGGATCCACATTCACTGTCATGACGCTCCCCGAGTTGCACCGTAGCGACGCCCGGTGAATCGGCGTCATCGGGTTTGACGCGAGTGTGCCCCGATCGGTTCCCTCCGGCCGCTTCGAGAAACGTTCATGGGCATCACGGTGATGAGCACCGCTCCGTCATCGCCCAGTCACCGCCCATCGGACCTACCGCGGCATGACTGCCCGCGTCGCGGTGAGTACGGCGGACTCGGCTCAGTGCTGTGGGTCGTAGCCCGGAACTTGCGCCAGAGTCTCGAACGTTCGCGCTCGACCCCATTCCACGTGCGCGAACGCAACAGCGGCAGCCAATTCCGTGTCCCCCTTGGCGATGGCGTCGACGAGGGAGACATGCTCCCCGTGTCGTAGCGACGGATCCCGTTCGAGATTGGCCATGTTGAGTCGATTGCTGCGCTCGCGCAACGGTTCCATGATGACCGGGAACAGCCGGTTGGCGGACAATGCCTCGATCCCCGAGTGCACTCCCGAGCTCGCGTGATGGAATTCGAGCAGATCGCCCCGGTCGAGCGCTGCACCTGCACGGGACACCGCGTCGACCAACGACGACGAGTCCGCGCCCGCCGCCACAGCGGACGCTGCCCGTCGAGCAACGAGCGGCTCGAGCGCGGACCTGATGTCGTACAACTCGTCGACGGAACTTCTGGTCACTCCTGTCACCACGGCAGGGCGTCGCGGCGACAGCGTCACCAACCCTGCTGCTTCGAGCAATGGAAGCGCCTCGCGAATCGGGACCCTCGACACTTGCAGCTCGGTTCCCAGATTGCGCTCGCTCAGCGTTTCACCAGGCCGGAGGCGGCCGTCGAGGATGCGTGTTCTGATCGCGTCGAACACCGATCGCGACAGCGATTCGCGACCTTCCGTGGATGCCATGATGCTTGTATACCAGCGAACTGTAGGTATACCGCGCATCCGCCAGCTTCATCGGCAGGCTTTGCCCAACAAAGACCTAGACAGCAAGAGCCAGGTGAGAGGACCTGGAAACACAAGCGTTACCGCCGAGAAACCATTCGCGGCCCAATGCTCCGTAAATTCTCCGTTGTTGGTATACCACTTAGCGAGAGGCACTGGGATGAGCGTCCCGACCAGGAACGAGAAGCCGTCACCGATCGACCCACCGCCCGAGGCCGGCAGCCTCAGTGAACAGATCGAGGCGTCGTACTCGAAGATCGGCCTCACCACAGCGCACTTCGGCATCGTCGCCATGGTCCTGTTCGGTGTGTTCTTCGATGCCATCGAACAGAATGCCGTCGGCATCACCGGACCGCTCCTGCGTGAATCCTGGGGCCTCGGCGGAACCGAGATCGGACTGCTGAACACCGCGACGTTCACCGCCGTCGCCCTCGGGCGCATCCTGGCCGGAGCGGTGATGGACCGTTTCGGTCGTCGAACCCTCCTCGGCGCAAACCTTCTCGTCTTCGCGTTCGGCTCGCTACTGTGCGCATTCGCACCCAACTACGAGGTGCTGGTGGGCGCTCGATTCCTGGTCGGGCTCGGACTCGGCGGTGAGATCGCCGTCGCGGTGATCATGCTCTCCGAGTTCTTCTCCGCCAAGCATCGCGGTACCGCGGTCGGCATGATCAACGTCGCAGCCGCAGGTCTGGGCAACATGCTCGCCCCACTGTTCGGGGTCATCGTCTTCGCCATCTTCACCGGTGACGACCGCTGGCGTTGGCTGTTCGGTCTGCTGGTACTGCCCGCACTCGCGGTCGTGTTCTATCGCCGCTCGCTTCCGGAAACACCTCGCTTCCTCGCAGCGACGGGCCGGGTGGCCGAGGCCAACACCGTCATCAACCGCCTGGCGCAGGGCAAGCTTCGCGGCACCCTCGACTCCGAGGTTCAGTACTTGAACGTCGACACCACGGTCGATGATCACGCCGCACCGCGCGCACGGTGGACGGAGATGTTCGGGCAGCGTTACCGCAGAAGCACTCTCGCCCTCGGCATTGCCGTCTGCATGTCCTACGCAGCACAGATCTCGATGCTCACGCTGATCCCCGTCATCCTGACCGAGCGGGGAATGTCGATCTCGAGTGCGCTCTGGTACACCCTCGTGATGCAGTCCGGGTCGTTGATCGGCGCGCTGACCGCCGCACTCATCGCTCGCAAACTCCCCCGCAAGGTGACGCTGACCGGTGGCGCTGTGCTCGGTATCGTCGCCGGGCTCGGATTCGGCTTCTTCGCAACGTCCATCGGCCTCGTACTGTTCTTCGGTGCCCTGTTCAACTTCTCGGTCATCATCCTCAACACGACGATCTGGCTGTTTGCACCCGAGCAGTACCCCACACGAATCCGTGGCCTCGCGACGTCGGTGATCCTGGCGCTGGGCTCCCTCTCCGGCGGACTGTTCCCGCTCATTGCCGGAGCCGTACTGGACTCGTCCGGCGTGGGTGCCATGTTCGCGATGCTGGCCGGCCTGTTCATCGTGTGCGGGATTGCCGTGCAGTTCCCGAAAGAGACCTTCGGACAACCGATGCCGGAAGATGGCTGAGCAGTGAAGATTCTCGTGATCAACCCCAACTCGAACACTGCAACGACGCAGCTGCTCGTCGACGTCGCGCGGCGTTGTGTCCACGACACAGAATTCACCGTCGTCGGGGTCACCGCGGGTACCGGACCGGCGATGATCACCGGCACCGAACAGTTGCGTGCTGCCGGACCGGATGTCGTAACCGCGGCCCTCGACGCGATCGAGCACCATGGCCCGGCAGCGGTGATCGTCGGCGCGTTCGGTGATCCCGGTGCCGCCGAACTCCGAACCCTCGTCGACATTCCGGTCGTCGGGATCGGCGAGGCAGGAATCCTGCACGCTGCACGAGGTGGTCGGCGCTTCGCGATCGCCACCACCACAGCCGATCTCGCCGCCCAACTCGATGCACTGACCCGTGCCACCGTGCCCGACGGCGATTTCGCGGGTGTGTTCCTCACCGCGTCATCGCCGTTGGTCCTGGCCGAGGACCTCGCATCGAGCGTCGTCGAACTGGGAGCAGCGGTCGATGCAGCAGTCGCCGCCGGAGCGACGGCGGTCGTCATCGGCGGCGGTCCGTTGAGCGATTCGGCCCGGCGGCTGGCACTGCGCACCGACGTGGACGTCATCGAGCCGGTTCCGAGTGCCGTTGCGATGGTCTTCGACAGAATCTCGAACGCGGTACGCAGCTGAACTATCGACGTCCGAAGGCCCTGGACACCAGCCAGCCCTCGACCATTCCCGAGAGGAAGATGCCCGCGATCGGTGCGTACTTGCGCACCGGTTCGGGCATCAGGCTCATCGCGTTCAATTCGCCGCCCATCGGGCTCGCAACAGCAGCCTTGACAGCTGCAGGCGTGGTCGATTCGGCCGTGGCCGAACCACTGAGCAGCGCACCGAGATTGACGGCGAACTGTTGCAGGACCTTGTTCGACACCGCGACGATCGCGCCCTTGCCGAACGAGACTATCTTTCCGCTGATCACCAGATCGGTATTCAGGGTCAACCGCGATCGATCACCGAGCGCCTCGACCGCCAGATCGACCTGGGCCTCGGCGTCGCCGTTGCCGTGCGAGTCCGCCCCCTTGGCTTCGAGTGTGAGCGTGCGGGTCTCCGCGTCGACCTCGAGGAACCGAATCGTGCCGGCGTACGACGCGCTGATCGGGCCCACTTTGACCTTCACGCCGCCGAGGTAGGTCTCGCCGTCCTTACCGGTGATGGCCGCCCCCGGTACGCAGGTCGCGACTTTCTCGACGTCGTTGATCAGCCGGAACACGTCCTCGGCGGACGCGTCGATATCGAGTGTATTGGTCAGTATCACTTGGGAACTCCGTTCACACAGCCGGCGCAGCGGCGCTGCTCGGCGCACGAGTCGATGGCCTCGACGATGGTCTGGTACCCGGTACAGCGGCAGTAGTTCGACGCCACCACCTCGCGGATCTGTTCCTTGGTGGCATCGGGGTTGTCGGCGAGGTAGCCCTCGGCCAACATCAGGAACCCCGGTGTACAGAACCCGCACTGCAGACCGTGATGGTCTGCGAAGGCCTGCTGCAGATCGTTCAATTCACCGTCGATGCCGAGTGATTCGACGGTCTCGATGTCCGAGTTCTCCACCTGCGCTGCGAACGTCAGGCACGCGCGGGCCGGCTTGCCGTCGATCAGCACGGTGCAGGCTCCGCACACGCCGTGCTCGCAGCCGACATGCGTTCCAGTGAGCTGCAGATCGTGCCGCAGTACGTCGACCAGAGTTCGGCGTGGTTCGGTGATCACCTCACGGACGGTGCCGTTGACGTTCAGTTCGATCAGTTGCTTGTTGCTCATGGCCTGCCCTTCGCCAATGCCGCCTGTACTGCCACGGGGGTGATCGGTGTGTCGTTCAGTTCGACTCCGGTGGAGCGCAATCCGTCGTTGACGGCGTTGAGCACAGCGGCGGGTGCACCGATCGTTCCGCCCTCACCGGCTCCCTTGGCTCCGGATTCGGTGAACAGGCAGGGAGTTTCGAGGTGGTGAATCTCGATGTCCGGAATCTCGCAGGCAGTCGGCACCTTGTAGTCGATGAAGCTGGCACACAGTGGATTTCCGTGATCGTCGTACGACACCTGCTCGAACAACGCCCCGGCGATGCCCTGGGCGATCCCACCCCGGCACTGGCCCTCGACGATCTTGGGGTTGATCGCGACGCCGCAGTCCTCGACGCACACGTACTTCAGGATCTCCACTCGTCCGGTGCCCTCGTGCAACTCGACCACAACGCCGTGGGTGGCGTTGGAGAAGGTGCCGTCGTTGAACACGTCGAAGCTTGCCGTCGCGGACAATCCGGGTTCCACGCCCTTCGGCAGCAGCTGCGCCTTCAGATACGCGACGTCGGCGATGTCCCGGTAGGTGACGTACTTCGAGTGGTCGTCGCGCTGACGTACGCGCCCCGATGCCAACTCGACGTTGTCGTCGCGAGTCTCCAGCAGATGCGCTGCGATCTCACAGAGCTTGTCTCCCAGCTTGTTCGACGCCAACGCCACCGCACTGCCGCCGATGGTGATGGAGCGAGAGGCGAACGAGCCGAAGCCGTAGGTGATCCGATCGGTGTCGCCCTGCACGATCTTGACCTGTTCGACGCCGATGCCGAGGCGATCGGCGACGATCTGAGCCATCGTGGTCTCGTGACTCTGACCGTGGCTCATCGTTCCGGTGGTCACGACGACCGTGCCGGAGGTGTCCATTTTGACCTCCGAGATGTCGAACCCGGGCACCACGTTCATCTTGCGCGCCGCGAATGCGCTGCTGCCGTATCCGGTTCGCTCGCTGAAGCACGAGTATCCGATGCCGATGTGTCGGCCGTCTGCGGTTGCCCGCTCCTGGACGTCGTACCAACCGCCGTCACGGAGGGTCTGCTCGCACAGGTTCAGCGCCTCGAGGTACGAGCCCGGGTCGTAGGTGATGTTGTTGACGCCGGTGTACGGGAAGGCGGTGATGACGTTGCGCCGCCTGATCTCCACCGCATCGAGCTGCAGTTCACGGGCTGCTCGCTCGAACAGCCGCTCCATCACCATGACGTACTGCGGCCGGGACACGCCGCGGTACGGCGCGGTCGGTGCCTTGTTGCTGAACACGGAACGGCCTCGCACCCGGTACGCCGGAACCTGGTACACCCCCGGCATTTCCGCCGAGGCCATCAGCGGCTCGATGCCGGCAGTGAACGGGTAGCAGGAGTACGCGCCCATGTCGCACACGACGTCCGCGTCGAGGCCGAGGATGTGGCCCTCGGAATCGAATGCTGCCCGCACGTCGTACTGCTGTTCGCGCGCCAGGAACGACGCCGTCAGTGCGTCCTTGCGATCCTCGATCCATTTCACGGGACGGCGGAGCTTCAACGCAGCTGCGGCGACGGCGATCTCCTCGCGGCCGACGACGCACTTCTGCCCGAACCCGCCGCCCATGTCGGGTACCACGACGCGCACCTGGCGCTCGTCCAGCCCGAGGCAGAGCGCGGTGACGGTCCGAACCTGGTGTGGCACCTGAGTACAAATGTAGATGATCAGCTGCTCGTCGCGATCGTCCCAGTACGCGATGCATCCGCGGGTCTCGAGTGGAAGCGCGTTCTGCCGGCCGGTTCTGGATTGCACCGACACCACGGTGTGCGCGTCGTCGAAGATCTCGTCGATGCCGTCGGTGGCGAACATCTGCACGTCCACGACGATGTTGTTCGGAACCGAATCGTGAACCAGGGGAACGTCATCGGACATGGCCTGATCTGCGGAGGTGACGGCGGTGACGGTCCGGTACGACACTCGTGCCGCCTCGAGCCCGTCCTCGACGCTGTAGGCATCGGCGGCGACGACGATGGCCAGTGGCTCACCGACGTAGCGCACCACGTCGTGCGCCAACACGGGCATGTCGGTGGGCACGAATTCGCTGAGCGGACGCGACAACTCGGCGCGGATCGGCCGCAGGTCCAAATCCGCCGCGGTGAAGACGCCGCGCACCCCCTCGACTCCGGCGACATCACCGACGTCGAGACCGGTGATCGATCCGGCCGCGACGGTGCTGCGGACGAACTGGGCGTGCAACATTCCCGGCATCGCGATGTCGTCGACGAATCTGCCTCGGCCGGTGAGCAACCGCGGGTCTTCCCGGCGTGCGACCGAGGTGCCGACGAATTTCGGCGTGAGAACCTGATCGACGCTCACGTGGGCACCCCCTGCGATACCAGTGCGTCGCTGCAGGCTTCGGCGACCAACGTGCGCACCAGGGTGCGGCGGTACTCGGCGGTGACCATGCCCTCGTCCTCCAGTTCCAATGATTCGGCTGCGGCATCCGCGCAGTCTGCGAAGGTCCCGCCTGCGGCCAGGACGGCTTCCCCTGCCGGCGATCGCACGGGAGTTGCTCCCACTCCCGCGAGGGCAACCCGTCCGCCGACCACGGCCACGCCGTCGAGATCGAGGGACACCGCTGCGCCCACGATCGCGAAATCTCCCTGCCGCTCTGCGTATTCGGTGACCGCAGCGTGCGGTGCCGGGTTCGGGAACACGATCTCGACGATCATCTCGTCGAACGCGAGATCGGTGGAGTAGTACCCGAAGAAGAACGAGTCTGCCTCGACGGTTCGCCGCCCCCGCACACTCTCGACGACGATGCGGGCGTCGAGCAGTATGGCCAACAAGCACCATTCCGCGGTGGCGTCCGCATGGGCGATGCTGCCCCCGACGGTCCCGCGGGTGCGAATCGGATAGTGCCCCACCCACCGCATGGCCTCGCGAAGGACACCGAAATCCGTTCCCACGTCGCCACATTCGACATCATGGTGGGTGGTGAGCGCTCCGATGTGCAGGCCGTCGGATTCCCGGCGGATGTACTGCAGAGTGTTCAACCCACCCACGTCGACCAGGTGCCCGGGCCGGGCGAGGCGGAAGTTCATCATGGCGACCAGGGACTGGCCTCCGGCGATGATCTTCGCGTCCTCGCCCAGCTCGGACAGCAGCCGCACTGCACCCGAGACATCGCGCGCCCGGTGGTAGTCGAACTGCGCGGGCTTCATCAGACTCGAGCCTCGCCTGCGACGACCTCGGTGGGTTCGTCGACGAGGGTGTCGAGTTCGCGACCCTTGGTCTCGGGTGCGAAGTACGCCATCCAGATCACCGCGAACAACACGAACGCGGTGACGATGCCGAAGGTCAACGGAAGACCCAGGATCGGCCACATGACGGAGCCGAACAACAGCGGCGCGAAGCCGGTTGCGACCCGACTGACCGAGGACGCGTAGCCGAATCCCGAGGCGCGGATGTTGGTGGGGTACAACTCCGAGACGTAGCAGTACAGGACCGGGATGGTCAGCTGAATGACGAATCCGAAGATGCCGAGCCAGATCAGCGCAGCCGACTGGATGTCGAGCATGACGGCGAACATGACCAGCGCGCTACCCGCGATCGGGCCGGACAGTCCGATGACCCACTTGCGTCCGAAGATCTCCACGATGAACGCGGACGTGAGCACACCGACGATGCCGACGCCGGTCATCAGCGTCGTACCGGCGAAGGCTGCGAACTCTCCGTAGCCCTCGGCGCGGAGGATGGACGGCATCCAGCTCAGCGCTGCGTAGTAGAGCAGCATGATGGACACGAAAAGCATCCAGGCTGCGGCGGTGATGCGCGGGCTGTAGCGCCAGACCGACTTCAGCTGCGTCAGAGCGGCTTTCATTCCGCCCGGTCCCTTCGGGGCGGTGTCGGCGACGATGACGTAGTCGACGGCCTCGGATCCGGTACGGGTCACCATGTCGTCGATGACGGCGCGGGCCTCGGCCTCACGACCGACCTTGGCGAGGTAGATGGGTGATTCCGGGATGCCGCGTCGGACCCAGAACAGCAGCAGCGCAGGCAGAACCATGAACAGCAGCATGTAGCGCCAGCGAACGTCGCCGTCGATCGGGACGAGCAGCGTGGCGACGACGCCGCAGATGGTGGCACCGATCGGCCACCAGACATCCATGGCGGAGAGAATCTTGCCGCGAATCCGACGCGGTGAGAATTCGCTGACCAACGCGTAGTCCACCGGGATGCAGCCACCGAGGCCGAACCCGGCGAGGAACCGCAGAATGATGAAGATCTCGAAGCTCGGCGCGAACGCTCCCAGGACCGAGAACAGCGCAAAGATCAACAGCGTCAACGAGAATGCACGCTTACGTCCGACTCGGTCGGCGATCGTGCCCCACACGACGGCCCCGACGGCCATGCCGATCAGGTTGCCGGTGGCGACCAGACCGCGCTCGGCTTGGGACAGGTCCCAGTAGCTTCCGAGCAGCGGGGTCAAGAAGCCGTTGAGCGCCACGTCCCAGGCGTCGAACATGTAGCCCAGCCCGCCGATGATGAAGATCTTGCCCTGCACACCCCATTTCCAGGGGAGTTCCTGTACTACCTGATCACCAGTCTTCATCGCAGCCTCCGGCGCGGTGTTGTGGTCCGAGGTCGTCATCGGACGAACGAGTAATGGAATTTCTCGTCGTCGCTGTCGTCGAGCGGGGTACCGCTCCACAGCCAGTCGTACGAGATGTCGGATTCCCCATCGAACGACGCCAGTGTCGCGTCCCGCTTCTGCTGCTCGGGTCCATCGGGTATGTGATAAAAAGTCTTGTTCTGCAGGCTCGCGTCCTGCACCATCCGCGCGTGCCTGGCCCGGCGAAAGACGTAGCGCGCCAACGCCTCGTCGATCCCGCTCGAGGTGACCTTCGCGAGTTCCTCGGCCAGCACTGCCGCGTCTTCCATGGCCTGCGAAGCACCCTGTGCCTGATACGGCAGCATGGCGTGACACGCATCGCCCAGCAGCGCGACGCGGCCGTCGGTCCACCGCGGGTCGGGCCTGCGGTAGTAGAGCGCCTGGCACAGCACGTTCTCGTCGGCCTTGGAGAGCATCGCGTGGGCGCGATCGTCCCAATCCGGGAATGTCCCCATCAGTTCCTCGGGCCCGACGAGCCGTGGTCCACCGTCGCGGACCTCGTCGGTACACGGAGCCAGCGCAACGACATTGAGGTATTCGCCGTTACGGATCATGTAGTGCACCAGGTGCCGGTCCGGTCCGTACCAGATGGTGCTCTGGTATCGGTCGACGAGCCAGCGAGTGGCCGGATCCTTGACGATGCGATCACCCGGAATGAGTGCGCGATAGGCCATTTCGCCGGAAAACACGAGCGTATCGGGTAGACCGATGAGATCGCGCACCGTCGAGCGAATTCCGTCGGCTCCGATGAGCAGGTCCGATTCGTAGCGCTTACCGGTTCCGGTGACCGCGACAGGCCGCGTCGGATTCTTTCGATCGACCTCGACGACCTTCGCGTCGGTCTCGAACACCACCATCGGGCCCGGGCCGTCGGGGTCGAGACACTGCGCGTGGATGGCAGAGTGCAGGTCTGCGCGGTGATAGTGCCAGTACGGGGCGTTGAACGTCTTCTTGCAGTACTCGCCGAGCGCGGTGAGCGCGATGACCTTGCCGTTCTCCCAGCGCCTTCGCACCTGATCCATCGGCTCGGTCTTGATCGCTTCGAGCTTCTCGCGCATCCCGAGGGCGATGAGGATACGGCTGGCGTTGGGAGCGGTCTGAATTCCCGCGCCCACCTCGCCCAGCTCGGCAGCGGCCTCGAGTACCGTCACCTGAATTCCTCTGTGCCGCAGCGAGAGCGCCGCGGTCAGACCGCCCAGGCCACCGCCTGCGATCACTACTTCGATCGGTGCCATGTCAGCTCTCCACCAATCGACCCTCGGTGACGACATCGATGCCGTCGATGGACACGGTGCAGGCGCGCATTCCGATGTCGAGGTGTGCGTAGGAGTCTCGGCCGAGTACGGGGTGTGGGCCGGTGGACCACAGGAAGCTGCCGGCGAACGCGCGGGCGTCCATGCCCATGATGTCGTCCTTGCCGTACATCGCGGCCGCGAACCAGTCGCCGGTCTTCATCAGTCCCCAGCCCATGTGGGACAGGTAGCGCGCCCACTTGTCGTTGGAGTCGGCGAAGAACATGTTGAGCAGCGCCGCCTCGCCGCCGCCGGTGACCTCGTCGATGTGACCGTTGGTGACCGTCAGCGTCGTCTCGTCTCGGACGTACTCCTTGAACGGCAACAAGATGTCGCCCTCGGACAGCACGATCTTTCCGTTGGAGATCTCCGGCCAGCACAGCACCATCGTCGACGGCCAATGATCCCAGCGGCCCTTGTCGTCGGCGAAGCCCACCTGGAACTCGGGCTGCGAATTGCTCAGTTGCACGGTGAGATCGGTGCCGGCCTCGTTGGTGATGCGCATGGTCGAACCGTTGCGGATCAGGTCGACACCGGCCTGTACTCGCTCCTTGTCGCCGTCCTGGGGCATGTTGCGGATCAACACGTCCGGGGCGTCGCAGACGAAGATGATGCGCGTTCCGGCGGCCAGGATCTCCTGCTGGATGGGCGCGTGGATGAAGCCTTCACTGGTGAGGTCGACCACGAGGTCCGCGCCCTTGAGCATGTCCTGAGCCACCGAACTGTTCATGACCGACACCAGGCCGGGGCCTGCCCCGGTGTGGGTGCTCGGCATCGGCGCCGGACTACCGCCGGGGACCGTTGCCGCGAGCACCTGGGCACCCAGGCTCTGGGCCGCACCGAAGGCAGCCGAGATGTAATCACCGCGGCTCGACGGTTCCGCGAGAATCACCACCTGCTCTCCGGGCTGAACTTTGCACAGCTCGAGCTGACGGGTGAATGCGCGCAACAGATCAGCTGATCGCAGATCGAACATCTCGGTTCCTCTCGTGATCGTTCTCGGTCGTCCGTGTCTCGGTGATACCGCCCAGTAGGGCAAGGTCTTTCAGATAGGGCACTTCGTCGCGTGCGTCGAGCATCTCGCGTCGAGTCACTGTGGCCGATACCGATCCGACGCCCTCGTCCATCTCGACGATGGTGCGCCCCTGCGGTCCGACGATGACGCTGTGGCCCGCGAACCGTGGGCCGTCGCCGGCCTGTCCGGTGAGTCCGGCGGCCGCGACTACGACGCCGTTCTCGAGTGCACGGGACCGGGTGAGTAGCTTCCACACGTGCAGGCGAACGTGCCCGAATGCGGACGGCACGGCGATGACATCGGCTCCTCGCTGGACCAGATCGCGGACCGTCTCGGGAAAGCCTGCCTCGTAGCAGATCACGACGCCGATGGTGCCGAACGGAGTGCTGACCAGCAGTCCGCTCTCCGCGCCAGGAGTGAACACCGATTTCTCTCGGTCCCAGAGAAAACGCTTGTGTCCCACAGCCAGCAGGCCGTCCGGACCCACGACGAGCGAGCTGTCGAAGACGACTCCTGCGGAGTCACGAAACACGATGGCCGTCACCAGAACCGTGTCGGTATCGGCAGCGAGCTCACCGAGCGCGATCGATGTACGACCGGGTACCGACTCGGCCATCGAATCGAGGTCGTCGAGATCGTAACCGCTGGCGAACAATTCGGGTAGGACGATCAGCTTGGACCCGGCGGCGGCGAGCGTACGCACTTCTGCGGCCACTGCATCGATGTTCTGCTGCCAGGCACCGGTCCGCGAACCGGTCTGCACCACAGCGATATCGAACGTGTCGACCACCGGCTGGGTGTCGACGCCGCGCAGGCGGGCCGACGTGGTCATTGCGCCACCCGGTTCATGTCGGTGGTGTAGAACGGGCCGGCCAACCTGCCGAGGAATCGGTGTTGGAGTGTGTCGACATGCAGGTCGGTGGTGAGCAACCCGGGCCTGCTGGTCACCGTCGTCACGGTCCCGAGTACCAGGGTGTCCGAGCCGAGCGCAATTTCCTGCAACGTTCGGCATTCGAGCGAGACCAGGGATTCGAGGACCGACGGAGCCGAGACCGACACCGACGGCACCGCGGTCATCTGCGAGAGCTCGAACTCGTCGATCTCCGCATCGACGGTGGCGAAACTCGCGGTCACCGCATCCACGGTGTCGGCGGACGGAATGTTGACGACGAATTCGCCGGTGTCGCGAATGTTGACCAACGTGTCCTTGAGCTCTCCGGGGGACCCGATGCGCTCGCCGATGGAGATCATCAGCGTCGCCGGATTGCGCGAGGCGACGTTGAAGAAGCTGAACGGTGCCAGGTTGCGAACGCCGTCGCCGGAGACGGTCGAGATCCACGCGATCGGACGAGGTTGCACCGCGCAGGACAGCAGTTTGTACACATCCCCCGAAGACATCGAATCGATGTCGTGGCGGGTGCGATCCGTGAGCTCCAGAGAGTCGCCTACCTGGGAAGTCATCGAAACGAGCCTTCTTTCGCTTGCTGTGCAACCGATCGTGCAACCGATTGCGTTGCTCTGACGATAGAGGGGTTTCGAGCTCGATGTCGAGCTTTGGGCGACAAATCCGGAACCAATTAATGGCACCGTTACACGGGCACCGGCCGCGTAACCTCCGCCTTACTCGCCGCGCAGACCGGCCCGCGCCGAATCGGTTGCACTGTCGGGTCTACGCGGGGGCCCGTACCCCTCCGACGTCCCGTCGACGATGCGCACCTCGTCCTCCCACGGCAGTCGATAGGTTCCGTCGGCCAGGTCGCGAACGTAGGTGTACGGGCAGTCCTGCGCGCCACCGGCCAGGGCAGTGAACCCGCGATGCCCCAGTTGGTAGATGTTGTTCTCGACTCCCCATTCTCGACGTGCCGCATCGGCGCGGGACGGCTCGATCGATACCGTCACCACTCGATCGGGTGTCGAATCGCCGCGCTCGACGATGGTTCCTTCGTAGTCGCACACCATCGCCTCGCCCATCGACGGGATGCCATTGCCGTCCTCCCCCGCCAGACACACCGATGCCGTGTACGCCAAGTTGTGAAAGGCATTGGCCTCGTTGGTGATACGCCAGGACTGCCGCAGCGGAAACTTGTACCCGGCCGTGCGCAGCAGCACGTTGGCACCGCGGTAGCTCGCCTCCCTGGCGACTTCGGGGAACATCCCGTCATGACAGATCAACAACGACAGAACCGAACCCTTGGGCCCCGGGCAGACCGGCAGACCCATATCGCCTGGCTCCCAGGGCTCCTTGGGCGTCCAGGGATGCAGTTTGCGGACGTACAGGGCTACGTCGCCTCGGTCGTCGACGATGATTCCGGAGTTGAACGGCGCCCCGCCCGGGTTGCGTTCCATGATGCTGAAGCACCCCCAGACCTTCGACTCGCGGCACGCGGCACGCAGTTGCTCCACCTGCGGACCGTCCATATCGCACATCACCTCGTCGGATGCCCACGAGGACTTACGTAAGCCGTGCAGCGAATACTCCGGGAACACCACGAGATCCAGGGCCGAGAATCCAGCCTTCGCCTCACGCAACTGCCTGCATACGCGATCGGTCGTCGCATCCACGTCGGCCATGCTGGTGATCAGCGGAACCTGTTGTTGAACCAGGCCGAGTGTGAGCGACGTCGGCGATGGATTGAGACCACCCAAACCTGTCATCGAATGTCCGTTCCTCGAGAGCAACTTGTTGCGCAAACGATTGCGCACGGTGCTAGCTTAGGGGTCATCAGGGGTCGGGGCAGCGCCGACGGAGGACCGAGGGGAACCGCCAGTGGACAGCACTACGTCGGGAAGCGTCACGCTCAAAACGGTTGCAGCTGCTGCGGGAGTGCATGTCTCGACCGTTTCCCGAGCTCTACGACGCGTCGCGCTCGACCCGGCCGGTGCCAGCGCCGGAGATCTGCGATTGTTCGAGCTGGCCCGCGAGATGGAGTACGTCCCCAACCCCAACGCGGCGAGCTTGACCACCAAGAAGTCCACCGCGTTCGGAGTACTCGTCCCACGATTGACCGACGTGGTGCTCTCGGCGATGTACGACGCCATCGAGGAAACAGCGAACCGGGCCGGGTACGAGACCTTCGTCGCCAACACCCACGACGATCCGATTCAGCAGCGTCGCCGCATCGATCTGTTGCTCGGCCGCAACGTCGACGGCCTGATCTTCGGTGATGCTCGCCTCGACAGCGAGAACCTCGAGGACCTTCACCGCCGAGGGATCAAGTTCGTACTCATCAGCCGTAGATACCCGGGGATGACCTCGGTGACGTGCGACGACCATCGGGGCGGCTACCTTGCCGGCGAGCACTTGGCCAGGCTCGGCCACACCCGAGTGGGGATCGTGTCCGGCCCGGCGTGGGCCAGCACCGGAATCGACCGATCGGAGGGCTGCCGAGCTGCCCTCCGCGATGCAGGCATCGACGTTCCCGACGAGTACGTACGGGAAGAGGGCTTCGATCCCGAGGCCGGACGACGCGGGGCCACAGCACTTCTGGCGTTACCGACACCTCCGACCGCGATCTTCGCGACCAACGATTTCAGCGCCATCGGAGTCCTCGGAGTCCTGCGCGAAGCGAAACTACAGCCGGGACGCGACATTGCGGTCGTCGGCTACAACGACATCTCGATCTGCAGCGAATTGACGGTGCCCTTGACGACAATTCACAGTCCGCACCGCGAAATCGGCACACGCGCAGCCGAAATGCTGCTGGCCGTCACCCACGGACTGCCGGTGTCCTCGGTGGCACTCACACCGACACTGGTCGTCCGCGATTCCACGGTTCCGGGGCGAACTGCACCGACACAGTTCTCGCCGGTCGGCGGGTAACCGCAGTCATCGGTGGGCGTAGTGCGACGTGACGGAGATCGCCACGGCGTTCTACCAGCACTTTCCTCGTGACGGCCCTCATCGACGTGCACTTCCATGTTTGGCAGACCCTCGGTCCAGGGAAGGCGTCGAGAAGACGCAGCCGAGGCACATCGGTGCGTCACCGAATTTTGAGGAGACAGTGACATGCCCACCACAGTGGCCGATCAACTCGTTCGAGGACTCGTCGACGCCGGCGTTCAGCGCATCTACGGCATCGTCGGCGACAGTCTCAATCCGGTGGTCGACGCGGTGCGCCGTACCGGTGGATCGGCCAAGGGCGGTATCGACTGGATTCATGTCCGACACGAGGAAGCGGCGGCGTTCGCTGCTTCGGCCGACGCGCAGACCACCGGCACGTTGGCCGTCTGCGCCGGCTCCTGCGGGCCCGGGAACCTGCATCTGATCAACGGCCTCTACGACGCACACCGTTCCGGCGCACCGGTTCTGGCGATCGCGTCGCACATTCCCAGCAGCGAGATCGGCTCGGGCTACTTCCAGGAAACGCACCCCGACCGTCTCTTCGGTGAATGCTCGCTCTACAACGAATTCGTCTCCACTGCCGACCAGGCTCCCCGGGTGTTCCGCGCGGCGATCAACGCCTCCATCACCGGCGGCGGGGTGTCGGTCGTGACACTCCCCGGAGACATCGCCGAGCTGTCGGCGTCCGGCACGATGGATCCCATTGCCGTTCCGTCCACACCGGTCGTCACACCGCCTGCGGCGGACATCCAGAAGCTGGCCGACGCCATCAACAACGCCGAGAAGGTTGCCATCTTCGCCGGCTACGGCGTCAAGGGCGCCCACGACGAGGTGGTCGCGTTCGCCGACACGATCGGCGCTCCCGTCGGACATTCGTTGCGCGGCAAGGAGTTCATCCAGTACGACAACCCGTACGACGTCGGAATGACGGGCTTGCTCGGGTACGGCGCAGCCCATGCGGGTATCCACGACGCAGACCTGCTCATCCTGCTCGGCACCGATTTTCCGTACCAGCAGTTCCTGCCGGAGGACGTCACCACCGCACAGATCGATATCGATCCGACGAAGCTCGGACGCCGAACCTCGGTGCAGTACCCGATCCACGGTGATGTTCTCGCGACGTTGAATGCGTTGCAGCCGTTGGTCACTCGCAAAACCGACCGCCGGTACGTGGAGAAGTGGGTGGACAAGCACAACGACCTCATGGGCAAGACGATCGGCGCATACACCCGCAACGCCGAAAAGCTCGTTCCCATCCACCCCGAATACGCCGCGTCGGTGCTCGACGACCTCGCCGCCGACGACGCCGTCTTCACCACGGACACCGGAATGTGCAACGTGTGGACCGCGCGCTACATCAACCCCACCGGCAGAAGGGCCTTCGTCGCGTCGATGCTGCACGGTTCCATGGCCAATGCCTTGCCGCACGCCATCGGCGCGCAATTCGCCAACCCGGGCCGCCAGGTCGTCTCGATCTCCGGCGACGGCGGGTTCTCGATGCTGCTCTCCGAACTCCTGACCGTCGCGATGTACAAGCTGCCCGTCAAGATCGTGCTGTTCGACAATTCCACACTCGGCATGGTCAAGGCCGAGATGCTCGTCGACGGTCTGCCCGACTTCGGCGTCGACGTGCCGCAGGTCGACTACACCGGCATCGCTGCCGCCGCCGGCATCCACGCACAACGCGTCGAACAGCCCGGTGACATTCGCAGCGCACTCGAAACCGCTTTTGCGGTCGACGGTCCGGCACTGGTCCAGCTGATCACCGACCCGATGGCGCTGTCGGTGCCGCCGACCATCACCGGGGAGCAGATCAAGGGATTCGCGCTCGCGATGAGCAAGGTCGTGCTCAACGGTGGCGTCGGCGAGGCAGTCCGGATGGCCAAGTCGAATCTGCGCAACGTGCCACGGCCGTAGCAACGTCTCGTACGCAGCGGTGCGATCATCGAGGTGATCGGGCGGGCAGTTATTGTCGACACACCGCCCAAACCGGACACCTCGATCCGGTAACCGACCGTTCCGGAAGGCACAACCATGGCCATCGACTACACCCGCAAGCCCTCGACCGGGCAGAACCCAGCGCAGCAAAGCGGAGCTCCCGTCAGCCTGAGCAAAGTGACGCTGTCCAAGGCGTCACCGACGATCAGCCTCACCAAGTCCGGTGAGAAGCAGGGTTCGATGCGGGTGAACCTTAATTGGTCGACCGGCGCACCCGCGGCACAGCCGAAGAAGAAGGGCTTCCTGGCCAAGCTGGCCGCGGCGTCGTACGGCTCCGGCGGTGTCGATCTCGACCTCGGCTGCCTCTACGAACTGCGCGACGGTTCCAAAGGCGTCGTCCAGGCACTCGGAAACAGCTTCGGTTCACTGCAGGATGCCCCGTTCATCGCGCTCGACGGTGACGATCGCTCCGGTTCGGTCAGCGGCGGCGAGAACATGCACATCAACCTTGCCCATCCCGAGAAGTTCGCTCGAATCCTGATCTTCGCGATGATCTACGACGGCGCACCGAACTGGGCCGCAGTGGACGGAGTGGTGACGCTCTACCCCACCAGCGGACCGCAGGTAGAGGTACGCCTCGACTCTGCCGAGAACTCCGCGCGAATCTGCTCGATCGCGTTGTTGGAGAACACCTCTGCGGGCATTACCGTCACCCGCGAGGTCGAGTACATCCAGGGGAGCCAGGCCGATCTCGACAAGAAGTACGGCTGGGGACTGCGCTGGGCGGCGGGCCGCAAGTAGTCAGAGAGGTTGCGGCGGAATCATTTCCAGCCGGACGCCGATCAATCGAACCTCTCTCGTGTGGTCGAGGCGATCGACGAGCGCCACCGCAGCAGAGGTCAGAATCTCCGGATCGAAGGTCGGCGCGCCGACGATCGGTGCGCTGACGGTATGCGTCTCGAACGGCGCGTAGCGAATCTTCAGTGCAGCTCGAACTGCCGGCCGGTTCTCGGCCTCGATGTCGGCCAACACCTTCGACGTCAAACCGGCCACCTCGTCTCGGATGACCGCCCAGTCGGCGACGTTGGTCTGGAACGTGATCTCATGACTGTGCGACCGTGCAACCCACGGCTCGGACGTCACCGGTGCGAGGTCGATGCCTCGTCCTTTCGTACCGAGCCACGGACCGATCTTCGGCCCGAACGCGGCGGCGAGGTCCGCGTCCTCGGCATCGGCAAGTTCTCGGACTGTCGAGATGCCGAGGGCGGCCAGCCTCTTCGAGATCTTCTTGCCGATCCCCCACAACGCATCGGTACTGCGATCGCCCATCACCTCGAACCAGTTGTCCTGTGTGAGCCGGTAGACGCCCTGCGGCTTGTCGAAATCGGTGGCGATCTTGGCTCGTAACTTGTTGTCCCCGATACCGACCGAGCAATGCAACCCCGTCGCGTCGAAGACAGCGTCGTGCACTGTCTTCGCTACCCCCTCGGGGTCATCGGTCTCGACACCGAGAAAAGCCTCGTCCCAACCGATCACCTCGACGACGAATCCCAACGTCCGCAGAGTGTCCATCACCATCGCCGACGCCTCGTCGTACGCCGGCTTGTCCACGGGGAGGAAGACGGCGTCGGGAATCTTCTTCGCGGCGACGCGCAGTGGCATTCCGGATCCGACGCCCTTCGCACGCGCCTCGTAGGAGGCGGTCGAGACCACCCCACGCTCGGTGGGATCTCCCCTGCCGCCGACCACCACTGCCTTGCCCGCCAGATCCGGATTGCGGAGCACTTCCACGGCAGCGATGAACTGATCGAGGTCGACGTGCAGTACCCATCGGTGCCGCGCTGAGTCGGTCGGTGTACTCCCGGTCATAGTGCTCAGTCTGCCCGTGGTGTCTCATGACGCCATGACGAAATCGATATCTCGCACCATCGGGCGAGTAGTACTGGGAGCGTTCCTAGTCTTCGCCGGCCTCAGTCATCTCTTCTGGGCGCGCGAGACGTTCGCAGCGCAGGTTCCCGAGTGGGTGCCGCTGAGCACCGACTTCGTCGTACTGGCATCGGGCGTCGTGGAGATCGTGCTCGGCTTGGCACTGCTGTTCTGGACGGCTCGCGCGCCGCTCGTGGGTTGGGTGGTCGCAGCGTTCTTCGTCGCGGTCTTCCCCGGCAACATCTCACAGTTCCTCACGCACACCGATGCGTTCGGCCTCGACTCCGACACTGCGCGAGGAATCCGATTGCTGTTCCAGCCCCTGCTGATCCTCTGGGCACTGTGGTGCACCGGGGCATGGGCGCAGTACCGACAGTCACGACATGGACGCAGCAGGAGTCAGTAGGTCGACCGTTGCTCTGCTGGGGCAATGCCGTGGTGCAACTGCGCCACGTCAGGGTGCGCTCGCGTTCGGGACTTCCACGCGTTTTCGCCGTAGGTGCGGTAGATGGGGTTGTCGGGATCGTTCTCGACGCCTCGTGACTGCAGCGCCAACTCCGGTGGCAGTTCGATGACAGGTACGACGGCATCGAGGGCGGGGCTCAGGAAGTGTGGCACGGAGACTCGATCGGTGCCGGGCCCGGGCGCGACCACCCGATGCCGCGTCGCCCGTAGATAGCCGCCGGTCGCCACTTCCAACAGCTCGCCGATGTTGACGATGAACGCCCCGTCCATTGGCGGCACGTCGATCCAGGTGTCGGGCGTCGTCTCCACCTGCAGGCCGGTCGAGTCCGGCTCGACGAGCAGCAGCGTCAGCACCCCGGAGTCCTTGTGCGCACCGACGCCCTGCGAATGATCGGAAGTGCCCGGGTAACGCACGACCTTCATCAGTGTCGCGGGCGCGGTGGCGAAAGCGTCGTCGAACGCGGTCTCGGGCGCTCCCAGGGAATGTGCCCAGTGCCGAAGCAGCCGGAGTCCAAGACCCGACACCGTCCGTTCCCACTGCTCGAACGTCTCTCTGAATCGTGCGGGCTGCGAAGGCCAGAGATTGGGGCCCTGAAGATTCCAGTAGCCCGCCGCACCCTCGATCGCCGGACGTTCGGGACCGATGTCGATCTGCTCCCGCCAATCCACCCGACCGTTGGTCAGCTCGCCACCCACCCGCGAGTAACCGCGGAAGTGCGGGCTCTTCAGCTGACTGATCTCGTCCTTGACATGGTCCGGCACGGCGAAGAACTCACGCGCTAGGCGAAGCACATCGTGCATACGTGCGTTCTCGATCCCGTGTCCGACGAGATAGAAGAAGCCGGACCCGTGAGCCGCTTCACGCAGCGACAGCTCGAACGAGCGGGGGTCGTCATCGGCCAGACCGAGATCCAGAACGGGAAGCATGCTCGCAATTGTCCTCCGCACCTGACGCGTCGGCCAGCACTGTTGAGGTTCGATGAATATCGGCGCGTGGATGCCAGACTGGACGCCATGAGCCCTGAAGCACTCGACATCACCGTCGTCGGTCACGGCGCAGCGACCTACCCACCAGAGCAGTGCACACTCTCGCTCACCGTTCGCACCGACGGCCGCACGGCGGAGTCCGCGTCCGAACCCGCTCAGCAACTCGTCCGGGAACTCACGAGACTGGTCGAGCCGCTCTACAACAGCGACGGCGGACCGATCGATCGTTGGTCGGTGGACCAGGTGCGCCACTCGCGCCACCGCCCGTTCAACAACGACGGAGAACAACTCCCTTACGTCTACCAAGCCGAAGCGTCGGTGGAGGTGCAGTTCAGCCAACTCGATCTGGTGGACGCGTTCGTCTACGCAGCCTCTGCACTGGAGGGAGTGTCGATCGACCACTTCGACTGGGACCTCACCGAATCCAGCAGAACTGCTCGGACTCTCGCGGTCCGAGAACTCGCTGTGCGCGACGCCGTCTCCAAGGCCGAGGCCTATGCATCGAGCCTGGGCCGTACAGGCGTGCACGCTGTGGCGATAGCCGACCCGGGCCTGCTTCCGGGGACCACCGAACATGGTGGAGCACAGCCCTCCGCACGCATGTTCGCCGCGCAGTCTTCCCCTGCCGGATTCGCACTCAAACCCGAGAACATCACGATCTCCGCGAGCGTGCACGCCCGGTTCACGGCCTCCTGACGCGTCGCGCCTAGGCTCGAATCATGAATCGAGACGATGCCCGACGCCTCTGGCCGCGGCCGCCGCTGCTGCCTCGTCCGATCCTGATGGATCAGCGCTGGGAACGGCTCGTCTTTCTGCATTGGCGAGTTCCGAGTTCGGCCGTCGCCCCGCTGTTGCCTCGCGGGTGCACGCCCGACGAATTCGACGGCTCGTCGTGGGTCGGGCTGATCGGCTTCCACATGGTCGGTGCCGGCCTCGGTTACCGTCACCCCGTTCCGTACTTCGGCACGTTCGGTGAGATCAACGTGCGCCTGTACTCGATCGACGCGGAAGGTCGACGCGGCGTCGTGTTCCGATCTCTCGAGGCGTCCAGACTCGCAGTCGTGTTGGGCACCAATGCCGCTCGCATTCCGTATCGCTGGTCGTCGATCGACATAGACGACGACACGACGACAATCAGCTATCGAAGTCGGCGGCTCGCTCCCCCGCATCGCGGTGCCACGACCGACTTCGGAATCGTCCGAGGAACTCGCGATATGTCCGAGGACGCGCTCGCGGTCTTCCTCACCGCGAGGTGGGGCTTGCACACATCGTTGGCCGGGCGATTGCTCTACGTGCCGAACGTGCACCGACACTGGCAGCTGGTCGATGCTGAACTCACCCACTGCTCCGACGAACTCGTCGCTGCGGCAGGCCTACCCGATGTCAGTACTCGGCCACCCGACTCGGTGCTGTACTCCCCCGGTGTCGAAACTCAGTTCGGCAAGCCCTACACCGTGCGGGGCCGGTAGAAGATCACGTGACCCGAGGATAGTTCGACGACCCAATCCCCCTCTGTGGCAGCACCGTCCGAGTGGGAACTCGACGTCACACTCTCCCGCAGTACGAGATACCCGGCGTCGAGGGCGAGGTCGAACAACAGCTTCGTGCCGTCCGAGAACTCGACGGCAGGATCGTCGCCGGTCGAGAGCCGGACCACAGTGGCACCGATCGAAGGAAGCCTTTCGACGGTCGGTGGCTCTGCCTTCTGACGCTCGGGTGCGGGCCACGATTCGACGGCCCCTCCCGGTCCACACAACACGGTCGAACCGTCCACCGCGCTGTACTCCCAGGATTCGACTTCGTCTCGCGGGGCGGCCACCACCCTTTGCCTGCCCGCGAACGTCAGACGGAGAACACCGGCTTCGTCGTAGTCTGCGTCCTCGCAGACAAGACCGTGCAGTGTTGCGAAGGCTCGTAGACCCTCGAACTGATTGTCCTCATCGACAGTGAGGCCATCGATCACTACCTCACTGAAAGCAACGCTGGCACCGTTGTCGAACTCGATACTCAGATCGAAATCGAGCAGAATTCTGCTGACACGGCGCCGTTCGACGGGAAGTTTCATCGACATCGACTGTGCCACAGAATCTCGTCGACACCCACAAAGCCTCGCCGGGGAGAGGATGTTGGACCCGGCGGCGAGCGAATGCGCGCGCGTTCGTCGGGTGCGCGGGAATTGGTGAGTGGTCGGGGCGCGATTGTGCGCGCGGATGGCGAACGCGCGCGCGTCTGTGTCGGGACCACCATCGTAGGCAACTCGGGGGCGACAGTGTGGAGCCGGCACCCGGGTCCAAACCCTGATCGTCGCGAATGCGCGCGCGTTCGTCGGGTGCGCGGGGAATGGTGAGTGGTCGGGGCGCGATTCCGCGCGCGGATAGCGAACGCGCGCGTGTGTGTGTCGGAGGGGGTGGGGGCTGGGGTGCCGGGCAGCTCGTGGGTCCGCTATTGCAGGCATGGCAGTTGCTGCCGCCTATGCATCGCCGCGAATGCGCGTGCGTTCGCCGGGTGCGCGCGGATAGCGAACGCGCGCGCGTCTGCGCTCGTATTCGTGGTCCGCGGTCGCGTCGTCTGACCGCATCCAGGTCCAGGCCTGGGCTGTAAGCGAATGCGCGCGCGTTCGTCGGGTGCGCGGGAATTGGTGTCTGGTCGGGGCGCGATTGTGCGCGCGGATGGCGAATGCGCGCGCGTCTGCGTTCGTAAGAGCGTCCGCGGTCGCGTCGTCAGTCTGCCCGCCGAGGTCAGGCCCGGATCGTCGCGAATGCGCGCGCGTTCGTCGGATGCTCGTGGATAGTTTGTGGTGTGTGTGGTTTCGAAATGCAGAATGGCCCTCGACCGTGGTCGGGGGCCATTCTGGGATGTTGTGTTCGGCGGTGTCCTACTCTCCCACACCCTGTCGAGTGCAGTACCATCGGCGCTGGAGGGCTTAGCTTCCGGG
>NZ_JAWLKF010000012.1:0-150741 GCF_033042195.1 Rhodococcus cerastii
ACGACCCTGTGACTGAGATGCCTTTTACGCTTTGAGCTGGATATTCATGACTCAGAACAGCACGGGATCCAGATTAGTACTCTTCCGGCGCTTCCTCGGCGATCTGCTGAATTCTGATCCCTGCCTCGAAGAAGCTGCGTCGGTAACTTTCCGACAGGACCATGCCGGCGTAGTCGGTTGCCGATGCTCCGCATGCGTTCGCTGCGGTGACGTCGGTCAGTGTTCGACGCAGCCGTGCACCGCGGTGTCCACTGGCACCTGACCGGACAAGAACGCCCAGAACACTCGCGGGGTCGTGTGGGAGGTTGTCGATGATCAGCCCCTGCACGATGCCATACAGCTCGCGATAAACGGGATCGTGGAAATCGTTGGCCTGCAATGACGCTGCAATGCGGGCGGCCTCGTCGGTGTCCTGCAACCACATCAGTGCGCAGATGACCAGTGCTTCCGATGCCGTCTCCGGATGGTCCGTCAGATCAGCGTGATCGTCGTCGGTGGGTTCGACTGCTCTCAACGGGGTCATCTGTTCGCCTCGTTTCTCTTTGCGGGTCTGTTGCGGGAGAACTGGATTCGGTACTCCGGTGGCGCTGTGCTTGGTTATGCCGCGTTGGTCGTCATTGCGGAGGTGTGGGTCAGATGTAGAGAAGGTTCGGTGGTGCGGTGCCGTCGAACTGCTCGAGGCTGTCGAGGACGGCGTTGTAGTTCTCGGGCCTGCAGCTTCCGAGTCCGATGATGAGGGCACAGGTTCCGTCGAGTGTGACGAGGTAGGACGGCGGCGTTCCGTTGTCGGACGATGCGTGCTCGCGTGCGTCGAGGAGGGCGACACGGACGGCATCGGCGGCGGCGCGTTTCGCACCTTGGAGATTGGGTTCTGCTCCGGTTGCGGTAAGAATTTCGGGGTTGTCCTCGGGGTGTGTGGTGACGGTCCAGGTGATCATCGTTTGGTTCCTCGTCGCTCGTGCCGGCCAGCTGCTTCTAATCGAGCGTCACACGAGGTCCGTAACAAAGCGTTCGCTGCGGAGGCGGTCAGGCGAGGGTGTGGATAACTGTGGTGTCGAGTCAGCCTGTGGATAAACGACGTTCGGCCCCGGGGTTGGGGCCGAACGTGTGGTACTAGACGTCGTCGAAGACATCGAGGAGTTTGGCGGGGTCGCGACGGTAGCGGCTGCCGTCGAGAAATACTCCGACGGCAGCACGGTGAACGCGTCGGAGTTCGGCCATCAGGGTGTCGTACCCGATGCGGTCGGTGATGCGCCACGTGACAGGTCCCATGTGCAGGTCTACCCAGTGGATGGTGCGACGTTGTTCGGAGCTGTAGCGGTGGTGCGGCACTGCTGTGTGTTCGGGGCTGTCGAGCCACAAGACGGAGATCGCAGCGGCCCCGAATTCTGCGCCTGGTTGGGCGGGGTGGGGGGCTTGTCCATCGGCTCCGGCAAGTGCGGCCCGGACGGTGGCAAATCCGGTGATGACTGCGGATACTGTTTCGGCGCTGCGGAAGGTCATCATGACGTGACCTAGTGCGACGATCATCTGCGCTTCGTCGGTTGCTGCGGAGGTGGCGGTGATAGTGGCCTGTTGGGGTCCTGTGACCAGGACGGTTGTGTGGGTGACAATTCCGGTGGTTCGGGCGTTGTGTGCGGCGGTGGTCCGTCGTCCTGTGCTGGAAGTACTCTGCGGCATGTCGGGCTCTCTTTCTGTTGCGGGACCGGCTCCCCCGGCCCTTTCGCTCTGCCAATTTCTTTTGCCGTCATCTGGCTCGAAGAAGAGAAGGCGGCGCACTGGACCGGCGTCCTGGCCCTGATCCGGAAAGTTTTCAGCCGCAGGCGCTTTGAAAAGTTTTCGGAGCCCATCGGGCCGGAGCAAGGCGGAGTCAGGATTAGGTAAGACGGGTCAGGGTGTTGCATGCTCGACCGGAGCCAGATGTGCGAAGGAAATTGTTCTTTCGCAGTGCGAAGCGCAGCGGAGCTCTATCCGGAGACCGCCGGAGGTGGTCCCGGGGCAGCACACGTTTCGACGCAGACTGAGCCACCCGAGGCGACCACCTCCCAGCCATCGACAGCCTGGGGCGATTGCGCGGGAGCGACGGAGAGCAACAAAGCTCGATATCGCGGCAGCCCTTCTATTCTGCGGACATGCGGTCACGCTCGCTGGCTGGCGTGTCATCGAATTCGGCTTGCCCATCCGGGTGGCCCTCGCGGATCCCCGCGGTGACTTCTTCCCACTTCCGATATCGGCGCATCGCGGTCGATGCAACGGAGCCGTCCGTTTCTTTACCGATTCGTGCCCACGACCATTCGCGGTGTGCGTGTCGGAGCCGCGCTGTTTCCGCAACTTCCGGTGTGAGGTCGTCTACTTGCAGTCGAGGCGAGTCCGCCGTGTCGACGTGTTCTCCCCACGTGCCGTCTTCGCCCTCTGAGTGATCCCGGCTTGGGCTGGGGCCTTCGTGGCTGAAGTCGGTGTCTGTCCAGTCCCGCTCCGCTGTGGCAGCACTTGGAGCGAATTCCACTCTGACGGCTCCGCGAGGCGCACGAAGTATGACGGCCAGCACTTCGGTCATCGCAAGGAGCGCAATAGGTGCGATGGTGGCAATACCCGCCGAGACGACGGCCGGAAGCAAGGTCGCACTCAACACTGCGTGGTACGGGTTACCCGCAATCGACGCCGATGCGGCAACACGCAAGATCGTGACGACGAAGCGACGGCCCTTGATCGTGCGGTTGTCCGTGTGGTTGGACAGCGCTATGGCTGTCACGGTTGTCGAGACGATCGCCCCGTCCAACACGACTGGAATCACCCACGCTTCGCCGGGACCTATCCCAGCCCTCACCGCGAGATCCCGCAACACAGCGAAACTGAGCCAGAAGGACGCCCCGGCGATGCCAACTGTCAACGCAATGGCTGTTGCCAGGGCCCACTGCAAAATCGCTGGATGCAGCGCAACGACATCCGACGGCTTCGTTGTCAACGGGATTGCCGCTGAATGTGATCGGCTCATCGGATTCTCGGTCCTCGTGCGAGAGGGCCGGTTCGTTGCGGGAAGGGCGCACCGTCGTTGAATCTGTGGCGCAACAACTCCAAATACTCTTCGATCGCCGCATTGACGAGATCCGACGGGCCCCGCGGCGCGCCGGGTGTTGCGGACAGTGCTTCGGCTGCGTTGAGAAGATCGTCGACGGTGGACTGGTAGAGGTAGTACGAACGCTTCTGTTTTGCGTTGTCCGGTGACGGTTGCGCACCGGTCTCGGCCGCCGAAACGGTGTCGGGTGCGTGCTGCGTGTGCTCCGGCGGGTCGACCGGGCTCGACCCGGCGAGTGCGCTCTTCATACGTTCGGGGCGGCCCATCACAGGTGTCCCCTCGTGAGCAGCGAAAGTGTGTCGCGGTAGATCGTCGACAGGCTGCGAGATTGTGTTGTCCCCCAGTCGATCAGGCTGGTTTGGGCCTCCATCGAGTCCTTGATGACAACACGTTTGGGTACGGCATCGCCGAGAACGTTGATGCTCGCGGCGATCTCGATCAGTTGTTCTCGACCGCTGATTGTCGCGATCTCGTGAAGGTTGACGATCGCCCCGAGCATGTCGAGGTCCGGGTTGTAGCTGCGCTTGACTGCGTCGATGGTGCGCAGTAGCCGCGCGAGTCCATTCGCTGAGAACAGCGCGGACTGAGTCACGACGACGGCGGCGCGCGCTGCCACAAGGGCGTTGATGGTCAGCAGATCGAGGCTAGGTGGGCAGTCGATCAGGACCACGTCGTAGACGCCTCGCACGACGTCGATTGCGTCGCGAAGCCGCCGCTCTCGGCCGGCACCGGCGACGACCAATTGATCGCGGACATAGGCCAGGGACTCGTTTCCCGGCGACGTGGGTACCAGGTCTACGCCAGGCCAGATGGTGGGGACAACAGCATCGGCGATGGTCGCGTTCGACGACTCGGCGAGTACGTCGGCAACACCGACATCGTCGCTCTCGAGCTCGGTCCTGGTCAGGACTGTGCTGGCGTTGCCTTGCGGATCCACGTCGATAACGAGTGCTCGCTTCCCCGCTTGGGCAACGGCGTAGGCGAGGTGAAAGACGGTGGTGGTCTTACCCACGCCGCCCTTCTGGTTGCAGAACGCAAAGATGTCAGCGGGCATGGTGGGTCTCACTTTCCATGGATGAATGGGACGAACTGGCGGTATTGCGGGTATGGGACGTCATGCACGCCTTGGAACCGAGGGATGAGTCGCACCCTGTAAAAGGGTCGGGTGAATTACAGGTGAGGGGCGCGATGCGTGAGTCGCGTGCCATAGGCGAAAGACGCGCCATAGTGGCATGAGAAGCATTTACCAACAACACATCCCGAGCTTGACTCTCTACCTTTGCAGGCATTGGAGGTATGGCCACTGCGGGATGTATGACGCCCGTCGCCAGCGAGTCATCTGAGGCACTCTTTGCGGGTAATTCAGGTACGTCAGTTTTGCGGAACGCCGCCGCACCGCTAGCGGGAGCGGCCTGCACCGGCGAACTGCCGCGCTCGAGCTGAAGCAGCCAAATATGTTGCTCTGCTTGGATCTTCACGGAATCGACGTTCACAACGGATATGAGTAAGCGAGCGGCGTGGACTGAAAGATCGAGGCCTGCATGACGGTTCGTCATGCAGGATAACTTGGTCATGTCAGCATTGCAGATGGGTCGAGAACTCAATTGGTACCTCCATAGTGGTGACGTATGAAAGACAAGGGACTTCGTTCGTTCCCTCCGGACCCCCCATGGCCCCTGAGCCAATTTCCGCACCCACGTTGTCCGCTCCACGCCCGATAGCCCCGCGCCTCAGTGGGCGCGCGGCTAATCGGTATCGCCACCGGTTCGATGATCAGTCGAGCTGGTGGTGCCTCGGGGCCGGTCTCCGAGGATTTACAAAGGGTGCACAGGCCGGCGGCAGGCTGGTGTTACGTCGGGCTCTGCCAGAAAACGACGCTGCTGCGGCACATCAGGCCTTGCTAGGAAGTCCCGTAGCCAAGGCTTGTGCGGCACGAGCAGAAGAACTCGACCGCGCTGTCGCGGGTCAAAACATGCGTCATCGCCCGCTCGGCCCCTGACCTAAATCGAGGGCGGAGAACGGTGACTCGGCGAAATGTCTTGAATGACTTATCAAGACGCTCTATGATCGGTGGCGAAGCTCCTTCCTCACGGGTTGTGGTTTCGACGCCCTCGGCCTCGGTGCTGGTAACACTGAGATTTTCCGGGGGCGTTTCAGTTTCCTGAGGGACAGTTGGCTCTCGGCCTCACGCGACGCCTGAGCTGGCGTCGGATTGCGCCTCGAGACCTTCGATGTACTCATCGATGGCCGTATCCGGGATCAGCCGGCGCTTGCCGACCTTCACGCTCCGGATTTCTCCGGACGCGATCTTGTTGAAGAAGTTGGAACGTCCAAGTCCCGTGCAAGCCATAGCCTCCGGGACAGACAACAACCGTCTGGGCATCTTCAGCACCTCCACTGAATTGTGTAGTAGAGCCACATTCTGCAGGACATTTCTGGTCAGTCCACGTGGTTCCACCACAGAGTACCAAGTACGTAGCCATCCCACAACGGGGAGACATTCTCCGCTAGACTGCGTAACCATGACGCAGTCGTGGGCGGAATCGATCGTTGCCCGGGTCGCCTCGGAAGTGCGCCGACTTCGAGGTAAAGACCACTCCGCTCTGTCCGCAGCAAAGCTTGCCGACAGGACGGTTGACTTCGGGTGGGGGATCTCGCGATCTGTAGTCGCGGACTTGGAGACCGGACGAAAGAAGAGCTTGGACGTCTCGGAACTCTTGATTTTGGCTGCGGCACTGGGAGTCTCACCAGCACAACTGGTCTATCCGGACCTCCCCAAGGGAAGAGTCGAAGTACTCCCAGGGCTCCAGCAGGAGTCTCACGATGCCCTCCGCTGGTTCAGCGGGGAGGCTGGGCTGATGCGGCCGAGCTCCGAGTGGACCGAGGAGGAATCCGACGCTCCTTTCGAAATGTGGGTACGTGACACCTTCGACCCGAAGAACGATCGCGTTGGGATCACTCGTGAATGGCTTGATGCGTTGAAGGCGATGCGGCGTGCTCGGGTGCAGCTCCGAAGCGGCCTTTCCAAGAATGAATCAGCTGAGCACATCGAGTCGATGCAATATCTGTACGAGGATGCTCGACGGCGTTCGGAAGAGCTCTTTAGACGGATGACCGAACTGGGCATGAACACGCAGGACGAAGAGGATGGCTAGGCAGCAACTGCCGCCACAGATCAAGAAGATCTACGTCACCAATCGGTCTACAGGCAGTACCGAGTTGCGGTATCAAATGACCGTCGACGCTGGTGGTGCCGACGCCACCGGCACCCGGGCGTCGAAGCGAACGCAGTTGCGTCGTCGATTTCTTACGGAGAAGGACGCTCGCGCAGCCCTATCCAAGGTGCTCGAGGAAGTCTCGAAGGGGACATTCGTTCCCTCCTCGACCACCACGGTCGAGGAGGCTTGCGCTGAGTGGCTTGCCGGACGACGCGTACGAGAGTCCACTAAAGCCGCGTACACCCATGCCATTCAACCGCTGCGCGATACTTACGGCGCGCTAGCGGTGCAGAAGTTGACCAAAGGTCACTTGGACGCTCTGGTGAACGATCTGTTGGCCGGCCGCTCGGTCAAGCCCGATGGCCAACTGCGACGTCCGTGGAAGGCCACTTCGATCAATCCGATGCTCAACCTTGTAAGCGCAGTCCTCACCGGGCTGATGCGAGAAGGGCGATTGGTACGAGACGTTGCCGCGCTCGTCGACCGCGCGCCCCGTGTGCACGTCGAGATGCAGACATTCACGGAGGACGAAGTGCAACGCCTCCTGGAAGCATCGACGTGCGATCGGAACGGCCACGCTTGGCTGCTTGCTCTGAGCGGCCTCCGACGCGGTGAGCTGTGCGGGCTTCGATGGAACGATGTCGATCTTCACGCCGGCAGCCTGACAATCAACAACACGCGAGTCTCGGTCAATGGACGTGTCGTAGAGGGCCCTCCGAAGACAGAAAAGTCCAAGCGCACGCTTCCCCTCACACCAGCCCTAAAATCCGCACTCGAAACTGCACACCGCTTGCAGGGTGTGGAACGAAAGAGCTCGACCTACGTCGGCCCTGGCACCTACGTCGTGTCCGACGCTGTTGGGCGACCTTTCCATCCCGATACGGTCAGCGACTATTGGCGCAGGCTATGCACCAACAGCAAGGTGTCCGACATCCGCCTCCACGACGCCCGCCACACGTGTGGGACTCTGCTGCACCTTCAGGGTGTGCCGATTGCCGTCATCTCGGCATGGCTTGGGCACTCGGACAACGCATTCACAATGCGCACCTACGTCCATTCCCAGAACCATGCGCTACTGGGCGCAGCCGACACTTTGCAGTCACTCGTCCAGCGTCGCGACGAGCCATCCGACGATGCGCGTTGACCGGCGTTTGTCCGCAACCGTCCACATAGGAGCAGGCGGTCTCACCAGGCGCTGTTCCGGCGAGTTCTGCGGCACTTGTGACATTCTGTGACACTGAGCTCGCCTAATCGGCAATGAATCTCATTACTAGTAGCTCAAAAAGCCAGTTCAGAACCCTTTTTCAGTGGAGCCTCCTAACGGGATTGAACCGTTGACCGCTCGCTTACAAGGCGAGTGCTCTACCGCTGAGCTAAGGAGGCAGTGAAGCGAAGCCAGCATATCCGTTCATCGGACGCTCAGTAACAACAGGTACCTTGTCCGTGGATCACCCCAGCAACGTGTAAAGACGGTCATGACTTTCCTGCAAGACCTGACGGCTTCGCTGAGCCGTCTCACCGGTGAGCGTCGGGCCACCATCGATACGCCGACCGCAGCACCGTCGCCCCTTCGTCCGATCGATCTGACCGACGATGCGTCGGTTGCGGAGGTGCTGGACCTCGCGGTTCGCGTCGGCGAAGTGCTGTTGGCCTCGGGCACGGCAGCGATGGATACGGCGACTCAGGTGCAGTACATCGCCGCGACGTACGGCCTCGCGCGATGCGATGTCGATGTCACGTACAACTCGATCACCCTCAGTGCTCACCGGGGCCCGACGCGTCCTCCGGCGTCGACGATGCGCATCGTGCATTACCGCTCGATGGACTTCACGCGGCTGGCCGAGGTCGACCGTCTCATTCGCGCTGTGCGCGTGAAGATGGTGCCGCCGAGCGCGGCGCTCGAGCGGCTCGACGAGATCACCAAGGCTCCGCACCCGTACAACCGGTGGATTGCGACGCTGGCGTGGTCGGGCATGGCCGCTGCCATCAGTGTGTTGCTCGGCGGTGGCGCGTTGGTGGCTGTGGTCAGCTTCCTGACGACGATGGTGATCGACCGCATCGGACGCGTCCTCAACCGTGCGGGCCTGCCGTTCTTCTTCCAGCAGGTTGTCGGCGGCTTCGTGGCGGCGACACCGGCGATCACGCTCTACAACTTCCAGGACCAGCTGAACATCAGTATCTCGCCGTCGCAGATCATCGCGGCCGGGGTGATCGTGCTGCTCTCGGGGCTCTCGCTCGTCGGCTCGGTGCAGGATGCGATCACCGGTGCCCCGATCACGGCGGTGTCGAGATTCTTCGAAGTGTTGATGATGACGGGCGGCATCATCGCCGGCGTCGCGACGTCTCTGCGGTTGGCAGCGCTGATCGGCAGCGATCTGCCGCAGATCAGCAACCTGGCCCCACCGGACATCCTGCAGGTCCCCACCAAGGTGATCGCCGGCGCAGCAGCGTCGCTGTTCTATGCACTGGCCTGCTACGCCGAGCGTCGTGCGTTGACGGCTGCCTTCATGGGCGGCTTCGCGGGATCGCTGGTGTATCTGCTCTCGCAGACGCTCAATGTGGGACCGATCATCGCCTCGGCCATCGCTGCCACCGTCGTCGGATTCGCGGGTGGTCTGTTGGCTCGTCGTGCGCTGATTCCGCCGTTGATCGTCGCCGTCGCGGGCATCACTCCCCTGCTCCCCGGCCTGGCGCTGTACCGCGGTCTGTACGCGATCCTCAACGACCAGCTACTGCTCGGCATCAGCTCGTTGTTCGCCGCGTTCGGCGTCGGCTGCGGCCTGGCCGCCGGTGTGACTTTGGGTGAGTGGGGTGCCCGCACCCTGCGTCGACCACGCATCATCGCGCGCACGGAAGAACTACTGCGCCCGACGCTTCGCCGCACAGAAGAACCGCGCCGACCGACTGTTCGTCGGCGGCGCGGTACGAGTCCTTCGTAAGAGGCGGAGCTCAGGCCTCTGTGCTGGGGGTTCCCTCAGCGGATGCGCGTGCAGCAGCGTCGGCCTCCATGGCCTCACGCAGGCTGCGCGGACGCATGTCGGTCCAGTTCTTCTCGACGTACTCCAAGCACGCGGCGCGGGTGTCTTCACCGAAGACGACACGCCATCCCTGAGGGACCTCGGAGAACGTCGGCCACAGCGAATGCTGGTCTTCGTCGTTGACCAGCACGAAGAAGCGTCCGTCTTCGTCATCGAACGGGTTGGTACTCATCTCGCCTCACTCGTCGCGAACGTTTGGTTGGTAAGTCTGCACCGTGAGGTGCCACACGACCCTAGCAACGCAGGTCGAGCCGTGGTGCCGTCAGGCCTTCAAGAAGCCGAGCAGTTCCGCATTGACGGCCTCGGGGCGCTCGAGATATCCGTAGTGCCCGGCGTCCGCTATTTCGACGTACCGAGCACCGGGGATGGCGTCGGCCAGTTCCTTGCCCAAGTACGGCGGGATCATCCGATCGTCGGCGAATCCGACCGACAGGCACGGCACCGACACGCCGCGGTAAGCCGCAGTTCGATCGAAATCGTCCTCCATGCCCAGCTGAGCGCGCACGCCGGCGGACGGCGAGGAGGCGGAGAACTCGAACAGGTCGAGCCAGTCGCGTGCCCCGCGAGAATCACGCAACGTCGCAGGCGACAGGTTCATCACCGCTGTCACCGCAGCCGAATAGGTTCCCGGGAGCTCGACGCGCTTGTCGTACAAGGCTCGCTCGCCGTTGGCGAGAGTCTTCTGAAATTCGTCGACTCGGGCGTGGCCGGCGAGGAAGACCGCTTTGCGAACCAGGTCGGGCCTACTCAGAGCGAGCTCCTGCGCGACGCGTGAGCCCATCGACGTTCCGACGACGTAGGCCTTCTCGTCGCCGTTGCGAACGAGTTCGATCAGGCCGGCAGTATCGGCGACCATGTCCTCCATGGTGATGCCGTGCGTGCTCTCCGACGACGGAGCGATGCCGCGATTGTCGAAAGTGCACACCCGGTAACCCGCTGCTGTGAGAGCGGGCACCTGATGCAGCTCCCACACACGGCCCGGGCTACCGGTGCCCATGATCAGAACTACCAGGTCTCCACTGCCCTTGACCTGGTAGTTCAGGTCGATGCCGTTGATCTTGGCGATAGGCATACGTCTCCTTACTGCTGATTCGTCCGTCGGGGATCGTATCGTCCGACACCGACACGGGGTTACTCGAACAGCCAGTGGGTACCTGGTGTTACATGACTGACGAGAACGTAGCGGGCGAAGCACGCAAGGGATTGCTCGACGGATTCAAGGGCAAGGCCAAAGAGGTCGTGGGCGCGGTGACCGGCAACGACTCGTTGACGGCCGAGGGCCAATTACAGGCTGCTCAGGCTCGTGAACACAAGGAGGCCCAGGCCACGGAGCGGGTCGCCGAAGCGCAGGCCACCGAAGCCGCCGAGGAACTGGCCGACGTTCGCACGTCAGCCGAAAGCCGCCGAGAGGCCGCAGAGGAGAACGCCGCGGTCACCGAGGCGCAGGCAGATCGGGTGCGTGAGACGCAGGTGGTCGCGGCCGAGCAGAACAAGCGCGAGACCATAGCGCAGGAGCGCGCTGCCGCTGAGGTCGACGCGACCGCCGAGCAGATCGAGGCCGAAGAGGACCGGCGCATCGGGCAGGCTGCTGCGGACTCCGACGAAATGGTGGCCGCACAGAAGCACCAGGAGGCGCTTCGTCAGGCCGAGGCCGATCGCAAGAAGGCCGAAGAGCTCCGCAACCAGGCCTGAACCACTACTGCAAAACAGGAGTTTCGTTTCATGAGTGTCCTAGCCATACCGATGACCATTCTTCGCATCCAGTACAAGATCGCTCGAATTCCGTTGCAGCTCATCGAGACCAACGTGGTCGAGAAGATGAATGCGGAATCACCCGCGCGCCTGGTGTACGAGCACACGCTCGGTTCACTGGACCGTGCCGTCGGAAACCTGTTGGGAGACAAGGGACTCGCCGATCGCGGCGAAACCCTGGTCGACAGCACCGAGAACCGTGCCGAAGCAGCGCGCCTCGACGCCGAGGCTCGGGCCAAGAAGGCCGCAGCCAACGACGAACTGAAGGTGGCTCGCGAGACCGCCGAGAAGGATCGCCGCGCAGCCGACGCCGCCGCCCAGGAATCCGCACGTGACGCCCGCCAGGAGGCCGAGCAACGCAAGCGCGAGGCCGCTCAGGATGCCGAGCGTGAAGCCGCCGCCAAGAAGAAGAAGGCCGACGAGCAGGCCGCTGCCACCGCGAAGGCCGCAGAGGATCGCAAGAAGGCGCAGCAGGCTCAGGTCGACAAGCAGGAGAAGCCGGCCGCCGCGCCGTCCGAGGCCGAACTGGCCGAGGCCGCCGAGCGTTCCGACGAGGCCGCCGCCAAGAAGGACGAGGCGGAGCGCATCGAGAAGCTGTTCATCGCAGAGAAGAACAAGGACTGACTTCGGTACTGTCGGCGAATTACCGATCTCCGGCAGGACCTCACACCCTTTTTGCCGACTGCGCGCCCCTACTCGCATCAGAGCATGGGCGCGCAGTCGTCAATTGGGGCGCGCGCTCCCCGCCCACCACTTGATCAATCGAGGACGCGGGCGAGAAACGCAGTAATGTTGTCTTCGACTGCCGCGGTGCGGGTCTCGACATCGAAGTCTTCCTTGAATTGACGGCCCAACGCGGGAGTCTTCTTCTTTCGCGCGTAGAGCGAGCACGCGAGGTCCGAGCAGATGTAGGTACCCACCGTGTTGCCGCGCCTGCCGGATTCGCCTGCTTTCGCGGCAGCCATCAGCGAGACCCCACCATTCGCGTGTGTGGTGAGGCAGATGCTGCACATCTGCGCTGTGCGTGGCCCACCGACTTTGTAGCGCAACGAGATTCCACACAGTCGATCCGCGGAAGGAACGACGATGTAACTCCTCCCGGCAAGCTTGGGATCGACCCAACCGAAGAAGTCGAGATCACTCCACGGCACAGCGTCGAACATCTCGGGAAGGGAGAGCCTTCCAGCGTCCCCCTTGGACGAGTTGACGAACGACGACCTGATGTCGCGCTCGGAGATCGGTTCCATGTCACTGCCTCCAGTGCTGTAAGAGTGTGTCGATTCCGTCGAGGATGCGAGCCCAGGACTGCTGCGAGTCGGGCGCACTGTGACCGAACGAGCCCGACGCATCGAGGCTGGCATAGCCGTGAAACACACTGCCGAGCAATCGAACTGCGTGCACCTGATCCTCTTCACCGAGGTCGTACCCCCGGAGGATCGCTTTCATCATTGCCGAGTGACGCACTCCCGCACTCGCAAGAGCAGTCTCGTGATCGAGTGGAAACTGCGTCGCCGCATAGCGACCGGGGTGCTCCCGCGAATAGTCGAGATACGCGTTGGCGACGGCCACCAACGCGTCCTTGCCCGCTCGGCCTGCCAGCGCCTCGGACACCCGATCGGCCAGTTCCTCCAACGCCAGCAACGCGATCCCGACGTTCAACTCGTGCGCGTTCTTCAGGTGCGAATACAGGCTCGCCACTTTGACGTCGAAGCGTCTGGCCAGCTCACTGGCGGTGACGCGATCGAAGCCGACCTCATCGGCCAGATCCGCTCCTGCTGCCACGATGCGCTGCGCGGTCAATCCTGCGCGTGCCATAACGGCCTCCTCGTTCTTTCGAGGACACCGTATCCAAACCTAATAGCTATAGGCAAATTGCTAAAGCAATCAGCGACCCTGCCACGCCTCCCACAGCTGTGCGTATCGTCCACCGGCCGCGACCAGCTCCTCGTGCGGGCCCTGTTCCAGAATCTTCCCGTGTTCGAGGACCACCACGCGGTCGGCGGCAGCGGCCTGCGTCAGCCGATGCGCGACGATCAACGTGCTGCGCCCCCTGGTCGCTGCCTCGGCCGCAGCTTCGAGATCTCGCGCACCGGAACTGCCGGCCTCTGCGGTGGCCTCGTCCAACACTGCGACGGCCGGGTCGGCGAGAACCAAACGCGCCAAGGCCAATTGCTGCGACTGTGCCGCGGTCAACTGGCGTCCACCCTCGCCGACGGCGGTGTCGAGGCCGTTCTCGAGCGCCTCGACCCACGCCCACGCTCCGACGGTGCGTAGTGCGGCTTCGACGTCGTCACGACCGGCATCCGGGGCGGCAAGCAACACGTCGTCGATCAATCGGCCGGCGAACACGTGCACTTCCTGGCTGACTATCGCGACGTGTCGTCGCAGGCCCTCACTGCCCAGCGCATCGAGTGATGCGCCGCCGACCCGTACCGTCCCCGACGTCGACGCCATCGAGCCTGCCGCAATAGCTGCAATCGTGGATTTGCCTGCGCCGGTGGATCCGACGAGCGCGACGGTCTCCCCTGCGCGGACCCGCAGGTTCACTCCGTGCAGAACCTCGTGGCCGGACTCGTACTCGTGCCGCAGATCGGTGACGTCCAAGGTGGCATCGGACGGCACGGAACCGTCGCCGACGGGTCGCTCGTCGGGGATGTCGATGACGCCGACGAGCCGGGCCAACGAGGCTCCCGCAGACTGGATGTCGTCGAACGTGAACAGCAGGGTGCCGATCGGATTGAACAGTCGGTGGAACAGCAGCGCCGCAGCGGTCGTCTCACCGACGGTGACGTTATCGCCTCGCACCAGCAAGAATCCGGCCAACAGGATCACCGACAGTCCGACGCATTCGGCGCGATTGCTTCGAGATCCGAATCGGGTGAACAAGCGGAACACGTCGACGCCGATGTCGCGGGCCTTCGCGGATGCTCTGTCGATCTCGCTCAGGTGTGCCGACTCGAGTCCGTACGCACGAACGGTTTTCGCGCCCTGCATGCTGCTGACGAACGACTGCGCTCGCTCGCCCATCGCCACGCGCTCGGCCGCGTACTTCGGTGCCGAGCGCGGCAGATACCAGCGCAGCGCGAGGACGTACATCGGCAGCGCGACGAGCCCCGCCAGGCCGAGCCGCCAGTCGATGCCGAGCATCGTGATCATGCTCAGGCATACGAGCAGGAACGCACCGACGAGCTGCGGGATCACCTCACCGATCGACTTGGCCATCACCGCGACGTCGTCGCCCACCCGGGAGAGCAAGTCGCCCTTGCCCACTCGCTCGAGCGTGGCCACCGGCAGATGCAGCGCGCTGCGCACGACGGCCTCGCGCAGCGACGCCAGAATGCCCTCACCCAACGTGCTGATGAGATAGCCGCTGAAACCGGTGACGATGCCGCCGACAACCGCGGCCACCGAGATGACGACGACGACCCCGACGATCGTCGACGAGTCGGCCCCGTCGCGGACGCGGTCGACCAAGACCCCGAAGACATAGACCGGCACCAGCGACATCGCCGCTGCAAGTGCGCCGAGAAGCAGCGTGACCGCCGTGCGCGCCCGTCGTAGTTTCAGCTGTTCCAGCAACCACCGACCGGATCGGGCTCCGGTGGCGATCGGAAGAAGTTCGGGGGTGGTCATCGCAGCACCGCGTCCTTGTACTGCGCGTCCGAGGACGCGAGATCGTGGTGCGTTCCCTCGGCGACGACGCGGCCGTCGTCGACGACGAGAACGCGATGGGTCACCGACAGCAGCGCAGGGCTGGTGGTGATGAGGATCGTTGTCTGCGATGTTCTTTCGGTGTGCCGGAGCTCGGCGATGCCGCGGGCGATGGCGTGCTCGGTGACGGCGTCGACGGCGGTGGTGGGGTCGTGCAGTACCAGGACCGGGGCGTCGACCGACAGCGCTCGCGCCAACGCCACTCGCTGGCGTTGGCCGCCGGACAGGCTGGCTCCGCGGTCGGTGACGGCGTGATCGAGTCCGGCATCGTGCAATTCGACGACGTCGGTGGCCGCGGATGCCTGGAGCACTCGGTCGAGTTCGGCGTCGGGCCGCTCCCGCCCGGCGGTGACGTTGCTGCGGACGGTTCCGGCGAACAGGTCGGTGAGGTGCGGCTCGACGAGAACGGTCTCGCGGGCGCGTCGAAGATCGATCTCTCCCGCCGGAATGCCGCCGACGCGAACAGATCCGGTGTAGTCGGCGTCGGAGATCTGGCCGGACAGCAATGCAGCGAGCGCCTCCCCGTCCTGCGGCCGGTAGGCGACCACGCCGAGCATCTCGCCCGGTTCTGCCCGGAAGGTGAGGCCGTCGAGCGATCGGAACCGAACGCTGTCGACGCCGAGATCGGTCGCCGCGGGCACCGCGGATTCCGACTGCGGCAGAACGTGTTCCGCACCGAGCACCAGGGCCAGTCGGTCGGCCGATCCGCGCACCATCGCCACCACACCGGGAATCCTCGCCAATCCGGTCAGGGGTTCGATGACGAACTGCGCAAGGCCGATGACAGTGATCAACTCACCGACCGAAATTCGGCCCTGTAGCGCGAACCAGCCGGCGGTACCGGCGATCCCGACTGCCAGCAACGCGTTGACCGTTGCCGACAAGCCCTGATAGACGTTGTTCGCGCGAGCCAGCTTCAGAGTCGCCGCCAATGCCGTTCTGCTCGACGTCACGGATCGCTCGGTCGCGGCATTCTCGGCACCGATGCCACGCAGCGGCCGGACACCGCTGACCAGATCGGTGGCCATACCCGACACACCGGCGATCCGGGCCTGCTGGGCGGTGGCTGCGCGGGTGACCAGTGGAGCGAGGCGCTGCAGCGCGATCAAGATGACCGGGGTCCCGATCACGACGGCAAGGCCCAGGGGAACGTCGATGATCAACAACGCCACAGCCGATGCGACGACCGCGACGGCCGACGCGAAGACCCGGGCGATCAGATCGAGGATCCACGACTCCTTCTCGGCGTCGGACGTCGAGACCGTCAGCAACTCCCCCGCCGACAGCTCGGTACGTACACCCCGCGGATCGAGGACACGACCGGCGACCTCCACGCGCACCAGATGCGCCTCCCGCTCGATGGCGACGACGATGATGCGGGCACCGATCCGCCACGCATACGACAGGGTGACGAACAAGGCCGCCAGACCGACCAGCGAGACGATCATCGCCGTCACATCACCGGTGTCGATGGCCCGCGAGACGATGAGTCCGATCGCCACCGGGACCATCGTTTCGCACAGTTGATGCACTCCGAACAGCAGCGACGAGACGATCAGTCGGGTGCGATGGCGTCGGACGGTGCGTCGCAGAATCGCGGAGCCGGTGGCCGGAGAAGGCTCCTCCACCACTGTCCGAGCATGGCGGAGCGGCACAGAATCGGTCATTTGCTGCAGCCTATGGCATCGGCAAGTGGCGATGGGACGCCACATTTACATAGAGTCGGGACCAACGAACACCGTGTAAGCCCAGCAGAGAGTACGGAGAACACCATGCCTGCCAAGACTTCGACCGACAACGACATCGCCGACGAAGACATCGTCCCACTCGAGTACGAGACGGCCAGCCAGGCTCAGCGCGTCGTCGCGGCCTACGCAACCGATGCCGACGAATGCCGCATGTTGCTGTCGATGTTGGGTATAGATCCTGTTGTGAAGGGCGAAAGCGAGTAGCACCTTCGCAGGACTGGCTCCCCCAGAGATCTACAAGCGGATTGGACAGTTGTGGCTGACGCCTCGCAGGGTTCGGATTTTGTCGTCGTAGCCAACCGGTTGCCGGTCGATCTGGAAAAGCTTCCGGACGGAAGCACCCGATGGAAGCGAAGCCCCGGCGGGTTGGTCACCGCTCTCGAACCGATCCTGCGCGCCAACAAGGGTGCCTGGGTGGGGTGGGTCGGTGTCTCGGACGTCGACGTCGAGCCGTTCGTCGAGGACGGCCTGCAACTGCGTCCGGTCACGATCAGCGAGAAGGAATACACCCAGTACTACGAGGGCTTCTCCAACGCGACGCTGTGGCCGCTCTATCACGACGTGATCGTCAAGCCGGAGTACGACCGCGACTGGTGGAACGCCTACGTCGAAGTCAACCGCCGCTTCGCCGAGAAGACCTCCGAGGCTGCAGCACAGGGCGCGACGGTGTGGATCCAGGACTACCAGCTCCAGCTCGTTCCGAAGATGCTGCGGATGCTACGCCCCGACCTGACTATCGGGTTCTTCCTGCACATCCCGTTCCCGCCGATCGAGCTGTTCATGCAGATGCCGTGGCGCACCGAGATCGTCGAAGGACTGCTCGGTGCCGACCTCATCGGTTTCCATCTGTCCGGCGGCGCGCAGAACTTCCTCTACCTCGCCCGACGCCTCGCCGGGGGAACCACGTCCCGCGGAACCGTGGGAGTGCGGTCCAAGTTGGGCGTCGTGCAGGTCGGCTTCCGAACCGTGCGGGTCGGCGCGTTCCCGATCTCCATCGATTCCGGTGATCTCGACACCAAGTCTCGCTCCAAGGCCGTCCGTGATCGCGCGAAGCAACTGCGCAAGGATCTGGGCAACCCGAAGCGCATCATGCTCGGCGTCGATCGACTCGATTACACCAAGGGAATCGACGTTCGGCTCAACGCGTTTCGCGAACTGCTCGAAGAGGGCCGCGTCGATCCCGCCGAGAACGTCATCGTGCAGTTGGCGACACCCAGCCGGGAACGCGTCGAGAGCTACGTCGCCATGCGCGGCGAAATCGAGCAGCAAGTGGGCCGGATCAACGGCGAGTACGGCCAGGTGGGTCATCCCGTGGTGCACTATCTGCACCGGCCGATCCCCCGCGACGACCTGCTGGCCTACTTCGTCGCTGCCGACGTCATGCTGGTCACTCCGCTGCGTGACGGCATGAACCTCGTCGCCAAGGAGTACGTGGCCTGCCGCAGCGACCTCGGTGGCGCGCTGGTGCTCAGCGAATTCACCGGTGCCGCAGCAGAACTGCGCCAGGCGTACCTGTGCAACCCACACGACCTGGACAGCGTGAAGGACGCGATCATCGGCGCACTGGAGCAGGAACCCGAGGCAGGCAAACGCCACATGCGTGCCATGCGCAGGCAGGTGCTCGCGCACGACGTCGATCGCTGGGCCCGCTCCTTCCTGACCGCACTCGCAGCGCCGGCGGAGGGCACCAACCTCAGCCGATAAATCGCTTTCCCGATACCGTCGACGGCTGCTACTTTGCCGTCGACGGTTTTTTCGTGCATCGAGACAGTGAGGAGGTGGCATCGTGGCCACCCGGACATCGACGGACCCGAGCCCCCGTTCCTCCTCCCCCAAGGACCTCGCATGTCTCCACTCGACCACTACGGCCTCGATCAGCACTGGCTGACCGAATTCGAAAAGCTCTCCCAGAAAACAACTCTCGCCCGCGTCGTTCGCGTCGACCGAGGTGAATTCGACGCCGTCACCGACAGCGGCATCGTCCGCTGCACCGGCACCGGTATCTGCACCGGAGATTGGGTGACACTGGACTCGTTCAGGCTCGCCGCTACCCTCCCTCGCCGCACAGCCATCGAACGCGCCTCCGCCGGATCCACCTCCGACACACAGGTTCTCGGAGCCAACGTCGACACCGTCGTCGTCACGGTGGCGTCGGACACCGCCCTCGATCTCGGTCGCGTCGAGCGCTACATCACCCTGGTCTGGGGCAGCGGCGCCGTTCCCGTGGTCGCGATCACCAAGACCGACAGCGGTAGCGTCGCCGAGGAGTTGGTGCTGGCCGCCGCGCCGGGTGTGGAGGTGTGCACCACCAGCGCGGTCGACGGCAGCGGAATCGACTCACTGACAGCACATCTGCGCGGAACGGTCGCGTTGATCGGGCCGTCGGGATCCGGAAAGTCGACGCTCGGTAACGCGCTGCTGGGTGGTTCGGTTCTGGAAACCGGTGCCACTCGGTCGGCCGACGGCAAAGGCAGGCACACGACGGTGCGTCGAGAATTGGTGCCGATCCCGTCCTCTGCCCTGGTGCTGCTGGACACCCCGGGCTTGCGTTCGGTGGGCGTGCAAGGATCGGAAGACGCTGTGGCGAGCGCCTTCTCCGACGTCGACGAACTCGCCGCACTGTGCCGGTTCGGTGACTGCGCGCACGAACACGAACCCGGCTGTGCGGTGCTCGCCGCCGTCGACGCGGGCGAGCTCACCGAACGAAGGTTGGGCAACTACCGAAAACTGTTGCGCGAGAATGCCTGGGCGATGTCGAGGCAGGACGCCCGTGCTCGCAGCCAGAAGTTGCGGGAGTACAAGCAGATCTCGAAGTCGCTGCGCGTCAAGTACGCCATCGACGGCAGAAAGCGGTAGATCAGCTCTCGTCGAACAGTGAGGGACTGTCGGCCTCTGCCTCGGCCTGCCGGGCCGAACTCTCACCGTTCGACGCCTTCCGCACCACCTCGACCGTGGTGGTACGTACCGACAACCGATGACCGTCGTGATGCTCGAGCAACGCCAGACCCTGACGGATCTCGAGCACCTTCCACGGGCCTGCATGCCCGGACGCCTGAACCAGGTCGCCTGGTGCGATCTCGGAAGCCACTGTTGTTCTCCATTCACCGAGCAAGCAATTCGGAGTCGAGCAAGTCTGTGACACACACCCTATCGGGCGCGCCCTGCCCGCATCTCACTTGCTCGTCGAACAATTTAGGAGTACTCATGTAATAGTTATAGAAATACAAGCATTATCGCGGAGGTGAACGTGGCCGAGTTGACTCGACGACACCGGTATCTCGTGCTCGGCATCTGCTGCTTGAGTCTGTTTCTCGTCAGCACCGACAACACGATCGTCAACGTCGCGCTGCCGTCGATGCGCGCAGATCTGAATGCATCGGTATCGGGTCTGCAGTGGATCATCGACGCATACACGCTGGTCGTGGCATCACTGCTGATGCTCGGCGGCTCGATGGCCGACAAGTACGGCCGCAAGCGCTTCTTTCTGATCGGCACCGGAACGTTCGTCCTCGGCTCCCTGCTGTGCAGCGTCGCACCGTCGCTCGGTTGGCTCATCGCCTTCCGCATGCTGCAGGCCGTCGGCGGCTCGATGATGAATCCTGTCGCGATGTCGATCATCACCAACACCTTCACCGATCCGAAAGAACGTGCCGGAGCCATCGGAATGTGGGGTGCCGTCGTCGGAATCTCGATGTCGGCGGGCCCGGCGCTGGGCGGCATCCTCGTCACCGGTGCCGGCTGGCAGTCCATCTTCTGGATCAACGTCCCCGTCGGGATCTTCGCTCTGGCGATGACACTGAAATTCGTCCCGGAATCGAAGGCCGAGCACTCACGCAAGTTCGATCCGGCCGGCCAATTCCTCATCTTCGCGTTCCTCGTGTCCCTGGTGTTCACCATCATCGAAGGTCCCGCGAAGGGGTGGGGATCGCCGCTGATCGTGTTCACCGGTGCCGTCGCCGTCGGCTCTCTCGTCGGGCTGCTGGTGGTCGAGTCGCGAATCGAGGAACCGCTCATCCAACTGAAGTTCTTCCGGAGCGCGCCGTTCAGCGGAGCGACGGTGATCGCGGTGTGCGCGTTCGCTTCTCTCGGCGGATTCCTGTTCCTCAACACCCTCTACCTGCAGGACGTGCGCGGGTACTCACCACTGCACGCCGGTCTGTACACGCTGCCGATGGCGTTGATGACGCTGATCTTCGCGCCGATCTCCGGTCGCATCGTCGGCACCCTCGGAGCGCGTATCCCGCTGCTCATCGCCGGAATCGGCTTCGTGGCCTCGGCGCTGATGCTCACCCGACTGACTCCGACGACGTCGTTCGCGTGGCTTGCGGTGGCGTACGTGATTTTCGGAATATCCTTCGGCATGGTCAACGCCCCGATCACCAACACCGCGGTGTCCGGAATGCCGCGCAGTCAGGCCGGAGTGGCATCCGCCATCGCGTCGACGAGCAGGCAGGTGGGTCAATCACTCGGCGTGGCCGTCGTCGGATCCATCGTCACGGCGAGCATCGTCGGCGAGATCTCCGACGGCTTCACCGCCGCAGCAGTTCCGGCGTGGTTCGTCATCGCGGGTGCGGGCGTGGTCGTCACCGTGCTCGCCGTGGTCACCACCGGCAGGTGGGCCCGCTCGACCGCCGATCGAATCGACCAACCGGTGCTCGTATGACCGACTCGGAGGCAGCCCTCGTCTGGCGCGAGATGCGCGCGCTGATGCTCGAGAAGCACGACACCCGCCGAGCCGTCGCCGACGCCACCGGGATGAGCTTCCTGCGAGCCAAGCTGCTCACCAAGTTGCTCACGGGCGATCGGACGGTGACCGAGTTGGCCGAGATTCTTGCGTCCGATGCGCCGTACATATCCCTCAACGTTCGCGAGCTGGAGAAACGCGACTTGGTGATGCGCACCGAGGATCCCGACGATCGCCGACGCCGCATCATCGGACTCACCGATGCCGGACGCCGGCTCGCCGCGAAGGCCCGAGCGATCGCCGACGCCCCGCCGCCGGAATTCACGACGGTATCCGCCGAAGACCTGGCGCATCTACGACGGATTCTGCAGCTGCCCTGATTGCTGGGCTTCCCGCTTCAGCGGCGGATGGCGTCGAGTGGTGTGCCGATCTCGACGAGCGCGCGCACGGTCGCCGCTTCCATTCCCGGCGAGCCACAGACCAGAATCTGGCGATCCGGGAACGGCCCCTGCGTGGCGACGACGTCGGCCACACTGCCCTCCCAACAATGCTCGGGCTCGAAAAACTTTGCGCTGGAACCGATCTCGGCATGGATGCGGTCGTTCCATCGATCCGACGCCCACGGCTCGTGCAGTTGGTCGACGACAGGTACCACCGTCAACCACCGCAACTCCGCCGCCATCAACCACAGCATGTCACCGGCATACAGATCACGTGGCGACTTGCCGCCCACGAACAGCGTCACGTTCGGCGGCTGTGGGCGGCGAGTGAGGTCGAGCAGAATCGCGCGCAACGGAGCGAGGCCGGTGCCGCCCGCGATCATCACGACGTCGCGCCCCGAATCGTCGACATGCAGACTGCCCCGCGGATCGCTGATCTGCCACACATGACCGGGCCGCGTCTCGTTGACGATCGAACCGCTCACCCAACCGGCCGGAACGGCTCGAACATGGAATTCCAGCTTCCCGTCTCGCGAAGGCGGCAGCGCCGGTGAGTATCGCCGCGTCAGAGCAGCGTTCTGGGGAACCGTGACCGACACCGACTGGCCTGCCTGAAACGGCACAGCATCGCCTTCGAGTCTGATCACCGCAAGATCGTTCCGAAGGCGATGATACTGAACAACCGTCGAACTCCACGCCTGCATGTGAACCAGGATAGGGGCCGACGCGAAATACCTCGCACACACGCGCGGGGGTCGATGCCGTCGCCCCGGTCGAGGCCGGTCGAGGTGCGGGAGGTTCGCCGCCGACGCCGGTGGGAGGCCGGTCGACGCCGGGCGCCCCCGGTCGACGCCGCAAAAGCGCGCGCGTTTGCCGAACGCGCGCGAAATAGCGACCGATCGCCGGCGAATCCGCGCGCACCTGACGAACGCGCGCGCTTTTGCGAACAGTTGGGGGTGAACGGTGAAGGGCGAACCCTCGAATTCAGCGCTGGTGGCGCGGTTTCCAGACCACCAGGGCGTTGCGTTGAATCGGCACCAGGTCGCGGCGATAGCTGGCGTGCACGTTGGCCAGATCCTGAGCCAGCTCGGAGACCCGGGCCTGCAGTGCCTCGACCTGATTGGTCAGTTCGATGATGCGCTTGATGCCGGCGAGGTTGACGCCCTCGTCCTGCGAGAGTCGCTGCACTTCACGAAGCAGCGCGACGTCACGAGGTGAGTAGCGTCGACCGCCGCCGGTGGTGCGATGCGGGGTGACGAGCCCGAGCCGGTCGTAGGTACGCAGCGTCTGCGCGTGCATACCTGCCAACTGTGCCGCGACGGAGATCACGAAGACCTGGGCATCGGGATCAGCTTGCCCGCCACCGGCTTTCGCGGATCCGCCCTCGGGAGGGACCGACATCACACACCTGCCCACCCGGCCCGCGGGTCGAATCCGCTGGCCTTCTCGGCTTCCAGATAGTTCTTCAGAGCGTCGGTAGCAGCATCGTCCAGTTTCTGCGGGACGGCAACTTTGACGGTCACCATCAGGTCGCCGGTGCCGGACTTCTTCGGGATACCGCGGCCACGCACACGTAGCACTCGGCCGTCGACGGTGCCCGGTGGCACCTTCACTCCGACTCGCCCTTCGAGGGTGGGCACCGACAGCGTGGTGCCGAGCACCAGTTCTCCGTAGCTCACCGGAACGGTCACCGTCAGGTCGTCGCCTGTTCGGCCGAACACCTTGTCGGGCTTGACCCGAACGGTGACGAACAGGTCGCCGGACGGTGCTCCGCGCAAGCCGGCTTCGCCCTGACCGGCGAGCCGGACCTTCTGGCCGTCGCTGATGCCGGCCGGGACGCGCACGGTGATGGTGCGGGTGCGGTTCTGCACTCCGGTGCCGCGGCAGTCGACGCACGGGTCGTCGATGATGGATCCGGTACCGCGGCAGTCGTCGCACGGCTCACTGAAGCCGAACGCGCCTTGGTTTCTGTTGACGACACCCTGGCCGTTGCATTTGGGGCACACCCGCGGGCTGGTTCCGGGCTTCGCACCGCTGCCGTGGCAGGTGGTGCACGAGGACGGGCTGGTCAATCGCAGGGGGACCGTAACGCCCTGTGCCGCTTCACGGAACTGCAGCGAGGTCTCGGTTTCGACGTCACTACCGCGTCGGGGTCGATTGTTCTGCGGACGCTGCTGCGCGCCGCGGTTGAACAGGCCACCGAACAGGTCACCGATTCCGCCGTCGCCGCCGCCCTGGCCGAAGATGTCGCCGACGTCGAAGGTCTGTCCACCGCCGCCGAATCCGCCTGCGCCGGGCGAGAATCCACCTCCGCCACGGTTACCGAAACCACCGGAGGCGAACAGCTTTCGTGCTTCGTCGTATTCCTTGCGCTTGGCCGGGTCGGCGAGGACGGCGTGCGCCTCACTGACCGCCTTGAACTTGTTCTCGGCCGAGGCGTTACCGGGGTTGGCGTCGGGATGGTTGTCCCGGGCCAACTTTCGGTACGCCTTCTTGATCTCTTCTGCAGTCGCGCTGGAGGAAACGCCCAGCTCCTTGTAGAAGTCCTTCTCGATCCACTCCCGCTGGCTCACCGGGCGTTTCCTCCTCTCGCGCTATTTCTCTACTGCTCGTCGGACGCGGGTGCATCCGATTCTTGTGTTGCACTGTCCACGACGCCGACCATCGCGGTCCGCAGGACGCGCTCACCGAGCTTGTAGCCCGGACGCATCAGCGTTCCGACGACCGGACTGCTGCCGTCGCCCTCATGGGAGACGGCCTCGTGGATGGCCGGGTCGAAGGCGTCGCCCTCGGCTCCGAAAGTGGTCAGGCCGATGTTCGAGAACACCCCTGCCAACTTGTCTGCCACTGCCTTGAGCGGTCCGGTTTCGAGGTCGCCGTGCTGGCGGGCTCGCTCGAGGTCGTCCAGAACCGGAAGAAGCTGCGAGACGACGGACGCCTTCGCGTTCTCCGCTCCGGTCTGCTTCTCACGATCGGTGCGACGCCGGTAGTTGGCGTACTCCGCCGAGACGCGCTGCAGATCTGCGGTGAGCTCTGCAACCTGCGTGTCACGCGGGTCTTCCACTACGTCGCCGTCGACGGTCCCTTCGTCCACCGAGTCGGGCTGGGGCGCAGCCCCGGTGCCCACCAGGGGCTCCGGAACTGCGTCACCTTCCCGTACTTCACCGGTCTCGGGATCGATCTTTCGCTTGTCCACGAAAGTGACCGGTTCCTGCTCGGTGTTGTCCGACGTCACTTCTTGTCCGTGTCGTCGGCGGGCTCGTCGACAACCTCTGCGTCGACGACACCGTCGTCAGCGGCCTGCGCGCCACCCTCTGCGCCGCCCTGCTCCTTGGCCTGAGCCTCGTAGATGGCGGTGCCGAGAGCCTGCGACTCGGTCGAGAGCTTCTCCACGGCGGTCTTGACTGCCGAGATGTCGCTGCCCGCGAGAGCCGACTTGGCGTCGGCGATGGCGGTTTCGACGCGTCCCTTGAGCTCGGCGTCGACCTTGTCCTCGTTGTCCTTGACGAACTTCTCCGTCTGGTGGACGAGGGACTCGGCCTGGTTGCGGACCTCGGCCTCTTCGCGACGAGCCTTGTCCTCGTCTGCGTGAGCTTCCGCGTCGGCGACCATGCGGTCGATCTCTTCCTTGGACAGACCGGAGCCGTCCTGGATCTTGATCGTGTTTTCCTTGCCGGTGCCCTTGTCCTTGGCCGTGACGTGCACGATGCCGTTGGCGTCGATGTCGAAGGTGACCTCGATCTGCGGGACGCCGCGAGGAGCCGGGGGCAGCTCGGTCAGCTCGAAGGAGCCGAGAAGCTTGTTGTGCGAGGCGATCTCGCGCTCACCCTGGAAGACCTGGATCTGCACCGAAGGCTGATTGTCGTCAGCGGTGGTGAAGGTCTCGGACCGCTTCGTCGGGATGGTGGTGTTGCGCTCGATGAGCTTGGTCATCACGCCACCCTTGGTCTCGATACCGAGGGACAGCGGCGTGACGTCGAGGAGCAGAACGTCCTTGACCTCACCCTTGAGCACACCGGCCTGCAGTGCAGCACCGACGGCCACGACCTCGTCCGGGTTGACGCCCTTGTTGGGCTCGCGTCCACCGGAGAGTTCCTTGACCAGCTCGGAGACGGCGGGCATACGCGTCGAACCACCGACGAGCACGACGTGGTCGATGTCCTTGACGGCGATGCCGGAGTCCTTGACCACTGCCTGGAACGGCGCACGGGTGCGGTCGAGCAGGTCGGAGGTGATCTTCTGGAACTCCGAGCGGCTGAGCTGCTCGTCGAGGAACAGCGGGTTCTTGTCGCCGTCGACCGTGATGTACGGGAGGTTGATCGAGGTGCTCTGCCCGGAGGACAGTTCGATCTTCGCCTTCTCGGCAGCCTCACGCAGACGCTGCAGCGCCATCTTGTCCTTGGTCAGATCGATGCCGTTCTGAGCCTTGAACTTGTCGACGAGCCAGGTCACGATGCGCTCGTCCCAGTCGTCGCCACCGAGGTGGTTGTCGCCGGACGTCGCGCGGACCTCGACGACGCCGTCGCCGATTTCCAGCAGCGAGACGTCGAACGTGCCGCCACCGAGGTCGAACACGAGAATGGTCTGCTCGCTGTCGCCCTTGTCCAGGCCGTATGCGAGAGCTGCCGCGGTGGGCTCGTTGACGATGCGCAGGACGTTGAGGCCGGCGATCTGGCCGGCTTCCTTCGTGGCCTGGCGCTGTGCGTCCTCGAAGTACGCGGGAACGGTGATGACCGCGTCGGTGATTTCCTCGCCCAGGTAGGCCTCGGCGTCGCGCTTGAGCTTCTGCAGCGTGCGCGCGGAGATCTCCTGCGGGGTGTACTTCTTGCCGTCGATCTCCACGGTCCAGTCCGTGCCGACGTGGCGCTTCACGGAGCGAATCGTGCGGTCGACGTTGGTGACCGCCTGGTTCTTCGCGGGCTGGCCGACCAGCACTTCACCGTTCTTGGCGAAAGCGACGATCGACGGGGTGGTGCGTGATCCCTCGGAGTTGGCGACGACAACCGGTTCGCCGCCCTCGAGGACGGACACGACCGAGTTGGTGGTCCCGAGGTCGATACCGACCGCACGAGCCATAATGTTTCCTCCTGTTAGTGCTGGGGTTCAGTCCCTGGGTGAGCGAACTCCGCTCAAGTTTGCACAACGCGTCTTGTCGCGTCAACTTCCAACTTGAGCCTCATCCACTCAAGGCTGCTGACCTGCACAACGGAGGGTGTGGCGACTTTGTTCCCGTGGGAGCGGGTGCGCCGCATGTGAGCGAAAACTCGACCCCTGCTACGAGGTTTCGCGCACGTGGGGCGAAGCCCCTCCACAGCAGTACGCCGCGACGATCACGAGGATCGTCGCGGCGCAGCGGGGAGAAAGTGTTGCGGGGGGAATTACTCGGCAGGCTCCTCGACCGGGGCGGGGATGCAGCTGTGAGTGAGCAGCCCACCGGTGATGTTGTCGAGGAAGTTCGCGTCGAGTGCACTGGCGAAGGCCGCGGCACCGGCGGGGCGGGCCATCCATTCACGATCGACCGACGGCACGGTGTACGTGGCGGCTTCGCCTGCCTCGATGGTCGTCTCGGTGTTCTGACCCTGCACGCCCGGCAGTGCGCCGTAGTTGACGTTGACGTTCGACGCGTCGTCCGCACCGACGTTGTCCACCTTGACCTGAAGTGCGACGACGCCGCCCTCGGGTGCGTCCTTGACCGTGGTGTCGCAGACGGCGGCCATGGTCACCACCAGGTCGGGGCTTTCGAGAACCACCGAGCCGAGCGGGCCGACGGGTTCGGGGGCAGGTTCGGCCGATGCGGCCGGTGCGAGGGCAACCGCACCGATGGCGGCGGCCAGAGCGGCCGTCGAGGCCAGGATCGATGTGCGGGCAAGACGTCGCATGAACAACTCCTGTAGCTGAAGGGGATGTGACTCATGAGTCTGATGTGACAGATGGGTCAGTTGGTACTCAACTCACTATGTCCTATCGGATTCCGACATTCCACACCAGGCGGTCTCGATTCGATGACGTTCGCATATCGAAGGAAAACGCCCCTGACGAATCACATCCATGTAGTTCGGAGTAGGTTTCACCGGTCGGTGAGCCAGGTTTCACCGGTTGCCGATCAGGGGAACCACAACCCTGCGGATCGGCCGCGCCCTACGTAGGGTTGAGGAAAAGCGAGGCTACGGAGGCACATGGATCCCGAAGTGCAGCACGAACCGAGCGAGATCACCTACGACGAGAAGTTCTATCCGGCTCGGCCGAAACCACTTCGACCTTCGGTGCGACGCGCCAACAGGAGCAGCAGCCCCACACCCGACAGCGAACCGGTGGCCTCGAATCCCGAGTACGTGGACTGGCTCACCGAACAGTCGATGCTGCGCGACGCCAAGCTCATTGCCGAGCAACTCTCGGGCAAGGGCAGCATGTGGCAGAACCCGTATGCCGACCCCGATCCTCGCGCCGCCGTCGAGCGCGCACCGGTGTGGTTCACCGCGTATCCCATCTCGGTGATCAACGCCCCGCAGACGAGCTTCCTGAGCACACTCGGTGACGAGAAGCTGTGGCAGGCCTTTTCCGAAATCGGTGTCACCGCAGTGCATACCGGCCCGGTGAAGGTGGCCGGCGGCATCCACGGTTGGCGTCCGACTCCCTCGGTCGACGGCCACTTCGACCGCATCGGCATGCAGATCGACCCCGCGTTCGGATCGGAAGAGGAGTTCCGACGCCTCTGCGTGGTGGCGTCGGCGTACGACGGCATCGTGATCGACGACATCGTGCCCGGACACACCGGTAAAGGTGCGGACTTCCGGCTCGCCGAGATGGCCGTGGCCGACTACCCCGGCATCTACCACATGGTCGAGATCGAACCGCAGGACTGGCATCTGTTGCCACGAGTGCGGGCCGGAGCCGATTCGCAGAACATCGACGCCGAGGCCGAGGCCAATCTCGCCCGTGCCGGATACATCATCGGCCAGCTGCAGCGCGTGATCTTCTACGAGCTCGGTGTGAAGGAAACCAACTGGAGCGCAACACCTCCCGTCGTCGGCATCGACGGCGTCGAGCGTCGCTGGGTGTACCTGCACTACTTCAAGGCCGGTCAGCCGTCGATCAACTGGCTCGATCCCTCCTTCGCCGGAATGCGACTGGTGATCGGCGACGCGTGCCACTCCATCGCCGATCTGGGTGCAGGCGCATTGCGGTTGGACGCCAACGGTTTTCTCGGTGTCGAGCGTCGAGCCGAAGGCCCGGGCTGGTCCGAGGGCCACCCCTTGTCCGAGGCGGCGAACCACCTGATCGCCAGCGTGGTGCGCAAGATGGGCGGGTTCACCTTCCAGGAGTTGAACCTGACGATCGACGACATCAAGGCCATGGGTGAAAACGGTGCCGACCTGTCGTACGACTTCATCAATCGCCCGGCCTATCAGCACGCGCTCGTCATGGGAAACACCGAGTTTCTCAGGCTCACCATGACTCTGGCGCGCGATCACGGCGTCGACACGGCATCTCTGGTGCACGCGTTGCAGAACCACGACGAGATGACGTTCGAGCTCATCCACTTCGCCACCCTGCACGCCGAGGACGAGTTCACCTACGGCGGCGAGGCGGTCAAGGGCAGCGATCTGGGCGACCGGATCCGCGGTGAGCTGACCGATCGACTCACCGGGCGCTGGGCACCGTACAACCGGACGTTCACCACCAACGGAATCGCCTGCACCACAGCAAGTGTGATCACCGCATCGCTCGGGATCCGCGATTTGGACCGGATGGACGAGCGAGACATCGAGACGGTCAAGCGGGCCCATCTGCTGCTCGCGATGTACAACGCGTTGCAACCGGGCGTGTTCGCACTGTCCGGCTGGGATCTTCTGGGCATCCTGCCGATCGATGCCGAGGAGGTCGACGACCTCATCCGCGAAGGCGACACCCGCTGGATCAACCGCGGCGCACACGATCTGATGGGGTACTTCCCCGAGGCCGTGCGCTCCGAATCCGGCATCCCCCGCGGGCGCAGCCTGTACGGTTCGCTCCCGGAGCAGCTGGCGGATCCACAGTCGTTCGCCCGCCAGTTGGCGCGAATCATCGAGTTGCGCAAGAAGTTCGGTATCGCCACCGCCCAGCAGATCGACATCCCGACCGTCTCGCACAAGGGTCTACTGGTGATGGTGCACGAACTCGGGCAGGGAACCATCCAGGCGACGGTGCTCAACTTCTCGTCCGAGGAGATCAGCGCGACCATCCAGTCGAAGCACCTGGTGCCCGGCACCACGGCCGTCGACGTATCGGACGACAACGAGATCGCCACGGTGGACGAACTGAACAGTTTCCCGATGACGCTGCGCCCGTACGAGGGTGTGCCGGTGGTGCTGCGCTGAGACCGCAGGGCTCCCCCACCGACGGATAGACTCCTGCCCGTGGCCGAAGAACAGAACGACCCGACATCGCGGAGGCCCATGCCTCCCCGTCCGCAACCACCGCGGCCCGATGTTGCCGTCGAACCGCTGCGGCCGCGGCAGGAGCCATCTCGGTCGGTCCTACCCAAGGTCGCGACCGTGCTGTGGACTCTGACAGCGGCACTGATCCTCGCGTTGGCCGCCGCCATCGCGCTGAATTGGGAGTCCGTGCTCTCCGGCGTCGAATCTGCGGTGTCACAGCAGGATTCGACGGCAAGCGCCGCCGACGTCCGCAACACCGCCTCGGCCACGCTGCTGTCCAGCGGTGCCGCAGCAGCGGTGCTCGTGTTGCTGGGATTCGTCGCACTCAATCTGCTGCGCAACGCGGCGACGTCGTCGAAGGTCCTGATGGGAGCGGTCGGAATACTGACCATCGGAGCGGCAGTCACGTTCTCGACCTTCGTGTCCGACGCCTCCGCGCTGCTCGGCGGCGTTCTGCAGTGGGGGCCGTTCGTCGTGGCGGGCACGGCTGCGGCCACCACGATCGTGGCCCTCGTGCCCCGAGGGTCCTCACGCCAGTGAGGCGAGTATCCCTTCGGCGCTGCGGGCCGCCGTGGCACACGAGGTCGAGGTGAATCGGTCCAACAGTGGATGCGAGGACAGTGCTCGCCACTTGTGTACCGCCGCCAGCGCGGTGTCTCGCTGTTGGGCGTGACCGGCATCGGGAGGCAGGTCGAGGCGCTCGGTGGCGGCGATGCCGAAGCCGCCGATGATGCGCTGCAGCTCGAGCAGTCCGCCGTCGGGCAGTTTCGGTGTGGTGGAGCGCAATCGGCCGAGCAGACGCAATTCGGCGAAGCCGTGCACATCGGCGAGCATTCGTCCGGCTTCGGTGCGCAGCGCATGCGATTCCGGACGGAACTCCAGAATTCGTTGCAGGGCAACCAGAGCCGAGTGCAACTTGAGTTGGTCGGCGCGTTGACCGAATTGCACGTCGATCACCGACCGAAGTTCGGTCAGCCCGCTGCGCTCGACCAGATCGGCCGCGAGCGTGGGTGAATCGCGTACCCCGAGTCGAATCAACGTCACGGCCATCCGAATACCGAACAGCCCGAAACGGTCGACGATGCTGGCTCGCAGCGCTGCGTCGACCGGTAGCGTGCTTTCTGCACGTACGAATCGATCGGCCGAGAGCATCGCCAACTGCAGATCCTCGGTCGGCACCGTGGCCAACATCTCGAATGCCGAGAACTCGTTCTGCCGCAACGTTTCCGCACCGAGCGCCAGCAGACCCGCGACCGGAACCACCGCCTGGCACAGGCCTGTGGCCTCGAGTTCGGACGCGAATCGCGCAGCGACTTCCTTGGCCGACATCATCGCGTCCATTCGCCCCGACCCCACCTCGTCGGCGCGCGAGACGACACCGATCACACCGAGCGGTCCCGAATCACCGCCCACGTGCGCACCGATCTGCCCGAGAAACGACACGTCGGTCGCATTGAGCGTGCGCAGCAGATAGACGACGGCGTCTGCACCCGAGGACGAGTTCTCGGGCGTGAGCATCGCCAACGTACGCGCCGACACGTCTCGCGAGAGCGACGAGGTACCGGGGGTGTCGATGATCGTCGTCTGCGCCAGAGCACTTGCAGGCCATTCGACGTCCAGTCGGTCGACCTGAGCGGCGGTCAACGACCCGAGATCGAAGGTCAATCGTCCGTCCCGGCGTTGCACCGGCACGTTCGCAGCCCGGTCACCGTCGTACCAGGCCGTGACGGCGGGAGCGACGCCGTTGCGGTACCACGTGACGACCTTCGTGCACTCCGTTGCGTCGGTGGGAGCAATGTCCTGTCCGACAAGAGAATTGAGCAGTGTGGACTTACCGGCCTTGAGCGATCCCGCGAGTGCCACCCGCAGCGGCTCGTCCAAGCGGTACAGGCATTCGTCGAGCATCCAGGATGCCTCGGCATCACCGGAGTACGTCGATCGTGCCGCCGAGATGAGGTCGCGTGCCCTGGCCAGAGCCGCCACGCTCATACCGCGACGTCCTTGACGAGTCCCACTGCCCGAGCATTCAGTTCGGCCACCACGCGCATGTCGTTCTCCAGCGCAGCGATGCGAGCAGCGCGGTCGGTGTTGTCGGCGGCGGCGGCTTCCTGCGCCGAACGCAGCGACTCGTTGAGCGACCGCAGCGTCTGCTCGGCGATGGACGTGAAGTGATCACGCAGCACTCGCTGAATCTGCCGCAGCCGGTCCTTGGACTCCTTGCCCACCTGGAAGCTGACGTCGTCGGTGAAACGTCGGATCGCGATCTTGGCCTCGGAACGCCGTTGTTTGACGCGGTTCTCCTTGTCCTCCTTGTACGCCTTTGTGCCGAGCAGCACACCCGCGCCGATGGAGATCGGATTGAGCAGACTCAACCCGACGAACGTGGTGATCAGGCCGAACATCAACACACCACCGTAGGATCCGCGCATTCCCACCAGCACCTTCTGCGTGATTCCGATACGACCGGATTCCAGATCGGCCAACGACGAGACGGGATCGAGGACGTTGTCCAGATCGCCGACGTCGAGATCGGGTAGTGCTGCCGCCCCGGAGGACGCGAAGTGTTCGGCCACCAGCTCCGAAAGCCACAGTGCCCGTTCGTGAGCCCAGACGAAATTGTCGCCCACCGACGCAGCGATCTGTTCCTCGAGCCACTCGCCGAGCTGCGGCCAGTCCTTGCCCGGATCCCCCTCGTCGACGGTTTCCTCGGCTTCCCTGGTGACGCGTCGCAACCGGTCGCGCAGGTCGTGATCGATATCGGAGGCGAGATCGGCGATACCGTCCCCGAGTGTCTGCTGCCACTGCGACGAGCGCTTGTGCAGCTCCTCGGCGGCGGCCTTGGCGCGCTGCAGCCCCGCGACGGCCGCGGCAGCGCGCTCCGGATCCTTCAGTGCCGCAAGCTCACTGCCGAACGACAGCGTCAGATGCTCGGTGACCGAACGGACGTCGAGCGAGACCGACGAGCGTGCCAGCACATCCGCCCGGGCCACCACGTCGTCACGCAGGAACGCGTAGAGCTGCTGAAAGCCGGACTCGGCGTTGAGCTCCTCGTCGTTCAAACGCAGTGCGTGCGAACGCAACAGAGACGACACCGGCAACATCTGCACGTCGATGCCGGCGCGGTCCAGGTGCCCACGATTGGCCTCGACGATCTGCCGCCAGTGCGGATAGAGATCGATCTTGGTGATCAGCACCGCCACGGCCGGGCACAGCCCCTGTACCTGACGCAGAAACGACAGTTCCGGCTCGGTGAATTCGCGGGAGGCGTCGGACACGACGAGCACCGCGTCGGACGACGGAATGAGCCCCAATGTTCCTGCAGCGTGCGGATTTCCGTGACCACCGACTCCGGGGGTGTCGACCAGCACCAGACCGTCGGCGAGCAGCGGGCTCGCCACCCCGATGTCCAGACGCAACACTTCCCGGCCCTGGGCCAGCGGACTGGCCGGGGTGACCGTCGTGATCTCCTCGGGCGGAACGTCCACTCGGATCGGTTCGTTGCCGGGATCGGCGAGTACGAGCTGCGCGGAAAGGCTCTCGGCGTTGGACACCACCGTCGGGATGGCGGTGGTCTCGTCGTCTCCGACCGAGCACACCGTCAGGTTGAGCAGTGAGTTCACGAACTGGCTCTTGCCCTGCTTGAGCGGTCCGACCACGATGATGCGTCGACGTGGATCCAACACTCTCGAGCGCGCCGCCTGGACTCGATCCACCAGGTCGGATCTTCCCGCCGATGTCGCCACCGCCGCGGTACGGCTCAGTAGCTCGGCCAGCTCCGTAGATTGCCCGTCCATACGCTCGTGTTCACAACCGTTCTCGTCGACTTCCGCAGTACCAGGTCATGCCGCAGGCTCGAAAAAATCCTGCGCGCCCCGAACGAACTCTAGCGACGACTCGGCCCCGAGTGCTGGCGAACACTCGGGGCCGAGTCATGTCGTTGCCTACCCGCAGGCGAACGATCAGGGCTGCATCGGGTCGATGTCGTGATCGACGGTCACATGTCCCAGAGAGTCGGCTGCCGAATCCACCGAACCGTGCAGGCCGGACTCGCTGAACAAGCTCGACTCGGTCTCACCCTGTCCGAAGACGTCCGAGTCGACGCTCGACCAGCCGGTACCGGTCGCGGTAGCCGAGGAATCGAACGAGCTGGAGGAATCGAACGATCCCGACGCCGCCGAGGAGAGGCTGCCGCCGGCGTCTGCCAGTCCCTCGACACCCGACTGCAGGCCACCGGTGAGGCTGCCCGCGGCCTGGCCACCGATGTCGGCAGCGGAATCAAACCCGCCGCCCGCGGAAGCCGCAGCGTCCGCACCAGCATCCAAACCCGCACCCACAGTGGACGCGAAGTCGCCTCCGATCGAGGCACCGGTGTCGAGTCCCGCTCCGACGTTCGATGCGATCTCGCCGCCCACCGAGGTGCCGGCGTCGACGACTCCGCCCGCGGCACCTTCGAGGCCACCGGCAACCGAGCCTGCAGCTCCCGCGGCACCTTCGAGGCCCGCACCTGCGGATGCTGCTGCGTCGAGCCCGGTGCTGATGCCACCGGAGACGGCTCCTTCGAGGCCTGCACCGGCCGAAGCCGCAGCATCCACGCCGCCGGCGACGCCGCCCGCAACTCCGCCTGCGATTCCGCCGCCGAGGCTGCCGAGTCCGGCCAGACCACCGGTCAGGCCTGCACCGGCTTCACCCACACCGGCGAGTCCGCCGGCCACATCTGCACCCACGTTCCCGACGGCCGCCAGGCCACCGGTCAGATCAGCACCAGCGTTTCCGACGGCCGCAAGGCCACCGGTCAGATCAGCACCGACGTTTCCGAGGCCTGCGAGTCCTCCGGTGAGGCCCGCGCCAACTCCGCCGAGTCCGGCCAGGCCGCCCGACAGGTCTGCGCCCACTCCGCCGACTCCGGCGAGTGCTGCTTCGACGGTTCCCGAGAGGTCTGCTCCGGCAGCGACCGCCGTGTCGATCGCGCCGACGAGGCCTGCGCTGACATCTGCTCCAGCTCCGAGTGCGGCTCCGAGGTCGAGTGCGGCGCTGGTGTCGAGTACCGATTCGAGTGCGGTTCCGAGCTGAGCCCCGGCTGCACCGCCGACGCCGAATGCCGTACCGAGGATGCCTTCGAGTCCGCCTGCCACTCCGCCTTCGAGTCCGCCGGCCAGTTCGCCGCCGATGCCTGCTGCTGCTCCGATGGTGCCGTCGAGTGCTGCGTCGAGAGCGGCGGTGAGGCTGCCGACTGCGCTGGTGTCGAGGTCGAGTGCGGTTCCCAGTGCGCCGCCGACCACTGCGCCGACGCTGCCGCCTGCGGCAAGCAGGGCGTCGACGTCGAGGTCGGCGAGTGCACCTGCGTCGAGAACGGCTCCGAGTGCGCTACCGATCGAGCCTGCGATGGCACCGTCTGCCGCGAAGAGCCCGCCGAGGCTCGCGCCGACACCACCGGCGATGTCGCCGACCAACGAGCCACCGGCTCCCAGTGCGCCGTCCAGTGCAGCTCCGATGTCGGTGGTCAGATCGGCTCCGATGGTTCCGAGTCCGCCGAGTGCGCCGCCGATTCCCGCGGTCAGAGCGGCACCGAGGTCACCTGCGATGTCCAGTCCGGCTCCGGCACCGAGTACCGCGTCGAAGACTCCGCCGAGAGCGGCACCGAGATCGGCTCCGACGCTTCCGCCGACTCCGAAGGCCGCACCGAGAGCGCCGGCCAGGCCGCCCTGGATGTCGGCCAGTGCGCCGAGGTCGACGGCACCGGTCGCGCCGATAGCGGCGTCGAGTGCTGCCTGCAGCTGTGCGGCGATGTCTCCACTGATCTCGCCGCCGATGCCTGCGCCTGCTCCGATCAGTCCGGTGAGTGCAGCGCCGAGCCCGACGGTTCCGCCGAGCAGACCGTCGAGGTCCAGATCCAGGCCGCCACCGAGTCCGAGGCCGCCACCGATCCCGGCACCCGCGCCGAGCAGGGCGTCGAATGCGCCGCCGAATGCAGTGCCGAGCTCGAGACCGATCTGGCCTCCGACTGCCAATGCTGCGGCCAGTGCTGCCTGCAGGGATGCCTCGATCTCACCCGCGACGTCGATTCCGCCGGTCAGGCTGCCGCCTGCTGCGAGTCCGCCGCCTGCCACTGCGCCTGCCGCGAGTCCGAGCCCAGCCGACAATCCGCCGCCGAGGCTCGCGCCTCCGGCGAGTGCGCCGTCGAGGCCTGCGGATCCGCCTGCGCCCAGGATCGCCGAGAGCTGGCTGCCTGCACCGGCGAACAGTCCCGACTCGGCGACCAGAGGTGCCACGGCGACGATGTCGGCGTGAGTGACGTCGCCGAGTCCTGCGGCGGCCAGCGTCATCTCGGGGTTGGCGCAGTAGGCGGCTGCAGCCTGGTCGTCGCGCAGCAGGCCGAGAATGAAATCGAGTACGGCGTTGGTAGCCATCGTGGGTCTCCTTGACGAGTGGTGCTTCGTGGTTGATCACAACGCTAGGCACCGAAGAGCCCCAGCCCAACGGGGCGGATCCCCCCACTCCCCCGGGGGTTGCCAGGGGACTTCGGTTAGGGGATCTCGGCGCTTTAGGGGATTTCACTCGTTGTGCGCTCTAACCTGCTGTGAGACGTAACGAATAACCGATCACTGCCGACAGTGCGTGTGACGGCAGTAGTACTGACGGCAGTGCGAGACGAAGGCGGCGACACCACGATGAACGCAGGGCTCGGCATACGTATCGGTTCGGTGACGGCTGTGGCTGCTCTGGACACCGAACCCGTCACCTCGGTGGTCAAGCGTTCGGCACTCGACCTCCGTCCGGGCGAGGCTCCGCGTCTGGCAGAGCTCTGGGACCGTTCGACGCGCAATCTGATCAGCGGATTCGCCGACCGGGTGGGCGATCCGGTGGAACTGATCGACGACGACGGCCGCAGTCACCGCGCCGAGGACCTGTACGCCACCGCTGCTCGCGCACTCGTCGCCGAGGTCTCCGCCGGGACCGATGCCGCTCCTACCGTCGTCGTCACCCACCCCACTCGCTGGACGGCGTACACCGCCGAGGTTCTCGGTGAAGCACTGGAGCGCGCGGGACTCGCCGACGTCACGCTGGTACCGGAGTCCGTCGCCACGATGCGGTGGCTCGAAGTGACGCGCGGCCCACAGGCCGACGGCCTGGCCGTGGTCTACGACCTGGGCGCGACTGCACTCGACGTCACGCTGATGCGCACCGGCTCCGAGGCAGGCACCGTCGGAACCGGGGTGCATTCGGAGGAGTTCGGCGGAGCGCAGTTCGATCACGCGATCATGCAGTACGTCCTCGACACCGTCTCGGGAAGCCAATCCTTCGAGTTCGATCCCTTCGACCCCGATACCGTCGGCGCACTCGTGGAACTGCGGGCCCGCTGCGGCGAGGCGAAGGAACAGCTGTCCTACGACACGTCCACGTCACTGACGGTCGACCTCCCGGGCCTGCACACCGAGGTCCGCCTGGTGCGCTCCGAGGTCGAAGAACTGGTGCGCGCATCACTGCTGGGGTCGATCGGGGTGGTACGCGACGCCGTCACGGCCGCGGGCCTCGACGTCTCCGACATCGACCAGGTGGTACTCGTCGGTGGCAGTTCGGCCATCCCACTGGTCGCCGAGCTCATGTCGTCCGAGCTGCGAGCACCCGTGGTGGCCGGACCGCGACCCGAGCTGACCGTCGCAGTCGGTGCCGCGATACTCGGCAGCGACATCGCCGACGCGACCGCCTCCGACAACGCCGCAGCCTTGGCTGCGATGCCCACCACGGCCGTCGCGTCCGCTGCGGCAGCCGCGCCGATGCCTCGCCCCACTCCCCGGCCCGCACCGGCGCCCACCGCCGTCGAATCGGACTCGGGAATGTCCGGTCGCAAGAAAGCCGGTGTCGTGGCCGGATCCGTCCTCGTTCTCGCGCTTCTCGCCGGCGGAGGCCTGTCGGTGGGCACGGCATTGACTTCCGACAACACCACTCCGGCCGAATCGAACGCGGAAACCTCGATCTCGAGCACCGAGACACCGGGAACCAGCGCTGCGGTGGCCGATGCCGCGACGACGACGCCGGCCACCGGTGAGAACGGTGCTGCCGCACCCGGTTCCGAGGGTGCGCCGACCACGGTGGTCAACGCCGACGGCACGGTGACGCAGATCGATCCGGCCACCGGTGCTCCGGTCGCGGGATCGCCTGCCCCGGCCGACAACGGCGCGGCCACGGTGCCGACCATCCCGTCGGTCGCCGCTCCGACCGTTCCCAACTACCAGCCTCCGGCGGTGCAGATTCCGCAGGCCCCGAGCGTGCAGGTTCCCAGCTACCAGGGTCCCACCCTCGGCGATGTCGGACAGGGTGTCGGCGACGGACTCGGCGGAGTGGTCGGCGGCGTCGGTGACGGGCTCGGCGGTGTCGTCGGCGGCGTGGGTGACGGACTCGGCGGAGCCCTCGGCGGCTTGACCGGCCGATAGGTCGACGGTGACCAGCACTCGATCATCGCTCGTCGGCATCGAGCGCGCCGATCGCTTCGTCCGTGATGCGCTCGTCGCCAACGGATTCCATGTCGTCGTCGGGGTCGACGGCTCCGGTCGATCCGCAGTTCTCGATTCCGTGGCGTCGACGGTGGACGTGTACCCGGGCACCATCGCCGACGCACCGTCCGGCTCGACGGTTCTCGTCGACGACGCGCACCTGCTGTCGGAGCAGCGTCTCGACGAGATCGCAGCGGCTGCAACACGATCGGACATCACCCTGATCGTCGCCACCGCGCCGCGGAGCTTCGATTCCCGCATCGAGAAGCTCGTCGCCTCCGCCGGTTCCAACCGGTTGACTCTGGTTCCGCTGGACAAGGCGGCCATCGCGGCGCGAGCAGCGACCGTTCGACCGATCTCGGCGTCACTCGCCGGTGCCGTCGCCAAGGCGACCGGCGGAATTCTCGCCGCCGTCGATGCGGCTCTCGGCGCACTCGGCGGCGACCGTTCCGATCCGGCTCCACTGCGCGCGGTCGCCGAATCCGTTGCCGAACAACACCGTCGGATGCTGATCGAGACCACCGACGACACGCGGGCACTGCTGCTCGCAGCCCGATTCGGCATCACACCCGATCCTGCGTCGGCCGCGCAGATCGTGGCACGCGCGACCGATGTCGAGTCGATCGTCGACCTGGCCTGCAGCTCCGGACTGCTCGACACCACGGGCACGTTGATTCCGTCCGCGGAAGCCCCGCTGATCGAGATGATCGGAGAGGCGCGCTGCCGAGCCCTGCTCTCGTCCGTCACCGACATCGCCACCCGATCCCGCCTGCTCGACGCCACCACGGCACGTGCGTTGGCAGAGCGAGGCGTCGTCCATCCGGGTCTCGCAGATTTCCTTGCGCAGCAGGCGGATTCGGCTGCTGTCGATGTCGCAGGTGCCCTGTACGACGCGGCGGTCGACGCGGGATTCGACTCGGCGGCGTTGGCTGCGAGGCGGTCCGAGGTAGCGGCTGCCACCGGGAATCCGGACGAGGCGGCGAGATTCGCCGATGTGGTCCTCGACGGCGCTGTCGGGTGCGATGCGACGGATCTGCGGACGGCGGTGCGGGTGTCGGCGTCGATTGCCGCGCAACGTGGAATGGCCTCGCGCAGTGCGCAGTTGTTCGCGTGGCTCGGCGAAGATCGGCTCGGACCCGACGCCGTGTGGGCTGCCCTCTCGGCCGCGGCGGCCGGTGATCGCAGCGCCGCCGACCGTTCGATGGCTGCCGTGACTGCCCTCGCACCGACGTCGAGTATCGCGTCGGGCAGTCTGCTCGTCACCGGGGTGATCGGGTCGATCGATTCGCGGAGCGCAGCCGCGTCGAGTGCCGCTGCCAACGCACTGATGCGGGCAATGACGTTGACGGGCACTACTTCCGATCGTTCGTGCACCCCGGATACTGCCGCTGCCGTCTCGGCGCTGCACGCGGTGCACTGCGGCGACCTACCCCGTGTCGATTCCATCGTGGCGCGAGCACTCCCCGAACACCGTCCGGGAACGGAGGCGCACACCAGACTGAGCCTCGTCGGGGCCTGGGCGTCGATGCTGCGAGGGGATACCGCCGAAGCAGGCATCGCGATCGAGGCACTACGGATTCCGGTGTCACACGTGCGCAATCAATTGTTCCTGCACGCGATTCGGGTGGGCCTGGCTCGCAGGTCCGGTGACGCAGGGTCACTGATCACGGCATGGACCCAGGCCCAGAACGTGATCGCCGAATACTCGACCGACCTGTTCGCGCTGCTGCCCCTGGGCGAATTGCTCTTGGCCGCAACTCGACTCGGCCAGGTGGACCGCGTCGAGCATCTGGTGGCGCAGGCCACCGACCTGCTCGCAGCGCTCGGCGATCCACCCGTGTGGGCGTCGGCGCTGCATTGGTATCAGGTTCAGGCGGCCATCGTGGCACAGACTCCCGACGCGTTGGTCCCGCACGCCAAGGCTCTGGCCGCCGCCGCTCCGACCCATCCGTACAGCGCAGCACTCGCCGCTGCCGGTCGCGCGTGGCTCGGCGTGTTGCAGGGCAGGCCCGACGCGGCCGAGGTGGAGAGTTCAGCACGCACGCTCACCGCCTTCGGACTGCCGTGGGACGGTGCCCGCCTGGCGAGCGAGGCCGCCCTGACCGTCACCGATACTGCGACGGCAACCTCGCTGCTGCACATCGCCAGGTCGTTGCGCCAACCCAGCTCGACGGGTCGCGACAGCCCCAGATCGACCCCGCAGCCGACGGGCTCGTTGAGCGAACGCGAAGCCGAGGTAGCCGAACTGCTGGTACTCGGCGTCACGTATCGCGAGGTCGGCAGCCGGCTCTACATCTCCCCGAAGACCGTCGAGCACCATGTGGCTCGCATTCGGCGCAGGCTCGGGGCGCAGTCGCGGTCGGAGCTGATCTCGATGCTGCGCGCCATGGGGTACGGGGCCTCGACCAGCACAAGTGTGGACACTGTAACTGTGCGGGGACCGGGAGCGACATAACGGCCGAGCACCACTCCCCGATCGAGAACAGGTAGCAGCCCCATGACCGAGCAGCCCGGCAGTGCGAGTGTCGGCACACCGGACGTCGGCCTCTACCTGGACGACGAGCGCGCCGTCGCCGCCGTGTCCCATCCGATCGCGCCCGGACCGTCGCTGCACCTGGCGTCACTGCACCCGACCGTGCTCAACACCCATCCCGAAGGCACCGTCTCGCTCGGAGATGCGACCGACGACGACTCCGAGGCCTACACACACTTTCTCGACTCCCTCGCCGACGGCGTGGGTGTCACCGGCAGCAAGGGAACCGTCTTTCCTGCCGAGCAACTGACGTCGATGGCCCTGTTGTGCCTGCTCACCGAGGTGGCGTCGTCCATCGGTCTGCGGCCGGGTGATCTTGCCGCGGCGGCAACCTATCCCGCCCGGTGGACTGCCGAGCAGGTGTTCGCGCTGCGTTCGGCCATGAATGCGCACGGGCTCGCACACGTCGCGCTGGTCGCCGAGGAAGAAGCGCTCGCCGCGTGGAACGCATCGCTCCTGCCGACCCTGCAGAAGAAGGACACCGCAATCGCCGCGGCCCGCGGTGCTGCGATTCTGGCAGCGCAGTTCCCCGTCGACGCCGTCACCGAGCAGTTCGCGGTGGTGAGCCCGGCGAGATCCGACCGGCGACCACTGTTCGCTGCGGCAGCGTTCGCCGCCGCGTTGACCGTCGGTGCCACGCTCTTCGCGCTGCAACTCGGTACGCCCACCGACACCGACGTCCCCACCATCGACAACGCCCAGCTGGTCCCGAGCACGTCGTCGACCGGCACCGGGTCGGGTGGCCCGATCGACTTCCCCACCGTCGTCGCCGAACCGGCCGCCGAGATCGTTCCTGTCGCTCCGTCGACGGCGACCACCACCACGGAAGAGACGACCCCCACCGAAACCTCCGACCTCCCGCGGAGCGAACCGACCGAGACCGAATCCGGGATCGAGATCGAGACGCGCCCAGCGTTCGAGGCACCCGAGGACGACGACCGCGAGAAGCCTCCCATCGTCGTCGAACCGGTCGATCCGGTCGGACCAGAACTTCCGGTCGAAACAACCCCCGACACCCCTGACACCCCCGACACCGACCCGGACGACGGGCAGTCCGTAACCGAACAGATCGCACCGAACGACCGATCGGCGGAGACCCCATGAGCGATGCCGGTCATCTCGGAATAACCGTGGGCAACACCAGGTCCGTCGCGGCCTATCGCGCATCGACCGAGGACGAACCGACGATCGTCGTCCTCCCGACGACTCTGAGATTCGACGAGGACGGCCGCGCCCACCTCGGTGAACCTGCTGAGTCGGCACCGTTCACTCGGTTCGTCGATCTGGTCGGTCAGCAGGAAAATCTCGAGCCCGACGCCGACGCCTACCGCGCCGAGGACTTGATGGCCAACGCCGCCAACTGCCTCGTCACGATGGTGTCCACGAAGGCCGGCGTATCCAGCGACATGCCCGTCACGACCATGACGTACCCGACGCGGTGGACCCGCGCCGCCGTCGCACTGCTTCGTGACGCCCTCGATCACACCGGCCTCACCGATGTCGCCCTGGTTCCCGACGCGAAAGCCGCCAGCGCGTTCGCGCAGCCGAGCCCGGGAGCAGCGGTCACCGTGGTCGACATGGGGGCCACCGGCACCGATATCTCCACCTTTCCCGGCGGTGGGACGGTACGCACCACCGCCGTCGGCGGAGACGCGTTCACCGACGCCCTCTTCGATCAGGTGGTGACCGATCGCGAGCACATCGACCTGTCCGACGCGGCCGTCCTGGCAGCCCTTGCCGGCGTCGTCGCCTCGTGCGAGGCCGCCAAGCAGACCTTGAGCACGGCCGACGTCGCCACGATCTCGGTCGAACTCCCCGGTGTCTCGCAGTCCGCGACGGTCACCCGAGCCGAGTTCGCAGACCTCGTCGCGCCGTTGCTCCGCCGACTCGACGTTCCGGGGACGGGCACTGTGATCCTCGCCGGCGGCAGCGCCGCACTTCCGTCGGTGGCAACCGACATCACCGAACGCTCGTCGGGCCCGGTGCTCGTCGAGCCGCTCGCTGCCACCCGCGGTGCCCTGCTGCTGGCCGAGGTCGAGGATGTCGACGGCAACTCCATGGTGACCGGTGCCGCGCCGATCGTCACCCGAAACGACGGCACGGAGTCCCTCGACACCGACGCCATCCCGGTCGTCGCGCCCGCGCCGTCCCTCGCGTTCTCCGAGGCGATCCCTGCGGTCGCTCCGGTGTTCGCTCCCTCGGAATTTCGATCCGAGCCGATCGTTCCGGTCGACGAGAACGCCTCGACCACCGCTCACTCTCCGGCCGTCGCCGCTGCGCCGGTAGCGTCGAAGAAGGAACGCAGCGAGCGTTCGCGGACGATCGCCACCATCGTTGCCGGTGCAGCAGCAGGCGTGGTCATCGTTCTCGCGATCGCAGCACTGAGCGGAGTGTTCGGTGACGCTCCCGCCGCGACACCCCCGACCGTCACCGATGCCGGCTCGCCGATCGTCACCTCGACGCGCGCACCCTCGACCACCACCGCCACGTCCGTCGAGCCCGTCTTCGTACCCGAGGTCGTCGAACAGCCGGACGAGCCGTACGTGGCACCCGAACCTGCTCGCCTGCCTGCTCCGGCACCCGCGCCGGTGCCCGCCCCTGCGCCCGTGGTCCCCACCACGACGCCCGTGGTCACCACGATTCCGGTTACGACCACCCCGGTCGAGACGACGACTCCGGCTGAGACCACCACGACCTCAGCTTCGGTGACCACCCCATCCGAAGAGCTCGAAGAACCCTGAGCTGCGCGAACACGGATTCCGAGCCCGATGCCCTAGGGTGGGGCGCTGATGACAAGCACCCGATGAAGGGATTTCATGCGTAACACCGGGGCGCTGCGTGCTGCAGTGCTGTGTTCGACGGCTTTCGTACTTCTTGCTTCGTTCTCCGGAACGGCAGCAGCAGAACCCGTCGTCCAGTCACCCGCCGATCAGCTTCCCCGCGAGCTCGTCGAAGCCGTGCAGCGAGATCTGAAGATCTCTCCGCAGGAGTATCTCGATCGGGCCGCCCGCGCGCAGGAACTCTCCGAATACGCATCGGACTTCCGAGCCAGCCGTCCGGCAGATTTCGCCGGTGCCTGGATCGGACCCGACGGCAATGCCGTCGTCGCCGTCACCTCACCTGCTGCGGCACAGGCCGTCGCCAAGGACGGATACGCCACCGCGCAGTCGCCCGTGTCGGCAGACGGACTCGAGAAGTCGCTGGCAGACCTCAACAGTTGGATTGCCGGCCTTCCCCGCGAGATCTCCGAGCAGATCAACGGAACGGCCATCGACTTCATCGACAACCAGATCGTCATCGATCTGGTGAACAGCCCGATCGGTAGCGCGCTGAATCTGCCCACCCTGCTGGCGAACATCAAGGTCATCCTCTCCCCCGGCGGAAACAAGCCGGTCGACCCGACTCCGATGGGCGGGGACACCTACGTCACCGCCTCGGGACCCATCGCCGACGCTCCGGCCACCGACATCAGCATCTGCTCGTTCGGCTTCAACGCCGTCGACTCCTCCGGTTCGGCCGTCAATCTCAGTGCAGGCCACTGCAACCCGGCCAAGGCCACCGGATCCGGCGGCGCGCCGGTCTACCTGCCCGATCCGGCCGACATCTCGCGCAGCACGCAGATCGGGTCGTTCGATCGGTCCAGCCTGGGCGCAGAGGACGGCCTCGACTGGTCGGTCATCGCCCTGAACGACACCGGCATCGCGTCGGGACTCGACCGCCCCACCGTCCGTGGAGCGAACGGCAGCACCGTCACCGTCACCGGAACCGCATCGCCGGTCATCGGAGCGCCGGTCTGCAAGTCCGGGCAGTCGTCGTCGTTCACCTGTGGAGTGGTTGCGGCCGATCGCGTCGAGACACAGCTCTACATGGAGGACGGCACGTCCCGCACCGTTCGCGGATTCGCCAGCACCGCATGCACTCTCGCAGGTGACAGTGGCGGTGCCATCGTGACCGGAACGCTCGCGTTGGGAATCACCAGCGGATCCAACAGCGGTGGCGCACCCGATTGCAACGAGGCCAACCTCGCTCTGGCGCAATACGGTGGCACGGCAAGCCTGGGCATTCCCATCGATCAGGTCACGCGCGCGACCGGAAGCACACTCCGCACCGAATAGTGGGTACGGCGGGAGCCCTCCACCGCCTATAGTCGTACGACGGGTGAACGGCATCACATCTGCAGATGCCCGGGGGGAGAGGTTTCTATGCGTCGCCGAGCGTTCCGGCTGTCGATGTTCGCTGTGCCGATCGTGGTGACGGCGGCCGTGTTCGCGCCCACCGCTGGGGCGGATCCGGTTGCCGACACCGTGCTGCCTGCGGCGTTGGCCGACGCGGTTGCCCGCGACCTCGGGCTGTCTCCGCAGCAATTTCTCGACCGAGCGGACGCAGCCCGCCGACTGGCCGAGTTCACCGACACCGTCGGTTCCGACGGGGTAGCGAGAGCATGGCTGGACGAGGACGGACGTCCCGTCGTTGCGGTGGCGGACGGACCGGCCTACGCCTACGTGGCAGATGCCGCGTCGGCCAACGGTTTCGGGATCGACGCGTCGCCCATCGAGCTCCCGCCGGCCATTGTCGATGCCGTCCAGCCGCTGTTGGACCTGCTCCCGTTCGATCCGTCACCGACGGCGGGCCCGATCCGTGCGAGTTCGTATCTCGGCGGTGACAGCTTTCTCGCGGGTACACCGGCCGGCCTCGGTCAGCGGTGCTCCCTCGGATTCAATGCCGTCGACCCGACGCGCGGATCGGTCAACATCACTGCGGGCCACTGCAATCCGAACACCACCGACACCGGCTCCGCGGCACTGACGGGCGCGTATCCGATGTACGGCAGTCTCGTGGGCTCGAAATTCGGAACGTTCTACCGAACCAGCCAGTCGCGCAACGATTACGCCTTGATCGACATCGACGACGCCAATGCCGCCGAATTCGAGAGCAACGCCGTGCGAGTCCCCGGAGCAGGCCCACTGCACGTCACCGGGACGGTGGACCCGATCGTGGGAGCACCGGTCTGCAAATCCGGATCCAGAACCGGATTCAGTTGCGGCACAATTCTTTCCACGGGCCAGCACGTCGCACTGGGCGACAACGTTCTGGACCGCGGCTTCTCCACCTCCATCTGCGCGCTACGCGGAGACAGTGGTGGCCCTGTCGTCAGCGGCACCCTCGCGGTCGGCATCGCCAGTGCATCGAACGTGGGCGATCAGCCCTCCTGCGAGGTCGCGACCGTCGTCAGCATGCTGCAGGGTCAGCGGCCCGAGCTGTTCGCCACCCCCATCAACGACGTACTCGCGGAGAACCCGGGCCTGACGATCCGAACGTCCTAGTGCGTGGACGGTCGCAGACGTGACAGCGCCGCGTAGCCGACTCTTCGCGCATGCGCGAACCCGGGCGACAGCTCCCATCGACGCACCAAGCCGACCAGAATCCGAGACCCGACCATGCGTGTGGGGACGCCCACCACGGCCAGCACGTCGTAGCCCGAGGTGGACCAGGACTTCTTGATGTCGTTGACACCGACGCCCAGGTCCAGCACGGTCACGTCGAGCTCGTCGTGGCTCTGGACGAACCATTCCATCATCTGATGCCCGGGTTGGTACTTCGCAACCTCGGGATCGTAATGCGTCAACCAGGCTTCGAGTCGAGCTCCGGTCCGAACACAGATCTGATGCGCACGCCATCGCCCCTCGACGCTCACCCCGGAGAGGGTCAATCTCCCGGCTGCTGCTTCGCGAGCCAGGAAGTCCTTGGCCGACGCCGACGGGTCGGCGGGCGATTCCTCCGCAAGGTAGTCGGTGCGATCGCTGTGGAGCGTCGACGCGGCCGCCAAGCGGGATATGTCCGCCCAGCGTCGCTCGAAGTGCTTCGCATCGCGGATGGTCTCCATCGTGAGGGGACTCCCGGCCCGCTCGGCCTGACGTCTGTACTTCCCGAGCCGCTTCAGCGAACTGTGCCCACGCACGTCCCGAGCGGTACTTCCTTCCGGCACGTCGATCACCGGAACTCGTTCCCGCACGATCGACTCCGAACGCCACCGCGGATGCACACCGAGCGCTTCGACGGCGTTTCGATCGCCGATCATCGAATCCGCGTAGAAGATCAGACCGCAGCGGTCGACGGCATCCCACAGGACACGAGACGACGCGTCGTCCTCGCTGAGCAGTTCCGTCGGAACGCCCTGCCCGGCCCCGAGAATCTTCGCCACTTTCAACGGACCGAGTCGCGTCACGAACATCGGGGCCAAAGCCACCAGACGCGTACCTCGACGCACGTGCACGAAGACCAGCTCACTGCCCGCAGGTCGCGGTGCATTCAACGCATAACTGCGGCGAGAAGAGAAGACCGTTCCGACTCGCTCGGCCAGTGCGTCCCACTCGTCGCGGAGTTCGTCGGACAGCGTTTTGTCCACGGCTCCTATAATGGGTTCGTAGTCGGTTTCCATGCTATTTACTTTACGGAAAGTTTAATAAGCGTGTGAAAGCACTTCTTCGTCGCCCTCGTTCCGTCGGTGCTCGTACGGGTGCGGCGGTGGCCGGAACTCGACGCCGACCCACCCAGAAAGCAGAAAACCCGCACCCTCGACGAGAGTGCGGGTTTTCGGTGAGGACTCGCTTACTTGGCCCAGACCGTGGTGCCCGGTGCCGCATTCAGCGTGTTGATCAGATCGATGCCTGCAACAACAAGGGTGGGTCCGCCGGCGATGATCGTGCCCGCGATGCCGCCGATCGTTGCACCAAGCGGTACCGACGCCAAGCCGACGGGACCGCCGAGGAAGCCGAGTCCACCGACAACAGCACCGATCGCGGTTCCGGTGAAGCCACCGATCGCGGTCGCGATTCCCAGCTGCGACGAGAAGTTCTGCTGCGCCTTGAGGTTCTCCTCAGGCGAGGCGACGGTCGTTGCGCCGATGCTGCGCGAGTTGGCCGAAGCCTTCGTGAAGTCGAGGTCCGGGATCAGACGCAGGGTCTTGCCGTTGTCGTCGACGTTCTGCTCGTACGGGAAGTTGAGTCCGCCGAGGTTGAACGACAGCGGGAGAGTCACGAGGGTGTTGTCGGCGGCGTCGAGGACGTCGACCGTCTTCCCGTCGTCGGCGACCTTGAAGACGCCTGCGTCGATGGTGGTGACGATCGTGCGATCTTCGAGATCGACGGTGTAGTTGGTGTCACCGGGGGCCGTTTCATCGGCGGGCTGTGCGTATGCGGTTCCGCTGGCCAGGCCCATCGCGACTGCGACGAGGGCCGACGTGACGACCAGTTTGCTGAGTTTCATGTGGAGTTCAGTTCCGTTTCTGTGGCGTTGAGTGCTTGGCAGTACCGCTAGGCAGCCGTCAAGCGCAAAGTCACCCCGATGACTCTTTTGCGACTTTTGGTGCGCCCGAATTGTAGCGTAAGAATCGGACCGGTCGTTGTCCTTTTGTGACAGGTTCTCCACCTGTCAGTTACCCACTGTCACAAACATTTTGGATATTCGCAGCACAGCGGCTCGAGTCAAGTCATGCTGGGATCGGAGATGTCGATCGTTCGAACGATCGAGGAAGAACGAGCGCGTGATCCCACCGGCCCCAGACGGCCCGTCGGCGACATCCCGCCACACGAACGGAGTAGGTAAGGACTGCCTTCTCGACAGCACCTCGACGGCCTACGCATACGGTGATCTGCGAGACAACCTACTGACGAGTTCAGCCCACCCGTCGGACGGCCTCACTTCCCCACCCACCAGCACCGCTTCACTCGGTGGTGCTAAGTTACCCGTCAGTACGGCGAAACTGCTACTGGCGAGTAACATAGTCCGTCAGCCGGCTCGACGGGCCGAACCCGCGGTAGCCCCCAGCTGCCACCTGAACGAAAGGCCGCGACATGAACGCCCTGACGATCACGTTGGGCACAGTCGGTGCTCTGCTCAGCCTCGTGTGTTGGTACGTCTTCATTCGCGGGGCTCTGCGGATGTTCAACATCGTGCGACTCGGCCAGCCGGCACCCGACCGCTGGCGACCGATTGTCCCTCGCTTCAAGCAGATGGTCGTCGAGTTCCTGCTGCACACCAAGATGGTCAAGTTCCGCACCGTCGGCTGGTCGCACTGGCTCGTGATGGTCGGCTTCATGTTCGGTTCCATCGTCTGGTTCGAGGCGTACGGCCAGACGTTCAACCCCGAGTTCCATTGGCCGATCTTCGGCGACACTGCGGTTTACCACTTCCTCGAGGAGATCCTCGCTCTCGGCACGGTCATCGGTATCGCCACGCTGATCGTCATTCGCCAGCTCAACCACCCGAGAAAGCCCGAGCGTCAGTCGCGCTTCGCCGGCTCCGGGTTCAAAGCCGCCTACTTCGTCGAGGCCGTTGTGCTCATCGAGGGCCTGGGCATGCTGATGGTGAAGTCCGGCAAGATCGCCACCTACGGCGACGGCAGTCTCATCTACGACTTCGCCACCGTCCACATCGCCACCCTGCTGCCGGCCAGCCCGGAGATGGTGTCGGTGTTCGCGTTCGTCAAGCTGATGTCCGGCATGGTGTGGCTCTACATCGTCGGTACCCGCATCAACTGGGGTATCGCCTGGCACCGCTTCTCGGCGTTCCCCAACATCTACTTCAAGCGCATGGACGACGGCACCGTGGCTCTCGGCCCGGCCAAGCCCATGATGTCCGGCGGCAAGGTCCTCGAGATGGAAGAGGCCGACCCCGACGTCGACGCGTTCGGCGCAGGCAACATCGAGGACTTCAGCTGGAAGGGCTGGCTCGACTTCAGTACCTGCACCGAGTGTGGCCGCTGCCAATCGCAGTGCCCCGCCTGGAACACCGGCAAGCCCCTGTCCCCCAAGCTGCTGATCATGTCGCTGCGCGACCACAGCCACGCCAAGGCCCCGTACCTGCTGGCAGGCGGCAAGAAGGACATGGCGGGCGACGAGGTCGGACTCGTCGACTCCGAGGGCAACGTCGACCAGAAAGCGCTCGACGCCATTCCTCAGAATGCCCGTGACGAAGCCGATCGCAAGCTCGTCGCCGACGCCATCGAGGGCGGCATCATCGATCCCGAGGTGCTGTGGAGCTGCACCACGTGCGGCGCCTGCGTCGAGCAGTGCCCGGTGGACATCGAGCACGTCGACCACATCATCGACATGCGTCGCTACCAGGTGCTCATCGAGTCGGAGTTCCCGTCCGAGCTCGCCGGCCTGTTCAAGAACCTCGAGAACAAGGGCAATCCGTGGGGCCAGAACTCCAAGGACCGCCTCAACTGGATCAACGAGATGGACTTCGACATCCCGGTCTTCGGCCAGGACGCCGATTCGTTCCAGGACTACGAGTACCTGTTCTGGGTCGGATGTGCCGGCGCCTACGAGGATCGCGCCAAGAAGACCACCAAGGCCGTCGCCGAGTTGCTCGCCACCGCAGGCGTGAAGTTCATGGTGCTCGGCGCGGACGAGACCTGCACCGGCGACTCCGCTCGCCGCGCGGGCAACGAGTTCCTGTTCCAGCAGCTCGCCATGCAGAACATCGAGACGCTGAACAGCGTGTTCGACGGTGTCGAGCAGAGCAAGCGCAAGATCGTCGTCACCTGCGCGCACTGCTTCAACGCGCTCGGCAACGAGTACCCGCAGGTCGGCGGTGACTACGAGGTGGTGCACCATACGCAGCTGCTCAACCGCCTCGTGCGCCAGAAGAAGCTGATCCCGGTGGCCTCGGTCAGCCAGGACATCACCTACCACGACCCGTGCTACCTCGGCCGTCACAACAAGGTGTACGACGCTCCGCGTGAGCTCATGGCCGCGTCGGGCTCCAATCTGAAGGAGATGCCGCGCCACGGTGAGCGGTCCATGTGCTGTGGTGCCGGTGGCGCTCGCATGTGGATGGAAGAGAACATCGGCAAGCGCATCAACATCGACCGGGTCGACGAGGCACTGGCGACCAACCCGAAGAAGATCGCCACCGGTTGCCCGTTCTGCCGCGTCATGCTCACCGACGGCGTCACCGCGCGGCAGGAAGGCGGCGCGCACGAGGGCGTCGAGGTCGTCGACGTCGCGCAGCTGATGCTCGAGTCGATCACCCGCGTCGAGTCCTCGGTACTGGGCGAGAACATCAAGGTCATCCCCCGCGAGCGCACTCCGGAGGAGAAGCTCGCGACCGAAAAGGCGATGGAGGTCGAAGAGGCCGAACGCATCGCCCCCGTCGAGGAGCCGGCCGAGGCGAAGTCCGCTCCGGCAGCTCCTGCCCCCAAGGCCGGCGGCGGTCTGAAGATGAAGGGTCTGGCCAAGGCTCCGGGAGCGAAGGCACCCGGTTCCGCCACCAAGGCCGAAGAGCCAACGGAGGAGGCTGCACCCGCGGCCAAGCCCAAGGGTCTCGGATTGGCAGGCGGTAAGGCACCCGGTGGCAAGGGTCTGCAGATGAAGGGCAAGGCACCCGGCGCGAAGGCGGCTGCACCTGCACCTGCCGACACTGCAGCCGAAGCTCCGTCCACCGAGGCCTCGGAATCGACTCCGTCCGTCAAGCCCAAGGGCCTGGCCGTGAAGTCGGGCTTCAAGAAGCCGGGAGCCAAGGCACCGGGTAAGCCGGCCGAGGCCACCGCGGCTCCCGCCGCGGAGCCGTCGACCGCTGACGCACCTGTCGAATCCGCTTCTGCTGCAACCGAATCCAAGCCGACCGTCCAGCCGAAGGGCCTGGCCGTGAAGTCCGGATTCAAGAAGCCGGGAGCCAAGGCACCGGGTAAGCCTGCTGCCGAGGCTCCGGTCTCCGAAGCACCTGCTGCCGAGGCACCTGCTGCTGAGGCACCGGTTGCCGAGGCTACGGCGTCGGAAGCACCCGCCGCCGAGGCTGTCGCAGAATCCAAGCCGACCGTCAAGCCCAAAGGCCTGGCCGTCAAGTCCGGATTCAAGAAGCCGGGCGCACGGACACCGGGTGCGGCAGCGGCAACACCCGCGGAGGCGTCGGACACCACCGAGGCACCAGCCGAGGCGGCCAGCACTGAGGCACCCGCTGAGGCTCCGGCAGAGGCGTCGACCACCGAGGCACCCGCCGAGGCGGCCAGCACCGAGGCACCCGCCGAAGCGTCGGACACCTCGTCCAGTGGTTCCGATGAGCGGACTCCGCCCAAGCCGAAGGCCGGTGGACTCGGATTCGCTCCGGGAGCCAAGGTTCCGGGACGCCGGAAGTAACCTCACACCCCTTTTACCGACTGCGCGCCCTTGCTCACTGCCGAGCAGGGGCGCGCAGTCGCCAGTAGGGGTGTGAGGTCCACTCCCACGAGTTATCCACAGGCAGCGAGTTATCCACAATCGGCCACTGGGGTCTTGTCGAAAGCGATTGCGCCCGAGAGCATTTCTTCATGACCCGCATAGTCTCGCGATCCGACGCACTCTCCCGCGGAATTTCCGACGCAGAGTTGCAGCGCTACTGCCGAACGCGAGCATGGCGTCGACTCCGTCCCGGACGGTTCGTCAGCAGAGACGAATTCGACGCCCTGCCCAGGGAAGACAAGCATCGAGTGATCGCCGAGGCCGTGTTCGACGCGACCATCGCCCCCGATGCCGTGGTCAGCCATGTGAGTGCGGCTGTCTTCCACGGTCTCGCTGTGTGGAATGCCGACCTGAGCCGGGTGCACATCACGCGCAATCGCGCCCGGGGCGGAGGTCGGAGCAGTGCCGTTCGAGCAGTGCACACCTCGCCGTACACCGACGAGGAAGTCGTGGATTTCGACGGCGTTCGGGTCACCGCTCTGGCGCGCACAGTTGCCGATTGCGCTCGCTCACTTCCGTTCGAGACGGCTGTCTGTATCGCGGACTTCGCGGCGAGAGCACGCGGTCTCGCTGCTGAAGATGTTGTCGCAGCACTGGATTCGTGCCCGAACCATCCGGGTAATCGGCTGGCGCGTCGGGTTGCGGAGTTCATGGACGGCCGGTCCGAGAGTGTCGGGGAATCACGCGCCCGCGTAGTGCTGCATCATCTCGGCTACACCCCACAGCTGCAGGTACCGATGACGGATTCCCGTGGCTTCGTCGGGCGCGTGGATTTCGATCTGCCCGACATCGAGACTGTTCTCGAATTCGACGGCAAGGTGAAGTACGGGCGCTATGTGCCCGAGGGGAAGTCCGCGGCCGATGTGTTGTGGGACGAGAAGCGCCGCGAGGATCGCATTCGCGCAACCGGCCGTCAGGTGGTGCGAATTGCCTGGCCGGATCTCGATCGTCCCGAGCTCGTCGACCGGATGATCCGCGATGCTGCCGATAGAGCCGGCCGACGCCACCGAGCGACCTTTCTACCGACCGCGCGCCCGTCCTCGCGTCGAAATGCAGGCGCGCACCCTGCACAAGCGGTGTGAGGTTCCCGCGAACCCCCCTCGGAAGTGGCCGAATCGGACATCGTGAGTATGGTCGGACGCGAAGGCGTACCGACAAGTAGGGAGCAGGCATGACCGACGACGCGGACAAGCTCTTTCGCCGCTACGACGAGTGGTGGACGGCTCTGTCGCCGGACGACCGAGCGCACGTCGAGCAGTGTTGCGAATCCGGCCGCACCGACGAGCGCCTCTGTGCACTCATCCTCGAGAACGACGGTCCGTCGAAGGCAGCGTTCGAGGTGGGCAGCAAGTTGTCCGAGGGCAACAGCAAGTACTGCGCGATCCCCAGTGCACTCCTCGAGTTTCTGGAAGCGAAGCGAGCGCACCCACCACTCAGCTAGAGGGACGCCACAGCTGCAGCTCGGGGATTCCGGGCGGCGTGAACCCCATGACCTGGCCGTAGAAGGACAGTTCGGATTCTCGTGCGTTCACCTGCGTTTCCAGTTTGCGGAACCCGTGTGACTCGCCCGCGTAAGCCAGGTAGGCGTGCGGTATCCCCTTGCTCACCATGGCATCTCGGAATCGTTCGGCCTGCGACGGCGGCACGATCGGATCGTCGAGCCCCTGCAACAACAGCACTGGGCAAGAGAGTCCGTCGACGTTGTTCACCGGTGCCCGGGTTCGGTACAGATCGATGGCCTCGGGCAACGGTCCGATGAGCCCGTCGATGTAGCGCGACTCGAAGTCGTGGGTCTCGGCGACGAACAGCTCCAGCTCTGCGACACCGAAGTACGATGCACCGCAAGCGAACACGTCGGAAGACGTCAGCGCAGCCAAGACCGTCCAACCACCTGCGGAGCCACCTTCGATGGCCAGCCGGCGCGGGTCGGCGAGTCCACTGTCGGCCAGCCCCTGCACCGCGGCGATGGTGTCTTCGACGTCGACCACTCCCCACTGCCCGCGCAGCCGGTTGCGGTATTCGCGGCCGTATCCACTGGAACCGCCGTAGTTCACATCGACGACGCCGATGCCGCGGCTGGTGAAGTAGGCGAACAACGGGTTCAGAGCGGGTGCCACGTGCGCCGTGGGGCCGCCGTGGACGAAGGCGACGTACGGCGGCAATTCACCGTCCAGGCCTTCGTAGTCGGGGTTGCGCGGCGCATAGGTGATGGCGTGCACCTCACGGTTCGGCCCCTGGAACGTCACCTGACGCCCCTCGGGGAGGTACGCACTGTCGGGAACGGACTCGAAACCCGAACGGACAGAGGTCAGTTCACGAGATTCGAGGTCGAGTGCGAACAGCGCGCTTGCCACGTGCGCTCCGCCGCCCTTGATCAGCACGGTCGAGCCGGAGCGCCCACCGAGCCCCACCGAGGTCATACCGTCGAGCGCGATGTCCTCCAGCACTCCGGACGCCGGGTCGAGCACCGCAAGGGTGTCGGTGCCGACAGTCCGCACGGTGAGCAGTGTCCCGTCGTCCAGCACCTCGTACCAACTCGATCCCAACCGCCACAGTGGAGCACCGAAATCCGCGTCGAGCGTCCGCAGCGGCGTGACCGACCCGTCGAGCATCACCGAATACAGGTTCCACCAACCACTTCGGTCACCGATTGCGTACAGCGACTCGTCGTCGATCCATTCCGGTTGCAGCACCGATTCCTCGGTCGAGCCGAGTAGAACCGTCCAGGACGACGGCTCGGCCAGCGAGGCGACGCGCAGTTCCGTTCCGTCCCAGGGCATCTGCGGGTGGTTCCACGCGATCCAAGCGATGTGGGTGCCGTCGGGTGACAGTCTCGGGAACGCCAGAAAGTCCGAACCCGCCACCAGCGAGCGCACCCCGCCGCCGCCGAGATCGATGGCCACGATGTCTCGGGACACCGCGCCTGCGTCGTGCATCTCGCGAACTGCGATCACGTCGGTGCCGACCACCGAGAGGTCCGCGTACCGAATGCTGGACGCCACAGCCGGTTTCGGGGTCAGCGGGACGGGTGCGGCGCCGGGGGTGAGTCGGTAGACGCGTTGATCGGAGAACTCGGCGAACACCAGGTCTCCGTCGGCCGTCGCAGTCCAGGCTCCCCCGCCGTATTCGTGGACGCGGGTGCGGGCGTTGAACGGTGCGGGCAGAACCGGCTGCACTTCTCCGTCGACATACCGGCAGATGGCCGTTCGGCCTTGTTCGGCGGGCCGCAGTTCCGACCACCAGATCTCGCTGCCGACGAAGCGCCCGCCCTCGACGGGGTGGCCCGCCGACGACAGATCTGCTGCGGTGATGGGCGAGGGCCAGGATCCGAAGGCGAGAGCAGTCACGCCGTCCACCTTAGTGAACTGACATGCACGTAACGCGTTGTTCACCGGCCCTTCAACCATGACCCGGATGATGGGGGTCGAGTAGCACTAGGGGGACACCATGCGCCGGACCACTACCCATTCGGTGGACCACGAAATTCTGACCTTCGGCCGAACCTGGCGGGGATACGGCGGAGGCAGCGACGAGGACATCTACGTGGCATTCGGCATCGACGCGCGTACCTACTTCCAGCGATTGCGTCGCATCCTGGACTCGCCGGTCGCCGAGGACCTGTCCCCGGACGAGCGGTCCGCGATCGCCGACATCTGCCGCACGAGACTCGCCTGAGCCACCGCTACACCGGTACCAACAGCTCCGGGCTGTTGTTCTTCACACTGTTGACCGCGGTACTCACCTCGTAGGGCTCGAGCCGCGGCTCAGGGATGGCCGCCAACAGATCCTGCACGTCGCCGAGATCGGTCACAGTGGGGTCGAGCCAGCTCGCGCGCAGCTCCGGCGGAAGCACCACCGGCGAGCGATCGTGAATGTGCCCGAGCGCATCGGCTGCAGGAGAGGTGAGCACGGTGACCGACCAGACCCACCGATCCTCGTCGTCCTCGGCCTTGGTGGGGTCTCGCCACAGCTCGTACAGGCCGGCCATCGCCAATACTCCAGGAGTGGAGCCCGCGGAACGACCACTATCCAAGCCCTCGTGCAGGAAGTACGGCACCTTCGCGCCGTCACGCTTTTCCCACTCGTAGTAGCCGTCTGCGGGCACGATGCATCGTCGACGGCTCGCCGCCTTCTTGAACGACGGCTTCTCGGTGATGGTCTCGGACCTGGCGTTGATCAGTCGAGAACCGATTTTGGCGTCCTTCGCCCACGAGGGGATCAGACCCCAGCGCACCGACCGCAGTTGTCGCACGGCGTCGGCCTCGGGTTCGTCCTTCGGTGCGCGCTCGAGCACCGTCCGGACCGTCTGGGTGGGGGCCACGTTGTACGACGGCGGCACCTCCGCACCGACGGTCTCGGCGATGTCGAACACCGCCTGCAGGTCACTGTCACTCCGGGTACTGGCATACCGTCCGCACATGGAACGAGATTGTTCCACCTGCCACCGACATCTCGGACGAAACAACCTCGTGGAATTACGTGGCACCCACCTGGCACGATGTGACGGGTGACCACTCCGCAGATCCACTCCCAGCCGCGTTACCGCACGTTGCAGCAGTCGACCAAGCTGCAGAACGTGCTGTACGAGATCCGCGGACCGGTACACGCCCATGCCGCGCGGCTCGAGGCGGAGGGGCACCGCATCCTCAAGCTCAACATCGGCAATCCGGCCCCGTTCGGGTTCGAGGCCCCCGATGTGATCGTGCGGGACATGATCGCGGCGCTGCCGGTGGCGCAGGGGTACTCGGAATCGAAAGGCATTCTGTCCGCGCGGCGCGCCATCGTCACCCGATACGAGCTCGAGCCGGGCTTCCCCGAGCTCGACGTCGACGACATCTACCTCGGCAACGGGGTGTCCGAGCTCATCACGATGACGATGCAGGCACTGCTCGACGACGGTGACGAAGTACTGATCCCGGCTCCGGACTACCCGCTGTGGACGGCGATGACGACGCTGTCCGGCGGCAAAGCCGTGCACTACATCTGCGACGAGGAGAACGGCTGGAATCCCGATCTGGCCGACATCGAGTCCAAGATCACTCCGAAGACCGTCGCACTGTTGGTGATCAATCCCAACAATCCGACGGGTGCGGTGTACTCGAAGGAGGTGCTGCAGGGCATCGTCGATCTCGCACGCAAGCACCAGCTGCTGCTGCTCGCAGACGAGATCTACGACCGGATTCTCTACGACGACGCAGAGCACACCTCGCTGGCGAGCCTGGCTCCCGACCTGCTCTGCCTGACGTACAACGGTCTCTCCAAGGCGTATCGAGTGGCCGGCTACCGCGCCGGCTGGCTCGCGATCACCGGACCGAAGGCGCACGCCGCAGGGTTCATCGAGGGCATCGACCTTCTCGCGTCGACGCGACTGTGCCCCAATGTGCCTGCGCAACATGCCATTCAGGTCGCTCTCGGCGGATACCAGAGCATCGAGGATCTGATCCTGCCCGGCGGCCGTCTGCTCGAGCAGCGCGACGTCGCATGGGAGAAACTCAACGCGATTCACGGCGTCTCGTGCGTCAAACCGCGGGGTGCGCTGTACGCGTTTCCGCGACTCGACCCCGAAGTACACGAAATCTACGACGACGAAAAGCTGGTCCAGGACCTGTTGCTGCAGGAGAAAATCCTCGTGGTTCAAGGCACCGGATTCAACTGGCCCGGCCACGATCACATCCGCATCGTGACTCTGCCGTGGGCGCGAGACCTGGCGGTGGCGATCGAGAGGTTCGGTAACTTCCTCGCGTCGTACAAGCAGTGACACCGGAAGTTACTCGAAAGTAGTTGAAAGTGATGCACAAAACATCGGTGTGATCCCGCCTCGGCGACGAATGATCTGTACATTGGCGGACGGCACTTCGGTGCCCGCGAGCCCTGGTCGTCCCCTCCCCCCCGGGTCGGTCAGGTGGTGGCGGGGGACGCCCCCCCTGCTCCCCGCCACCGAGCTCCTCGCATCTGTCACCAACCTGGCCCCGTACTAGCCTTGCATGGTGGAACCACACGGCAATCCTCCCGACGGCACCAAGCCGAGCCTCGACTCCTACGCGGGCCACGGGCACGGGCACGGCCACAGCGATACTCCGGTTCCGTTGGGACCGGTGGCGGCCAAGGTCGTCGTCGGACTGTTGGTCGCCATTGCCATCGCCGTGATCGGTGGTGCGATCGCTCTGTGGCCGAGCCAGCAGAGCGTCGACATCCCGTTGCCGTTCCAGACCTCCGGCGGTGGCGCAGTGTCCACCGAGGCGGGCACCATCACCTCGCAGAGCATCGGGCCCTGCGGAAGTCCCGACGCCGGAAGACCGTTCACCGGTGACCCGACCCCCGCGGTCAACGACTCCTACGAATGTCAGCGCAGCATCGTCGACATCACCACGGGCGAGGACGCGGGCAAGCGCACGGTACTCGAGATCGCTCCGGGGCCCGGGCAACCGACCCTGAGTGCCGGCGAGGACATCCGGTTGGTTGTACAGACCGACCCTGCCGGTGGAGTCCGCTACTCCTTCAACGACTATTCCCGCGGGCTACCGTTGGCGCTGATCGTCGGCGTGTTCGCGGTGGTCATCTGCATCGTCGCCCGCTGGCGGGGATTCCGTGCACTGGTCGGCCTGCTCATCGCGTTCGCCGTGCTGGTCGTGTTCATGCTGCCCGCCCTGCTCGACGGTGCACCCGCCATTCCGGTGGCCCTCGTCGCCGGTGCGGTGATTCTCTATGCCGTGCTCTATCTGGCGCACGGGGTGAACCTTCGGACCAGCTCGGCGCTGCTGGGCACTCTCACCTCGATGGCGGTGGCGGCGGCGCTGTCGTACGTCGCCATCCGCATGACCCACCTGACCGGATTGTCCGAGGAACAGAACACCGCCGTACAGACGTACATCGGCAACGTCAGCGTCACCGGTCTACTGTTGGCCGGCTTCATCATCGGCTCGCTCGGTGTGCTCAACGACGTGACGATCACGCAGGCGTCAGCGGCCTTCGAGCTCGCCTCGGTGGACGAGACGGCGTCGCGGCGCGAGATCTTCACCGCGACGATGCGGGTGGGTCGCGATCACATCGCCAGTACCGTCTACACGCTCGTGCTCGCCTACGCCGGTGGCGCACTGCCGCTGCTGCTGCTCTTCAGCGTCGCCGACCGATCCATCCAGGACGTACTCACCGGCGATTCGGTGGCCATCGAGATCGTCCGCTCCGCAGTCGGCGGTGTGGCGCTTGCCCTGTCGGTTCCGCTGACCACGGCGATCGCCGTGCTGTTGGCCCGCCCCATCAACGTGGGCGGGCCCTCCAACCGAGCGCAGCGCCGGGCGACGGCACCCACCCGCAAGAGCAGGCGCTCCGGCCGTCACAGCGCGTGAGCGGCTCCGCCGCACGTGAGTAGAAGCTCGTAGTGGGCTACGAGTTTTCGTGCACGTGCGGCGCAGCCGCTCAGGCGAACGCAGCGGCGACGGTCTCCGACAACAGTGCACCGTTGTGCGTGCTCAGGCCGGCTTTGAGACCCGGGTCCGCCTCGCAGGCAGCTTCCCAACCCTTGTCGGCGAGTGCGACGACGTACGGCAGGGTGGCGTTGGTGAGCGCGTAGGTGGAGGTGCGCGGTACGGCACCGGGCATGTTGGCGACGCAGTAGAACACCGACTCGTGCACCTTGTACGTGGGATCGGCGTGGGTGGTGGCGTGCGAATCCTCGAAGCAGCCGCCCTGATCGATGGCGATGTCGACCAGAACCGAACCCGGCTTCATACGCTGAACCAGACTGTTGGACACGAGCTTCGGTGCCTTCGCTCCGGGCACCAGCACTGCGCCGATGACGAGATCCGCTGCGAGAACGGCCTGTTCGAGCTCGTAAGCGTTGGATACCAGAGTTTTCACCGCACCGCGGTACTGATCGTCGATGGCGCGCAGCGCCTTCACATCGAGATCGAGCACGGTGACGTCGGCGTGCATGCCGAAAGCGATTGCGGTGGCGTTCCTTCCGGACACGCCGGCTCCGATCACCACGACGTTGGCGGGGCGGACTCCGGGAACTCCGCCCATCAGAACTCCGCGCCCGCCTTCACTGGACATCAGGTGGTAGGCACCGGCCTGCGGCGCGAGGCGTCCGGCAACCTCACTCATCGGGGCGAGCAACGGCAGGGAACCGTCTGCAGCAGTGACTGTTTCGTAGGCGATGGCGGTGGTACCCGACTCGAGCAGCGCATCGGTGCACGGCTTGGACGCCGCGAGGTGCAGGTAGGTGAACAGCACCTGCCCCTTCCTCAGGCGTGAATACTCCTCGGCGATAGGTTCTTTGACTTTCAAGAGCAGGTCCGCAGTCTCCCAGACCTCGGCGACATCGGTGAGAATCTGCGCTCCGGCGGCCTTGTAGTCGGTATCGGTGAACGACGAACCGGCTCCTGCCTCGGTTTCGATGATCACTTCGTGTCCTCGCGAGACCAGTTCGTGCACGCCTGCCGGGGTGATGGCCACCCGGTATTCGTGGTTCTTGATCTCGCGTGGAATTCCGATCTTCATGGCGGCCTCCTCGGTGGCGGGTGATGTGAAGCCGGGGCTCCATCCGTGTAGGCCAACTATGAATTATCTACGAAATACCTGCAACGGAAGTGAATATAATTCTGTACAATCCCAGAATGGTGAGCAATAGTTCGTTCGAGACGGGTGAAGCGGGGTCTCGGTCGAACGATGTTCGGTCGGTGCCACTGGACCGAATCGACCACATCCTGCTCGACGAGCTCCGCCGCGACGCCCGTACACCCAACAACGCGCTCGCTGCCGCGGCCGGGATCGCACCGTCGACCGCACTGGCGCGGGTTCGTGCTCTGGTCGAACGCGGCGTCATCCGCGGCTTCCACGCCGAGATAGACCCCGAGGCACTCGGCCAGGGCATTCAGGCCATGATCTCGGTTCGGCTGCAAGCAGATGCTCGACGACGCATCAGCGAATTCGGTTCGAAGATCGCCTCACGGAAGGAGACGCTGAACATCTACTTCATTGCCGGTGCGGACGACTTCCTGGTGCATGTGGCAACCGTCGACACCGCCACTCTTCGCGACTTCGTCGTCGAGAATCTCAGCGCCGACCCTGCTGTGGCCGCTACCGAGACCATCCTGATCTTCGAGCACATCAGGCCGCGAAACACTCACGGAGAGAAGTGAATCGGGTCAGGGAGCGGGCGGGGCAATCGGCGGGAAACCGGGCAGCGTGAAATCCGGGAATCCTGGAATCAGCGGCGGTGGCTGCTGCGTCGTCGGAGGAACGCTCTCGACGGGTGGCGGCGGCGCAGGCTCGGCCGTGGTCGTCGTCGGCTCCGGAGTCCACGGCTCCTGGTAGACCTCGGTCTCCGGTGGCACGGTGGTCGGTTCGACCGTGGTTTCCGGTGCAGGTGCGGGCGGCGGCAACACCGGCGCTGGTGTCACCGACGTGGGCGGCACCGTGGTGGTGACAGCGGGAGCTTCGGTCTGGTTCCGACTGACCGAGGTGTCGACCACCTGCGGTGTGTTCTGCTGGGTGATCATGAACGCGGAGCCGCCCACCACCAAAGCGAGACCGAGCGCGAGAACACCTCCGGTGCGGAGCTTCCGCCGAGCCCGAGTGCGGTCGTCCTCGCCGTCGTCGTCGTCGTAATCGGCGTCGAGCCAGTAGACGTTCTTCAGCTGGAACGGAACCGGCTTGCCGTCGTCTGCGGCCTCGGGCTTGGCAGCAGAGTTCTCGGCAGACGAATCCCCCGTGTTCGCGCTCAACGCAACGACCTCCCCGTCGACCCGCGCCCCCTGCACGTGGTCGTCGAGAACATCTTCCACCACCGGTGAGGTCTCCGGAACCGAATCGACTGCACTTGATTCGGCGGAGTCGGTGAACCTCGAGGAAGCGAATTCTCCCGAGGTACCGGTGGGATCGGCCGGGCCTTCTGACGTCGGGACTTCGGACACCGGCACTTCGGGCACCGGCACCTCCGACACCGTGTCCTGCGACTGCGCGCCGACCGCTGCCGCCGCTATCCAGGGACGGGCCGGAACAGGACGCGCCGGCGAGGGAGCCGGGACAGGCACACCGGGCGCGGCGTGCTGGGACTCGGTATTCGCCGGAACCGGACGGACCGGCGCGGGTAGCGGCGGCACCGGCACGGAAGCCGGTTCCGAGCGGACCCGCGACGCGGGTTCGGCGGTCATCGGCGCAGCGGACGTCGCCTGCCGATTCGGTGCCCGACGCGTTCCGGTTCGCGTGCGTGAATGCGGACGAGCAGCCAGTGCCGCTCCACGCGCCGCGACGGTCTCGGGTTCGGTCGGCACGATCGACGGGAGTTCGAGCAGCGGTCCGACGCGTTTCTGCACGATCGGCATGCGAGCGCCACCGCCGATCAGTACGACGGCGTCGATCGGAACGTTGGCACCGATCATCACGTCGCGCGCGAACTCGATGGCCTCGTCGAGCAGGTCGGTGATGAGCAGCTCGAAGTTCTCTCGGGAGAGCAGGATCATGCCGCTGGCGTCGGGCAGACATACCGCGTCCTGAGTGGACAAGCGCTCCTTGGCAATGCGGCAGCGCTTCTCGAACAACGCCATGTCGGGGTCGGTCGGCTGCTTGCCGAGGCGTTGGAGCTGATTGTTGCGCACGTAGGCGTCGAGCAGATCTCCGCTGTACGCACCGGATCGCTGCGAGGCGATGACGGTGCGCTGCACCAGGTCCACGACGCTGACGGTCAGTCCTGAACTTCCGAGGTCGAAAAGTGCGACGGAATTGCAGTTGCGGGCCTCGCCCGTTGCCGCCAGATACTCGACGACAGCCTCCACCTCGGGGACCAGGTGATAGTTGTGCAGGCGCGCACCGCTGAGGGCAGCATGCAGCGCGTCGGCCTGGCGGGGGTCGCGGTAGGCGACGCCGGTGGCGAGTTCGGGCTCGCTCTCCGCTGCGGCACCGATCGATTCGGCGGCCAGATGCGGAAGGTCTCCGCCGACACTGTCGATGAGTTCGTTGCGGAAGAACAGGGGCCGGTCGATGTCGGTGACCAGGCCGGATGGGTCTCCGACGGGTGACCCGAACTGCTCGGGGCGGGGCTGCGCCGTGCGCACGGCTCGGGTCCCCATGGACACCCCAAGCAGCACAGTCACGGTTGTCGGCCTCATTTCGATCGGCAGTTGTCTTCGGACGCGATCCACCTCGTCCAGAGCGCCAGGCTACCGCTTCGGCCGAATCGGCGGGGCGCGCGCCCCGGCGGTGGGCGGAGCCGGGCGTAGTGAAACCTGTCGCGCTCCCCACCCGGCCTGCTCGAACCGGACCCGAGGTCTATTCCGGCAGCTCCGGATCGACAGTCGGTAGGTACAGCTCGCCGGCGTAGGTGAACTCCCGCTCGTACAGGTCCGCGTCGGACAATCGAACGGGCCCGAGCACCGGCAGCTCGGCGGGTCCCGGATCGACCCCGTCGGCCGGGTCCGCGACGGCAGAAAGCGCAGCGGCGAACGTGGAATCAGTGGGAATCTGCTGGTCGATCAGCGGAGTGGGCGGCGGCGTGTTTCCCCGGGTGAACACCAATCCCACCACCGCGACGATCAGCAGACTCACGGCGGCGAGCACGGACGCGTCTCGAATCGACCAGGTGCGTCGGCCGCGGCGAACCGGCTCGGCGACGACCCCCGGCTCGGGTGCCGCGGGTTCGAGCACCTCGGGCTGCAGGAGTGCAGGTTCGTCGAGATCTATGTCGGCCGGGACCGTATCGAAGGTGGTCGACGGGATCGTCAGATCCTCGGTCGCGAGTTGGTCGACGGTGAGGCCGTCGACCATCCACTCCTCGACGGTGTCGAAGTCGAGCGTCTCCGGCTCGACGGTGTCGAAGTCGAGCGTCTCCGGCTCGGCGAGCAGCTCGGGCGCATCGATCAGCTCCGACGCGTCGTCCGGGACGGTGATGATTCCCACATCGGCATGGAGAGATCCGTCGAAAGGGGTTTCGGCGGGTCTTTCGTCGAGTGCCGCACCCTCGGCGATGGCCATTGCAGGGTCGTCGGGCACGTGGACGGGAACGTTCCACTTGTCCTCGATGATGGTGCGCACCGCGGGGATGCCTGCACCGCCACCGATCAGCAGTACGGCATCGGGTGCCTGTTTGGAGGCCCAGTCCAGGGCGTCGGAGACGAGCGGTGTGATCTCTCGCTCGAATTCCTTCCGGCTGAGCAACATCGGGCCGCGGTTGGGTGCCCGGACGCCCACCGACGTGCTCACCAACTCCTTCAGCTCGCGGAAGAAGGCCTGGTACTCCTGATCGCCCTCGGGGCCGACCGGAGCCGGCAGAATGCCCTTGGCCATCACGATGCCGCGGACCACCTCGTCGAAGCGGTCACCGCTGATGTCGACGGTGCGTGCGGTCCACTCGACGTACTCGCCCGCCACATCGAGTGCGGTGGCCGAAAACCCCTTCTTGCCCAAATCCACCACCAGGACGTAGTCCTTGTCGGCCAGTTCCGGAACGGTGCGGGCATAGGCGAGCAGGGCGTGGGATTCCTCGACCATGCGAGCGTTCGGCACGGTGCCGTCGCCGAGGGTCTCCAGCAGCGCCGTCACGGCTGCGGTGTCCCATCCGGCGAGCACGATGTCCTCGAACGGCCCGAGGTCGACGAGCTTGCCGGGCAGCAGGTCGTGCGCACCCTCTGCGTCGATGGAGTCCTCGACGCGGCGGCCGTCGGCGATGTACGCGATGCGCACGGCACCGGTACCCACTGACACCCCGCAGACTCCACCCATAGACCAGACAGTCCTTCACAGATTGTGTTTCGACGCCCGATCCGGCGTCCGTACGAGCCCCCGCTCCTCTCGAAGTGTACGGCGGCTCGGATACCCGATGCGGGCATCCCGGTAACGCTACTAAACAATCTGCGATATTGTTTAAGAGGGTCTGGGGAGACTTTGGGTCGAAAAGGCACACTGCCAGCCGACCCTGAGTCGACGACGAGGCCGTCCGGTCTCGTGGTTAACGCGATCGGTGGAGGTTTCGATGCAGACGCTCAATGCTCACGACGTGGTTCGAGTGCGAACCGTTCTGGAGAAATTCGGAAAGCTGCCGGTCCCCGTTGAGGGCATCGACGAAGCTGCCGATCTCTACGACAGCGGCCTCACCTCGCACGCCAGCGTCAACGTGATGATCGCGCTCGAGGACGAGTTCGACGTCGAATTCCCCGACACCATGCTGCAGAAGTCGACGTTCGGCAGCATCAACGCGATCGCCGCGGCCATCGCCCAGCTGACGGACTGAGGCCATGACCACCGTCTACGAGAGCTCGATCGACCAGTCGATCACCGACGTGCTGGCCGTACTGCGGACCTACGCCGACGAGGTCGATCGCGATGCCCGTTTTCCCACCGAATCGGTGGATGCGCTGCGCGACGCCGGCCTGCTCGGGGTCGGAATTCCGCGGGAGTTCGGCGGAGGCGGGGCAACACTGACCGACATAGCCCGGATCTCGCGCGCCCTCGGTGCCGAGTGCGCATCGACCGCGATGATCTTCGTGATGCACCAGTCACAGGTGCTCAGCATCGTCCGCCACGGCAAGTCCGACGCCATGGCAGACCTGCAGCGTCGCATCGTGACCGATCGCATACTGGTGGCGTCGGCCACCACCGAGATCAACATCGGCGGCGACGTCCGCTCGAGCAGTTGTGCGGTGGAGTACGACGGTGAGCAGATCACGCTCAGCAGGAACGCACCGGTCATCTCCTACGGCGAGTACGCGCAGATCGTGTTGGCGACGGCGCGGCGCAGCGTCGACAGCCCGCCGAGCGATCAGGTGCTCGTGGTGTGCGAGAAGCCCGACGTGACGCTCGTCAAGACCGGCACCTGGGACACCCTCGGCTTTCGCGGCACCTGCAGCCCCGGCTTCATGCTGGACGCGCGCACGACGACGTCGAACATCCTGGGCGACAACTACGGCGACATCTCCGCTCAGACCATGCTTCCGGTAGCGCACGTGCTGTGGGGATCTGCGTGGCTCGGCATCGCCGACGCGGCGGTCACCAAGGCGCGCAAGTCGGTGCAGAAGGCCGCACGCAAGACTCCGGGAACGCCGCCGCCGAGCGCGCTGCGTCTCGCGGAGCTGATGGTGGTGCACGAGCAGTTGGTGGACACGGTGTTCGGTGCCGCAGCCAAGTTCGAGGCCGTCTCCGAGAGCTCCGCCGAGCTCGGAGCCATCGGTTTCGCACTCAAGATCAACAACGTCAAGGTCACCGCGTCGACGCTCGTCATCGACATCGTCGGCAAGGCACTGCAGATCTGCGGCATCTCCGGGTACCGACAGGACGGCGAGATGAGCATCGGCCGTCATCTTCGGGACGCGCACGGGTCCGCGATCATGGTCAGCAACGAACGCATCCTGGGGCACAACGCCCAGCTCTCCCTCGTCTACAAGGGCAAATGATGACCACCACACACTCCGCACCGGAAACAGACATCAGCGAACTCGACTCGGCCCGAGCCGCTTTCCGCGCCGAGCTCGTCGACGCCGGCTTGCTGGTCCCCAGCTCGATCCCCGGATTGTACGGGCGCAGTGGCGAATTCGAGGACATCATCGAGTTCGTCGATGCCCGCGTCACCGAGGCAGGCGTCGCCGAACACGGCCGTCAGGCCACTCGATTCCGGTTCGCACCGGTCTTCCCTCGGGAAGCCTTCGAGCGCACCGACTACATCGCGTCGTTCCCCAACCTCACCGGCGCCATCAACACGTTCGAGGGCGACAACAAGGAACACGCTGCGTTGTTGGCGGAACGATCCGACGGCAAGGACTGGGATCACTTCCTGCATTCGGCGGGCACCATGCTGGTCTCGGCTGCCTGCCATCCGTCGTACTCGATGCTCACCGGCACGCTGCCCGACGAGGGCACGCTGATGGACATCTACGGCTACTGCTTCCGGCACGAGCCCGCGGTGGATCCGGCTCGGATGCAGGCATTTCGGATGCACGAGTTCGTTCGAGTCGGCACCCCCGAAGACGCGATCGCACACCGCGAACGCTGGGTACCGCGCGGTCTCCAGGTGCTGGCAGATCTGGGGTTGGAAGCCGAGGCGGTCATCGCCAACGACCCGTTCTTCGGTCGCGCCGGACGCATGCTCGCGGCGAACCAGCGCAACGAGAACCTCAAGACCGAACTGGTCGTCAAGCTCTACGGAGATCTCGACGAGGGCACCGCGGTCGTCTCGTGCAACTGCCACCGCGATCACTTCGGGCACACCTTCGGCATCGAGACCGTCGACGGCGAACCGGCCCACAGCGCCTGCGTCGGCTTCGGCATGGAACGCATCGCCCTGGCGATGCTCCGCACCCATGGACTCGATCGATCGGCCTGGCCTGCCGCACTGCGCAACTGATCGATACCGCTTCACCCGTGTACGTACACGAAGGACCAAACTGTGAACAGTTCCCGCACCGCTCCCCGGCGCATCGGCTCAGTTCCCGCCGAGTGCTCTTCGCGTACGGCGGGCGGCAAGTACCCGATGTGGTTCGGCCCGGCCGACTCACCGCTGTTCGGCACCGTCCACGTGCCGTCCGGCGGTCGGGCGCGCGGCGGTGTGGTGCTGTGCCCACCACTGGGCAAGGAACAGGTCGATTCGTATCGCGGCATGACCCTGCTCGCGCAGAAGCTGTGTGCGCAGGGACTTCTGGTGCTGCGGTTCGACTATCGCGGCACCGGGGATTCGTGGGGCGATCAGGATCAGCCCGACGCGGTGGCGCACTGGCAGCGCAGCATCGTCGAAGCCGTCGCCTACGTTCGTGGTTGCGGGGTGAACGACGTCGGTCTCGTGGGTCTGCGCGTCGGTGCCTTGTTGGCGTGTTCGGTCGCCGCCGAGTGTGGCCCGCTCACCGCGATGACGCTGTGGGATCCGGTGGTCAGAGGACGGTCGTATCTGCACGAGCAGCGCGCGCTGTATTCGGTGAGCGTGACCACCGACTCCGACGCAGATCCCAGGGTGTCGATCATCGGCGCTGTGCTGCATCCCGATTCGGCTGCCGATTTCTCCGTGCTCGATGCCGCGAAGACGAGAACGGACGCGCCGGTGCTGGTGGCCACGCGCGCCGAGCGAGCCGATACCAAGCCGGTACGCAGGGTCGTCGAGACTCTCTCGGCTCAGGAACACACACTGACCGCGCACGACGACTTTCTCGAGCCGAGTGATTTCGAGGTCGTCATCCCGACGTCCGACATCTCCTACCTCGCGACGTGGACGGCTTCGAAGTTCCCCGCGACGCCCGCGGCCGACGTCGCGGTGGAGCGTCGATCGCGATCAGTGGTCGACGGAATTCAGGAGAGCATCGAATACCTGGGCGCACAGCAGCTTTTCGCGATTCGGTCGTCCTCGGATCTGTGCCTGCCCGGAGGACCGACCGTGGTGTTGTATCCCACCGCCAACGAGCACCGTGTCGGTCCGGTCCGTATGTGGGTGGAACTGGCGCGGCTACTGCCTCGCTTCGGAGTGGCCACGGTGCGTTTCGATCGTCGCGGCACCGGCGAAAGCGGAACCGTGGCCGATACGGAGTTGACCCGGCTCTACAGCGACGAGGGCAACGAGGATGCACTCACCGCCGTCCGGCAGTCTGGGTCGACCCCGGACAACGTCCTGGTGGCCGGAATGTGCTCGGGCTCCTGGTATTCCAGCTTCGCCGCCCGGGAACTGGGGGTTCGTGCCGCAGTACTGCTCAACACCCTGGACTGGACCACTCGTCGACTCGAATTCGTCAAGCGTTCCTCGATGCACATCGAGGAGACGGGACTGAAGGCTCGCGCACTCGACCGTCTGCACCACTGGGGTGTACGGACCAAGAATGCACTGCAGCCGCGAATCCCGTATGCCCTGTGGATCTGGCTCGGCCGGCGCGGATTGATCCAGGTTCCCGAGATCTCGTTGCGCATTCTCAGCGACCGCCGGGTGCAGACACGAGTTCTGCTCTCCCCCAACGACACCGCCTGGTTCGAGGCCAATCGGGGCCCGGAGGGAATGCGCCGGCTCCAGCGCCGATCGTCCGTGCCCACCGTCACCTCGTTCGAGTCCGGTGATCACTCGCTCTACGGTCGCGACCTGCGCGAGAACGTCCGAGCCGAACTTCTCGCGGCCACTGCTGCTGCGTTCGACCTCGAGATCACTGCTCCGTCGCCTCCCGTGCCGGTGGGGAAGGTTCGGTTGTGAAGCACCGCGCTCCCAGGATTGCGCCACCCAAACACGAGCAGCTCGAACAACTTCGGTGGTACCCGGTCGAACCGGCGCGGTTCGACCTGGGCCTGATGAACAGCCCGACGATGCCGGTGCCGACCGTGCCTCGGCACAATCCCGTTCACTCGGTCGATGTGTCTCCGATCGCCGACCCCGTCGAGCATCCGGCACCCGAGACGGGACCGGGTTCGAAGGCGTCCGATCGCAACCTCGCGCTCAACTCGATGGCCCTGATGCTGTCGACGGCCATCACCGGCGCACTCGGCCTGCTGTTCTGGGCTGCGGCCGGTCGGCTCTATCCCGTGGCCGAGGTGGGCAGCGCGTCGGCGGTCATCACCTCCGCGGTGATGCTCTCCACGTTGTCCAATCTGAGCCTCGGTTCGATGTACGAGCGATTCCTGCCGATCTCGGGCCGGTTGGCCAAGTCGTTCATCGTGCGCGGCTACCTCACCGTCACCGCGTTCGCGTTCGTGCTCGGCGGCGGCTTCCTGCTGGTCGCGCCGGTGGACGAGATGTTCACCAATACCGCCGAAATCGTCTCGTTCCCGTTCTTCGTCGCAGTGCTCGCGGTGTTCGCGCTGCAGGATCAGACCTCCTCCGGCCTGGGCGTCGCCCGATGGGCGGCCGCCAAGAACGTCTTTCACGCCGTCTTCAAGTTCGTGTTGTTGTTGGCGCTCTTCTCGACCGAGCGCAGTACCTCGATCATCTCCGCCTGGGCCGTCCCCGCGATCGTGGCGTCGATCTTCGTCCTGCGCGCGATCCTGAAGAACGTCCGCACCGAACAGCGGTACGCCGGCAAGCCGGATCTGCCGCCCCGGCGTGAGATGTGGGCGTACTTCGGTTCGGCGTACGGCATCACCGCGCTCGGCTCGCTCGCTCCGCTGCTCGTGCCGATGATCGTCGTCGCCACCCTCGGTGCCGAGCAGAACGCCTACTTCTCGCTCACCTGGTCGATCGTCAGTGCTCTGTACATTCTGATCAGCGTGTTGATCGGACCGTACGTCGCCGAGGTCGCTGCCCACCCCGCGCAGTTCCACCGCCTGACGAAGCGGTTCATGACCCTGGTCTGCATCGTCGCGGTGGGTGGGTCGATCTTCCTGGCGTTCGTCGCGCCGTTCGGACTCGGCCTGATCGGACAGGGTTATCGCGATCAGGGCACCATCATCGTGCAGTTGGCCGCGCTGACCATCCCGCTCTCCGTCGTCGGTTCCCTGTACGACGGTTTGGCTCGGGTCCGTCGGCGCATGCGACTGGCCGTGATCGTGCAGGTGGTGGCCACCTCGATCATCATCGGCGGTTCGGTGGCACTGTCGTCGTCGATGGGCATCGCGGCCGTCGGCTGGGCGTACCTCGCCGCGGAGGCGTTCGGCGCACTCGTTCTGATCGTGCCGCTCGTCCGATGGATTCGTGAGCTGTCCGCAGGCAGCAACGGCGAGTCCGGTGACGACCAGGGCCCGTCGGGCTCCCCCGGACCTCGCGGGCCGATCGACGACAGCGATGCCCGTCCACCTCGATCGCGTCATCGCGAGCCCCGCCACGGCGAGCCACGCCACGCCGAACCGCCTCGCCGCGAGCCACAGGACGGCCGGCCGCAGCTCGACGAACCGTCACCGCGTCGCATCCCTGTCCACGCTCAACACAGGACGGCACCATGACTCAGACCTATCGCGCCAGCTCACTGGACATGCTTCGGTCCGATTCGCGCATCGTGACCGTGCTGGGACCCGCGGACTTCGGTGATCTCGCACGAGTGCGGAGCCGGGTACTCGCACTGGCCTCGATCGGTCCTGCGACGCGGCTGGGCCTGCGCGCCGACCAGTCTTCGGTCGGCTGGGTCTACGAGCCGGAGCGGGTGGTCGAGCACATCGTCGAGGGACCCGCCGTCGATCACGAGCAGTTGGCCAAGGAGCTCACCGAGTTCTCGCACGCGTCCGTTCCCGAGATCACTCTGCGGATCCGTCTGGCCGGTCGCTACCTGTTCCTCGATCTCAATCACGGTATCGGCGACGCTCTGTTGCCGGTCGACCTGTTCGCCTACTTGGCCGACGCACGTCCCGACGCCCCGCTCCCGGCGTGGGCGAGTAGGCCCGTCGACGGTCATCCTCTCCGAAAAGCACTGTTGCGCTGGATCGTTCGAAATCCCAGGAAAGTCTTGGACACGATCCACGACCGCGTTCGTCCCGGCCCGAACCCGGAATACGCAGCCACCGCGCCTGCGCCGGACACCGCGTCGCCGACGGCATTTCGGCCGTGGGCACCGTCCGCGGCGGTGGCCACCGTAGTGACGCAGTCGGGTACCACCGATGCGATCCGGCGGTGGCGGGAATCCCACCTGCCCGGCGCGAGCGTCAGCGCGGTGATGTGTGCCGCCGTGGCTGCGGCGTTCGCGCGCACGTCGTTGTCGCTCGATCGTTCCGCGGCGTTTCTGTTCGACTGCCGCCGCTATCTTCCACCGTCGACGGTGGTGCTCGGCAACTTCGCGGCCGGGATCCGTTTCTCCGACATCGATCCCACCTCGGCCGGGGAGGTGCACGGGGCACTGTCCGGTGCCATCGCCAAGGGCCGTCCCATCGCATCCGCGACGATCAGCACCATCAGGTACAAGCGTGAACACAAGGCCGTCTCCGGGGTGTTCGGAGACAAAGTTCCGGTTCGCCCCAGAGTTCAGCTCATGTACTCCGATCTCGGTAGGGTCAGGCAGTTGGAGCAGGTCTCCTGGGTTGCCGAGCCCGCCGACCGCGCCTTCTTCGTGATCGCCGATCCGGGACTACCGGAGTCGGTGATGATCACGATGGAGACCATCGGTTCGGTCGTGTTCGTCTCGGCGTCGTTCCACGACAATGTTTTCGATCGCCACACAGTGCAAGCCGCACTCGATCTCGTAGCAGCGAACCCCCTCGCATTGCTGGCCCCTCAGGAGAAGACCGCATGACCATCGAAGCGAAGCGCCCCACCGAACCCGAAGCGAACAGTCCGACGTCGAGCACCGTTGCGCCTGCAACGAAGCGATCGGTCTTCGTTGCCCACGTCGCTCGGTGGGCGGGCTTGTCGGTGGTGCAGTTCGTTCTCGTCGAGTACATCGTCTCGGCCACGTGGCGGGGTCTCTACAGCTACCGGAACAACTACATCAGCGAGCTCGGAGTTCCCTTCTGCGGGCCTACCGGCAACTGGCCGTGCAGCCAGCTCTACGTGCTGCTGAACGCCTCGATGGTGCTGTTCGGTGTGGCAATCGCCGCGGTGGGCGCATCCTGGTACATCGTTCGCCGGATCGACGGCAGGGCCGCGTCGTTCTTCCTCGTGGCCGGCGCGGGTGCCATGACCGCCGGCTTGGTCAACCAGGGCGTGAACTACCCCATTCACTCGTTCGGAGCCACCGCGTTCTTCATCTTCGGAAACTTCGGCCTCGTCGTCGCAGGCGGGCACCGGAGTCTGCCGCGCGGTATTCGCATCGTCGTGACCGCGCTCGGTGCCGTCGGTCTGGCCGGTTACTTCGCCTACATGAGCGGTCACGAGTTCGGTCTCGGTATCGGAAGCATGGAACGCATCGCCACCTATGCGCTTCTCGTGGGCATAGTCGTGCTGTCGGTCTCGCAGTTCAACGCGACGCGAGTTCCGAAGAACGTCGACGAGACCGCGTGAGTCGTCATGCCGCATCGAGCCACGAGTCCGGAACGGGGACCGTCGAGGTTTCGCGGCTGCCAGGAACCGGGCTCATCGTCGAGCCTCCACGTCGACGCTGGCCTTCCGTTCTGGCGTTCCTCGTCGTTCTGGGTCTGGTCGTCGCCGGAACCGTGTACGGGATGACGCAGCGCTCGGACGAAGCCGACCCCGACTCCACTGCGCAGGGCACCGTCGACGCCACCTCCACGACGTCGGCGTCCAATACCGAAGCCGCCAAGCCCGGATTCACCGTCTACGACGACTTCTCGGGCACGGCGGGCGATGCCATGTCGGACGACCGTTGGAGTCACGATGTCGGACAGACCGGTTGGGGCAACAACGAGAAGCAGGACTACACCGATTCGACCGAGAACTCGTCTCTCGACGGTGACGGCCACATGGTCATCAACGCGATGCGCAACGGTGACGGGTACACCTCGGCCCGAGTGACCACCAAGGACAAGTTCGAGTTCACCTACGGCCGCATCGAGGCCAGGATCAAGATGCCGGCCGGAGCCGGACTGCATCCGGCGTTCTGGATGCTCGGTACCGACCTGGACTCGGTCGGCTGGCCGCTGTCCGGCGAGATCGACATCATGGAGACGTTGAACCAGGCCGATCAATACCACACCGGAATCCATGCGCCCCAACCCGATTCGTTGACCAGCCAGAAGGTGGACGCAGGCGGGATTCCGCCCGAGCCACTGTCCGAGAACTTCCATACCTACTGGGTAGAGCGCTCTCCCGGCCGCGTGACCACCGGCATCGACGGCACCACCTTGGCCACGATCACTCCGGCAGACCTCACCGGCGGCAACGACTACTGGGTCTTCGACAAGCCGTTCTTCCTGCTGTTCAACGTCGCCGTCGCCGGTGACTGGCCCGGCCCCACCGACAACTCCACGCCGTTCCCGGCGACCATGGCGGTCGACTGGGTGCGGTATCGCGCCGACTGAGACCCCGCTCCACCTGCCCGTACGTGTCACCCGAAAGGACCCTCCCCGTGTTACCTCCCGCGCTCCCCAGACTGCAGTCTCCCGAATGGGACGGTGCCGTGTGGATCGGTGACATCGACCTGGAGCAGGATCTTCCGGACTCTCTCGTACTCGACGGTTCCGACGGTTACCACCGTGCCCGGTTGCTGATCCGACGCGGACCCGACCCGCTGGGCTTCGTCGAACTCGATGTCGTCGACGGCGCGGTCGCGGCAGACGATGCACGGAGGGCGGCGATGTCGCTCGCCCAGGTTCCGATGCCCGATGCCGTTCCCGAGACCGATCGAGCGTTGCCGCCGATCACCGTGGTGATCTGCACTCGTGACCGAGTCGATCATCTGCAGGGCGCGCTCGCGTCGGTGTCCGCTCTGGACTACCCGGATTTCGAGGTGGTCGTCGTCGACAATGCGTCTCCGACCGACGCCACGCAGCAGTACGTTCGCGGGTTGGACGACTCCCGTGTTCGCGTCGTGTCCGAGCCGACGGCGGGTCTGTCGAGAGCCAGGAACACGGGGTTACGAGCAGCGCGGCACGACATCGTCGCCTTCACCGACGACGACGTCGCCGTCGACGCGAGGTGGTTGCGCAGCATCGCCCGCGGCTTCGGGCGGGCCGAGCGGGTCACGTGCGTGTCCGGCATCGTGCCGAGTGGGGAGATCCGCACTCAGGCGCAGGCGTACTTCGATCGCCGCGTCGGATGGGCGAGTTCGGTGACGCCCCGGGTCTACGACCTGAAGAATCCACCGGCCGACGTGCCGCTGTTTCCGTTCCAGGTCGGGATGTACGGAACCGGAGCCAATTTCGCGGTCGACCGCGGACGGATGTTCGATCTGGGAGGATTCGACGAGGCATTGGGAGTGGGATCGCCGACCAACGGCGGTGAGGATCTCGACATGTTCTTCCGGGTGCTGATGGCCGGCGACAAGCTGGTGTACGAGCCTGCGGCCATCGTGTGGCACCGTCACCGCGCCGATCCCGAGGCGTTGGCGGTCCAGGCGCGCGGGTACGGACTCGGGCTCGGCGCGTGGCTGTACACGGTCGCCACCGACCGCAGATCCGCGAGCCTCGCGGCGAAGGTTGCCGCCCGCCGACTCGGCAGCGCAATTCGGTTGTCGGCCAAGATGAGCAAGGTCGCCTCCCCTCCCGACGATCTCGCTGCCGACCTGCCCGACGGTATCGGCCGGATGGAACTGCTCTCCATCGCCAAGGGCCCCGCGGCCATCCGGCGCAGCAGGCGCGAAGGTCGCGAGCGCACTCCGCTGGCGGGGGTGAGCCGTGAACCTGTCCTCGACTGATTCCGGATACCGGTCCATCGCAGATCTGCGGCACAAGCTGTTCGTTCCGTCCGACTGGACCGATTGGCCCGTCGGCACCACCGACTCCGCTGCAGGCACACGGCGGCGCGCGGGTAGCCGATTGCGCTACTCCGACATCAGCGTCCTCGCCGCCCTGTCCGGCCTGGCCTCGATGATCGCGCTGCCGACGCTGGTTCGCGTCGTGCTTCTGACGGTCCTGCTGTTCTTCGGACCCGGTGCCGCGATCCTGTCGTGGGTGCGCATCCCGCGCACCGCGGTTCCTGCCGCCCTGCCGATTCTGAGTATCTCGGTGGTGACACTGATGGTGTCGGCGGCGATGTGGGGCTACCGCTGGTCGCCCCGGATGTGGACGTTGTGGCTGTGCCTGGCCCTGATCGGCTCGTCGGTGCTCTGGTACCGCAAGCACGGCCGTCCCGACCTGCCGGTCTGGGTGGCGCAGGCACGTGAGGTCGTCTCGCCGTCGTCGCGAACGTCCGCCCTCGCTTCCGTGAAATTCGCTCTGACCGACCGAGAGACGTTGCGACGCAATGTTGCCGGCCTGATTCTGGCGTTGGCGTTCTTTCTGTGGCTGCCGTTGTTGCCCGGTCTCGAGCGCGCAACGTACTCGCAGTTCGGGCTGCTGACCGCCGGAACCGGCCCTGGTTTGGTGCTGTGCATGGTGCTGATAATGGCGGCGTTCCTGATCGCGCTGCGGCGTCATCAGCTGCGCACCATGCTGCTCGCCATCGGCCTGGCCATCGTGGTGCAGCGATTCACCGTCACCCTCGTCACCTCCGCTCCGATCTACGACTGGACGTACAAGCACGTCGCCGTCACCGAGTTCGTGCTCGATCTGAACCGACTGGCTCCGAGCGGCGTCGACATCTACAGCGAGTGGCCCAGCTTCTTCCTCGTCTCGGCCTGGTTCCAGCACGTCACCGGATACGACACGCTGGCTCTGGCGCACGTGTTCGCGCCGATGATCCACGTGGTGCTCGCGGCGGCCGTCTACGGACTGGCGCGGGTCATGAAGTTCGACAAACGCGCCGCGATCACGGCGGCGATGCTCGCCGAGGTCATCAACTGGGTGGGCCAGGACTACTACTCACCGCAGGCGTGGGCCGTTCTGCTCGCCGTGGGCTTCCTGGCGCTGCTGATGTCCTCCTCGCTCACCCGGTCCGCGGCGTTCCTGTCGATCGTTCCGTTCGCGGCGCTGGTCCCCACGCACCAGCTGACGCCGTACTGGCTGATGGCCGTCACCGGCGTGCTGCTGGTGACGCGGCGAGCCAAGCCGTGGTGGTTGATGATTCCTCTCGGGATCATCCTGCTCGGATACCTGTATCCGCGACTGCCGATCGTGGCACCGTACGGACTCTTCCAGGGGTTCGACCCCGTACAGAACGCCGCGAGCAACGTCGAGGCGGAGGGCGTGCTCGGCAAACAGATCACGTCCCTGGTCTGCCGCGCACTGTCCGGCGGGGTGTTCGTGCTGGCGTTCGTCTCGGCGATCTACGCCTGGCGTACCAAGAAGACGTTCTGGGCACCGATGGTGATGGCGTTCGGATCGATCATGCTGCTCGCCGGGCAGAGCTACGGCGGCGAAGCGATCTTCCGGGTGTACCTGTACGCGATTCCCGGCTGCGTGCTGTTGATCACGCCGCTGTTCCTGGCCCTGTTCGATCGCAAGCCCTCCCAGGATCGCCCGTCCCGGGCCCGCAGGCTCACCGCCCGGACATCGGTTGCGGTCGCGACGGCCGGGGCTCTCGGCAGTGCCGTGCTGGGCTTGCAGAGCTACTTCGGCCTGTGGCCGATCGTGCTCGAACACCGCGACCAGATCGACGACGCCCGCGCGGTCGCCGCACAGTCACCGTCCGGCACCGCGGTCACGATGCTGTACTCCTCGGGCTACCCGGCCCGGTCGACGTCGGACTACGGGCGCCTGACGGAGGCCAACGAGTACTGGGACGTCCCGCTCTACGCGCTGGGCCCCGAGTACATGGAAGGATTCCCGACGCCGGAGAAGCTCGGCCAGATCGACTACAACGCGTCGGTCAGCGACACACCCACCTACATGGTCCTGACCCGTCAGTCGCTCGAGGCGATGCAGTACTACGGGTTCGTCGCCGACGACGCGGTCGCACGTTTCCGGCAGTGGCTCGCCACCAACTCGGCGTGGTCGGTGCGGTATCAGGACACCAACACGATCGTCTACCAGTACCGATCGCGTTGATCTCGTCACAAACTATGACGTGTATCTCCAAACAATCTCCCAGTTGGTTTGTTCGCGGCTTGACAAACTCGTAGCTTCTTTTAAGCTTGCTTTCAGTCAAAGGAAACAGGTTCTTACGCTTCGGAACGAACGTCAGGACACTGTCTGTGGATGCGGCGGGGGTCGATTCACGGAGTTCGGAGACATCTGCCCATCGCACTCGACCCATGTGGAATGGATATGTTGAATCGTCAGAATCCCCGCGTCAGTGTCGTCATCCCGACGCTCAACGAGGCCGCGAACCTTCGCCACGTCCTCCCCCTGCTCTCTCACGACTACGAGCTCGTGCTGGTCGACGGTGGATCCGTCGACGGCACCATCGACGCGGCACGCGAGATCCGCGGTGACATTCGCATCATCAAGCAGACCCGCAAGGGCAAGGGCAACGCGCTCGCCTGCGGCTTCGAGGCCGCTACCGGTGACATCATCGTCATGTTCGACGCCGACGGTTCCGCCGATGCTGCCGAGATCCCGCGCTTCGTCGACGCCTTGATCGCCGGTGCCGACTTCGCCAAGGGCAGCCGGTTCTGCGAGGGTGGCGGAAGCCACGACATCACGCCGCTGCGCCGCGCCGGCAACGGTGGCCTGCACCTCGTGGCCAACACGCTCTTCGGAACTCGCTTCTCGGATCTCTGCTACGGCTACAACGCCTTCTGGCGCGATCTGGTGCCGGTCCTAGACCTGCCCGTAGTCGATCAGCCGGGTGCCGAGGGCATGATGCTCTGGGGCGACGGTTTCGAGATCGAGACCATCATCAACTGCCGCTTCGCCGAGGCGTCCGTGCGCATCGAGGAAGTGCCGAGCGTCGAGCTGGCCCGCATCTACGGCCAGAGCAATCTGCGCACCTTCTCCGACGGCTTCCGGGTGCTACGCACCCTGATGACCGAGCGCTTGCGGGCACGCAAGATCGCCCGCAAGTCCATCGCCCGTCCGTTGCGAGAGTCGATCGACGCCCGTACCGACATGGACCTCGAGTTCGAGGCTCTGGAGTCGTACAACGAGGTTCTCGAACTCCGCGAGAAGACGGCGTGAGTCTGCCGACTTCCTCGGTTGTCATCTGCGCGTACACGTTGGCTCGATGGTCCGAACTCCGGGCCGCCGTATCGGCCGTCCTCGATCAGGATGTGCCTGCCGACGAACTGATCATCGTCATCGATCACAATGCGCAACTGGCCGAACGTGCACGCGACGAGTTCTCGCCGCTGCACCGGACCGTGAACGTGGTGGAGAACAACCACCCTCGCGGCCTCTCGGGAGCGCGCAACACCTCGCTCGATCTTGCAACCGGTGAGATCGTCGTCTTCTTGGACGACGACGCGTCACCGCGCACCACAGAGTGGCTCGGAGCCATTCTGTCCCATTACTCGGACGATGCCGTGTACGCCGTTGGGGGCTCTGCATACCCGGTATGGCCGGACAAGCGTCCGGCCTTCTTACCGGCCGAGGTAGTGGGTGAACCCGGCGAACTCGATTGGGTCGTCGGGTGCACCTACCGCGGGCAGCCAACGGAAACCGCCCAGGTCCGCAATCTCATGGGCGCGAACATGTCGTTCCGCCGTGAGCCCGTCGTCGCACTCGGCGGATTCGTCTCCGGCATCGGCCGGATCGGACGCGTCCCGCTCGGCTGCGAGGAGACGGAGCTGTGCATCCGACTGCGCCAGACGCATCCGGACGCGCAGATCGTGTTCGATCCATCGATCGTCGTCGATCACACGGTCAGTGCCGACCGCACTCGTCCGCGCTACCTCATCACGCGCAGCTACGCCGAGGGCGTGTCCAAGGCCGCCATCGCCCGGTTGATCGGGGCCGAGGACGCACTGTCCTCGGAGCGGGCCTACACCGCCAAGATCCTGCCTCGCGCAGTCGGCCGGGAGACCAGCGCCGCTGTGCGCGGCAACCCGGCACGCGCGTGGGGTGCGATGGCCGTGGTCGCCAGTGTCGGGGCGGCCGGAATCGGCTATGCCCGAGGCAAACTCAGCACGAGCCGCTAGCGGCACGTGCACGAAACTTCGTAGCCCACTACGAATTTCTGCTCACGACCCAGGCTGCTCACGGCCGCGGTGCCACCGAGGCCCGCTCGATCGAATTCAGCGCGCGCACATGTCCGCGCGGGGCACTCGCGCCACGACCGACGAGAGTCAGCGTACGAGGTTCGTTCGGTGCCAGGTGGAACCACGAGTCGGATACCTCGAAGCCGTCGATGTCGACGCAGACGTACTGCGCAGGCCAGTCGGACCGGACAGTCAATTCCCATGTTCCAGAATCTCTTTCGGTGACCTCTGCGGTCAATCCCACCGTGTTCTGACGGCTCTGCGCGCCGACGAGCGCGGTGGTTCGCGTCACCTCCACGCCGCTGTCGTCCAGTAACGCGGCCGTGACGGCGGAGTAGGTTCGACTGCCGAAGCGGTAGGCGTGGTTGACGTCGGTGAAGGTGCCGACGATGGAATCCACCGTCACTGCGATGGACCCGTTCGCTGGGGCGTTCACCGTGCGCTCGAACTCGTGGCTGCCGCGAGAAGCGTGCAACACCAATCGGATAGTGCCCGAGAGTGCCGGTCCGTCGTTGACCAGTTCCACCGAGTAGCCGTCGAGTCCGTTGTCGGACAACAGCAGTGCCACCGGGGCGCTTGCCCGCGCCAACGCGTAGAAGGGAGCCTTGGGCACGCCGGCGGTATCGACGATGCCCCAGCCTGCGCCGGGCACAGTATCTCGTAGCGTCAGCACGAGGGCTCCGGCACACCCCGAGGATGCTCGACGCCAGTGGCCGAACGCTTCGGTGAACGCTTCGACGATCGCCGCCCTACCGTAATCGAGGTACAGTTCTGCGTCGTCGCGCCGAATCAGGTGGGGGTCGACGCCGAAGATCGTGCGTACGTAGTGATCTCGCACATCCTCGAAATCCCAGGACGAGCCGCGGTCACGTGGGATCGCGGCCTTCCAGTCCGGGTGGTGACCGGCGACGGCCGCGGACCCGAAGAATTTCTCCACCTGCGCCCGTTCCGGGGGGACTGCGAAGGCCAGACACTCTGCTGCGAAACGCACGCCGGCAGTGCGGATATCGGACAGTGGTCGGAGGTAGCCGCCCACCCCGAAGTAGTGCGCGATGCCGTCGCCCACATGCGTGTGCAACTCGCCCTGAGCACTGGACGGGCTCGATGTCACGTATGCGACTCCGGGTACACGATCGGCGAGGAATTCGGGAATAATGCTGTCCAGCATCACCATTCGTTGATCGTCGGCTGCAATCCCCAACATCGTGGGTTGCTGCTGAGTCTCACTTCCGCCACTGACGACAACCAGGGCCGGGTTGGCCGAGACGGCGTCTGCGAATGCGCCGAGCTCGCGGGTGACCGCTGCGGTGTACGTGTCATCGGTGGGCGGGTCGATGGTGCCGAACATGACGTCCTGCCACACCATGATGCCCAATTCTGCGCACAGGGACCAGAATTCGGGCTGCTCGTACACCAGGGTGCCGACGACGCGCACCATGTTCAGGCCCGCCGATCGGAACTGCTCGAGCGCCGCCCGCAGATCGGGCTCCGGCGACCACAACCGCACCGGGTCCAGCGGGGTCCACGTTCCTCCGCGGCAGAAGACGCTCTCGCCGTTGACCGTCAGTACTGCGCCGCCGGCCGTACGGTCCAGATCCACCGTACGAAACCCGACGACGCCCATGGAATGCAGGGTGCCGTCCACCTCGAGCGCGACGCGATACGTTCGCGGTCGGCCGTGTGTGTGGGGCCACCAGAGTTCGACGTCGGGCAGCGTCACCGCCGAGTCGATACGCTCGACGGTTCCGAGCTCGAAGGCCCTGTCGTCGATCATGATTCGAGCCACCCCCGGAGCATCCAGGTCGGCGCGCAGTGCGACGATGCCGTCCGTACCGGATACCGTCGTCGACAGGGCGACGCGACGAACCTCGGGGATCACCGTCATCGACACCGGGCGCCAAAGTCCGACGGGTACCGGAAGGGGCCCGTACACGGGTGCGCGTCCGAGCATGGTCGTCCGCTCGTGTCGCAGCCCTTGGGCAGCGATCAGCGACGATCGCCACCGACCGCGGGGGCGTCGAGACTTCAGATGTGCTGCCAGCGATTCGATGTGGACGGCGATGGTGACGGTGTCACCACAGTCCGACAGATCGAGAGTCTCGGGAACGAACATCGAGGTCACGGTCCTGCGATGAATACCATCGATCCAGATCTGAGCACGGGTCGCGATGCCACCGAATCTCGCTCGCACCCGGCGATGGCCGCCGGTGGAGACGTCGGCGACGAACCACCAGTCGTGGTCGTCCGGATTCACTGCGAGTGCGTGCCCCAGCGCGGTGGCAACCGTGCCCGGCACCACCGCGTCGATCCAGTCGAGCTCGTCCGGTAGGTCGCCGGGGGCGAGAACGGAACCGGCGTCGGTTCGGGCCAGCCGCCACCGAGCGCCGTCGAGCAGATCGATCACGTGCCCAATGCACCTGCAACGATGTCCATGGCCGCCGTCCAGTTCTTGCTCATCTCGATCAGCGGCTCGTCGAGCACCACATCCCGGCCACGTGCGGCGCGGGCCATCCGGAACTGAACGGCCTTGGCACCGGAGGCCGCGTCGAGGAAATACGGAGCGGCCGCGGCGGCACCCGTCACGCCTCTGCCTTCGAGGTAGTGCACGTAGTTGGCCGCGAGTTCTGCCGTTGCACCGAATTGGCGGAGCAGGCCGAACGACCACAGGTGGAATGCGTCGGGACCCGCGGTCTGCACGAGCGGGATGTCGGCGATGACGCGGCGGGCCAGTGCATCGACCGGATTGCCCGGAGCGCGGCGGGCCAGGTGTGCGCGAGCGACATCGAGATCACGATCCTCGAAACCGGCGTCGAGCACGGTGGAGTCCACTTTGATCTGCTCGACGTACGGCAGCAACACCTCGGCATGCGGTTCCGGAGCGAGATTGAAGATCCCGTCGAAATCGGCTCCGGTGAGCTCGAAGTAGCCGCGATTGTGGAAGTACCCCATCACCTTGCCCTCGCGATCGACGAGGTTCGGCACGATGGTGGTCTTGGTGTGCTGATTGCGGTAACTGGTCCCCGCGGTGTCGGGCAGCCAGAAGCCGTCGACCTCCACGGTGACGTGGATGCCGTCTTCCAGGCCTTCGACGACGTGCTCGAGTACAGGACGCCACACGTTCATCTCAGCGACGCCGATGCCGTACAGGGCGCGGAGGTCCTCGGGCGCGATCTTCACGAAGTCCCACTGTCGCCCGTCGCATCCCGCGCTCAGCACGAAGGCGAGCGCAGGAGTGGGATCGGCACCGAAGGAGTGCAGAACTTCGATCCACAGGTCGACGTAGCAATTGGTTTCGGTCCAGATGCGGTCGTGATTGTGTATCGGGTGTGGCCGGTAACTGATGGGGTCGAGTTCGAGGACTCGTAGGCTGGTCCCGAGCCTGTCCAGCACTGCATCGTTCGACATGAAGCCTCTCCTACCGGATCGAATGTCGGACGGTCCCCGAGCCGCATTTGTCCGTATTGCCTGTATCCAGGCCCCTAATCCTAACGAATCGGTTTGTTCTTCGCACTCGATCGGACGGTAGGATTGTTTTTGCCCGGGCAAACTATTTTCTGGGCCACCATCTCGACAACAACGACATCCGCCCCCGGTAACGGGGGCAATCACAGAGCGAGCAGTCGGTTCCGCGCCGGTAATGCTGGTGCGCAGCTTGTTCGTGATGGCACTTGCATAGAGGCTCTGAGCTGGGCACATGCCGAGTGTAGACAACACCTGACACATCCATGCCCAACTCGGGCACGCAATAGGAGGCACGAGCGCGATGCGCCGTTTCGCGTCCAGCGCAGCGCTGGTCATCGGCTGGGCTCTGCTCGCTGTCGTATTCGGAATGTTCCTCGTTCGCCAGGTTGGTGTGACGGAGATCACTTTTGTTGCGTTCGTCGTCGGGGCACCGTATCTCGGTGTCGCCTCGATCATCGCCGTGATCCTGTTCGCCGCAGCGCGCTCCCGCATCGGGTCGGCAGTCGCAGTACTGCTCACCGTCGCCGTCGTCGGCGTCCAGGTGCCGATGTTCCTCGCCGACGGCCCGGACAACACCGGCCCTGAACTGTCGGTCCTGACGATCAACGTCGCGCACGGCGACGCCGACGCCGAGTCCATCGTCGACGCGGTGCGCAGCAATGACGTCGACATTCTCGCGGTACAGGAACTGACCCCGGAGGAAGTGACCGATCTACAGGCCGCGGGTATCGAGGACCTATTGCCGTTCTCCTTCACCGCTGCACTCCCGGTGGCCGATGGCACCGGGCTGTGGAGCCGCACCCCGTTGACCGACGGCACCCGCCTCGACAACTTCGGATTCGTACCGGTCCAGGCGAAAACCACCGTCGACGGGCAGGATCTGACCGTCGTCTCGTTCCACGCGATGTCTCCTGCCACGCCGCGCCACACCACCGAGTGGGACGCCGACCTGGCCCGGATGCGGTCGATCATGGACACCTACCAGGGCACCGTGCTCGTCGCGGGCGATTTCAACGCCACCAACGACCATCGGCAGTTCCGCACGTTGGCGTCGTCCCCGTTCTCCGACGCGGCAGACGGGGCGGGCGCGGGACTGTTCCGCACGTTCCCGTCGGAGCGTCCGCTCGCGCGTTTGGACCATGTGGTGACGAGTGAGAACGTCCGCGCCCGGTCGGTCGAGCCCGTGGCGATCCCGGAGAGCGATCACCTGGCGGTTCTCGCGGAGTTGCAGCTGCCCTGACCTCGGGTGTCTAGAAGCGGGGCAACTCGATCACCGGTGGCGGGGGCAGCTGGATCTGCGGCAGGCCGGGTATCAGCGGCGGCGGGGCGGGCGCGGGCGCGGGTGCGACGGGCGGCACGTATTCCGGCTCGGAGTAGGTGCGGGCCGGGGCCTGAGCGGCCTCGGTGGTCGGCGGAACGGTGGTGGTCGGCGGCGCGGTGGTAGTCGGCGCGCTCGTCCTCGGCGTCGTGGGATCGGCGGTGGCAGGCGTACTCGTCTCCGCCGGGGCACTCGTCGGTTCCGTGGAACTGCCGCCGTACCCGAGGGACAACCCGAGCGCAGCGACAGCAACGAGGCCACCTGCGACGAGCACGGCACCGCGCACCTTGCGCTTGGAATCGGCGGGCTTGTCGGCAACGGGCTCGGGGCTCAACCAATCCGGAGCCCCGGTCAACGATGCGGGACCGGACGGAGACTGCCGAACGCCCGGCTGCGGGGTCGGTTGACGCGGTGCATCGGCCACCGGGGTCGCGAGCAGCGCTGCGCCGCGTGCGGCCACCGATTCCGGGTTCGCCGGGGTCACTACGGGGAGGCCGATCCACGCACTGAGAATCGATTCGACCAGCGGAATGCGTGCTCCGCCGCCGATGAGGAAGAGAGCGTCGACGTGCTTGGGTGAACGACCGATCACGTCACGCACCAACCGCGCCGAGTACTCGATGGGAACGGTCACCAGGGACTCGAACGCCTCGCGCGAGATCAGGATCACGCCGCCGTCACCGGGTAGGCACACCGCGCCGCTGGTCGACAGCTGCTCCTTGGCCACGCGGCACCGTGCGGTGAACTCGCTCAGTTCCTGATTGTCGGCAATGTCGACGCCCTGCTTGGCGAGCTGATTGTCCGAGATGAGGCGATCGAAATCGTCACCGCTGATGTCGATGGTGCGCTCGGCGAGCAGAACCTGCCCGGTACCGCGATCGATCACGCTGATCGTCAATCCGGAGCTGCCGAGATCGTAGAGAGCGATGGTGCCGAAGTGTCCCAGCTCTCCCGACGCCTCGAGGTACTGCAACGCTGCTCGCGCCTCGGGAACCAGTCGGTAGTTGTAGAGCCGCTGACTCGCCATCGCCTGCTGGATCTCGCCGAACTGCTGCTGGTCCCGGTACGCGACACCGGTTGCTTGCACCGGCCCACCGTCGCCCGGCTGCGAGAGCACGACGCCGATCGATTCGGCGGCCAGTTCCTCCGCGCGGTCCCAGTAGGCGTCGACGGTGTCGTGGTGGAAATCGAGGCGACCCGGATCCTGAGGGCGCGCGTCGGGACGAGCCATGCGCACTGCACTGGCCCCCACCGACACACCGAGAACTTCGGTCATTACCCGCCTTCGGTCGACTTCCCCGTGAACACACGCCGAGACTCATTGTCACGAACGAGTCTCGATCCCCCTGCCAATGGCTCACTGTAGCGCGTCCCGTGGTGCACAGTGCAGCACCCGACCACAGCACTACAGTTGCGGCCATGCGCGTTCTGTTCGTCTGCACCGGGAACATCTGCCGATCGCCCACAGCCGAGCGACTTGCGGCCGCATTCGCGCGTGAAGGTGGGTTCGAGCTGACCGCGAGCAGCGCCGGAACGCAGGGCTTGACCGGACACGCCATGGACCCGACGGCTGCGACGGTGCTGACGCAGCTCGGCGGTGACCCGGACGGTTTTGTTGCCCGACGCCTCACGCCCGCGATCGCTGCCGACGCCGACCTCGTTCTGACGATGACGGCGGCACATCGCGATGCCGTCCTGGCGCTTGCACCGCGGCAGATGCGTCGCACCTTCACTCTGCTGGAGGCGTCGGGCCTCGTCGCCGCATCGGGCGCGCAGTCCATCGCGACCCTGGCCGACGCACGGGCGGTGCACCGTGTCGACACACTCGACATCGGCGATCCGTACCGGCGTGATCACTCGGTGTACGAACAGGCCGGGGAGTCCATCGCGGAGGCGCTGCCCCATGTTCTGCGGTTGTCGACGCAGTGAACGTCCATCTCTCACCGCCCCGCTCGCTGAGGTAACGTTCTCGCATCATTGCCGACCATCCGGGTCCGGCCACGGCGTTAGGGTCTGTGCATGCGCGACAAGGTCATCGCGTCGGCAGCAGTGGCGAGCGCCGGAGTGGCAGTCGCAGTCGGCTTGACCATCGGTGCTCTCGGTGGCGCGTTCGACGACACGAGCCAGACCGTTCGTCCGCCCGCTCTGAAGTCGGACAGTCTGAGTTCGGTCGAGACGACACCGACGTCGACGATCGTCATCGTGCCGCCCTCGCCCACCTGGCAGGTCGCGGTACCCACCACTGCTCGTCCCACGACGACCACTCCGGATCGGTCCGAGACCACGACGCGAAGCCCGCGCCGAACCCCGTCCTCGGATCGAACGACCACCACCACCTCCGCGGAAAATTCGGACGATTCCGACGACGAGAGCAGCACCACCGAATCCGAATCCGACTCCGGGCGCTAGGCACCGGCCGAGGGTCGTCAGCCGGGCTTCGTCAGCGCCGTGTTGTCACCGATTCGCAACGCGGCCACCAATTCTCGGTAGAGCGAGTCGGTGTTCATGAGCTCGGAGTGCGTGCCCCTGGCGCGGACCACTCCGTCCTCCATCACGAGGATCGTGTCGGCGTCGAGCACGGTGGACAACCTGTGCGCGATGGTCACCACAGCGGAGTCGATCGCGATCGATCGGATCACCTCGTGGATTGCCGCCTCGGTGCGGCCGTCGACCTGAGCGGTTGCCTCGTCGAGCAGGAGAATTTCCGGACGTCGAACGATGGCCCTGGCCAACGCAATTCGTTGACGCTGTCCACCGGAGACGGTCGATCCGATCAGGTCGGTGTCCAGTCCTTCGTCCAGCGCGCGGATCGCCGAGTCCAGATGCACCGACTCGAGCGCCGCCCAGATGTCGGCTTCGCCGGCATCGGGATGGCTGAACAGTAGGTTCTCGCGGATCGAGCCGGGGAGCACCGGCGTCTCCTGCTCCACGTAGGACAACCGGGCTCGCACCTCGTCGATGGTCAGCTCGTCGTACGGAATTCCGCCGAGCCTGATTTCGCCGGCCTCGGGCGTCAGGAAGCGCAGGATCAAGGAGAAGACGCTGGTCTTGCCCGCTCCCGACGGTCCGACGATCGCGGTGTGTCCACGCGCGGGCACCTCGAGGTCGATTCCGCGCACGGCCGGCTCCCTACCCGGTGCGTATCGGGCTGTGACGCTGCGGAATTCGAGAGCCGGAGCGGGCGCTTCGCTCTTCGCCGACCGTGTCGAACCCGTCTCACCTTTTTCGGTGACCAGATCGTCGATCTGGCGAATACGGGCAGCCGCGGCCATTCCGGCCTGCAGTGCGGTGATGTTCGTGGCCAGCGTGGACACCGGTCCCATCACCTGGAATGCGTACAACAGAAACGCGATCAGGCTGGACACGGCCAATGCCCCGGTACTGACGCGATAGCCGCCGAGACCGAGGATTCCGATGATCGCCAGCTGTACTCCGCCCCCGGCGAACGTCCATGCCAACGCGGAGATCTTGACCGCCCGGACGCTGTGCTGGGCGGAGATTCGCGCCTCGGAGATGACTCGCTCCGATTCGCGGGCCTCGGCCCTGCTGGACTTGACGGTACGAATGGCCCGCAGCGTGCCGTCGAGAATTCCGCCGAGGCGGCCCACCGCTTCCTGGGATTGCCGCTGCGCGACGGCGATCGGAGGCATCAGGCGCGCGAACAGCACCGCGATCGCAATGATGGCCGAGGCGATCGCGCCGAGCAGCACCAGATCGAGCACGGCCATGAGAATCAGTGCGCCGACGAGGCCGACCACACTGTTGACTATGGCCACCAACGCGTTCGACGTGGCCTCGCGGAGCAGAACGGTATCGGAGGTGACCCGGGTGACGAGTTCTCCGGTGGGCCGAGTTCCCAGACTTCCCACCGTGGCACCGAAGTACTTGCGCACGATGGATTTACGGGCGTCCAGGACCACGCGTTCGGCCAGGACCCCCAGCACGATCCATTGCAGATACAGCACCAGCGAACCCACAACCAGCAGACCCACCAGGATCAGCACCGGCTGGATCAGGGATGCGTCGGTGCCGAGGCCGTCGAGCACTCCTTTGGCGACCATCGGCGTCGCCAGCGCTGCTCCGGTGCCGATCAGGCCGAGTGTCAGGCCCAGGACAAGGGTCCGACGGTGCGGCCGGACGAACTGCCACAGCACGCGCAGATTCGGGACCGTGATCTTCTTCTTCTCTGCGGTAGCGATCTGCACGTCGACCATGGCACCAGTGTGCCGGATGGAAGGGTCGGTCTAGATCGCGTCCCAGATCATGTGCACGGTCGTACCGTTCTGGTCCGAGGTGACGGCGGCACTGTCGGCCAGCGCCCGCATGAGCGGCACCCCTCGCCCGCGATTGGGATCGGAATTGTGCGACGCCCAGTCCCCGCGATCGGTCACCTTCACTTCTATTCGACCCTCCGCGGCACACGAGACCCGAATGTCGAGTGTTCCGCGATCGGTGTGGTCTCGATACGCGTGCTCGACGCTGTTCGCTATCGCCTCGTACGTGGCCAGCACCACGTCGTATGCACGATCGGGGTCGACGCCCACAGTGCCCAACCAGTCACCGAGCTCACGACGAAGCTCCGACGCTCGATCCGCATCGGCAGGTTCGCCGGTGAACAGCAGTTCTTCCATTCGCGCACCTGCCGTCGAGATCGAACTGTCGGTACGTGAGTCGTCACCTCCGAAGAGAGTCGCCATCATGAATCCCGTCTACCCAAAAGTTCAGGATCTACCCGCATGAATTGCAACGAATGCTTCGTCGACCGTTGCATAGATTCCGAACACCTCGTCCAAACCGACGAGAGTGAGGGGACGACCGGTGGCCGGACCATCCGCGACCACCGCAAACCCGGCCTCGCCGCCGAGCTGCTGATGCGTCGACGCCAACAGAGACATGCCCGCGGAGGCGAGAAATCCCACATCGCTGAGGTCGATCACCACAGCCGTCGGCGATTTCTCGAGCACGAGAGCAACCGACTCGGACAGATCAGGAGCGGTCACCAGATCCAGTTCACCGGACACTGCAAGAACCACGTCCTGATCACGCCATTCCACAATCACATCGAAGTGCTGGGGCCCGAGGCCCGTGTCGTCCGCAGTCACACGAAGACTTTACCTCGGCGCACCCTGGCAGACTTTCTTCCACTCAGCCGAGTGGCCCGACTCCCGTTAGGCTCGCTTCGGTGATCGAGGGACAGCATTGACGTGAACCGTCGCGGATCTCGCCGTCGTTCGGTCGGCGAATATGTTGCCGTCACGGTCGGCGGCGCGGTCGGTGCGGCGTTGCGGTACGAGGTCTGGACATGGCGCGCATCGCCGAGGTGGCTGCTGGTGAGCACGTTCGGAGTCAACGTGTTCGGATGTCTCGTCGTCGGTGCGGCGTTGGGATACCTCTGGGGTCGTCCGGCTCCGATTGCCCGAGCAGGAGTGTTCGGGCTGGCGTGCGGGTTCACCACCTTCAGCCTGTACGCATTCCACGCCGTAACGCATCGCGGTGCCTGGAATTCGATTGTCTACCTGCTGGCCACACCGGTGGCGGCGCTCGTGGCAATGGCACTCGGTGCGGCGATCACCAGGCCCAGGCCGGGCAGCACACGATGACGACGATGCTCCTGGTGGCCGCCGGTGGCGGACTCGCTGCGCTCGGGCAGTTCGTGTTCGCGCACGCGATCAGGTCTCGGCGACGGTTGTCCGCACTCAATCTGGTGGCGTGCGCGGCGTTGGGATTGGTGTTCGCTCTCGATCCCCCGGACCGGTTTCGTTCGCTGGTGGCCGTCGGATTTCTGGCGTCGGTGGCTCCGATGGCCACGGTGGTGCTGGCTACGCTCCGGCTCACTCGAACCCAGCAGTATCGCAGCGCTGCAACGTTCTTCGCTGCGAATGTGGTGGGCGGTGTCGCCGCGGTGATGTTCGGCTTCCTGGCGTGGAAGTCCGGCATCACGCTCTATCACAAAATTTTCTGACTCGGATCCGTCAGTCGCTCGTCGAGTCCTCGCACGGCCCCTGCACTCCGGCCTTGACGAATCCCGCGATCTGATAGAGGTAGGTGAATTCCCACTCGACGAGCGAGAAGTCGTAGGAGCGTGGCGTCGGACGCATGGTGACGGTGCCGTCGAAGCATTGATCGAAGATGTAGCGGGCGCGCGGTAGGTGGTAGCGCCAGGTGACGACGATGACGTGGTTCCAGCCCCGTTCGCGGGCGAGTTCCTGGGTGAAGATCGCCTCTCCCCGCGTGGTCGACGGAACGGGTGGAATGCACAGCACCTCGAACTTCTGTGACGATGCGGCGCACGCCTTCTTCATCGTCGAATCACCGGACCCGTAGGGATCGGAGAGCACCACCGTCTTCGCCAGACCCTGCTCGGCGAGCGAGATGCCGTAGGCCTCGCGGCCGTCGTGTTCGCCGCCCAGTACGACGATGGCGTCGGCCGTGGTCATCGGATCGACGCGGGCCTTCGTGAACGCGACGTAGCCGCCGACACCGATCGCAGACACCAGGACAACCGGGATCGCGAAGGCCAGAAACAGCAACAGACGTCCGCGGAACACCTCACCAGGTTAGGGAAGGTGCACCGCGGGCGCGCGGTCAGAGACTCGGATCACTCACTGGGCTGAGGCACAGTGACGTTGCAGTCGGTGACCTCGGGGTTGATACCGAAGTAGTTGAGCGGTCCTGCGACGACAGTGAGGGCGATGGTGCCCGCTCCGCCGCAGTTCTCGGGTGCGCTCTCGAAGTATCCACGTTGGTACGACGCGAATGCGCCGATGATGAGCCAGACCAGAACGATCAACGTAACGAATCTCATGGTGCCCCCTAAGGCGGTCAGCCGCCGTTCGGCTGTCGAGAGTGACGTATGTCCGATTGTCGCAGTGTTCAAACCGCGGTCATTCGCTCCGCCTGGACAGTGTCTGCGACAGGTAGTCACTCAGTGCCTGTTCCTGGACGCGATCGAGGGCACGCGCCAGCTCCGCCTGTGCCGATTTCATCGCCAGGCTGCGCATCTTCTCGAACATCTCGGTGGTCTCGGCTACCTCCCCCGACTTGGGGAGCCATCCCGGACCGTGTTTCGCGGCCAGATGGTCGGTCACGCTCCCCACCATCGATTCGGCGATGGCGTTCATCTTCGATGCGGTTCGCTCGTGCTGGTCGAGCAGTTGCTCCAGGGTGAAGCCGTACTGGCTGAGATCGACGAACACCTCGAGGAGAGTGGGATCGAGTATCTCGGCCTGATCTCCGTCGATTCTGATCAGTTTCGCTTCGATGAGTCGGGCAACGATGTCGTCGTTGTCCTCACCGAGAAATTGCGCAATCAGTTCGACGGGGATGACCGTGGTCTCGGCCGACGACCACTTGCGGGTCACGATTTCCTGCAGGCCGAGGATTTCTTCCAGGTCCTTGCCCTGCTCCCAGCCCGAGAGGAAATCCGCGATGTGCGCCGAGGTGAACCCTCGTTGCAGCAGCGAGTCGATCACCTTGAGTCGAGTCAGGTGATCGTCGTCGTAGATACCGACGCGACCGCGGAGCGTGGGCGGCGGAAGCAGTCCGCGTTCCTGGTACGCCCGCACATTGCGAGTGGTCGTCTTGGCCTCTCGGGCCAAGTCGTCGATTCGATACTCCACCGATCTCCCTACCTCCGCCGCGCGTCGACCCACAGGATATACGTCGACCACGCGGCGGAAGGCGGACCCGAAGCCGAACGTCATCGCAACGGAAGCGTGCTCTCGTGCACCCGCAGCGGTTCTCGCGGCCGTTCGACGCGGCGCGGAGTCATGGTGAAATCGCCCTGCTCGACGCTTCTGAGCTGGTTGACGTACTGGGTGGCGAAACCGGGGAACATGGTGGCGTTGAAGCCGTCCTCAGTGAGATACCAGCTGCTGCAACCGGAATTCCAGGTCGTCTTGGCGAGTTTGCGCTGCATCTCCTCGTTGTAGGCATCCTGAACGTCCTGGCGCACATCGGCGCTGTGCAGGTTGCCGTCGAGCACCAGGGAGATGGCCTCGACGAGGTAGTCGATCTGGGCCTCCATGTACACCAGGGCCGAGCTGTGTCCCGGCCCGGAGTTCGGGCCGAAGGTGAAGTACATGTTCGGGTAGCCCGATACGGCAATGCTCTTGTACGCCTTGGCCCCTGCGCTCCACTCGTCGGCCAGCACACGGCCGTCGCGCCCGGTGATCGGGATGGGGGTTCCGGTGTTGGAGACGTCGAATCCGGTGGCGAACACGATGGCGTCGAATTGATGCTCGACGCCTTCCACGGTCCGAATTCCCCTGGGCGAGAGCGTTGCGATCGGCCACGTCACCAACGTACAGTTCGGCTTCTGCAATGCCGGGTAGTAGTCGCTGGTCATCAGCAGTCGCTTGCAGCCGGCTCTGAACCGAGGAGTCAGCTGACGCCGCAGCCACGGATCGCGAACCTGACGACGCAGATGCGCGCGACCGACCAGTTCGACGATGCGCGTCAGCGGCGTCTTCCAGACGACTCCGAGGGCGACGGACTCGTGGCCCCAGAACCACAGCGAACGCGCCAGGGTCTGGGCCTGCGGATATCGGGCGTACCGACGCTTGGTGCTGCCCTGTGTCTTTCGGTTCATTCTGGGCAGCGTCCAGCCCGGCGTGCGCTGGAACACCTTGACCGTATCGGCGACCTTCACCAGTTCCGGAACGATCTGCACCGCGCTCGCCCCGGTTCCGACCACCGCGATCTTCTTTCCCTCGAAGTCGTAGTCGTGGTCCCACCGAGCACTGTGGATCTTGTGTCCCTCGTAGGTGTCGATGCCCCGAATGTTCGGCAGACTGGCATTGGCGAGCGGCCCCGACGCCATCACCACCGTGCGCGCCCGAACGTCGGCGTGCCCGTCGATGCTCAGGTGCCAATGCCCGGCCGCCTCGTTCCAGATGATGTCGATGACGTTGTGGCCGAATCGAATACGCGACTCGATGTCGAACTCCCCCACCATCGTGTGGATGTACTCGAGAATCTCACCGCTACCGGAATAGGTGTGCGACCAGTTGGGGTTGGGCGCGAAACTGTATGAGTACAACCTGGACGGGATGTCGCAGGCGGCGCCCGGATAAGTGTTGTCTCGCCAGGTTCCTCCGACTGCGCTTCCGCGTTCGAGGATGACGAAGTTGTCGATACCTTTGTTGCGCAGTCGGATAGCAGTACCGATTCCGGCGAACCCTGCGCCGACGATCACAGCATCGAGTACACCGTCGCGCACATCGAACTCGCTCATGCGACGGGCTCGTAGGTCAGTTCCTTGGCCCAGGTCGGCTCGGAATTGAGAGTCTTCGTGGGGTACCGGCGCGTGAGTTTCACCAGGCCGTCCGCCAGCAGGTGGTACGGGTGCTTGCGATTGATCACGATGCTGCCGTGCCATTGCACAATGCGGTACATGGGAACCCGCAGCGCAACGGGATTGCGCTGACCGACACTCTTGAACCGCTTCATCGCGGTGTACAGCCGCTCCTCGTCGACGCCCATCTCGACGATGTTGTCGCGCATCTTGTTCAGCAGCGGGATGTACCGCAGCGTTCCGACGATGAGTGCCGGGTTCATCCACGCGCCGACGGTGTCGACCAGAATCTTGCGCATACGCGAATGCCCGAGCAGCTCGATTACCGCGAAATCGACTGCAAGATGCCGTGATTCGTCGGAGTTGATCTTCTTGAACACCGCCTGACACACCGGGTCGTCGATCTCGTCCATGATGAACTTCACGAGCGCACCGTCCAGCGCGACCTCGAGCATCGGAATGACGGTGCCCAGTACGGCCAGTGACAGTCCGTCCGAGTGCTTGTCCAGCCAGTCGATGACGAGCTTGACGTTGATGTTCGGTTCGGGCATCTGGTCACCGTCGAGCATCCCCCACCGCCGCATCAGAGCGAGCTCGGCGTTGGCGTGCTTCTGCTCCTCGGCGTGGAAGTAGCGGTAGATCTCCGCCAGCGTCTCGTTCGGTGCCTTGAGCGCCATGGCGGCGAAGCCGCGAGCGCCCACGTTCTCGATCCACATCAGATCGGACATGAAGGGCTTGAGTTTGGCATGCAGTTCGGGGCTGATGGTCTCGGCTCCCGGGCCGTCCCAATCGATGTCCGCCAACGCCCACTGACGGTCCTTGATCTTGGTCAGCATGTCTTCGAAGTCCATTGCCATGTCAGGCTCCTGTGGTTGTAGTAGTGAGGGATTCGTTCTTCGCCGTGTCCTGGTCGGCGGGCATCACCCGATTGAGCAACCCGAGGAAACGCACGTACACCGCGGGCAGCAGTCTCTTGAATCGCCATACGGCCTTGGCGTCGAACTGGGGGACGACGTAGAGCCGACCCCTGTCGAAAGCATCGAGTGTTCGGGCAGCGATCTTGTCCGGTGAGCGTCCGGTCCAGCGCATGGCCATCTCGGCCAGCCGGGACGAACTCGCGGTGATGCGGCCGTCGACGGCCACGTTGGTCTTGACGAACGTGGGGCACAGAACCGAGATGCGCACGCCGGTACCCGACAGTTCCGCCGCCATCGTTTCCGACAGCGACATCACGGCCGCCTTGCCGACGTTGTACGGACCCATCAGAGGCGCGGCGGCAAAGCCTGCGGCGGACGCGACGTTGATGATTCCGCCCTCACCGGCGGCCCGCAGCGCAGGCGTGAACACCTCACAGCCGTGGATCACTCCCCAGAGGTTGATCCCCAAGGCCCAGTTCCAGTCCTCGAAACCGATGTCTCCGACGGGCTTTCCACCGATCCCGACGCCGGCGTTGTTGATCAGCACCGTCGTCGGTCCGTCGAATTCGATGCCGGCGCGCAGGGCCAACTCCTCGACGTTCTCGCGTATCGACACATCGCACTCGACGGCGTATCCGGTGGCACCGAGGGCGTTCACCATCGCTACCGTCTCCTGCGCTCGCGGCAGAGAGATGTCGGCGCACATGACGGCTCCTCCGCGACGAGCCAGTTCGAGTGCGAACGCCCGGCCGATGCCGCTGCCCGCGCCGGTCACTACCGCTCTCGACCCGTACGAGGGTTTTCCGTTCTTGCTTCTCATCGACTTACCTTTTCCTTCGAATCATGTTGTACAACTGGATTGTCGAGTGCATGCGCGATGAATTCGGCGGCATGCTCGAGCGCGTGGCCGGCCTCGGGAATCAATCTGGGGAGAGCTTGGAACACGTGCATCTGGTCGGGCCAGATCTCGAGTTCGCTTCGTCCCCCGGCCCCATCGATCATCGCGTGCATCCGCCGCGCATCACCTCGCAGCATCTCGGCTCCACCCACTTGGATCAGCGTGGGTGGCAGGTCACGTGCGAGTGCGAGATCGAGCCGCAGTCGCGGCAGATCGGCGTCGTGGCCCTCGGTGTACAGCGCCACGAGCCCTCGCGCTGCCTTCGCCGAGATCATCGGGTCCTTGCGCGTGCGCTCCATCCGGGCCGACAGCTCGAAGTCGAGGTCGATCAGCGGTGAGAACAGCACCATCGCCCCCGGCTGCGGCGTCCCGGTCCGGTCGTTCTCGATGAGCAGGTCGGCAGCGAGGTGGCCGCCGGCCGAGTCCCCGGCGATGACGATGTTCGCAGCGGTGTACCCCTGGCCGAGTAGCCAGCGGTACGCGGATTCGAGGTCGTCGGCGGCGGCGGGAAACGGGTGTTCCGGGGCCAACCGGTAGTCGACCGTGAACACCGGCAGGCCGGTCGCGGAGGACAACCGCGCGGTCAGACCACGATGCGTCCGTGCCGAACAGATGACGTACGCGCTGCCGTGGATGTAGAGAATCACCCGGGGCCCAGGGGTCAGTCCGGGCGCTCGCACCCATTCGCCGCGCACCGGGCCGTCGCCCACGATGTCCACTCTCGTCCCCTTCGGCACCGGACCGAAGAGGTTCATCGACGTAGCGACGAGGCGTCGGGAGAACTCGATGCCGCTGCGGGACGTCGGAAGCAGGTTCGTCATCGGGCGCAGCGTCAGCCGAGTCATCAACGCTGCCAGTCGGGTTCGCCGAGACCCGGCACCGAATGCGCCGCGCGGCAGGTAGTGGTCGTTCGTGGTCGAAGTCACCTCGTCACCTTCACCCGCTATTCGCCATTTGTCAATGGCCTATTAATTGGTGGCGAAGTGTGCGACAGTGACGACCGACACGCAACGAGCCCGAAAGAGGGAACAAGTGACGATGTTCAGGAGCGCACCACCGGCAAACCTCGGTACGTCGACCAGTAATCCCGAGGCGGGAATCTTCGAGTTGGAAATTGCCGAGGTGACCCACGAGACCGAGGACGCCGTCTCGCTCGGATTCGCGGTCCCCGAGCACGCGGAGACACACTTTCGATACGCGCCGGGACAGTTCCTCACCCTGGAGATCCCCTGCACCGAAGGCGGATCGGTGGCCCGCTGTTATTCCTTCTCGAGCTCCCCGGTACGCGACCCGTTTCCCACCGTGACCGTGAAACGAATCCGGGACGGGCTCGCGTCACACTGGTTGCACGACAACGCAGTTCGGGGGATGCGACTGAAGGCGCTGAAGCCGTCGGGCATGTTCGGCCCGGAGAACTGGGACGTCGATTTCGTACTTCTGGCCGCCGGTAGCGGCATCACCCCGATCATGTCCATCATCAAAACCGCACTGTTGCGGCACGAGAACCGCGTCACCCTCGTCTATGCCAACCAGAACAGCGACTCGGTGATCTTCGCGGAACAGCTGACCGAACTTCGGTCTCGTTTTCCCGATCGACTCGACGTGCATCACTGGTACACGTCGGACTCGGGATTGCCCACTGCTGCAGGGCTGGCCACGATGAATGCGGCCGTTCCGCCGGAGTGCGAGGCCTTCCTCTGCGGCCCAACGCAGTACATGAACGTCGCCGAGGAGTGGCTCGGCCGCACCGGCACGGTCGCACGCAGAACGCATCGAGAAGTGTTCTCCTCCTTCGACTCCAATCCGTTCCGGAGCGAAAACACCACGTCGGCTCACGAATCGGACGCACAGTCCGTCGCCGCTCAGGTCGAGATCGACGGAACAGAGACCGAATTCGCCTGGAATTCCGGCACCAAGCTTCTCGACCGGCTCCTCGAACTCGGTCTCGATCCGCCGTACGTGTGCCGCGAAGGGACCTGCGGCGGATGCGCGTACACACTCACCGAGGGCACTGTGACCATGCTCGCCAACGAGACACTCGACGAGCACGAGCTCGAACACGGGGTTCGATTGGCGTGCCAGTCCGTGCCCGAATCCCAGTCGCTCCGTGCGGTGTTCGACCGCTGATGCCCGATGCGATGGGCCGTGACACCGACTCCGACGGAGCGCCTACCGAGGCCCTCGACATCGCGTATCCCGACCTCACACATTTCGGACTCGAAGAGTTGGGCCGGGCCGCGTGGATCACCGTGGTACTCCTGGCTGCCGCAGCGATCGCCGTCGTTCGCTGGCCGGTGTCCTGGCTCGCCAAACGCCGTCGCTTCACGGTCTCCCTAGCCGAGGGTGTGGTCAAAGGATTCGAGGCGCTGGGGCCGACGTTCGTCAAACTGGGACAACTCATGGCGTCGTCGCCCGGTGTGTTCCCCCCGGTTCTTGCCGATGCGTGTCTGCGCTTGCTCGACGGTGTGCCACCCGTCCCGGCCCACAAGGCTCGCCGTGTGATCGAACGCGACCTGGGTGGCAGTATCGCGGAACTGTTCACCTCGTTCGACGACGTGCCGCTCTCGGCCGCATCCGTGGCGCAGGTCCACGCCTGCGTGCTACCCGACGGGCGCGAGGCGGTCGTCAAAGTGCAGCGGCCCGAAATCCGTCGTCGCATGCGAGTCGATCTACGGGTGGCCTTCACCGGTGCGTCGTTGTTGGAGAGGTTCTTCGAGGTCTTCCGCATCGCCAACGCGACGGCCGTTGTCCGTGACCTCGACGAGTTGACGGCCCAGGAACTCGACAGCGCAGCAGAAGCATTGCGTCAGCAACGCTTTCGCGACAACCTGTATGTCTTCGGAGACAATTCTCACGTGATGGTTCCGGACATCTACTGGAGCCATTGCGGACCTCGGGTGATCTGCATGGAACGAGTTCGAGGAACCCCGGTGGGCCGTATCACGCCGGGCGATCTCGCCGGGCTCGATTCCGAGCTGCAGTTGCGTCGCGGCGTCAAGGTATGGCTGGAAGCCGTTGTGCTGCACGGCCCCTTCCACGGTGATGTACATGCCGGCAATCTGTGGGCACTGGACGACGGACGGGTGGGATTCCTGGACTTCGGAATCGTCGGGGAACTACCCGAGCAGTGGCGCGAGGTACTTCGCGAGATGTTCCGTGCCTCCCTGTTCGACGGCAACTACACCGAAGCTGCGCGACGCATCCGCATGCTCGGCATCACCGAGGGAACAACTCTGGGCGACAAGCTGATCGGTCTGCAGCTGAGGAAGTTGTTCGAGCCGATTCTGGGTAGAGGAGCCGCCCGCGTCGACCTGAGCAAACTCGTCGCGTCTCTGGTCGAGACAGGCAGGCGCTGGGGTATCGCGACACCGGAGGAACTGGTGTTGTTCGGCAAGCAGCTCGGCTACTTCGAGCGCTACTCGGCTGCACTCGCACCGGAATGGGTGTTGGGTCGAGACCTGTTCCTGTTCAGAAACATTCTCCCGGAGGAAGTGGCCGCAGCGGTGGCCGCGAGGAACATCGCGCTCCCGGACTGAGCCCTCACGGCTCGTCGATCAACGGATGAGATTCCGACGCGAATCGCGCAGCAGAGCCCGCGGCGCGCGCTATGCCCGCAATTCCGCTCCACACCATCATGGTGAGGTAGTCGACGAGCTCGTCGGCCGTCATGGTTCGATCGAAGATCCACCAGTGTGACGCCAATCGAACGGCACCGATCATCGCGAAGGCGATGGGCATCGAGCCGGCCGTGGAGAACTCACGCTCTCGAAATCTGTCGGCGATGACGGTGGCCAGGAGCTCGGCGATCAGCCCCTCCGCGGCGGTGATGACGTCGTGGTTGCCCGAGACTGCGTTGTTGGCGTGGACGTAGATGTAGATCTCGGGATCCGTGTCGACCGTCGAGACGTAGGCGGAAATCACTGCCCGGGTGAGGTGATACTCGTCGAGGTCCTCGGACATCGCATCCCTGATCCGAGGCACCAGCTCGGTCTCGACGTATCGCGCCATGGCAGCGTCGGTCAAGCCCCGTTTGTCGGTGAAATGCTTGTACAGAACAGTTTTCGAGACACCGTTCGCAGAGGCGATGTCGTCCATGCCGATGTTGTGACCCTGCTGTCGGATGGTGTCCAGAGTGCAGTCGAGCAGTTCACGCCGCCGCGTGATCCGATGATCGCGCCACCGGTGGCTTCGGCCGTCGACCTTCTCCGGAACGCTCACGCCGACTGGGAGACGGTTCGAGATCCCCTCAACAGAATCGACGCCACCAGTTCCGGATCGTCCGACATCGGTACGTGCCCGAGCCCCGCGTACGTCGTCACGTCCGCCTGCGGAAAGGTTCGACGCACCAGCGGTGCCTGATACACCGGCAGAACCCAGTCGCGACGGCCCCACGCGACGGTGACCGGAACATCCTCGTCGACCGGAATGCTGAAGCGCGGCACTGCGTTACCCGCTGCGTCGATCGCCCGGTTGGTGGTGATACTGAGCGCGTCGATGGTGGCCGTCGCGGCGGGAACTCGCCACGGCTTGGCGTAGAAGACACCGTTGGCGATCGTGCGACCGACGACCGAACGCATGACGGCCGGTGCGATCGGGCTGATCACTCGGGACAACGCGCGCAACAATCGGAACACGAGCAGCGCACGCGTCTGATCCCAGTGTCCGCGGAAGAATCCGGCCGGCGAGAGCGCGGTGGCCGAGGCAACCGATCCGCGGGCGGCGAGTTCGAGGGCGAAGTATCCACCCAACGAGTTTCCGGCCACGTGCGGCTTCTCGCCGTCCACCGCCACGTGCTCGAGGAACCGCTCCAGTTCGGCGACGATCCACGGGCCGAGATCGAACTCCTCGGTGGGTAGTTCGGGTGAATCACCGTGGCCGGGCAGGTCGACCGTCACCACTCGCCGGTGCTGCGCGAGTGTCTCGATGACGCTGTCCCAGGCGTGTTGCCGATGAACTATCCCATGGATCAGCACCAGGGTCGGTCCCTCGCCGCGGATGGTGTGCGCGAGCGCGGGGCCCTCGATGTCGAAAGTCATTGCGGTCCGATCTGTTCTCGTCTATCCGGTGCGAGCGTCTACTGCTTCGGGGCCGGCCACCCGTGCAGGCACGGTCCGTCCGAACGTCATCGATTCGGTGAGATCGTCGAAGCGCGCGTCTATTCTGTCGAGAATATAGTTCTGCCTCACCGACCAGGGCCGCTCGGTCCCCGATTTGGGTAGCTCGTCCAAGGATCGCGTGACGTATCCCGACGCGAGGTCCACGACCGGTCGAGATTCCACGGCCTTGCCCTGACGGTCCGGGATCGCGTGGGTGTAGCCGTGAGACTGCATATACACCAACAGTTTCGCCACCGCCTTGGCCGTCATGTCGGCTTTGAGCGTCCACGATGCATTCGTGTACCCGATGCACCAGGCAACGTTGGGCACGTCCTCGAGCATGTGCCCCTTGTAGACGAACTTGTCGTGCGCCGCGAACGGTTGTCCGTCCAGTGACAGCGCGATGCCACCGAAAGCCTTGAGCTTCAATCCCGTTGCAGTGACGATGATGTCGGCCGGGATCTCGTCTCCGGATTCCAGGAGAATGCCGTCGGCGGTCAAGCGGGAGATTCGGTCGGTCACCACGGTCGCACGACCGGAACGAATGGCCTTGAACAGGTCGCCGTCCGGCACCACACACAACCTCTGGTCCCACGGGGCGTACGTCGGATCGAAATGCTTGTCGACGTCGTATCCCCGCGGCAATTGCGCCTTCGTCATGGCCCGGAACACCCTGCGGGCCGTCTTCGGTGCGCGTCGACACAATTGATACGAGCCGACCATCAACAGCGCATTACGCCACCGCAATGCACTGTGCGCCAGAGAGTCCGGCAGTACGCGCTGAGTGAGCGTGGTGAACGGGTCGGTCATCGGCAGCGACGCGATGTAGGTGGGCGATCGCTGCAGCATCGTCACCGACGCGGCCTCGGCAGCGAGTGAGGGCACCAAAGTGATTGCGGTTGCTCCACTTCCGATCACGACGACTCTCTTGCCCGAGTGGTCCAGATCCTCGGGCCACTGCTGAGGGTGCACCATCTGCCCGGTGAACTCGTCGGCCCCGGGAAGATCGGGGGTGTACCCGCCCGAGTAGTCGAAGTATCCGGTGCACAGGAACACGAATCGGCTGCGATAGGTCTTCGGAACACCGCTCGAAAGCGTCTCGACGGTCCACAGGTCCGTCGACGAATCCCAGTTCGCGGCCTCGACCGACGTCGAGAAATCGGTGTGTTCGTCGATGCCGTTCGCGTACGCGGTATCGACGATGTAATTGCGGATGTCTTCGCCGTGCGCCAGCAGGGTGTCTCCCTGCCACGGTGTGTGCGGGAACGAGAACGTGAAGATGTCACTGTCCGACCGAATTCCGGGGTACCGAAACAGATCCCAGGTACCGCCTGCGCGCTCACGACCTTCCAGGATGGTGTAGCTGAGCTCCGGTGCCATCTGCTGCAGGCGATATGCGGCTCCGACGCCCGATATGCCTGCACCGATGATGAGAACGTCCTGGAAATTGTCGACGGAGCCGTCGAACTCGGGCCATCGACCTCGGCTTGTCGTCACGTCGTGCCTCGCTGTCTCGCCGAACACCATCGCGGATCGGCCCGACTGTGCGGCGGATCGCGACTTACATCACACAATGTGTCATTGACGAGTGGCGATGTCAATGACAGTGTTCACCGCACACCGAAGACAGGAACCCCTCATGAACCACACATCACCTGTTGCCTGCATCCACACAGCACAGGGAACCAGAATCCGATGACTGCTGTGGCGGTCGGGGCCGCAGCAGTCATCGCTCTCGTCCTCCTGGCGTCGAGGGGATCGGGCCTGGACTTCGAGCGACGTGCCCTGTCCGGCGCATACAAGCCGGTCCGCTCGACGTGGCCGAAGCGACCGGTCACGCGCCGACGCACGTGACGAGCTCGCGAGCGGTCCATTCCGTTCCGTGACGTCGACAACGGCAGCGGGCCCGGTCAGTACTCTCGACCCCATGGGCGATCGGAAGTACGCAGGCAGGTCGCCCGAGGAACGATCCTCCGAACGCATAGCCCGTCTCATGGACACCGCGATCGCTCTGTTCGGCAGCCACGGGTACGCGGCGACCACGATCGGGATGTTGTGCGCGGAATCGAACGTGTCGACCCGTCACTTCTATCGCGAGATCGGAAGCCGGTCGGAGCTGCTCAAGAAGATCGTCACCACCATGAATCAGGACGGCGAGCACGCTGCACGAGAGGCACTGACCGCCGACGGTCGGCAACCGGTGTTGGCGTCGATCGACGCCGCAATCCGGGCGTACCTCGGCGTCACGTGTCGCACCAGGATGTCGGCTCGGGTCTGCTACGTCGAGGTGGTCGGCGTCAGTACCGACATCGAACTGTGGCGCATGAACCAGCGAGACGTCATCGTCGAGATGTTCGACTCCCTTGCAACCACCGCCGCAGCACGAGGAGAACTGCCGAACAGAAACTATCGCCTGGTCATTCTTGCCATCATCGGTGCCGCCAACATCTTCGCCCAGGAATGGGCCCTGAGCCGCAGTTCCGACGTCGGAACCACCGATGACACCTTCACCCCGTACATCGACACCCTCGTCGAGTTGGTCACCGCTGCACTGACGACACCACTCCCCTGACCGGAACCAGGTTCGAACCATGTTCCTACTCGCGTTGGCTGTCGTGTTGGTCGTCACGTCGTTCGTCCGTATCCGGCGAGACCCGCGTCGGCTGTCCAACGGCCTGACTGTCATTGCGGCTCTCGCTGCGCTGGCGATCGGATCGCCGAGTCTGCTGCATCGGCTGGACGCCCGGGTCGAGGCGATTCTCGTCGTTGCGGTGCTGTCGGCAATCCTGCTGACGGCGATCGGACTCGTGGGCGCAGCGGCCATCAATGGGCTGGTGGTGATCAGGCGCGAAGGGCTCCGGCTCTCGACCGCACTGCCACTTGCTCTGGCGGTTGCGGTGACGCTGGGCGTCGGGCTGTTCGTCGCAGTGGCGGCCGTGCTGGAAACGCACACTCTGCCCCTGTGGTTGCTGGCCGCGGTCTGGACAGGGGTGCTGTTCTCGGTCTGCCTCGGCGTCCAGCTCGCCGCGTTCTCTGTCCACGCGCTGATCTACGGACACTTGGAGCCACCGAAAGGAAGTTCAGCCGTTGTTGCTCTGGGATGCGGGCTGGGCTCGGGAGGAACCGTGACGCCTCTTCTCGAGAGCCGACTGAACCGCGCCCTCGATGTGTACAACGCCGAAGTGGCGTCCGGACATCGCCCGGCCCTCGTCGTATCCGGCGGGCAAGGGTCCGACGAGGAGACTGCGGAGGCCACGGCAATGAAGAAGTACCTGGTCGGCAAGGGTGTGTCCGAAAAACTGATCCTCGCCGAGGCGCGCTCGCGAAACACTCGGGAGAACTTGACGATGACGAGGGACCTTCTGGAGTCGTCGGATCTGAGATCGGAGCCGATGATCGTGGTGACCAGCAACTTTCACGTCCTGCGAACGGCCGCGTTCACTCGCGATCTGGGTCTCGACGCTCATGTGACGGGAGCCGACACGGCACGTTTCTACGCACCGACGGCGTTTCTGCGCGAGTTCGTCGCAATCCTGCATCGCTACCGGAAGCCCAACATCGCTCTGCTGGTCGGCATCCCTTCGATCGTGGTGATTCTCCAACACGTGAACTGACAATGCGGGGCCAGACGGCACCAGCGAACTGCGCGCCACCGAGCATCCCCACCGATAGTGACCCGGAACACGCCCGTCGGACGTATGTTTCGGAGCGTCGATTTCGACTCATACCTAACGGCGTCGTCCGCGACGCCCCCAGCTCCGGGTATCCGGAGACGACCTACACGAAAGAGGTAATCACCGATGGCCGACTTCATCGACAAGGCTCAGCACAAGGCAGAGGAACTGGCCGGGACTGCGAAGGAGAAGGCCGGCGAGGCCACCGGTGACGACAGCCTTCGCGCCGAGGGTGCCGCCGATCAGACCAAGGCCAACACCCACCAGGCCGCCGACAAGGTCTCCGACGCAGCCGAGAATGTTGCCGACACCGCAGCCGATGCCGCCAAGGAAGCCAAGCACGCAGCCGCCGATGTCGCCGACAAGGCGTCCGACGTGGCCGAGGACGTCAAGAACACCGTCAAGGACAAGGTCTCGAACGTCGATGCCGACGACGTGAAGGAGAAGGCCTCCCAGGTCGCCGACAAGGCAGCCGACAAGGCCTCCGCCGTCGCCGACGACGTGAAGAACACGGTTCGCAACATCGACTCCGAGGATGTCGCCCAGGCGGCGAAGGTCGGCACTCCGATCATCGCAGCCGTCGCAGCCGCAGCCGGTGCCGTCGCGTTCGTACTGATTCGTCGACGCAACCGTCGCCGTAGCGCTGCGCACCTGTTCGTGCCGTCGAAGCGCACCACCCGCAAGCTCGCCAAGAAGGCCCGCAAGCACAGCTTCTGAAGGTAATTGCACAGAAAAGCCCCGCCTCGATCGAGGCGGGGCTTTCTGCGTCTCTACAGCGGCTTGAGTGCCCGGCTGGGTACCCAGTGAGTGACGGTTTCGCTGCGGTCTCGTGCCATCAACTCGTACGTGACGCGGCCCAGCCAATCTCCGTCCACGGTGATGGACCATTCGACCAGATCTCCCGGCACGACGCGTCGCACATCGAATCCCTCGGGATTGAACTTCGAGGCGTGGTGCGGCGGCAGCGGGTAGAGGATGTTCAGGTCGATCCACACCTTCAGCGGTGGTCGGAGCAGCTTGAACGGGCGCACGGCAGACGCCGGTCGAGGTTGTGCGCGCCGTGCCATCGTTCGATCATACGTTCGATCAGGACGTCGATCCACCGCCCCGGACAACGAAGAACGGCCACCCGCACACGAGGTGCAGGTGGCCGTTGTTCGGTGCTGAAAAGATCAGATTCCGAGCGATCCCGCCAGGAACGGCCAGGAGTTGTGCAGGTCGTCCTGCCAGTAGCCCCACGAGTGGTTTCCGACCGGGCGGAAGTCCACGGTGGCCGGGATACCGAGCTGATCGAGGCGCTTGGCCAGGTTCGAGGTGCAGAAGTTGGTGGCAACTTCGATGCCGCCGCCGACGATGACCTGGTTGGCAAGCGTCGCCGGGTCGTTCTTCAGACGCGGGTTGGCAAAGGTGTCGTTCGGGGCACCGGGCAGGCCGCTGCCGGTGCTCATGTAGATCTGCGTTCCACGGAGCTTCTCGGCGTTGAGCAGCGGGTCGTTCTCGCGCCACACGGGGCCGTCGAGCGGTCCCCACATGTTCTCGACGTTGCCGCCGCCGTAGGTCTCGACGACGAGCTTGACGAACTGCTGACCGATGGGGTCGGAGGTCTGAGCGCAGCCGCTGTACGCCGCGACGCCGGTGAACTTGCCCGGGTACTTGATCGCGATGTTGAGAACCGAGGTGCCCGTCATGGACAGCGCTGCGAGCGACTGGCGACCGTTGGTGTCGAACTGGGCGTCGATCAGCGGGGGCAGCTCTTCACCGAGGAAGGTGCTCCACTTGTTGCTGCCGAGCTTCGGATCGTCCTGGAGCCAGTCGGTGTAGTAGGACCACTTGCCCTTCTGCGGAGTCACGATGTAGGCGTTCTTGTCCGACAGGAAGGCCTCGGCGTCGGTCTGCGACTGCCACGATGCGGCATCCTCGCCGCCGCCTGCGCCGTTGAGCAGATACAGCACCGGGCGGGACACGCTGTCGTCGGCCGGCTTCTGCACCGTCACGGGAATGGTGCGGTTCATGGACGCCGAGTACACCTGGAGCTGGACCTGGCGGTTCTCGAGGGTGTTCACCGACTCGATCCTCGATCCGTTGCTCGACTGCGTCGTAGCCGCAGGCAGCTCTTCCGCGGACGCGACGGGCGTCATCAGCGCGGTCGGGAGAATCGCCACTGCGAGGGCGACGGCCGTAGCCGAACCGATTCGCCGGAAGCCGTGTCGTCGAGATCGTGGCACGCTGTTTCACCTTTTCGTCGAGTTACACCGGTCGAGTCTCTACATCGGCCGAAGATGAGGTGACGTTACCTCGAGCAAACGTCCCGAGCGTTATGGACCGGACGAATCCGAGACGCGATCGTGATGCTCTCGGCAACGCAGACCCAGAGGTGTTCCCACGAGACGAGTGTCTGTGGTCTATTGGGTGCCCGTCCCGCGAAGGAGTCGATCGAGATGTTTCGTCGCACCGCTGTCATTGCTTGCGTCATTGCAGGTGCCGCTGCCTTCGGAACGGGAACGGCCGCAGCCGACGAGTGGCCCACTCCGCCGCCGTATCCGAGTCCGTCGGCTCCGCAGGATGTCACCGGATTCCTCACCCCACAGGACCTGGACTACTGGAATCCGTTCGTCAGCAGGAATCGACTGACCTCGCCCTACGGCAACAGCACTCGCATCGTCTGCACCGGATTTCACGGAGTGCTGTCCTCCTGCTGGCAGGCCGATTCGAATGGCAACCCGCACAAGCTGATTCTGCTGAACATGAACTACCCGGGTTCGACGGGCCAACTGCTGCCCGGCGGAGGTCCCGGGCACTTCGTCTACCCCGGCTTCATCCCCGGCATCGGCTGACCCGCACCTGGTTGTTGGCGTTCGCTCAGTTGTACGGCTTACGCGCCGTTTCCGGGTCGCCGTAGGTGATGGCACGTTCGCGTCGGGTGCCGGTGGCCAGGGTTGCGGCCCAGTTGATCAGCGTCCCGACGCGATTGCGGTTGCCGGCCAGGAATGCGATGTGGATAACTCCCCACGACACCCAACCCACGAAGCCCGACATCTTCAGCGGCCCGGCCTGCACCAGTGCGTGACCGCGGGCGATGTAGGCCGCGGTGCCGAGATCTCGGTACTTGAAATCCTTTCGCGCAGAACCGGACAGGTCTGCTGCGATGGCCGCGCCCGCCGCGCGTCCGCCCTGCATCGCCACTTCCGCAACTCCCGCGAGCTTGTTCAGCGACATGATGTCTCCGACGACGAAGACGTTGCGGTGTCCCGGGATCGAGAGGTCCGGCTGCACAGCGATGCGTCCGGAGCGATCCTGTTCGACGCCCATCGCGTCGGCGAGTTGTTTCACGAACGGAACGGCTTCGACGCCTGCGGTCCACAGCACGGTGTGGGTGTCGTAGCGAGTGACGGTCTTGGGTTCGGCCTTGGCCGTGACCTCGACGTCGGTGGCCGTGACGTCGGTGACGTGAACTCCGAGATGGGTTTCCACGCCTACCGCGTCGAGGGTGCGTTGCGCTTTCTTCGTCAGGGAATCGGGGAACGATTCGAGGACGCGGTCACCGCCGTGGAAGAGCAGCACACGCGCTTCCGACGGGTGAATGGTGTCGAACTCCTTCGCCAACGCCCTGGAGGCGAGTTCCCTTATCTGACCGGCCAATTCGACTCCGGTCGGGCCTCCCCCTGCCACGGCGAACGTGAGCCAGGGTCGGCGTTCCTCGGCGGTGGGCAGGGATTCGGCCATCTCGAAGGCAGAGATCAGCTTTCGCCTGATCGCGAGGGCATCGTCGAGGGTCTTCATCCCCGGTGCCCACTGCACGTATTCGTCGTGGCCGTGATAGGCCTGCTGCATTCCGACAGCGACGACGAGGTAGTCGTAGGGCAGCTCGAAGGTCGAGCCGTCGAACCGACTGGCCGTCACCACTCCACCGTCACCCACCGCGGTCACCGAGGTCGCTTCACCCAGCGCCACATACACGTTCTTCTGCTTACGCAGCAGGTGCCGCAGCGGACTGGCAATCGAACCCTCGGACACAAGACCGGTGGCGCACTGATAGAGCAGTGGCTGAAAGACGTGGGAGGTGCCGCGCTCGAGCACGGTGACGTCGACGTCCTCACCGCGTAGACGCCGGGCCGCGCGCAGCCCGCCGAATCCTCCGCCGATGACCAATACCCGTGGACGTGCCATGTGAACGTTCTCCCTCGGACCGACCGCAGAGAAGGACTCTCCGAGTGGCAAGCCTACTCGAGGGCCGCACCCCCTGGTCAGGAGTGCGGCCCTCGGTGTCGATCCGGGTCAGCCGAGCAGCGCCCGCATGGTGTCGATTTCCTGCTGCTGCGTGGCCACGATCGTGCGGGCCATATCCTGCGCGTCGGTGTTCGACCCGTCCGCGATCTCGCTGTTCGCCATCTCGATCGCGCCTTCGTGATGTTCGATCATCATCGTCAGCCACTGGCGGTCGAACTCGGCACCGGTGGCCGCACTCAACGCGTCCATGTCCTGCTGGGTCATCATGCCCATGCCCGAGCTGTGGTCCATTCCGCCCATCTCACCCATGTCGGACGAGGGCGCGGGCTGACCCCATTCGGCAAGCCAGGCGGTCATCCGGTCCATTTCCGGTTGCTGCGCGGCCTCGATAGCCGACGCCAACGCCACGACGTCCGGATTGTCGGTGCGGCCCTGGACCATTGCCGCCATTTCGACCGCCTGCGCATGATGCGGGTACATCATCTGCGCGAACATCACGTCCGCATCGTTGAATTCTGCCGACGCGTCGGACTGGGTCGATGACGCCGACGACGAGTTCGACGAGCCCATCGAATGGCCGTCCATCGACGAGTCGGAGGTGTCGCTGCTGCAGCCTGCGACGAGAAATGCGCTCACGGTGGCAGCAGCCAGCGAAGCGACGAGTGTTGTACGCATGTGAAACTCCTTGAACGAGTGCGAAATACAGGGATGAGTGAATCCGCCGGTGGTCGTACGTTCACCGGGCTCCCTGTCACACTCGCAAGGTCACCGATCTGTCCAGCTCCCAGAGGGTCCACGGCGGAGCACGCTCCGAGATGGAGTCGGTGCGCCCACCGATGCCGTCCGCCGATATCAGCGAGTAGCCGATGTCGACGCTCGTCGACGGAACCGACAGAGCAGCCCACGACACCGTGGTTCCCGCGCACGGATGCATCATCTGGTGCGCCGCCGGGCAGTCGTGTTCACCGACCGCCACCTGCACGGGCCCCTCATGGTGCATCGCCGACGCCATGGCAGCGTGTTCGTTGCTCGCCGACGCGGTCGCCGTCGCCGAGTGCATCAGCAGCACCCCGAAGATCGTCAGTGCGATCAGCAATCCGGCCGCCGAGGCAATGCCCTGGCGACGGCGTCGGATCACTCGATGCATGTCGCCGACGATAGCAAGATATACCCCCTAGGGGTAGCCGGCAGGGACTTCCGCCTCGCACCGAAGGACTTCCGCCTCTGTCGGCGGCGAGCCGATCCGAGCCATGCTCGGTGGGTATCTGCACACGCAAGTCAATGGACGGGAATTCGTCATGAATGCATCGAGTCGGGTAGTCGTCGGAGTCGACGGATCTGCCACATCGCTCGACGCGGTCCGCTGGGCAACGCGCGAGGCCGTTCGACGCCACGCTCCGCTTGAGTTGGTCACGTCGTCTCTGTTCGCGCCGGGAACCTACGGGGATGCCATCAGTCTCCGGATCGGTGCATTCTCGGACCCGGACGTCGAGGCCAAGCGTGTGCTGACCGCAGCGGTCGATGTTGCGCACAAGACTGCCGCCGGCAATTCGCTGATTCTCGATACGCGCCTCGAACACGGCTCTGCTGCACGGAATCTGACGCACTTCGACGTCGCTCCCGCCATGATCGTCGTGGGGTCGAGGGGTCTGGGCGAGTTCACCGGCGGGTTGATCGGGTCGGTCAGTACCGCAGTGGTCACGCATGCCAAATGCCCTGTTGCAGTAGTCAAATCGAACATCGTCAGCGACGGTCCGGTTGTCGTCGGGGTGGATTGCACCGCCAACAGTCAGCCTGCGATCGGATTCGCTCTGAAGGAAGCGTCACTGCGCGGAGTCGACCTCGTCGCTGTACACGCCTGGAGCGACCTCGAACTCGGCAGCGTGTTGACGCGCGACGACGAGGGTCCGTGGGTCGATTCCGAACTCGCCGAGAAGACGTCGTTGGCGGAGAGCCTGGCCGGCTGGTCGGAGGACTACCCGGACGTCACCATCCATCGAGTGGTGGTTCAGGACAGGCCTGTTCGTGAGCTGGTCCGTGCGTCGGAGGCAGCGCAGTTGATCGTCGTGGGAAGCCGCGGTCGGGGTGGATTCGCATCGATGCTTCTCGGTTCCACCTCGCGTGCGGTGTTGCATTCGGTGGATGTTCCCGTCGTCGTCGTTCCCACCGATCGATGAGCGTGGAGTCGATCGAGTCTTCCTACAGCTCAGATGAATTGGACGCCGACCTGCGCTACTGGGCTGCGGCGAACTATCTGACGGTGGCGCAGATCTATCTGCAGGACAACGTATTGCTGCGTCGTCCTCTGGAGGTGGCGCACATCAAACCGAGGCTGCTCGGGCACTGGGGCACCAGTCCCGGACTCTCGATGATCTACACCCTCCTCAATCGGGTGATTCGTCGAACCCATTCGGATTGGCTGTACGTCACCGGTCCCGGCCACGGCGGTCCGGCGTTGGTGGCGAACACCTACCTCGAGGGAACCTACAGCGAGATCTACCCGAACATTTCACTCGACAACGAGGGCGTCCGACGGCTGTGCCGTCAGTTCTCCACTCCTGGTGGCATTCCGAGCCATGTCAGCGTCCAGACCCCGGGCAGCATTCACGAGGGCGGCGAACTGGGTTACGCCCTCGTCCACGCCGCCGGTGCCGCGTTCGACAATCCCGATCTGATCGTCGCCTGTGTCGTCGGGGACGGTGAGGCCGAAACCGGCCCCCTGTCCGGTTCGTGGAAGCTCCCGGCCTTTCTGAATCCGATTCGCGACGGCGGCGTCTTGCCCATCCTGCATCTGAACGACGGAAAGATTTCCGGACCGACGGTTCTCGGACGCAGCACCGATCAATCGGTAGCCGACTATCTGAGCGGCCAGGGGTGGGCACCCCTGTTCGTCGAAGGCGACGACCCACGAGAGGTGTTCCCGGCGCTCCACGCTGCCCTCACCCGAGCTCACGACGCGATCGAGACAATCCAGCACGCCGCCCGCAACGGAGAACCACAGCACGACATCGAATGGCCCGCAATCGTTCTGCGCACCCCCAAGGGCTGGACCGGCCCGCACGAGGTGGACGGCAAGCTCATCGAGGGCACGCACTGGGCGCACCAGGTACCACTGTCCGGAGTCCGCGAGAACCCGTCGCATCTGGCGCAGCTCGAGAAGTGGCTGCTCTCCTACGACCCCCGATCGCTGTTCGACGACAACGGCGCTCCCGTCGCCTCGATTCGCGAGCTCGCTCCGTCGGGCACCCAACGTCTCGGTGCCACGCCGTATGCGAACGGAGGACTACTTCTGCAGCCCTTGGTCATTCGCGATCTGGAGAACTATGCGCTCACCGTGGAGTCCCCGGGGCGCACGTCGCACGAGACGACCACCGTGCTCGGGGAGATGATGCGTGATATCTACCTCGACAACGCACAACCCCACGGCGGCGGCAACTTTCGCCTGTTCTGTCCCGACGAGACCGCCAGCAACCGGCTCCAGGCCGTGTTCGAGGTGACCGATCGATGCTGGCAGTTGCCGACCACCGAGTTCGACGACGATCTCGGTCCCGACGGTCGCGTGATGGAGGTGCTCAGCGAGCATCTGTGCGAGGGCTGGCTGGAGGCGTACCTGCTGTCGGGTCGACACGGCCTGTTTGCCAGCTACGAGGCCTTCGCCATGGTGAGCGTGTCGATGCTGATCCAGCACACCAAGTGGCTTCAGCACGCGGCCACACTCGCGTGGCGGGCACCCGTCGCCTCGCTCAACGTGCTGCTCACCAGCACGTGTTGGCGCAACGACCACAACGGATTCAGCCATCAGGGCCCCGGACTGATCGACGCGGTCATTCCTCTGGCACCGGATATGGTGCGCGTGTGGCTGCCACCGGATTCCAATACGCTGCTCGCGGTTGCCGATCATTGTTTCCGCAGTCGAGGTCACGTCAACGTTCTGGTGGTGGACAAGCAGAGTCACCCGCAGTATCTGACGCTTCCCGAGGCGCGGGCGCATGCAGCGGCAGGTGCGTCCCGCTGGGACTGGGCCGGCACCGAAGCGGTCGACGCCGAGGAAGATCCCGAGATCGTTCTGGCGTGTGCAGGCGACGTGCCGACCGAGGAAACCCTCGCTGCCGCAGAGTTGTTGCGTACGTGGACTCCCGAGCTCAGGGTTCGCGTGGTCAACGTCGTCGATCTGATGGCGCTGCTCCCCGTCGGCGATCATCCCCACGGATTCTCCGACGAGCAGTTCGCGGACCTGTTCACCACCTCGGTCGATGTGGTCTTCGCGTTCCACGGGTATCCCCGTGCGGTGCACCAACTGGTGCACGGCCGACCGGACGCTCAGCGGTTCCACGTGCGCGGGTTCATCGAACAGGGCACCACGACAACACCGTTCGACATGGTGGTGCTCAACAAGATCAGTCGCTACCATCTCGCCCTCGCGGCATTCGACCGGGCACGCACAACGCCGGCCGGTGCCGAGGAACTGCGGCAACACTGCCAGGACCAACTGGCACGACACGACGCCTACATCCGAGAGCATTTCGAGGACCTCCCAGAGATCCGGCAGTGGCGGTGGTCGTGACTGCCGGACCCGTCGAGCTACCCGCGGGCGATGATCAACGGGCAGTCGACGCGGTGGGCCAGTGAACGGACCGTGGATCCGAGAAGTCGGTCGCTGAAACCGTTGCGTCCGCTCGAACCGACGACCACGGCCTGGGCGCGCGGTGACACCTCGAGGATCTTCTCAACCACATTGCCGCGCAGCACTTTCTGCTGGACCACGACGTCCGGATACTGTTCGCTCCAGCCGGACAGGCTCTCCGCCAACACGGTTCGGCCGTTCGACACGATCGCATCGGATCTGTCGGTCGCGGACGTGTCGGGCGACGAGATCGGTTCGTCCGTCGACACGTGCACTGCAACCAATTCCGTTCCTCGGAGCGAGGCTTCGTCGAATGCCAACCGAACGGCGTTCTGGTTGTGCGGCGACCCGTCGACTCCGAGGACAACAGGGCCTCCCGACGAATGCAGCTCCACACTTTTCGGCACGATGACCACCGGGCAGTGTGCTTGAACGGCCACCGCGGTGCTCACCGAGCCGAGCAGTTCGGCGAAGTAATCGCCGTTGCCGCGCGAGCCCACCACCATCATCGAGGCACTGGAGGACTGCTCCAGCATGGCCTGGATCGTCGGTCCCACAATCGATTCGCTCACGATCTCGAGACCGTCGGGGTCCTTCACCGACCGTCGCGCAACCAGCGAAGCCCAGGCCAGGACCGACTCGGCGGCTTTGTGCTCCTCGGAGCCGATGTGAGACGGCAGCGCGACGAAGCTGGTGTACAGAGCCTTGACTTGATAGGCGGACACCAGCTTCACCGGTACCCCACGCAACTCGGCCGCATGAGCGGCCCACCCGACTGCGTCGAGCGACGAGCCGGAGCCGTCGACACCGACGACGATCGGAGACTGCCTCGAGGTACTCATGCGTGCGGGACGACGAGGACGGGGCAATGGGCATGCCGCAGTACGGCGGTCAGTGTTCGTCCCGGCACTCTGTCTCGCTCGTGACCGACCACCATCAGCTGAGCCGTCTCGGAGACCGCTACCAGTTCCGATCCCGAGTCGGCCTCGGCGTACACCGACGCCACGCGGATGTCTGGGTAGTCCGCGCCGAAGGGTTCGAGCCGAACGTCCATTGCCGATTCGGGGTGTAGCCCGTCACCGGGGCTACTGAGGGCGGACGCGAGAATGGAGGAGACGGCCTGGGTGTGCACCGCCAACACGCTGGCCGACCTGATCGACGCCTCGCGGAATGCCTGAGCGACAACAACATCGGCCTGTGAGACGTCGGCATCACCCAGGGCCGCGACGACCGGTCCGCGGCGTTCGGCGTCGAAGTGCCGGACGATCGCAACGGGGTTGGGCGATGCTTCGACCACGGCTCCGACCATCGATCCGAGTACCCAGGCGGTCACTGCACTGCCGGTCGTGGTCCCCAGTACGAGCAGAGACGCAGATCCCGCTTCGGTCGACATCACCGATTCGGGCCGCCCGTGTACGACGACCGATTCCACGGCAATCGCCGGATCGATCGCTGCGGCCACATGCGCTGCGCGACTCAATGCCGTGCGGGCATAGTCGCCGTCGACATCCGGAGCGCCGTAGACGGTTTCGGGCTCGGCGTGGCCGGCGATCACGTGGATCAAACGAAGCGACGTCCCCCGCCCACGTGCCTCCTGCACGGCGAATCGGACCGCATCGAGCGCGGTCTCCGATCCGTCGATACCGACCACGACGGGTCCGGCGGTGTGTGCACTGTTCATCGGGTTCCTCTCGGTGGTGCGAAGATAGGTTCTGCACCTTCACCGAGAACGCTACGAGCGCACACCCACCCGACGCAGCGGCCGGAGGTCACCGAAACAGGTGACGAACGACTGCACCCGTCAGGGCAGCGGTACCGACCAGGTCACATCGGTTCCGCGTCCGGAGGAGCCGGGACCGATGTTCATCGACCCACCGCATTCGACAGCACGGGCACCGAGGTTGGACAGTCCGCTGGCGGTGGTGTCCTCGGGCATCCCGATCCCGTTGTCGGACACGACGATCTGCAACTCGTCGCCCACCGACAAGGTTACGGTCACAGTGTCGCCCTGCGCATGATGGACGACGTTGCTGACCGTCTCACGAACGACGGCAACGGCATGATCGGCGAGCTTGGTGTCCACAACCGACAGAGGCCCGAACATCCGCACGACGGCACGGATATCGACGTTCTCGGTGAGTTCGAGTACCGCCGCATTGATGCGTTGACGCAATCGCGTGGCCGAGTGGGACGTGCTCTGCAAGTCGAAGATCGTCGTCCGGATGTCCTGCACCGTGTCCTGCAGGTCGTCGATCGTCCTGGTCAGACGCACCCGGATTTCCTCCGACTCGGTGCGTTGCAGAGTGCTCTGCAAAGCCAAACCGGCGGCGAAGATTCGCTGAATTACGTGATCGTGCAGGTCGCGGGCAATTCGATCTCGGTCCGACAACACCTCGAGTTCGTGCATCCGGCGGCTGGAATTGGCGATCTGCATCACCAATGCAGCTTGATTGGCGAAGTTCGAGACCAGCTCGAGTTGGGAATCGTCGAACGGCCCCCGCCCCTCTGTGTGGAGGACGACCAGGACGCCGCTCACGCCCTCGGCGACGCGGAAGGGTGAAATCAGTGCGGGCCCGAAAGCCGAGCCCAATTCCTTGGCACCGTACTCGAGTCGCTCCTTGCGCAACGGTGTTCGACGTCGAAATGCCGATCCCGAGCTCGAGCCCTCGATCGGAATGACTGCTCCGATCATGCGATCGGATACGAGCCCCTCGCTGACCGTGACGACCAGTTCGGTGACATCCTCGAACGGCTGGTCGCCGTCCTCGGGAACCGCGATGAACGCCGCATCGGAACCGGTCAGGTGCAATGCTTTCCGCGCCACCATCTGCAGCACTTCGTCGATGTCCGTCCCGGCGAGCAGCTCGGTGCCGATGTCCCGAGTTGCCTCCATCCAAGCCTGGCGCACCCGTGAGTCCTCGTACAGTCGCGAGTTCTCGATGGCGATGCCGGCCGCGGACGCCAGCGCCTTCGTGACGACCTCGTCGTCCTCGGTGAACTGCTTGCCGTCCTTCTTCTCGGTGAGATAGAGGTTGCCGAATATCTCGTCACGAACCCGAATCGGAACGCCGAGAAAAGTCTTCATCGGCGGGTGATTCGGCGGAAATCCCACCGACTCCGGGTGCGCCGAGAGATCCTCGAGGCGCAGCACTTTCGGCTGGTCGATCAACAGTCCGAGCACCCCGCGCCCAGTGGGGAGCGGGCCGATCGCCACCCGCGTGTCCTCGTCCATGCCGTGATTGATGAACGCACTCAAGCCGTGACCGTCGCCGCGAACGCCGAGTGCGCCGTACCGAGCATCGACGAGATCGACGGCCGATTCCACGATCGAGCGCAGTGTCACTTCCAGATCGAGGCCGGAGGTGATGACGAGCATGGCGTCGAGCAGCCCGTCGGCCTGGACTCTGGCATCGGCGATTCGGCCTATCCGGTCCTGAACCTCGGCCAACAGTTCACCGAGTCGCAACTGCGGCAACGAGGACGTGGTCTCCGCGCGGTGGTCATCCATCCCGCGACCCCGGTTGTCCGGCCGACGGAGCGGTATCAGCGAGCTTCGACGCGTACACCGCAGCCTGGGTACGGCGCTCCATCCCGAGCTTGGCCAGCAACCGAGAGACGTAGTTCTTCACCGTCTTCTCCGCCAGGAACATCCTGGCTGCGATCTGCCGGTTGGTGAGGCCTTCTCCCAACAAATCCAGCAGCGTGCGCTCCTGGCTGGTGAGGTGGTCGATAGGTCCTGGAGTCGCCGTTCCGGCTCGTAGTTTGTCCATGAGCGCCGCTGCTGCACGATTGTCCAGTAGCGACCGACCGGACCCGACGTCCTTGATCGCGCGCGTGAGCTCCATGCCGGTGATGTCCTTGACGACGTAGCCGCTCGCGCCCGCGAGGATGGCGTCGAGCATGGCCTGATCCTCGGTGAACGAGGTCAACATCATGGTCTTGAGGAGCGGCAGGCGATCGAGGAGTTCGCGGCACAGTTCGATGCCGTTGCCGTCTGGCAGGCGCACGTCGAGCACGGCAACGTCCGGCTGCAGGGCCGGGATTCGGGCCAGCGCCTGAGCGCAACTGCCCGCCTCACCGATGACCTCGAGGTCCGGATCGGAGTCGATCAGGTCGATCAGACCACGCCGCACGATCTCGTGATCGTCCACCAAGAACACCGTGACCACGGCGACACCCCTCACCTGCGTCCACACTGGGCGCCTCGACTTCCGAGCCTACGGGTCGCAGGTACGGCCGGCCTGACCTTTCGTCACCGAATCAATGGACCAAAGTCCTTCGTGTCGGTGTTGTTGTCCTGCCGCGCCCGAGGCTGTGCGAGGCGTCTGATGGATGTTCCGACACCACGACCGAGGAGGTCGCACGATGGGTTCACCACCGACCGTCGTCGGAGTCGACGGATCAGCTGCAGCGTTGGATGCAGTGCGCTGGGCAGTTCTCGACGCACACCTACACAGGTCCGATCTGGTTCTCGTCTCGGCGATGTCACTTCCGAAGGCGCTGACGGGGGTGGGGATACTCCCCGAACCCGTTGTCGAACAATCGAGATCGGAAATCAGAGCGATTCTGGACGAGGCCAGGGCGCTGGCGTCCCGCGTGAGCGCGACAGCCGGTCCGATCGGAATCGACACCGTCTCGTCCGAGAACCCCGCCGTTGCCACGTTGCTCGACCTGTCGACCACCGCCCGCATGGTCGTCATCGCCACCCGCGGTCTCGGCGGGGCCGAGCAACGATCACTCGGGTCGATCGGTTTCGCCGTCACCACCCATGCTCGATGCCCGGTCACGGTGGTCCGTGGCTGGTCGGGCGACGGTCTGGACACGACGCATCCGGTGGTCGTCGGGGTGGACGGAACGAGAGCGAGCGCGGCGGCGGTGGCGCTGGCATTCGAGGAGGCCTCCGTGCGGTCGGCTCCGCTCACGGCAGTGCACAGCTGGTCCGACGCGGATCTGACGGTCGGGCTTCCGATTCGAGGATTGGAATGGCCGGCCAATCGGCCCGCAGCGGCGGATCAACTGACCCGGATGCTCGAGCCGCACACACGTCGTCATCCCACGGTGTCGGTGCGCACCGTGGTGGTGAAGGACCGGCCGGTGCAGGCTCTTCTCGATCACGCGCAGGGCGCTCAACTTCTGGTGATCGGCAGTCACGGGCGCGGCGGCTACGGAGAGATGATGCTCGGGTCCACCAGCCGGTCGGTGCTGGCGCGTGCGCACTGCCCGGTCACCGTCGTTCCGTCGCCCGGCCGCCGCCTCGCGCGGATCACCGCAACGGCAGCGGCAGATCCCGAGTGATAACGCGCGCGGACTGTCGTTCGCCCACGAACGAGGGTACAAATGCCCTACGCGAGCGAAGCCTGGAACTGCAGGCTGTAGCCATGAGCGAATCCGACAGCACCCCATCCACCCCGACCACCGACACTCTCCGGGTTCGCGGTGAGAAGTTGACCGAAACGGTCAAGAAGTTGCTGCACGACGGCAACATTCGGCGAATCGTGGTGAAGAACGATCAGGGGCACACCGTCATCGAGATACCGGTGACCGCAGGTGTAGCGGTCGCGATCGTCGCACCCGTCCTCGTCGCGGTCGCTGCGATCGCCGCAGTGCTGGACGACTGCACCATCGAGGTCCACCGCGTCGACGAACACAGTCCCGCCGCCTGAGCGCACCTCTGCTCACTCCGAACGACTCGCCGCCACAGGGGAACGAACACCATGCCTTATCCGATCGAAGTACGCGCACTGAGCAAGAGCTACGGCGACAAGCTCGTCATCGACGACTTGTCGTTCGTTGTCGAACCCGGCACTGTCACAGGATTCCTCGGACCGAACGGGTCCGGCAAGTCCACCACGATGCGGTTGATCGTCGGCTTGGATCGTCCCGACGCCGGCACTGCACTGATCGGCGGCGTCGAGTATGCCCAGTTGAACAAGCCGCTGCTCACCGTGGGAACCCTGCTGGACTCCGAGGCCGTCCACCCAGGGCGATCGGCCTACAACCATCTGCTGTATCTGGCTCGTACGCAACGCATTCCAACGTCTCGTATCATCTATGTTCTGGAGCTGGTCGGGCTTCGCGACGTCAGCGGCGAACGTACCGGATCGTTCTCGCTCGGCATGCGGAAGCGACTCGGGATTGCTGCAGCCCTGCTCGGCGACCCAGCGGTGCTCATTCTGGACGAACCGATCAACGGATTGGACCCGGACGGCATCTACTGGATGCGCAACCTCATGAAGAACCTGGCGGGAGAGGGACGAACCGTCCTCGTCTCCAGCCACCTGATGGGCGAGATGGCTCAGACCGCAGACCATCTTGTGGTCATCGATCACGGCAAGCTGATCGCCGAATGCACGCCCGCGGAGTTGATAGCCCGCAGCAGTCGAGCGTCGGTGCTGGTCTCGTCCTCCGATTCTGCGCGGCTCGCAACGGTGGTCGACGCAGCCGGAGGTACCACCGACGTACTCGGCCACGACGGACTCACCGTCCACGATCTCTCGGCACACCAGGTCGGGGAGCTCGCCCAACAGCAGAACATCGCGATCTATCAGCTGACCCCGCAGGAGGCATCGCTGGAAGAAGCGTTCATGACCCTCACCCACCTCGACGACGTCGAACACGACCGCCCCCTCGTCACTCACTCTCGCGGACAGGCGACATCATGAGTATCACCGCACCGCGCACCGCAACCAAGCCCCCCGAGCGAGAACACCATCGCGACGATGTCCTCGGACTGGTGACATCGGAGTGGACGAAGCTGATCTCACTGCGATCGACGATCTGGTCCCTGGCCGCACTGGTGATCCTCACCATCGGCTTCACCGGCTTCTTCACCTGGTTCACCGTCGCCTACTGGGACAACGTCGATCCGGTTTCCCAGCTTCAGATCGTCACAGACCCGGCACGCCAGATCCTGGGGGCAGGGTTCCAACTCGGCCAGTTGGCGGTCTGCGTACTCGGCGTCCTGGTGGTCACGAGCGAATACTCGAGCGGCACGATCAGGGCCAGTCTGCTGGCGGTGCCCTCACGAATACCGATGTTGGCGGCCAAAACCGGTGTGTTCATGGCCGTCGTGTTCGTCATCGGCGAGATCACGGCATTCCCCACATTCTTCCTCGGTTCGGCCATCATGGACTCCAAAGCATCTGTGTCGCTGAGCGATCCCGGCGTGCTGCGAGCGGTGATCGGTGCCGGCCTGTACCTTTCGCTGCTCGGCGCCATGGCGGTCGCCGTCGGTGCCATCGTCCGACACACCGCGGGAGCCATCACGGGCATGATCGGATTCGTTCTCGTACTGGCACCGCTCACCCAACTGATCCCCGGCACCGTCGGACGGCACATCCAGGCGTACCTGCCCTCGCAGGCCGGCAGTCTGATCGCCTCACCCCGGCAAGCTCCCTCCGACTTGCTCACTCCCTGGCAGGGTTTCGGAGTCGCAGCGCTGTGGACGGTCCTGCTGCTCGCCCTCGCGGCATATCTCCTTCGCCGACGCGATGCCTGACATCGATCTCACAACAGGGGGACAAATCACCATGAACGAACTCGCCGAATCGGCCGGTGGCGCAGGCCTCATCGCGTTCCACGTCCTGGCCTCGATTCCTCTGCGCAAGTGGCGCACGACGTGGGGCGCGACGCCGGCCGAGGTGAACGAAACACTGCCCGGTGACGAGAGCGTGCCACACCCGGCGTGGACATACACCCATGCAATCGATGTCGACACGACGCCTGATCTCGTGTGGCCATGGTTGATTCAGCTCGGTCAGCAACGTGCAGGCTTCTACAGCTATCGCGGACTCGAGAACCTGGTCGGCTGCAACATCACCTCGGCAACGGGGATCGACCCTCGATTCCAGACTCTCGAGGTCGGCGACTCCGTGCTCCTGCATCCGCAGTCACCACCTCTGGCGGTGACGCTGATCGACGACGGCACCGCCTTCGTGCTGCTGGGTGCAGACCCCGACTCGGCCGATCGAGCGCTCTGGTCGTTTCATCTGCGCGCCCTGCCCGGTGGAAGAACTCGACTGATCGAGCGCGGACGATATTCGCACGCTGCAACATTGAAGAGTCGCCTGGTCTTCGGGCGCTACTTCGTCGAGCCAATCGGATTCGTCATGAGCAGAAAGATGCTGCGCACCATCGCAGCAAATGCTGCGACGGCCCAACACGCCTAACCTTTCGAGAACACCCCGCCCAGTCGGCGGAGATCGTCCAGAATGTCGTTGACCCGGCTCATCAGGGAGATGTGTCCCTCTCCTTCGATCAGATGGGCCTGCGCTCCTGCGACGTTCGCCGCCAACCAACGAGCATGGGCGAACGGAACCATCGTGTCCAGACTGCCCTGCCATATCGACACCGGTGTGCTGATCTCGCTCAGGTCGAATCCCCATGGGCGCGTGTGGGTCAGGTCGTCGTCACGCCAGCCCACGATGCCTTGACGTCCGGCCGCGTTGACCGATGCGGCGAGGTACTCGGTGAGTTCCTCGGTCAGCGCGGCGCGGTCGACCGGTGGAGCCAACGCTCCCAATCCTGCCGCTACCTGGTCCGGGGTGACACCGAAGAACCCTTTTCGGATATCGAGAAACGACTCCAAGGCTTCGACGCCGGCGAACACGGCCGTGTACTCGTCGATATTCTCCTCGGCCATTCCGTCGCGGATGTCGCCGTCGTAGTCGGCGGCGGGTGCGATCCCGACGCAGCAGGCGGCAGCGAGGCACCGCCCGGGCAGCACTGCCGCACAGGCCAATGCACGCGGCCCGCCACCCGACCAGCCGATCGTCAGAAATTCGCCGATGCCGAGGTGGTCGAGCACTGCCGCCGTGTCGGCGGCGTCGTCCGCCACCGTAGCGGTGGTCGCACCGTCCGGACGTGGGGAGGATGCTCCGTACCCCGGCCTCGAGTAGGAGACGACCCGCAATCCCTGTGCAGCAGCGGCCCGTTCGAGCGTCGGGAACGGTACTGCACCCTGCGGGGTGCCATGGTGATAGACAAGTGGAAGCGCATCGGCCGGCCCTGTATCGAGTACTTCGAGGCTGCGGCCGTCCTCGGTCGGGACCAGAACTGTCATTTGTCTTCGCTGTTGCCGCCGGAGGCGTCGGTCAACGTCAATCCGAGCAACTGTTGCACCGTCTCGGTGTTTCCGCGCTCACCGGCACTGTGCAGCAGTACCTGCGCCGCAGGCCCACTCATCAACGGCGGGACGACGAGCAGCGTCACACTGTCACCGTCGCGAGTGCGAACACCGAGTGTGTGATGTGGCTGAAACCGGTAGCCGTCCAGGTGAATGCTTCGTGCGCCTACGGTGACGCGCCGGGGTGCCTTCTGCCACTCGTCGAGGCGGTAGAGCACTCGATCGATCGGACCGAGTCGCCGAGCGAGGGCGGCAACGAGCTCGGGTGCCTCGAAGTCGAGGTCGTCACTGACCGAGAGCCAGGCACCGTCAACCTCGCCGGCGGATCGGACCGTCGGGTCCGGTGGGGTCAGTGTCAGTCGTCGATCGCTGTCGGAGGGCAATGAGTATCGGGCCTGATCTGTGTCGCTCGATGTTGCTCCTGTCATGACGGGCCCTTCTCTGTGGGGTGTTCTGTAGTCCCCTTGCACGCTATCGAGGCGTCGACCGGGCCCGGAAGGGTACGAAGTACCCAATCGCCAGGGACCGGCGTCGGACGGCGGAACACCCGGTGGTGCAGATCCATTCGGCCGCTCACGGCGAACACCTTCGGCGACCGGTGAGGGTCCTAAGTCCCTGTTTCCAGGCGCTCCCGCGCGGCAGAGTCGTCGTCAGTGATCCTCACGAGCAACCACCGACAGGACCGACCGGCATGACACTCTCCCTCACATTCGCTTTCGCTGTCGCAGCACTGTGTTTGCTCGCAGTGCTGCGGTCCGGTGCTCGCACTCCCGCCTGGGCAAGAGCGCGCGCCGTTGCCGGTCCCGACACGTTGGAGGAGTTGTTCGCCGCCCGGTACGCACGCGGCGATATCGACTTCGCTCAGTACCGCAAGTCCGTGGATCTCTTGACAGCACAACTCCATTGCTGACCGAACGCCGAACCTCGAGAATGAAAGCAGAAGGCATCATGCGCATCCTGATCGCAACGGCAAGCCGTCATGGTTCCACCCGCGAGCTCGGACAGTGGTTGGGCTCGGCGCTGACCGCGAGACTGTCCGACACCGCCACGGCGGCCACGGTCGACGTCCGCGACGCAGCCGAGGTGGACAGCATCGCCGAATACGACGCCGTCGTACTCGGGAGTGGCGTCTACATGGGCCGCTGGCTCGGTGATGCCCGATCGCTCGTCGCCCGTGAGCAATCCGAACTCGAGACCAGGCCGGTGTGGCTGTTCTCCAGCGGGCCCATAGGTAGCGGGACACCGCCCACTGCGAAGTCGAAGTGGAGCGAGGCGTCCTGGGCAATCGAACACAAGGTGTTCGGCGGCAAGCTCGATCGATCGACGTTGTCGTTGTTCGAGCGCGCGGTGGTCCGAATGATCAACGCCGGCGACGGAGACGACAGATCACGCGCCGAGGTCGACGAGTGGGCCGGAGACATCAGCGGTGTCCTCGCAAAACGGCTTTCACCCTCCACCTCCGCCGTCGACAGAGATTCATCACCCGAGAAAGGCCCATCCTCATGACCGACACCGAGCCGACCGGCCGACCCATCGTGGTGGGAGTCGACGGATCACCTTCGTCGATCCTCGCCCTGCAACGTGCGCAGCAGTTGGCCACCGCCTTGTCGACCACGTTGGAGGCAGTCACTGTCTGGCAGTACCAGCCGTACATGGACACCGGCTATGTCGTCGAGGTCGAGCCCGCGAAGAACGCTGAGACGATTCTCGCCGAGGCTACCGCTGCTGCGTTCGGCACCGATCTGCCCGCAGGCCTGAAACAGGTTGTGAGACAGGGTTCTGCAGCAAAAGTCCTGCTGGAGGCCAGCCATGACGCCGAGATTCTCGTTGTCGGCAGCCGAGGGCACGGCGGATTCGTCGGACTGCTCCTCGGATCTGTCAGCTCGCAGTGCGCGGAGCATGCACATTGCCCAGTGCTGGTGGTTCATGCGAGGGACCATCACTAGCGGGGCCGCCGTGCCCACACCGTCGCACATTGCGACGGTGGCCGTGGCATCGGCGCTGATCAGGGTGCGGGAACTCGAGCGGTCCATCGATTTCTACTGCTCGGTGTTCGAGTTCACCGTCTCCCTCCGAGAAGCGGACGCCGCACTGTTGCTGGCGCGAAACGGCTTTCAGATCTATCTGCACGCCGACCCACTGTCTTTGCCGCGACCGGTGACAGCTCTGGGAGTCAGCGAGATCATGTGGTCGGCTCAACGCGCCGAGTCACTCAACGAGATCGGGGCTCGGCTCCGCAAGCACTATCCGTCCACGTACATTCACACAGCCGACGGAGTCAGTTTCGTCCACGGGTGCGATCCGGACGGCAACAGGGTTCTCGTGGCCTACCCGAGCCCATTGCAGTTGCCTCGCAGCGTCATCGAGCATCGTTTCCGCTGAATCCCGGCGGTGACACTGTGGGTCAGGAACCCTGCGGCGGAAACCATCCGCGTGCGTCACGCAGGGTTCTTCGAGCCACTTCGGCTGTGGGCGTCCCGGATTGCGCTGCCAATCGGTGCAGTTCGGCACGGCCTTCCGCCGCGCTGCGCCCGCCGGCGATGAGCACTCCGATCGCCTGATTCACCTCGCTCACCGACGCGAGCGCGTGAGCGGACCCCTCTTCGCCCGCACCGCGCAGGTGTCGATCGAGAACTGCGGAGTCGCCGCCGAGTCCGAGTGTGAAACTCACATCGGCGGCGAAGTCCACGAGAGCGCCTGCGGTGCCGGACAGAATGAGCAGATACTTCTCGGTCCCGATGCTGAGCGGGTCGGTGAGGGTGAGCCTGAGCGATGATGCCGGCTCGTGGTCGGCACTGTTCCCGGTCGACGCCGACACCTCGAAGTACTCACCCTCGACGATCACGGTGAGGGTTATCGAGACCACGGCCGATACGGCCGCGTCGATATCCGCGGACAGTCGGTCCACCAGTTGTGCGAGGTCGACGGTGGAGCTGTCGAGTGCTGTGGTCAATCGCGCCAGATCGGCGAGCAGACGAGGCTGCAATTTCATCGAGAATCCCGTGCGGCCCGACCGCCTGTTCGATTCTTCCGTGAATCCTGCCACGATGGATCTCCATCGTCCGGTGCAGGCGCGAGGCCAAAGTCGGAGTCCATGCCTCGATTGCACCCGCATAGTCGACGCTACGCGCTTTTGTCCGGTCTATGTGCGTCGGCGACGCGCGCGTGCCACCTTCATCGCCTCGGCGACCATGGATTGGGCCACTACAGCTATCTTCTTGTGCTCGGTCTGACTGATGTCTCGAAGCTTGTCGTATCCCTCGGCATCACTGCATCCGGTTCTACTGATCAGTATGCCGATGGCCTGATCGATCACGGCTCTACTGCCCAATGCCTTTTCCAGTTGCTCGGTCAGCTGCACTGCACTGTCCAACGCACGGGCATTCTGAGCCGAAATCGCCGCGGGCACTGCGAACAACTCGCCCAGTTCGGCTGCTCGATCATCGAAGGCGTTCGGCTTGTGCGCGTAGACGTTCATCGCGCCGAGTACCACCGACTTGGTGATCAGCGGCAGCGACAACACGCTGTGCACACCCAGCCGGCCCACCTGAGGTCCGAACTCGGGCCACTGCGGATCGGCGTCGAGCGAACCCGACCGAACGGTGATGCCCTCCTTCGCTGCGGTGATGCACGGACCCTGGCCCAGTCCGTACTGGATGTCGTCGACCACACGGACGAAATCCTCGCTGGCCACGATCGTGGCGGGAAGGTTGGGATGCAACAACGTCAACCCGGCTCCATCGGCACCCGGGATGGCACGCACCGCGAATTCCGCGACGTGCGAGAGGGTTTCCGGTAGCGACATCGTGCTCATCGCCAACCGACCGAGCCCGGCCAGGGCGGCGGCGAAATCGTCGTCGAACTCGTCGGTGACGGGTTGCTCCGGGGCGGGGTTCTCCGCGTGCATCGCTGCTCGATTCGTAGTGAGCACACATGCTGATCGAGCACGTGTCTGCCCTTCCGAACCCTACGGCGTTTCGGACATTACGGGAACATCGACCCGAGATCGGGGCCATGCGCGCTCAGAACTCGAACACCTGACGAGCGGTGACGCGGCCACCCATGAGGTCGTCGAAGCACTCGTTCACTTCGTCGAGTTTGCGCGAGACGGCAGATACCGTGGTGCGCCCGGCCTCGTGCAATGCGAACACCTCACGCAGGTCCTTTCGGGTGCCGACGATCGAACCGAGGACGGAGATACCGCCGACCACCGTCTCGAAGATCGGAACCGGGAACACACCGTGCGCGGGCATCGACACGCACACCAGCCGTCCGCCGCGTCGCAGGGACCGGAATGCCTGATCGAACACGCTGGGGATGACGGCCAGCACGATGGCGACGTCGGCTCCGCCGAGATCTTGGATGGCCGCCACCGGATCGGTCGTCGCCGAGTTGACGGTGTGGTCTGCGCCGAGTTCACGAGCGAGTTCGAGCTTCTCGTCCTCGATGTCCACGGCGGTGACGAATCCTCCGGCGATCTTGGCGTACTGCACTGCCATGTGACCTAGTCCGCCGACGCCGAAGATGGCCACGCGCTGTGCCGGTGTGACGCCACCGACCTTGACTGCCTTGTACGTGGTGACGCCGGCGCAGGTCAGCGGAGCGGCATCGAACGAGGAGATGCCGTCGGGAACGCGGACGACGTATTTCGCATGGGCCACAGCGTATTCGGCGTATGCCCCGTCGATCGAGTAGCCACTGTTCTGCTGCCTCTCGCACAGTGTCTCCCAGCCCGATACACAATGATCGCATTCGCCGCAGGCCGAACCGAGCCACGCGATCGCGACCCGCTCGCCGATTCGATCCTTCGACACCTGGGATCCGACTGCTTCGATCACTCCGACGCCTTCGTGCCCGGGAACGAACGGCAGGGTCGGCTTGGCCGGCCAATCCCCCTGCGCAGCATGGATATCGGTGTGACAGACCCCGCACGTCTCCATCTTCACCAGCACCTGCTCGGGTGCCGGTTCCGGAATCGGGATGTCCTTGACGACCAGGGGTCCGCCGAACTCGGTGACAACAGCAGCTTTCATCGTGGACTTCCTCCAACTATCGAAACCAATGCCGTTCTCGACCATCGAGCAATGCACACCGTCGATGGTCGGCGCTGCGACACTCGGCATGTAGGGCCGGAAGTCACCGCAGGTTCGGGACGTATCCCGAACCGACAGGTCGGGAGCAGAAAGGCCCGAGAAGCAGGGGCTTTCGTCCCTGGCACTGGTCGCCGACCTCGGCCACACTCGGCAGCATGGATACTGCTGCACACTCCCGATCGAACACCTGCGAGCAATGAACCTGTGGCGACGACACCCCGGGGTCCGAACCGGTGACGCACTGACCACCGGTGAGCGAGCGGCGGATTACGTCCGAAACGGAATGGGCTCCTGGCCGTTCGTGTTCCTGTTCCTGGGCACCATGGCGCTGTGGGCCGCCTACAACCAGAGCGACGGATTCGACCCTTACCCCTTCATCCTGCTCAACCTGTTCCTGTCGATGATCGCGGGACTACAGGGAGCGATTCTGCTGATCTCGGCAAAACGTGCGGACTCGGTGAGCAGTGAGGTTGCCGTACATACCCTTTCGAACACCGCGCTACTCCAGGACATGATCGAGGCCAATACGGTCTTGACCGAATCGGTGGCGCAGTTGGCAGCCGAGATACACGAGCACGTCTGCCCATCCGCTCAGCGTCTCGGTACAGGCAGATCTCAGAAGGTCACGAGCCCGGTGTCCCAGCCGTGAGACAGGCGAGTATCTCTCGGGCCCAGTTGCATACGAGCACCCAGTCGCGGAAGTCTCCGGCGACTGCACCGGAGTTGTCGAAGATCTGACGCTCCCCCACCGAAAGTTTGTCGGGATCAAGCCTTCCGGGAAACGTTCGGTGAGCGATGACATGCAACACCGACACCGCGTGTGCCGCGTCGGAAATGACGTTGACCGGCCGGTCGCTCGAGTGCAGCGGTCCACAGGAGAACAGCCAGATGGGTGGATGTTCGGATCTCGACACCCTGTCGACCAAAGCCTTGGCGGCCGGAACCCAGCGATCGGAGTAGACGGCGCTTCCGATGATCACCGCGTCGTAACCGTCCACGCGGGTCACGGATTCCGGGGCTTGGATGTCGACGTCGACGCCCTCGTGCTCGAAGACTCGCCCCATTTCCTGGCCCAGACTGTGGGTCGCGCCATGCCGACCCGCGGTGCAGATCAGCAACCTCATACGTCGTCCGACAAAAGATACGCGGACTTTCCCGCGGCAACCGTCATCCGCCAACCGCGCAGAGCAATGACGAGACCCAGCACACCGAACGATCCCAGCAGCCAACTCGTCTCACCGGTCACGGCCGCTAGAACCACAATCCAGGCCACGAGGAGCACGCCGGCGATGTGAGCCATCGGGCCCGACCGTCCGCCGCCTGCGAAGGCAGACGCCGCAGCAAGCCCCATCGGTATGCCGACGACCAACACCAGTGAGAGCGCTGTGAGCGTGACTGGCAACGTCCCCTGCACGTAAGGACTTGGATCGATTGCACCCGAGACCAATCCGATCGCGGCACCGAACGCGTTGATCGATGCACCTCCGCAGACTGCGCCGAGCCACGGCCAGCGTCGAGTGCGTTCGGTGGCCACCCGCGTTGTCGATATCATCGGTTCAGCTTGGCTGCAGCGCACCGCCTGAACTAGGGCACAAGGTCCCTGCTGCCCAGGGTGATTCAGCGACCGAACAACGACCGTATGCTCGGACGCTCAGAGACGGGTGACGCTGATGCCTCACCGCAGGTGCAGCGGTCGGCCACGGACACCGTGGCCATGACGTCGTCGACATGGTTGCCGCAACCACCCCAGCCGGTCTTGTTGCAGGTGTTGCAAGTGACGGGATAACACATGATTCTCTCCTCTACGATTCGGTGAAATATCAGGCCGGAACGTGGGCGTCGGCCCAGGCGTTGTAGCCACCCAGCAGATCCGAGACGTCCTCGAATCCCTGAGCACGGAGCAAGGATGCGGCCACACTCGAACGCCAGCCGCCTGCACAGTGCACCACGATCGGCTTACCCGTCGGAACTTGTTCGAGTCGAGTTCGCAGCTGCGCCAGGGGTATCGGTGTCGCTCCCGGGATCGTGCCGAGGTCGCGTTCACCCGGATTACGGATGTCCACCAATGTCACCTCGTCCGCTGCGAGCATGGCGTCGAGTTGCTCCACCGTGGTGCGTGGAGCGGTCTCGACCAGTTCGGTCAGCTCCGCAGGGAAGGTTCCGTCTCGGTCCACCACCAGGTAGCCGATCGCGTTGTCCGAGCCGACTCTGGCCAACCGCAGCGCGGCTTCCTGCTCGTCCCCCGGGTACGCGATGAGAACGATCCGTCCGCCGATCTCCGCGACCATGCCGCCGGTCTCGGCGAAGCGACCGTCGAAACCCACGTTGACCGATCCCCGAAGATGACCGGCCGCGAAGTCGTCCACACTCCGCGCGTCGAGCACTCGGGTGCCGGCGGAAAGTTCGCCTCGGACCTCCTCCGGCGTCAGCGCAGGAATTGTGCGGCTCGGAGACAGCAGCGGGTGCACCTGCTTGTTCATCGCGGCGTCGGCGGAGAAGTACGACGGAGCCGCCGGTTGACCTTCGGTGACCAGCGCAACGAAAGCATCCTCGGTCATCGGCTGCACCGACGGATTGGTCGCCCGCTGCTCGCCGATGGTGGAGGTCAACTCGGTGGACAGGTTCTTGCCACAGGACGAGCCGGCTCCGTGGGCGGGCATGACGACGACCTCGGCGGGCAGCGTCAGCAGTGTGTTGTGGACCGTCCGATACATCGCTCTGGCAAGGTCGGTGGTGGACCCGTCCCCGAGATTGACGAGATCGGGTCGCCCGACATCGCCGATGAACAGGGAGTCTCCGGTGAGCACGGCGGTCGGGGTGGCCCCGGGATGCTCGCGAACCAAGACCGAGATCGACTCCCAGGTGTGACCCGGAGTGGACAAGATCTCGAGTTCGACCTCGCCGAGGGACAGACGTTCCCCGTTGCGCAGTCTTCGAATGGGGTAGTCGGTCTCGGCCGATTCACCGAAGCCGATCCACGCGCCGGTCGCGTCGACCAATTCGAGGTGACCCGAGACGAAGTCTGCATGAAAGTGGGTGTTGACGACGCCCTCGATCGTGAGGCCGTATTTCGCCGCATCGTCCAGGTACTCGGCGATGTCGCGACGAGGATCGACGACGATCGCGCGTCCGGTGCTCTCGTCACCGATCAGATACGAAGCGTGGGAAAGGCATTCGAGGTAGTACTGCTCGAGAATCATGATTTCCTCCATCTGGCTGTCTCCGGGCGAATTTCGCGGGGCGGTAGACACAGTGTGCAATACCCCCTAGGGTATGTCAAGTACCCCCTTGGGGTATAAAGAGAACAGCAACCATGGGAGTGAACACACGATGACGTTGGCGCTGGCGCTCGGATTCGGTGCAGTGATCGGAATTCTGCTCGGCCTACTCGGTGGAGGCGGATCGATTCTTGCGGTCCCGGTGTTCGTGTTCGCCCTCGGCCTCGGCGTGGAGGAAGCGATCCCCGTCTCGCTGATCGTCGTCGGCACCGCCTCCGCAGTAGGAGTGATACCGAAGCTGCGAGCCCACCGAGTCGAATGGCGGCTGGCGGCCGTGTTCGCTGCGACCGGCATTCCCGCCACGTTCGCCGGCAGTGCACTCGGCCGGTTGCTTCCGGACAGGGTTCTGCTGCTCGGCTTCGCCGCCGTGATGGTTGCCGCAGGAGCGCGGATGCTCGCCGAGCGGGGAGATATCGGAACAGCCTGCAAGACATCGACATCGGGCATCAACTGGAGACGCTGCGCACCACGTTCGATTCCGGCCGGTCTTGCCGTCGGATTCATGACCGGGCTGTTCGGCGTCGGAGGCGGCTTCCTGATCATTCCGGTACTGGTGCTGATGCTCGGCATAGAGATGTCGGTCGCTGTCGGAACCTCGCTGGTCATCATCGTCGCGAACTCCGTCGCAGGTCTGTTCTCACACCTGAGTGGTACGACCATCGACTGGTCGATCACCCTCGCCTTCGCAGGCACCGCGATCGTCGGCTCCCTCGTGGCCGCGCACTTCGGAAGTCGAGTCGATACCGCACGGCTACAACGTTTGTTCGCCTACCTCGTGTTCGCCGTGGCCGGATACGTCGTCGTCGACGCGGTCTTTTTGAGCTGATTCGACCTCGTCCGGCCCCTGATCGAGCCGGAACGGCGGGTACTCGTCGGTCATCAGAGCCGCATAGGCCGCGACGCGAAACACCCACCGGTTGATGCCGAGCACCAGGTCGAACAGGCCTCGCGGATAGCGCCCGGTGAACAGGAGCGTGATTCCGGCGATGAGGACGAGCACGCCGAGAACGGAGCCGAAGATGTACGGCTGGCCCGTAACCCCGGCGTCCCCGCCGTTACCCGCTATGCGGAAGCCCGCGTACCAGCCTCCCGCCAGCAGGGAGAGCACCAGGTAGTGCGGGATCGCCAGCAGCCACCACTTCACCAAAACTTTGCCGCGCGATAGCTTTTCGGGGTAGTCCACCACGAGGTCGGCGGGATGATCCGTACGGTGCAGCGTGAACGGCGGGTAGCGGTCGGTACCCAGCGCGGAGTACGAGTAGAACTGCACACGCCACACCCAGCGGAGAACTCCCACATTGAAGTCGAACAACCCACGCGGGTACCTCCCGGTGAACAGGATCGCCAACCCTGCGACGAAGGTCGTGACGAAGAAGCCTGCCAGGAGAAAGACCAACACGATGTAGTGCGGCACTGCCAGAATCCATTTCACGAGCCACAGCCCCCGGGACAGCGACTCCGGGCGTGTGCCTGTGAGCACCACCGGATATCGAGACTGTTCGGTAGCGCTGAGCAGGGTGTCCGGTTCGTCGAGCGGCTTCGATTCAGCCGCGGTCTCGGAAGCCGTTCGCCTGCCGAGCCCGGAGGCGCCGAAGACGATCGCCCCGACACCGAGCACCAGAAGAAGCGCCGACGCTGCCAGTACGGAAGCAGCCACCGGTCCGAGTGACTGCACTCGAACGCCTGCCCTCACGTCCACGTCGACGCCGGCGCTCCCGTCGGCATTCATGACGACCATCGTCCACGAGCCGCCCTGCGGCCTCCACTCCAGTTCTGTTGTCCCCGTGCCACTTGCACGGTCGAACCACCACGGCTGATCCAGCGGCGAAGCAGCGGTGTCACTTCCGGTGACGTTGTCGTATCCGGCCCGAAAGGGAAAGAACTCGACATCGGTCACCACGGTGTGTGCCACACCGCGGAGGTAGTCGCGGACATCGGCAGTGGGAGCGATCCCGATCAGCACCTCACGCGCGGGATCGGACGAAGCGACTCGGACCGAGACCGTCACCCGGTCCGATACCTGCGGGTCGATCGAATCGACAAGGGAGACATCCTCGGACACGAGTGCGCTCGAGGCCGTCGTCAACGGTGCAGTCGGCAAACTGATTCGCCCCTCGTCGTCCTGCGCGACGTAACCGAAGAACAGGAGCACGCCGACGCCGAGCACGGCGAAGGCGACGAGTGAGACCACACATCCGATGACGAGTGCAAAAACTCTGTTCGTTCCCATGACGGGCCCTTCGGTCGGTACAGCTCGTGAGGCGCGGGTCATCGTGCAGCGTGGACGACGCTACGAGGCGGCATCACAGGACAGAGGGGCCTTCGGTAACGAGCTCGTCGACAAAAGGCCCTACATCGCACGACGCGCGCCGGGCACGCTCGAGGCAGGAGCACTCCATCTCCACGAGCGCGAGGTAACCGATCTTCATGACCATCACCGACGCACCACCGACCACCCGACTGCTGCACGACGAATTGACATCGATTGCCGCGATGCTCGCCGCGAGGTTCCCCGATCTGACGCGCGCAGTCGTCGACGACGCAGTCCGCACCACCTACGACCGCCTGTACGCCACCGCGCGCGTCCACGGCCACCTGTTCCCACTGACGTCCAATCGTGCCCGTGTCGAACTAGAGCGCCTGCACGCGGAACGAACAATCGACGACGATCTGAAGACCGTTTCGGCCGAGATACGCCGTACCCTGGCGCCCATGGCAGGCCGGTCATGGTGAGCGCAGAGCCGCGACACCAACCCACGGACAACCCGGTCGCCCCCGGCTTCTGGACGAAGCACGAGTGGGGTGACATCGTCGTCGCGCTCGACGGCACCGTGAAGTCCCGCGACGCCCTGTCCTGGGCCGCGGGCCTGGCCTCTGTCACCGGGGCACGCATTCGGCTAGTGCACGCACTCACCTCCCGCGAATCGGCCCGGTCGTTGGAGCGACTGCACGGTCGACGCCTTCTCCGATCGGCTCGCCGTGAACTCTTCGGTCTCGATCCCCGCATCGCAATCGATTCGATTCTGACGGACGATCCCATCGCCTCCGTTCTCGGCGCGCTGTCGCACACTGCTGATCTGATCGTCATCGGAGGTCGTGAATCGGGCCCGATCCGAGATGTGCTGTTCGGCCGCAATGCAACTCGCATCGTCGAAGAATCGTCGTGTCCGGTCCTGGTGTGGCGCCCCCAGCACGCGGATCTCACGCCGACCTCTCCGGTTGTCGTCGGCGTCGATCACTCCGACTCGTGCACCCGAGCGATCGAGGCGGCCTTCTGGTTCGCCGATGCACTCGAGGTCCCACTCACCGCGCTGCACGTCGGATCGCCCCACCGTCGGCCTGTCACGAACGACGCTGAGCTGGAACAGATCCGAGCACTCGAATGGCTGGGCGGACGCCTCGACGCTGCCAAGTCCATGCATCCCACGGTCGACGTGCACCTGCATCTGCTCGACGCGTCCGCGGAGCACGAGCTTCGACTCGCATCGGCCACCGCACACCTCCTCGTGGTCGGCAGCCGCGGGCCAGGGCCATGGACGGGTCCGTTCACCGGATCGGTCGGCCAGTCGCTGGTGCATGCGTCGGGCTGCCCGATTCTCGTGGTGCGTTGAGTCCTCGAACTGCCGACAGCCCCCGGGTCATCGGGACCTTGTGCCCTTCCGGATCCGCTGCTCGACGCCGGAGACTCGTAGTAGACGAATGCACTTCGGGTGGGAGTAGGTGACGGCCATGTTCTCGGAACTCGCGCACCGGTGGTGGCGACACAGTCCGTGGATCTCCAATCCACTGATGCGGCTGCCGGACAGGATCGAACGAGCGGCTTTCGCCGTCGGGATCGCGGTGCTCCTGCTGCTGATTCCCGTGGCAGCGACGATCGGTTCGGTGACGTACAGCGACCTGTCGTTGCGGGCGCAACAGCAACGCGCAGAATACGTTCGAGTCGATGCCCGGGTGGTCGACTCCGTCAGGACCGAGCGGTCCGAGACGGACGGTGCCGTGCCCGCCAGCGGTACCGCGACTGTGCAGTGGAGCGCGCCGGACGGCTCCATCCGGTCGGGATCGGCCCAGGTGCCGTCCGCTGTGCAGATCGGTGAGACGACTCCGATCTGGCGCGACGCGGACGGAAACCGCGTACGCGCTCCCGAGACCGCCGCCGGTGCCGTCGTCAACGGAACTGCCACGGCCGTGTTCGTGTGGTTCCTCGGTGCAGTCGTCGTCGGTGGTCTCGTCTATCTCACCACCAGGGCCGGCGAACGTTCACGAATGCGGCAGTGGGACAGGGACTGGCAACACTTTCTACAGGACCGCGACCATCCTTCGCGGTAGTGCCGTCGATCTTGTTCTTTTCCATAAACCATCGAAGGATGCACAATGCCTGCAGTAGTTGATTGCGACCGAACAGGCCCGGCGGTCGTCGGCACCGCAGAGGTCCACGAAACGCACAGCGCCTACGTGTTTCTACTCGGTGATGTCGCCTACAAGATGAAGAAGCCGATCGAGACGGACTTCCTCGACTTCCGTACCGTCGATTCCCGATGGACCGCATGCGACCGCGAGTTCGTACTGAATTCCCGATTCGCGCCCGATGTATATATCGGTATCGCCGAGCTCACCGATCCGGGCGGCGGGCCTGCCGAACCACTGCTGAAGATGCGACGCCTCCCCGATTCCACCCGGTTGTCCACCCGCGCCGCGGCAGGCGACGATATCGGCACCGTCGTCGACCTCGTCGCGCAGACTGTCGCGGTTGCCCATCGGAACAGTCCTCGAAGTACCCGCATCGACGACGAGGGGCGACAGAGCGCTCTGGACGAGCGGTGGCGCAACAACATTCGCGAGCTGCGCACACTCGCGGTCGGCGTCATCGACACCGCACTCGTCGACGAGCTCGAGGATCGATCTCTTCGCTACGTCGCCGGTCGTGCGGCCCTCTTCGACCATCGGATCTCGCGGGGCCGCATAGTCGACGGGCACGGGGACCTTCTTTCGGACGACATCTTCTGCCTACCGGACGGCCCACGAATACTGGACTGTCTCGATTTCGACGACCGACTGCGCTTCCTCGACGGAATCGACGACGTCGCCTGCTTGGCAATGGATCTCGAATTCCAAGGACGCCCCGACGCGGCTCGCCGCTTCGTGGCGTCGTATCTCGAGGCGACCGAGGACAATCCTCCCTGCTCTCTGATCGATCACTACATCGCCTACCGCGCAACGGTTCGCGCGAAGGTCGCCTGCCTTCGCTTTCATCAGGGTCATCCGGCCTCGCAGACCGACGCGCTCGCCCACATGCGACTCGCGCTGGACCACCTGGCGTCGTCGGCCATCACCATCACGTTGGTGGGAGGCCTGCCCGGCACCGGCAAGAGCACGGTGGCCGCCGCACTCGCGGAACGCACCGGGGCGGTGGTGCTGTCGAGCGATGTGGTGCGCAAGGAGAGCGCGGGACTCGATCCACGGTCTCCGCATCCGTCGGCAGTCGGATGCGGGCTGTACACCCCCGAGAAGGCAGCATCCACCTATGCCGAATTGATGCACCGAGCGCGCGAGCAGGTAGGGATGGGCCGTTCGGTCGTCATCGACGCCTCGTGGAACGACGAGAAGTCGCGCGAGCACGCGCTCGAACTGGCCGCCGGCACCCACAGCGATCTTGTCGAGCTCGAATGCCGAACGCCCGAACATGTTGCCCTCGAACGTATTGCGACCCGCCCACGCGGCGCTTCGGACGCGTCGCAGGCCGTGTACGACGCCATGGCCGGTGCCCGACGCCCCTGGCCGAGTGCAACCGTGATCGACACCTCCGGGACGATTGCCGACTCACTTGCCGCGGTGGCCACTTCGTGAACTCTTCGATCCCCGGTACGGAAGAACGCGGAAAGCTCTGGCGCACCAGCGTTCCTGGCTCCGTCGACGACTCTCCGCTGCATCTGTGTGACGAACCTCGTCCCGTCCCCACATCGGGAGAATTGTTGATCGCGGTGCAGGCCTGCGGGGTGTGCCGGACGGATCTACACGTCGTCGAGGGCGATCTTCCGGTACACGAACCTCACGTCGTCCCCGGGCACGAGATAGTCGGGGTCGTTGCCGCCCTCGGCGAGGAGTGCGGCACTGCCTTTCGCATCGGAGATCGAGTTGGGGTTCCGTGGCTTCGGCACACGTGTGGGACCTGCTCGTTCTGCACCGCTGGAAAGGAGAATCTGTGCGCCGAATCCCGTTACACCGGTTGGGATCACGACGGAGGCTTCGCGCAGTGGGCGGTTGTCCCCGTTGACTACGCTCTCACGCTGCCGGACGGATACCGCAATGCCGAACTCGCGCCCCTGTTGTGCGCGGGAATCATCGGTTACCGAGCGTTGCTGCTTGCCGAGCTCCCCGAACAAGGCGTACTCGGCCTCTACGGATTCGGCGGCAGCGCCCATATCGTCGCGCAGCTCGCCCGCTCGGCCGGTGCCACGGTGCATGTGATGACCAGGGATCCTGTTGCGCGCGAGTTCGCGCTGTCCCTCGGTCTCGACTCGGCACAGGACACCTACGCCGCCCCGCCGCAGCAACTGGATGCAGCGATCGTGTTCGCTCCGGTCGGTGAGATCGTCCCCGCAGCGCTCGAGGCACTCGTGCCGGGCGGAACCGTCGTCCTGGCCGGTATCCACATGACCGATGTCCCTGCCATGGATTACCAGCGGCACCTGTTCCACGAAAAACGTTTGCGCAGTGTCGAGGCGAACACCAGGGAGAATGCACGGGCATTCCTCGAGATCTGCGGTCGAATCGACTTGACGGTGCAGACCACGGAGTACCCGTTTTCGCGAGCACCGGATGCCCTGCGCGATCTGCGGCACGGCCGGTTCGCGGGCGCCGCAGTCATCGTGATGTGAACGTCGGCAACGCCGATCACCACGAGAAGGGCCGAGTGTCCTCGAAAAGAGAGCCTTTGTGCCGACGGCACGGCGCGTGTGCCGTCGTACGCTCGAGACTGTCGTCCTTGAACTCGTCGACACGAATCACCCACGTTCGAGGAGACGATGACATGACCGATCTCGACACCGAATTCCGCTCCGCCGGTACGGACTACGAGTTCGCGCTGATGCGTAGCCCGTTGGCTGCGCAATTGCGTGTGGTCGAGTATCGGATGCGGGTGATGATGACCGAGCAGGGGGCGCTGCATCCTCGTGATCTCGTTGCGTCGGCGCTGCCGTCGAGTCGACGCCCGACGCTGAACTCTGCCTGACACCGGCGCGGGCGCATGACCTTCGAGACGCTCGCCCTGTGTGCCGCGGTGGGATTGTTCGGCCCACTGCTGGCGCTTCCACGCGGGCTTCGGATACCCGTCGTCATCGGAGAACTCGTCGCCGGAATTGCACTCGGCTACACAGGCTTCGGCGTAGTCGACCCGAGCGAGCAGACGCTGAGCTTCCTCGCGCAGGTGGGCTTTGCGCTCGTCATGTTCGTGGCCGGCAGTCAGGTTCCGATTCGCGATCCGCGACTGCGCATCGGCCTCGGGGTCGGTACTGCACGGGCGGTGGCCGTCGGGCTGCTGGCAACCGCGCTCGGCTGGGCTGTGTCCGCCGCGTTCGATCCGCCTCACCTCGGTCTGTACGCGGTGTTGATGGCGTCGTCCTCGGCCGCAGTCATCATGCCGATCGTCGAATCCACCGCGATGACCGCTCCGGGCCTGATGGCCCTCCTGCCGCAGATCGCGCTCGCCGATGCCGTCTGCATCGTCGCGCTGCCCCTCGTGATCGATCCACAGCGGGCCGGTCCGGCCGCATTCGGATCTGCGACGGTTCTGCTCGCTGCCGCGGTGATCTTCGTCGTCCTGCGACACTTCGACATCTCGGGACTGCGCCGCCGCGTGCATCGGGTGTCTGCTCAGCGCAAACTCGCGCTCGAACTGCGACTCAACCTGGTTCTGCTCTTCGGCCTCGCGGCACTCGCCGTCCACACCCACGCCTCGGTGATGTTGGCCGGTTTCGGTTTCGGCGTTGCGGTTGCCGCCATCGGAGAACCGCGACGCCTTGCCAAACAGCTGTTCGCCATCACCGAAGGATTCCTGGGACCACTGTATTTCGTCTGGCTCGGTGCATCCCTCGATCTGCGTGCACTTGCCAGTCACCCGAACATGATCGTGCTGGGACTCGTCCTGGGCTTCGGTGCCATCGCGGTGCACGGTGCGATGCGCCTGACCGGCCAGCCCACCCGACTCGGGATACTCGCGGCAGCCCAGCTGGGCGTTCCGGTCTCGGCCGTGACACTCGGCGCGCAGAGCGGAGTCCTGGCTCCCGGTGAAGGCCCTGCCATCGTGCTCGGCGCACTGGTGACCATCGCGGCGGCCGCCGCAGCGTCGCGGGTCGCCGCTCGTCGTCCTGTCTGACCCTGCGGGCCTGCGGCGGCGCAAGGCATTTGGGTGTTTCGAGTTCCGCGTGACGGGGAACATGGGTCCTGGAACGATCGGCACGACGCGAAACGGATCATGACGATGACGGATGACCAGGTCTGGCGCCTCAAGGGTGCGTGCATCGAAGACATGGATGCCTACGACTCGCAACAACTTCCTCGGCACGGACGCAAGCGCGCAGAGAAGGCATGGCGCTTGTGCGCCGACTGCCCGGTGTTGCGCAATTGCGCCGAGCAGACCGCGCGCGATATCGAGTCTGGCCGTATTCCGGTCGGCGTGGTCGTCGCCGGTGCCGCGTATCACGACAATGCGAGCAACGGGCGGCGGACCGACGCCTACCGCACTCTCGAGTTCCTGATCGGACGGCCGCTGTCCAACCCCGCCGCCTGACAGCGCCGAGGTTCTGTAACACCGCGATCACGGAACAATACGAAGTCGGTAACGTGGACAGCTCTGTTCGGCAGGTCTTCGGCGCGTCTTCTCGGGCCTGACCTGCGTCGGAGCAAGTCGCGCAACAATGTCTGCATGACCGCAGCGAACGCAACCGACTTCGGGCTACCGAACGATGTTCAACGGGCACTCTCGCAACGAGCACCGATCGAACAGGCCAAGGGAATGTTGATGGCAATACATCGCATCACCGCCGATGCGGCGTTCGCGCTGCTCGTCGACCGATCTCAGGGCACAAACCGAAAGCTTCGCGACATCGCGCAGGAGTTGGTGGACACGGCTTCGTCGGCGCGGTAACTGTTCAGGCAGCCCCGTACGCTGCTTTTTCAACGCACGGGGCCTGAGCAATGCGGCAGTCCGGACTACTTCATTACCTGCTGTGCCGTATGCCCTGCCATGGCTGCCCGAAACATTCCGTCCGGGAACGCGGTCGTCGTCGTGTCAGAAACGCGCGAGAATCGCACGCGCACAACGAACTACTGTCGCGCGGTCGTACGACATCACATAGTCGAACTCACGATCGGCGTCGATTTCCCCGCGGTGCAGATCGATCGCTGCGAGCACTCCACAGAAGTGCGGACCCAACACCACCACGTTCCACTCCTCCACGAGCGGATCCGTCGGATCGAGGGGCGCATGCATGATGCCGCCCTCTTGTACGTAGCCCATGCCAACGCCGTACACGCCGGCGTACGAGATCTGCTCGGCCATCGAGACCCAACGAGCACGGGTGGTCGAGGTGAAGTGCTCTGCTCGCTGAAAAGTACCGAGCACCAACGTTTCCGGCCCTGCGGCCGCAGCCTGCATCTCGAGAGACGTACTCATCGCCACCAGTAGACGCTTGGTGCTGCGGGTGGCTGTCTTTCCTGCGGACGCGATGGCGTACGGCGACTCGGCGGCGACAGCGGGCGTACTCGAGGTCGGGAACGGCGGCATCACCTCCGCGGCGTCCGCGGGGAGCTCCTCGGTGGTCTCGGCCGCCGGATACAGCTCACCCACCCCGTAGGTCGCTCCGAGTCCGAGTGCGCGAGTGCGGTGCAGTGCAGTGTCGACTCCGCTGGCCACCACCACCGCGCCGGTTCGTTCCACCTGAGCCGAGACGGCATGCGCGGTACGTGCGGTGGCGAGATCGGGACGCCGGGAGACCATCGATCCGGCGAGGATGATCACATCGGGTTCGATGAGCGGCAGCAGGGTCATCGACTGCGGCCGACGACCGACGTCGTCTACGGCCACCACTTTGCCGTCACGCCTGGCCTTGTCGATCGCGGCGAGGGTGCGGGCCGGACTGTCGACGAGTGCCGCCTCGGTGACGACCACGATGTCGCGGCGCAACTGTTCCTCGGTGGCGGAATCGAGTGCAGCAAGGGAGTCGACGTCCATGGAGACGAGCATCGGCAACCGCACCGACTGATTGATCCGAGCCACTCCCCACGCGAGGGCGTCGAGTTCCCGCTTGGCGTCCATTGCTCTCGCGGCGCGCTTAAGCGCGTCGGCGGAGGCGAGCGGGCCGTTCTGCGGACCTCGCAGTTGAACTTCGATCGCTGCGAGCGCGCCGTTGTCCAGCCGACAGACCGGGGCGAAATACGGTTGCACCGTCAGCTCTCCCGTGTCCGTGTCGACTGCAGATCCTGCTTCGGCCAGCGCGAACGTCACACCACAGTTTGACACGAAAAAACGACCCCCGTCACGTGGGGGTTGGCTGATCTTCAAACCTGATTTCCGTAGTTTCTTCTCGCTGTCTTAATGGTGGACGACGGAGGTGTCACGACAGACACCACAACTATCTCGTTTGGATAACTTTGCATAACGCTCCGATAACGGAACTTTCCCAGAGTCGACCGCGCGGCTCGGAACCCTCAGGGCTCGAAATCGGGCCGAAAACCCATGACGGAGTGGACTTTCAGAACCGAAGCCCAATTTTGTTACCACGGCAAACAACAAACGTACCGACCGCATTGTGACTATTTCGACGCGGACCTCGGCTCGGCGTCGTCACTGCAGTTCGTTCACGTCACCGCTCGACAGCGAATCGCCTCCGTAGAGGGCGACGCGGTCGCCGCCGAGCCTTTTCGCTTGATACATCGCCTCGTCGGCGCGGCCCAGCAGTTCGTTGACAGCGGACTCGACGTCCCCCGTCTCGACCACGGCACGGGCAATGCCCAACGACGCGGTCAACGGTGCAGGGTCGGTGCCGTCGCACAGACGAACTCGTAATCGCTCGGATTGTTCGACCACCGTATCGAGGCCGTCGACACACACGGCCGCGAATTCTTCGCCGCCCAGTCGAACCGTGACTGCCGGTGCCGGGAAGACCTCGAGGATGCGATTCGCGGTCGTCCGGATGACCGCGTCTCCATGCTCGTGGCCGTATCGGTCGTTGACCGCTTTGAAGTTGTCGATGTCGATGACCACGGCGACCAGCGACATGTTCGCACCGGATCGAGATTCCAGGTTGCCGATCGCCGCATCGAATCCCCGACGGTTCCGCAGGCCGGTGAGCGGATCGTAGAACGCGCCGGTGGCGTCTCGGCGCAACAGCATGAGGAAGGAATGCCCGATCAACGGTCCCGCGAACATCACCAGGATCAGCATGACGAAGTAGAGACTGGTCTGTAGACGCTCCGCCGGGTCGTTCACCATTGCCGAGACGTAGATGGTGACGGCGGTGACGAATGCGAAGCCGTGATGGACCGCCAACAACTTGGGCCCGTGAAACCCCGCGACATAAGCGCCCATGACCGTGAACAGGGCTGCAATGGGCAGGACTGCGGACGGTCCATCGGTGGTGAGCAGAACAGCCGCGAGCACGATGTCGGCGTACAGCACGAATGCGATCGACACGCGCCAGCTCGGCCAGCCGCCGATCAACCAGATCAACCCCACCGGGACCGTTGTGACGACGGTGAACCACAGGGGCCAGCGCGCGAAGTTGCTGTCGGCGAACCCCGGAATGGTCAGAGCGATCGCCGCGGCACCGCCGTAGAGCCAACACAGGATTCCGATGAGAACCCTGGTGATGTCCAATCCTCGTTGCGAACGCGCATACGCAACGTTCCACCCGTAGTCGACGGGAAGCGACCACCACTGACGAAGACCGTTCACCTTGCAGAGCTTTCCTGGTATCCCGACCTGGAGGGCCAAGTCAACCACAGACGAATCACCCGGTCTGCGAACTCGAGAACTTGCCTGCGGGGCACGGATCGGGCGGCGGAGCCGGGCTTCCCTCCCAGCTCCGCCGCACTCGACTGTACCTATTGTCGAACATATGTGCGAGCTCGCAAAGGAGTGATTTTCGGTTGTACCACTCATACTGTGCACAAACCGAGAAAGTGACCTACAGTCTGTGACATGCTCCAGAAAAGGGGTTCGAACGGGGTTCGACCGCCAGGTTCCACTGATCCAGTTCATTTGGCGCTCTTAGCAATCCTCACGATTGCTGTGATCGCCCTCGTCGTCATCGCGGTCCAACAGGGCCGCCTCTGATCACGCACCTCAGCGTTCACTACCGACTCTCCTCGGCGGAATCCCGCGTTCGGCGCACGCTTTTGAACGCTCACGTCCGCGGCAGCGCTCGGCCGACTGCATCGATCGAACGTCGACGACGCCGGACCACCTCGATGATCTCGTCGACCACGCGTCGCGTTTCGCCCAAGGCCTGTACAGCGGAGTAGCGCAGAACCAGCCACCCCTGAAGTACCAGCCGGTTCTGGCGTCGACGATCGCCGTCGAACGCTCGGCTCGACGTATGGAACTCGCGTCCGTCGATTTCGACGATCACCCGTGCCCGGAAGTCCACGAGGTCGCCGAAATACGGACCAACCCGCGCGTTGATCTCCATGAAGAACTGTCGAGCGGACAGTGCCCGAGCCACCACTCGCTCGGCCTCGGATCGGGTGCCGAGGCAGCACAGTCGCAATTGTCTCCGTACTGCCTTCATGCCGTGCATCCCGCGAGATCGTTCGCATTCCGTCGCGATTCGACGTCGCAGAGCCGGCCGCGCGATCGCCGTGTCGAAGAACCGCTCCAACTCCTCACCCGTCAGAGTGGCCGCCACGTCGACGAACACCTGGGCCAACGTCACCACCGGAAGACCTCGGCACCGGTCCGCCTCGGGGACGCGTCGTCGATGGATCTTCACCCACTCCGGCGCGTGCTGCCGGGTCGAGGGCGGCACTGTCGCCGTGACCTGCGTCGGCTCCTCGTCGATCAACCCCCACACCCACGCAGCGGTCAGATGACTGAGCACAGCGCCGGGCTTCCACAGAGCAACCGCTGTGCACAGGTCGATGTACTCGGGTTTGCTGGTCGCATAGATTCCGGGCAGCACTCGAATCAGCTGCCCGGACGCCGTTCTCCGAGAGATGGTGCTGCGGCTCATCCCCCGAGCCATCAGGTCGACCGCTGTGTGTACCCCCATGCCGATACGGTGAACGATCGACGACGCCTGCGCCAGTGCTGTTTTCGAAACCTGTGGATAGTTCGGGGTTATCCACAGGCAGCCCGCACCTCAGCGTTCAGTACCGACTCTCATCGGCGGAATCCCGCGTTCGGCGCACGCTTCTGAACGCTGCCAACCGGCTACGTCCGCGATGCGTCCACTGCCGCAGCCACCGCGGCCGCCATGGCCGCAGCCGTACTCGCGGTGGGGTGCACCCCGTCGAAGGTGGCTCCCGGCCGGTCGAGCAGCGGCGCGAATTCGGCGACGGGTATGCCGCGCTCGGCGGCCAGTGCTCGAATGTCGTCGTTCAGGTCGTCGGCGCTGACCGTGCGCGACGACGGCACCGTGGCGATCACGACCGTGTCGACGTCGCGTGCCCGGTCCAGGATCGTGCGTAGGTTGTCGACGATCCGGGGAAGCGGAACCGACCGGGCGAGGTCGTTCGTGCCTCCGTTGACGACGAGTATGTCCGGGTTCGCCGCCAGTGCGTCGTCGGTTCGGGCGAGGATCTGCGTCGTCGTCGCGCCGTTGATTCCCAGATTGCCACCGTCGGCTGCGCGGGCATCGTCTCCGCACACGAGATACGAGTACCACGACGTGTTGCCGTGAATCCCCCAGTCGACGCGTGAATTGCCTTGCGCCATCGAGTCGCCCAGCGTCACCAATCGTGGGCCGGTGTCGTTGACGCTCCACCCGAAGCAGTGTGCGTTGCGGACCGTCAGCGCCGGCTTCTTCAGTGGTCCTGCCACGAGCGCGGCGACCAGAGCCACCCCGAGTGCCCCGGCGATCCACAGTCGAGTTCTTCGCACGCCGGGGATTCTGCCCTACCGGCGATCACGAGCAGTCCGGGAAGTCCACTTCCGTCGGTGCTGGAGCCGATTGCGGCTGAACCGGTGCCTGCGCTTCGCCGGCGACAGTCGGTTCGACGAGGTTGTACTCGATGGTCTTGGTCTGTCCCGGTTCGATGACGACCGGCACGTAGAACACCGGATGGCCCCGTTCGGCAGCGGTCAGCAGAAACAGTGGAGTTCCGTTGATCGTGGCGTCGGTCAACGTTGCGCCCCGAGTTGCGTACAGTGCCACCACCGATCGGTTGGTTCCCGGAGGTCCGTCGTATCGGGTGGAGTCGTTCTGTCTGCCGGCGATGTAGGTGGTGTAGTCCTGCAGCGGAGCGTTGTTGGTAGTCTCGGCGACGACGCGGGTGGTACGCGTCGGGCCGTCGCAGGACTGCGCGGAGTAGGTGACCTTGCGCTGCAGGTAGTAGTCGAGCTTGCCGCCCGCACCGTTGTTCACCACCACCGCGGCGTACGGGTCGGGGCTGTCGGGAACTTCGTGGCCGATCTCGGTCGGACCGAGGATCGCTTGGAGTGCCGGGTCCGCGCTCCACACGGAGATGTGGCCCTCACTAGTGGCTTTGCCGAGCGCTTCGAGCAGCGCACTGGGAGAGCCGATGTTGCCCTGCATCTTCGCGACCACCCGGGCGGCGATGTCCTGCAGGTAGGCCTTCCGTGCGGCATTGTCGTCCTGGAAGCGGAAGTAGGCGTCGGACTGCGTGATCCGGACGACGTTGGATCCGTCGATCACTTCGCCGTCGCCCATCGTGATGGGTCCGACGGCGTCGAGGATGTAACCGAGGGCGACCGGGTCGGTGGCCAACGCGCCGTCGAGACGCTCGCCTGTTTCCTGCTCCCACATCGACTGCCAGATCCGACCCGCGTACGGAAAGTGCGGACTGACGTTGCTGTTCTGCCAGTTCTGGGTGGGCTGAAAGCGGCTCTCGTAGAAGTCGAAGAAGTCCGGGCCGAGATCGATGGGGTCGTACGGAATCCGAAGCTCGGCATTGCTGGCCAGCGAGTCGACCGCGACCTTCCCGTCCACGGCGCGCACGATGCCGAATCCGCCTATCAATCCGCCTGTTCCGCGGGATTCCGACAGTGTCTGGAAGGCGAGAAAGTAATTGCGCGGGCCGTCCGCCCCGAGCATCGCCGGAAGAACCTCGGCCGCGATGTTCGTGTTCGTCAGCAGGGACGTCAGCTCGTGCGTCTGATCCTGCAACCGAGTTCGCGCCTCACCGACCCGATCGACGAATGTCGGTTCCTCGATTGCCTCGGCCTGGGCATCGAGTACCTCCGCTGCAGCCGCCGCCCGAGACAGCGCAGGCGAGGCGTCGCGCAGGGCGGCGATGTCGATGGAACCGTCGGGCCCACGCAGCCGACTCGGATCGAGGGTGGTGCCCACCTCCACCGAGGGTGTCAGCACATCCACGCTCAACCCGTTGACGACGTCGGTGATCTGCGAGACGACGTCCAGCGGTTGGCCCACGTACGGAATTGCGGCGGCCGCCGTCCAGATCAACGAATCGGTGGCGTCCTTCGCCTGGGTCGAGGTACGCACCGCGTCGGACACGGAGGTGTCGGCCTTCTGCGTATCCCCGGTCAATAGTGCACTTTTTGCCGCCTGGGCATGCTCGCGGGCCTGATCGAGGGAGGTGTATGCGGCATTGGCAGTGTAAGCGAGCCAGGCACCGAGTCCGAGCGCCACGACGACGAACACACCGAAACCGAGCAGGATGCGTCGACCGGAGTTCTTCTTCCCGGCTCGTCGATGCCTACTGCGACCGCGAGGGCCGTCACCGTCCAGGTTGTCGCTGTCGTAGCCCATGGCGTGGTGCGGGCCCCTTTCGCTCCGGCCAAGAGTACAAACGGTGCCGTCGCAGCGCGACACGACTCTGTCGGAGCAGGCTGCGCCGGCGTCGCACCGGCGCAGCCCTCGAACGTCAGGAACCGAGGAATGCGCTCACTGCGGTGCTGCCGCTCTCGGCGCTTCCGCTGCCGATGAGCCCGAGGATGACGTCGACGATGATCTTGGCGATGAATGCGTCCATAACTACTCCTGTTGTGAAGTACCCCCGACGGGATACAGACGGACCTACGAGCGTTGCGACCGTTTGTGACCGGCCACAACGAATCGAAAGGTAGCAGCTGGATCTGTCCAAACGGTGGCGCTGTGGGCGCCGCCACAGTCCCAAGCATTGTTTGTACAAATTTCTGATTTTGTACACATCCTGACAAATTCCGTGTATTGTCCAATCTACAGTGATCGGCCTTACACGAGGAGTAACGATGACCGCATCGAATGTCGACGATCAGGCGCAGGCGCCGGTCGCCGAGTGGCACGACCGAAAGCGATACCTCTGGCTGATGGGTTTGATCCCACCCACGGCGGTCTTCCTGGCCACCGGCCTGGTGTGGGCCTTCAACCAGCTCGGCTGGACCGCCGTGTCGCCGGTCTGGTGGTGGATCGGCGCGCTGCTGGTCTACGGACTGCTTCCGATCCTCGATCGCTTCTTCGGTCCCGACGGTGACAACCCACCCGACGAGGTGATGAAGGCGCTGGAGGAGGACAAGTACTACCGCTACTGCACCTACGCCTACATTCCTTTCCAGCTCGCCAGTCTGGTGTTCGCCTGCTACCTGTGGTCAGCGAACAACCTGTCGTGGCTCGGCATCGACGGTGGACTCGGCCTGATCTCGAAGATCGGCCTGGCCATCAGCATCGGCGTAATGGGCGGAGTCGGTATCAACACCGCGCACGAGCTCGGCCACAAGAAGGACAGCCTCGAGCGTTGGTTATCGAAAATCACTCTGGCACAGACGTTCTACGGCCACTTCTACATCGAGCACAATCGCGGCCACCACGTTCGCGTCGCCACTCCCGAGGATCCGGCGAGCTCGAAGTTCGGCGAGAGCTTCTGGGCCTTCCTTCCTCGAAGCGTGTGGGGCAGCCTGAAGTCGTCCTGGGAGCTGGAGAAGACGCGCATGGAGCGACTGGGCAAGAGCACGTGGAGCATTCAGAACGACGTGCTCAACGCATGGCTGATGTCGGTGGTTCTGTACGGGGTCCTGATCGCGGTGTTCGGTCCGATCGTATTGCCGTTCTTGATCATTCAGGCCATCTACGGATTCTCACTGCTGGAGACGGTCAACTACCTCGAGCACTACGGCCTCCAGCGTCAGAAGAAGGAGAACGGCCGCTACGAGCGCTGCACTCCCGAGCACAGCTGGAACTCCGATCACATCGTGACCAACATCTTTCTGTACCACCTTCAGCGCCACAGCGACCACCACGCCAATCCCACCCGCCGATACCAGACTCTGCGCAGCATGGACGGGGCACCCAATCTGCCGAGCGGCTACGCGAGCATGATCTCACTGGCCTACTTCCCACCGGTGTGGCGAAAGGTGATGGACCACCGCGTTCTCGACCACTACGACGGTGACATCACGAAGGTCAACATTGCGCCGTCCAAGCGGGAGAAGATCCTCGCCGCGCACGGAGCGAAGTGATGGCCGCGTTCGAGTGCCCGGTGTGCGAGTTCGTCTACGACGAGACCAACGGTGCTCCGCGAGAGGGTTTTCCGGCGGGAACACCGTGGGCGGACGTACCCGACGAATGGCCGTGCCCCGATTGCGGAGTGCGCGAGAAAATCGACTTCAGGAGTAAGGCATGAAGCTCTACCGCTGCGTTCAGTGTGGATTCGAGTACGACGAGGAACTGGGCTGGCCCGAGGACGGCATCGAGCCGGGCACGCGCTGGGACGACATTCCCGACGACTGGTCGTGCCCCGACTGCGGCGCGGCCAAGGCCGATTTCGAGATGGTCGAGGTAGAGCGCGGGTGACTACTGGGCAACCCGCCGAGGTCGTGATCGTCGGCACCGGTGCCACCGGGTACACCGCCGCCAAAGTGCTACGGGCCGAGGGCTTCACGGGTTCCATCACGCTGATCGGGAGCGAGCAGGAGCCCACCTACCGTCGTCCGGCGGTGTCCAAGGAGCTGCTGATGGGCACCAAGTCGGTCGATCAGGTCCGGTTGGGTGCAGCCATCGAGGACGTGGACGTCCGCACGGGCGTCACCGCTGTCGCCGTCACCGACTCGGCCGTCGAGCTCGATCAGGGCGATCCGATCCCGTACGACGCCGTGCTGTTGGCAACGGGTTCTCGGGCTCGGCAACTCGATTTCCCGGGTCACGTGTTCACGCTCCGCAGCGCCGCCGATGTCGCACCGCTGCATGCCGACATCCTCCGCACCGGGTCGCTGTTGGTGATCGGCGGCGGATTGATCGGGTGTGAGGCGGCCGCAGCAGCCCGGTCACTCGGTGCCGACGTGACGGTGCTCGAAGCGGCATCGGCTCCGCTGAGCCGCATCGCGCCGCCGGAGATATCGCAGATGTACCGAGACCTTCACGCGGACAACGGTATAGCGATGCACACTGACGTCACGGTGACGAGTCTCGACGAGCAGGACGACGGCACCCTCCGTGCCACAGCTCAGGACGGACGCTCATGGTCGGCCGGCACCGTCCTGGTGTCGGCCGGTTCTGTCCCCAACGTCGAGCTCGGGGTGGACATGGGCCTCGAGACCGCGTCGGGAATCCTGGTCGACGCGGCTATGCGGACATCCAGGCCGAACGTCTACGCGGCGGGCGACGTCGCCGAGGTTCCCAACACCATTCTCGGCGGCACCTATCGGAGTGAGCACTGGAACGGTGCCGTCGATCAGGCGACCCGGGCGGCACGGTCCATACTCGGTCTCGACGTCGGCAGCCTCGACGTGCCGTGGGGCTGGTCGACTCAGCACGGGCTCAACCTGCAGTTCGCGGGGTGGACCGGTGCCGAGGACGAGTACGTCGTGGTTCGCGGCTCCATCGAAGATCGCCGCTTCACCGCCTGTGCGCTGCGCGGGGACACGCTCGTCGGGGCCATAGGCGTCGGCTACCCCAAGGACATCCGACAGATCAGATCCCTCATCGCGAGCGCAGACCCCATCGATCGGGAACTCCTCGGAGAAGATTGGCTGGATCGGCCCCATGCGGTCGTTCGATAGAGTCGTGTTCATGCCCGCAGCCGAACAGACGTCGACCCCCGGTCGATACCGTGAAGCCGCGTCCACTCTCGCGCGCGATACCGCGCTCGACGCGTTGCGAGAGCTGCTGAACGAGCGCAACTGGCGCAACGTCACGATGAGCCACATCGCCAAGGCGGCAGGGCTGAGCAGGCAGAGCCTGTACAACGAGTTCGGCTCACGACGCGGCGTCGCGCAGGGGTACGCCATCAGATTGACGGACCTCTTCGTGGCCATGTGCGAAACGGCTCTGTATCAGCACGAGAACGACGCGTCGGCCGCTCTGCGGCAGGGCTTCTCGTCGTTCTTCGAGCTGAGCGGCCTGGATCCGCTCGTCCGGTCGCTGCACAGCGGCGACGCACCGGAAGATCTTCTGCGCCTGATCACCACCGACAGCGAAGTGCTCATCGAGCGGGCGGGTGAGCGTCTGTCCGAGACCTTCCAGCGCGGATGGGTGGGCGCGAGCCCACGACACGCCGACGTGGTCAGCAAAGCCATCGTCCGATTGGCCCTGAGCTACATCCCCGAACCGCCCGAGGACATCGCTGCAGCGGCCGACGATCTGGCGCTGCTGCTGACCCCGTTCGTCGATTCGATCACCGCCGACAACTGACCTCGACGTCCAGAGTTCGACCTCGCCCAGTACGCCGATCTCGCCCCCGCCCCGCTCCCGCCCCCTGACCTGCTTCGGCCCCCTGACGCTCAATGTCAAGCTGTCTGGAGTCGGTTGTTGTTGATTCCGACTGTTGCGGGCGGTTGTGGTGTGCAGGGGCGG
>NZ_JAWLKF010000013.1:0-137510 GCF_033042195.1 Rhodococcus cerastii
CACTACAGTTACCAACAGCCCGCCATCGCGGCCTGAAAATAGTCATCTCCATTGTCCGAAATCCTCGCGGCAGATCAGTCTGATGGATTGCGGCACCGGACAACGGCGAGACCCCGAGGTTGCCGTTCTTTTGTGAACACATGCAGCAGCTGTGCGCGTGCCCTGGTGCGTGGTAGTCCCCTACGGAACACGTGACCGTCGAACGGTTCCGGCTTCCGCTGTAGTCCGGATGACCGATGGTCGTCCGCCGGCGTCGAACACGGAGACGACCTATGCCCTGCGAAGATATGCGCAGGGCGGGCAGGTCTCGTGAGACTCGCTCTACGGCAGAGCCTTGACCGCTCCCCTGCCTTCTTGGTCGGTCTTCGAGCCGCACTTGCAGGCTGTCGTGCTTATGCACAGCGACGGGTCCACTGACCATCTCCGCCGACTCGATGCATCCGTAGGATCCGTCAAACCCGCGCAGCAAGATGGCCGAGTCGCGGTGTTCGAAGACCTCGTCAGCCTAGCCGTGGCATCGCTTTCCCGCGGTCTAGCAAACTTCAGATGTCGTCGACCAGCAGCAGGTCTCGCGGTGTACGGGGTCGGTCCCCGCACGGACGTACTCCGGTCGGATCTCGGACACGATGGCGGCGACCAATTAGTCCCCCGTCGGGAACAGGTGATCCATTGTCCGGTAATGCCGGTTGACTGCCACGACCCAAGGTGCTGAAGGTGGCGACGGCGTAAGCCCGCTTCCCCTATTTCGGTGCGGGTATCCGCGGCGTGGACGAGGCAGGTCGCGACGATGATCGGGTCCGCCGCATCTTCACGTGACCATTTGCCTGACACCAACGGTGCAGCGGGTGCCACGCGGCCGCGTATGTCTTGCGCCTTCCCTCGGAACGGGGGGACTACATGGCACTCGCGATCTGCTTCGCGACAGCGGGCGGGATCTCGGGCTTAACAGCCACCGATTTACGCACCTTGGGAATGTCCGGGGCTCTGGTCACTGCAAGTATTCAGCCTTGCCGCTGTCCACGACGCCAGCTCGACACAGTTCACAGACATCTCTTCAGGCTATGCTGCACGCAGCTCGTGTTCCAACCGGGACGGTGCGGAAGAAGCAACTTTGACTCCGGTATCTGATTGTCCTGGGCCACAACAGATGAAAGTTTTCGCGGACGACGCAACTACCGTTCGGACCGCAACCATCATCCCGACCGCCAACACACAGAAACTAAGCTGCTCCCATGCCCGCCGGACGCTTCGCTCCCAGTCCTTCGGGCGACTTGCATCTAGGCAACCTCCGAACCGCACTACTGGCCTGGCTCTTCGCCCGCTCCACTGAACGGCGCTTCCTCATGCGCGTCGAAGACCTCGATCGCGTGAAGGCCGGCTCGGAGCAGCGTCAACTCGACGACCTCGCCGCCATCGGACTCGATTGGGACGGGCCCATCATGCGGCAATCCGAGCGTCGGGAGATCTACGACGCCACGATTCGCACGCTCACCGCAGCCGGGCTGACGTACGAGTGCTTCTGCACGCGTCGGGAAATCCAACAGGCCGCCTCCGCACCCCATGCTCCCGACGGGGCCTATCCCGGCACCTGCCGCAATCTCACCGCGGACCAGAAAGCAGCCAAGGACCGCCCACCCGCCATTCGATTACGTTCGCAGGTAACCGAATTCACCATCGTCGACCAGCTGCACGGCCTCTACAGGGGCCAGGTGGACGACTTCGTCCTCCGCCGATCCGACGGCGTCCCCGCCTACAACCTCGCCGTCGTCGTCGACGATGGCGCGCAGGGCGTCGACCAGATCGTGCGCGGAGACGACCTCCTCACCTCCGCGCCGCGGCAGGGATATCTCGCTCAGCTCCTCGGCCTCACCCCCGCCACCTACGTCCACGTGCCCCTCGCACTGAATATCGAGGGCAAGCGTCTGGCCAAGCGAGACGGCGCGGTGACCCTGCGCGAGCGGCCCGACGCGTGGTCGCTCATCACCGCCTCCCTCGGCATGCCGAGTGCGAAGAACGCCGAGGAATTGCTCGAACAGTGGAAGCCGAGGCAGGTGCCGCGCGAACCGTGGGTGTTCGACCCCGCGAACCTCTGATCTACGAACCGATCGAGATCACGTTGCAACGCGACAGCGCCCAACTGCACGCGAATCGGACGTACAGTGGCCGCGACAACTCTTCCCGAGGGAGAAGGACACGATGACCTCAGGCGGCTACGACCCCGACAAGGATCCACAGAACCCCGGCGGCTACCCGCCACCTTCCCAGGGCAACTACCCACCACCGCCCCAGGGCAACTACCCACCACCTCAGCAGGGCGGCTACCCACCACCCGGCAACTACCCGCCTCCCCCGCAGGGCAACTACCCACCCCCGGGCAACTACCCACCGCCCCCGCAGGGCAACTATCCGCCGCCCCCGGCCTTCGGTGAGTCACCGATGCCGACGCAGCTGTCCGTGGGAACGGCCATCGGCTACGGCTTCAACAAGTTCAAGGAAAATGCCCTCGTCTGGATCGGCATCGTCCTGATCGCCGCGATCATCCAGGGCGTTCTGAACTACGTGTTGAGCTCCGACAACTTCGTCCTCAGCTTGATCTTCAGTGTCATCGTCGGAGTCGCCACACTCCTCATTCAGGCGGCACTCGTCCGCGGCGCTCTGCACGAGGTGGACGGGATGAAGCCCGCGTTCGGGTCGTTCTTCCAGTTCAACAATGTCTTCGCCATCGTCATCGCCGGCGTCCTCGTCGGCATCGCAACCGGCATCGGCTACATCCTGCTGGTCATCCCCGGACTCGTCGTCACGTTCTTCACGTGGTGGACCTTCCAGTTCGTCATCGACCGCGGCGACGAGCCGATCCCCGCCATCAAGGCCAGCGCCAAGGCGATCGCGTCGAACGGTGGCACGATCTTCGTGCTCGCACTCGCCCTGTTCGGCCTCAACGTCCTCGGCGCGATCCTGCTCGTTGTCGGCCTGCTGGTGACCATTCCGATCACGATCATCGCCGGAACCTACGCCTACCGCGTCACGGTGCGCGGACGCGTCGCCTGACCTGAGATCCGCCTCGATGGGCGCGCATCCCTCACCCGGGATTCGCGCCCATCGTCGTCTCGGTGCTTGGATCGAGCAGTGACTACTACCGAACACACCGCCGCCAACGGCGGCACCGAGTCTGGGCAGGCCACGTTCGCTCACATCAGCCGGGGCTACTACCCCACCATCGTCGCGCTCTTCGTCGCGACGCTGCTGATCTCGAACGTGGCCGCCAGCAAAGGTGTCGCCTTCTTCGCCTCGTCCGACGTCATGCTCGGACCACTGCAGATCCTGCCGATCAACACCGACGGCGCATTCTTCCTGTTCCCCCTCGCCTACATCCTCGGCGACGTCCTCAGCGAGGTCTACGGCTTCAAAGCCGCACGCCGAGCGATCTACCTCGGCTTCGGCTCCCTGATCCTCACCTCGGTGTGCTTCTGGATCGCCATCGAACTTCCCGCCGCCTCGTTCTACGAGAACCAAGAGGCACTCGAAACCGTCGTCGGTGTCGTTCCCCGACTCGTCCTCGCCGGTCTCGCCGGCTTTGCCGTCGGCCAGCTCCTCAACTCCTACGTCCTGGTCAAGATCAAGGAACGCACCAAGGAAAAGCACCTGTGGGCGCGCCTGATCGGCTCGACCGTCGTCGGCGAATTCTTCGACACGTTGATCTTCTGCGCCATCGCCGCCGGCGTCATCGGCATCAGCACGTGGACCGACTTCATCAACTACGTCGTCGTCGGATTCCTGTGGAAGACACTCGTCGAGGTCCTCGTCCTTCCCATCACGTACCGCGTCATCTCGTACATCAAGAAGCGCGAACCGTCGTACCAGAGCAGTTAGCTCGCGACCCATTCTCGACTGACCTCGAGGTAGCGCCCTCGCGCTGCCTCGAAGGTCGCGACGGCCCGGGTTCCCGGCCAGTCCTCCGGCGTCATGGACGGCGGAAGGCCCGGGTCGACGTAGGGAATGACACGCCACTCGTCGAGCAATGGCACGAACGTGACGAACGCGTCGCGTGGGTCACCGGCCGGGACCCCACCGTCGTATGCGGCCAAGAATGCGCGATGCCGATCGGCGATGCCGGCCAGATCCCACCATTGCGCTGCGCTCTCACGCAACGTGGTCGGCGGCGCGACCTCCGAGGCGACGAACGTCGTCACGTAGGGCGAAAGCTCCAACGCGTCGACGATGGCACCGGCCTCGTCCGCGAGGTAGTCGGGTGCGATCCACAGACCGGGCGAGACTGTGCCGCATCCTATTCCGGTGAGCCGACGCCTCAGCTGGTGGCGCGCGGCGCGTTGGGTCTCGGGGATGGTGAACGAGATGAGCCGAAACGGATCGCCGTCGGCCATCCGCCGGAACCCGAAGATCCGACCGTCGCCTCGCGCGAACATTGCGTCGGCCTGCTCGGTGATGCGATAGCCGGTGCGGCCGTCTCGATTTTTCGATTCGACGACGCCCTTCTTCTTCAACCTGGCCACCGCGATGCGCGTGCTCTCCGGCGGCACCCCGAGCGCGTCCATCCAGACGACGACGTCGGCGATGGCGAACCACCCTCCTAGCGGGCGAACGTATGCCCCGAGCACCGTGCGCACCAGTGAGGTGGCGCTTCCCGGACGAGAGTCGAAGTCGTCGAGGATCGCCCCGGCAGTGCTAGGCGGGGAGTTCGTCACGGATAGCCACGATTCCCAGATACACCTCTCGGTAGGAAGTACTGAGAGGGCTCAATCCCAGGCGAATACCCTGCGGCGCGCGGTAATCCGGGATGACGCCCTTCTCCCACAGGCGAGCGGTGATCTCCTTGAACTCGGGGTGATCGATGGTGACGTGCCCGCCGCGTCGATTCGAGTCCTCGGGTGAGGCGATCTCCACCCCGAGCGGTACCAGCATCTCGCGGACCAGTTCGAGGGCGTATTCGGTGAGTGCGACGGACTTCGCGCGTATCGCGTCCATCCCCACCTCAGCGATCATCTCGATGGTGTCCTGCATCGCGATCATGCCGAACACCGACGGTGTGCCACTGATGACGCGTCGAATACCCTGTGCCGGAACGTAACCCTGCGCCATCTCGAACGGATCGGCGCGACCCATCCAGCCCCAGATCGGCTGGACGAAATCGCCTTGAAGATCACTGCGCACGTACGCGAAGGCCGGTGATCCCGGGCCTCCGTTGAGGTATTTGTAGGTGCACCCGACGGCCAGATCCACTCCCCAGGAATCGAGTTCGAGCGGTACCGATCCAACGGAGTGGCACACGTCCAGCAGCATCAAAGCTCCGGCAGCGTGCGTGATGCGCGTCGCCTCGGCCACGTCGACGAGGAAGCCGGAACGGTAGGCGACATGGGTGATCACCACCAAGGCGGTGTTCTCCCCCACCACCTCGGCGAGTTGCTCCGGTTCGATACCACCGCGGCGGTCCGTCTCGATCCACCGCAGGGTCATATTCAGCTCTGCTGCAATACCTTCGAGCAGGTATCGGTCGGTCGGAAAGTTGTCGCGGTCGATGACGATCTCGGTGCGGCCCGGCCGCATGGCGATCGCCGCCCGCGCCAGTTTGTACAGCAGTACCGTCGTCGAATCGCCGATGGTGGTCTGACCGGACGCTGCCCCGAGGGTGGCGTCGGCCAGGGCGTCGCCGATGGTGACGGGGAGGTCGAACCACTGCTCGTCCCAACCACGGATCAGGCGTCCACCCCAAGCCTGCGTCATGAAGGTGTTGATCCGTTCGACACTGGCCTTGGTGGGCCGGCCCAGCGAGTTGCCGTCGAGATATGCACTGATCGACGGGTCGTCACTGCCGAGGAATTTGTCGCGGTAGCTGCGGAGTGGATCCTTCTCGTCGAGTTCGAGTGCGCGTTCCATCATCGTCCGATTTCCGTTCTCACAGCGAGCAATTCGGGGAAGAAGGTGAGTTCGAGTGCCTTCTGCAGAAATCCGACGCCACTCGAGCCTCCGGTCCCGCTCTTCATTCCGATGGTACGGAGCACCGTGCGCATGTGCCGGAAGCGCCACAGCTGGAAGTTCTCCTCGAGATCGACGAACTCTTCGAAGGCCTCGTACACCGCCCAATGTTCGGTGTGGTTCTCGTAGACGAACTTGATCAGCGGCATCAGGTCCTCGTTGAACGTGTATGCCGCGGTCACATCGCGATCGAACGCTGATGCCGGCACCTCGTACCCCTGCCGCGCCAGCGATTGCCAGAAGGCGTCGTACAGGCTCGGTTGGTGCAGCAGAGTCGAAAGCTGTTCGTGAGCAGCCGGATCGGACTCGAAGACCTTCAGCATGCCCGCGTTCTTGTTGCCGAGGACGAACTCCACGGCCCGGTACTGATACGACTGGAAGCCCGAGGAGTTGCCGAGGAAGTCGCGGAACTGCGAGTACTCCGTCGGGGTGAGCGTGGCCAGGACGGACCACTGCTCGGTCAGCGTCTTCTGAATGTGCTTGACCCGGGCAACACATTTCAGCGCGGTACCGATGTCGTCGGCATCGAGAGCCGCTCGCGCGGCCAGGGTCTCGTGCAGCACCAGCTTGAGCCACAGTTCGGTGGTCTGGTGCTGAATGATGAACAGCAGTTCGTCGTGATGCTCGGGGGTGCTCACCGGCTTCTGGGCGCTGAGCAACGTGTCGAGGTCCAAGTACGCGCCGTAACTCATACGGTCGCTGAAGTCGGTGACGACGGTCTTCTCTAGCGCGCGGGTATTGCCTTCGACGCTCATGGCTGGTCCTCGAGGTGATGGGCTGGTGAGGCCAGCGTATTACAGATTCGTGCCGCCCGCCAGATCGACGACATATCGCGGTTTCGCGAATGCCACCCGTCGCCTATCCTCGAAGTAATCGAGTCGAGTGAGGAATCGCAGTGCGTAGAGCGTCCGGACAGTTGGAGGAGTCGATCCTCGAGTTGCTCGGCGAGCACACGGAACTCTCGGTGGCCCAGGCCCGCGAGCATCTTGGCTCGGATCTCGCCCACACCACGGTCATGACCGCTCTGGTGCGCCTGCACGGCAAAGGCCTGGTCGATCGCGAGCGGCGCGGGCGGTCCTTCGTTTACACCCTCAACGCCCCGGTCGACGAGATCCCGGCTCTTCGGGCTGCGATGCGAATGCGCACCGAACTCGGTGCCAGAGCCGAACGCGCAGACGTACTGGCCAGCTTCGTGGCCGCACTCGACCCCGAGGACGAGGCGACGCTGCGCGAACTGCTCGCCAAGTCGGACGCAGCCGAGCAACACCCATGACCCTGCTCCTGGTCGTCGCCGTGCTGCCGTGGGTGCTGTCGCTGCTGCTGGGATTCGGAGCCGATCAGCTCGACCGTCGACTCAATCCGTCGACCGCCGTCGTCCTGTTGCCCATCCTGTCCATGGTGACCGCATTCTCCGTGGCAGCGTCCATGGCCGCACTCGCTGCGGTACTGCTGGCGTCAGGTGAGATCGCCTGGGTGTCGGTGGGAATCATCATCTGCGCGTGGATGTTCTGGCGCGTGGTCGAGGTCGCCCGCCATGTTCGACGCGTCGCCGTCGGTGCGTCGATCGCATCGGAATTCGGCGACGAAGCGCGGGCGACGGGCGGCATCGTCGTGGTCGACTCCGACGTTCCCGACGCCTTTGCCGTCCCCTCCGGCGGAGGTGCCGTCGTGGTCACCACCGGCCTTGCGGAGGCTCTGTCGGACAACGAATTACGCGCCGTGGTCGAACACGAGCGTGCGCACCTTCGGCATCGCCACAGCGTGTGGATCCAGATGTGCGAAATCGCGGCTCGTCTGGATCCGATTCTTGGGCCGGTGCCGTCGAAGGTCCGGCACGCCGCCGAGCGTCAGGCCGACGAGAGCGCAGCGACACTCGGTCGTCGAGACACGTTGTCTGCCATCGCCAGAACCGCCCTGCTGCGCAAACACCTCGACCATGGAAACCGCGCGCTCGCCAGTACCGGCGGCGACGTCGTTCGCCGCGTGCAGGCCCTCAGCGAACCACCACGGCACCGTCGTGATCGCGGGATTCTCGCGGCCGGGCTGGTGCTGATCCTCGCCTTCACCGTCATTTCCACGGCACTGTTCGATGTCGTTCAAGATGTGGTGGCCCCCGAAACCGGAGAAGTCGCCACCTCGATCTTTCGCTGATCTCAGATACCGGCGACGCCCGCCAGTTGGCCGATCGCATAGGTGACGGCCATCGCGATTGCGCCACCGATCACGATACGAGTCACCGCCGGCCGACTCGGCGCACCGCCGAGGCGCGCACTGATGGTTCCGGTCAACGCCAGAGCCAGCAACACGACGACAAAGGTGACCGGAATACGTTGCGAAGCAGGCAGAAGCAGGATCGAGAGCAACGGCAAAAGCGCACCGCTGATGAACGACACCGCCGACGATGCGGCCGCTTGCCATGGATTGGTCAACGCGTCGGGGTCGATTCCCAACTCGACGTCCACGTGCGCGGCAAACGGATCGTGTTCGGTGAGTTCGCGCGCAACGGTCTGGGCAGTCTCTGCCGAGAGCCCCTTGGCCTCGTACAGCGCCGCGAGCTCAGCCAATTCTTCCTCGGGCTGCTCGTCCAGCTCTTTGCGTTCCTTGATCAGCAGGGATCGCTCGGCGTCACGCTGCGTGCTCACCGAGACGTACTCCCCGAGTGCCATGGACACAGCTCCCGCGACCAGGCCGGCAACACCTGCGGTGAGCAGCGACCCCCTGTCGGTGGTGGCCGCTGCGACTCCGACCACCAGGCCGGCAGTGGAGACGATGCCGTCGTTCGCGCCCAACACGCCTGCCCGCAGCCAATTCAGCCGACCGGACATATCCGCATGCGGTTCGTGCTCGTGCAGGCTCGGCTCGGGCTCACTCATCGACGGCCGTCACCGATACGTCATCCCATGCGGCGCGCGCGCCGGACTCACCGATTCTGTACACCTGGACGATTGTGGTCGCTCCGACCACCACTGCCAACACCACCACCGCGATCGACTGCCATCGCACGGGGGTAGTGCCCCGACGCTCACGCAGATGCAGGAACACGAGCGCCGCGGCGACGACCACAAGACCGACGGAGAAGAAGATCATCCAGTCGCCGATCTCGGCGTGCTGTTCGACCGCAGCGGTCTCGGGGACGCGCTTCTCGAGCCACTCGCCTGCCTCGGTCGTCAGCGGCGTCAGCACCAGCGTGAACACCGCCAGGGCTGCGATGAGCCACACGAGACGGCTGCGCACACCGGACCAGATACTGGCCGCGATGGCGAGCAGCGCGGTCAGCGGTGCCAGCACCACGATGAAGTGAACGAGAAGAATGTGGGCCGGTAGGCCGTTGAAGGTGGACATGCGTTCTCCCGCTGGCTTGGATAGTCGCGTGCACCTCACGCACAGCACATGCTACACGTTGTGTAGTAGTTGCATGGATGGATCTAATGCCGCCAGGGATCGCCACGCTGAGTCGGGTGCTGCGACCATCGCACGCACGATCTGCTCGAGACTCCGTCCCAACGCGACAACGGTATTCGCGTCGAACAGTGCTGTGGGATAGACGATGTCGACGTCGATACCGATAGCCTTCCCTTGGTCGTCCCGCCGTTCGGTGACGTGCAGATGCAGGTCGCACTTGGCGATGTCGATCGGTCGGGGCGTGATCTCGACACGCGTGTCCCCCAGGTCGAGGGTTGCGGCGGTGAAGACGTCCAACGAGAGCGCGACCTGGAGAATCGGGTGCTGCCCGGCCGCCGTGTCAGGAGCGAGTTCGGCGACGACATACTCGAACGGAACCGCTGCATGGTCGAAGGCGCGCAGCTCGCGCCCACGGGCCGCCTGCACCACGTCTTCGACGGTCGTAGCGGACGCGATGTCCGTCCGAATCGCGACGGTGTTGGTGAAGGTACCGACCAGCTGCTCGAGCCTCGGATCGTCGCGCCCGGCAACCGGGGTTCCGACGACGATATCGGTGGAGTCCGTCACCTCCGCGAGCAGAATCAGCAGTGCTGCGCGCAGCACGCTGAATCGTCCTGTCCCACAATGCTGGGCCAGTTCGGTGATTTTCTCCGTGGCGGGTGCATCGAAGCGAAGCGATGTGCGCGCACCGGAGAAGTCCCACTCCTGCGGACGTGGTCGGTCCAACGGCAACTCTGTGCCGCTGGGGACACCTGCGAGTTCCGCGCGCCAGAACTCGATGTCGGCCGATACATCCCGATCGGCGGCCCAGACACTGTAATCGGCGTACTGCAAGGGTAATTCAGGCCACGACGGTGCACTGCCGGCCATCCTGGCCTGATAAGCCAGTACGAAATCCGACGCCAGCAGCCCGAGAGACCACCCGTCCGCTGCGATGTGGTGAACGGCGCACGCCAGCACGTGGTGATCGGGTGCTAACGCGAACAGTCGAGCTCGGATCGGGAATTCGGTACGCACGTCGAAGGGCTGCTCGAGGGTCTCCGTCACTGATGGTGCATCGAAGTCCAGAACGTCGAGGTTCGGTGCCACCCCAGCAGAATCCTGCTCGATCACCTGAACTGGAATCCCGTCGACACCCGGATAGCGCGTGCGCAACGTGCGGTGTCGCTCGATCAGATCGGTCAACGCCTGCGAGGCTGCCGCTGGATCGAACTCCCCGGTTATCGAGACCGTGAACGGCAGATTGGACAGCGGTAGCGCTGCGCTTCGATCGATGTGGCGCTGTTGCGGCGCCAGCGGAATTGCAATCACGCCCTGCGACATGCCTTGTTCAGGTCGCGAATTGTGTTGTAGTCCAAGAAGACGGCGTTCATCGATTCGTGCCGCGAAGGCCTGCACGGACGGAGCCACCGCAAGGTCTCGTACGCCGATGTCCACCGATGCCTCGGCCCGGATCGATGCGACGACCCTGGTCGCGGCCAGTGAGTCACCACCGAGGTCGAAGAACGATGTGGCGCAGTCGATGTCATCTGTGTCGAGTACACGCGAGAAGGCTGCCGCCACCATCTCCTCGGTTACACCGGACGGCGCAGTTCGATCCCCGGTCGACACCAAGGAGAGATCGGGTGCCGGCAGCGCTCCGCGATCGATCTTCCGGTTGATCGTCAGCGGAATCTCGTCGAGAACCGAGATCGTCGCCGGGACCATGTGGGCAGGCAGACGCCCCACGAGATCGTTGCGGATTCGCGTCGTGTCGACGAGCTCCCCCGGCCGCTTCGGGACGATGTACCCGTCGATACGGAGGTCACCGGAACGGCTGCGGTGCAACGACGACGACGCCGCAGCGACCTCCGGATGCGATCGCAGTGCAGCGTCGACCTCCCCGAGTTCGACGCGATTGCCGCGGATCTTGATCTGGTCGTCGGTGCGTCCGAGGAACTCCAGCGTCCCGTCTCCGCGTAGACGCGCCCGATCTCCGCTGCGGAACATCCGAAGACCGGTGCTGCCGAACGGATTCGCAACGAAGCGAGCTGCCGTTTCTGCGGTGCGCCCGAGATATCCGCGCGCAACGCCGGGGGTCTCGATGTAGATTTCGCCGACTGCACCCGAGGGAACCGGCCGCAACGCCCGATCGAGAAGGTGAATCACCGTCCCCACCATGGCTCGACCGATTCCGTCCACGCTGCCCGGGTTCAGAGCCTCGGTCATGGTGACACTGCAGGTCGTCTCGGTGGGCCCGTAGGCGTTGAGCAGTCGTCGACCCACCGACCATCGACCGACGGTGTCCTGCGGTGCCGATTCACCGCCGATGATGATGGTCCCGACATGCGACAGGGCTGCGGGATCCAGCGTGGCCAGCGCCGAGGGCGTGATCAGCAGATGTGTGATCGATTGCTGGGCAATCAGTTCCGACAGTTCCGCGCCGCCGTAGCTATCCGGCGGAGCGATCACCACTGCCGCGCCGGCGGTTGCTGCGGCAAGCACTTCGACCACAGCGGTATCGAACCCGGGAGAGGCGAGATGACAGACGCGCGACTCGGCGTCGAGGTCGTAGCTGCTCCTGATCTGTTGCACCAGAGCGGCGATGCCACCGTGGGTGACGACGACGCCTTTGGGAGTGCCGGTGGAGCCGGAGGTGTAGATGACGTACGCCGCGTGGTGTGGTGTCGTCGGCGCGGGTTCATCACCCGGGCCTCCCTCCGCGAGAACGTCATCGAGGCTCAGCCACTCCACCACACCCAGCTCGGCACCTCCGGTGCACAGGCCCAACACCGCTCCGCTGTTTCGCACCACGAACTGCGCTCTCTCGCGCGGGTGATTCGGGTCGACCGGAACGTACACCGCACCGACTCGTGCGATGGCCCAGAACGCGACGACGCCCTCCGCGGATCGGCCGATACGCACAGCGACCCGGTCCTCGGTACCGATTCCTCGCGCACTCAAGGCGGATGCGAGTGCGGCGACTCTCTCATCCAACTCCGCGTAGGTGACCGACACCTCCGCATCCTGGATCGCAATTCGATTGCCGTGCCGAATGATTGCCATCGAAAAGACGTCGTTCAGAGATCCACGCTCGGTCACGGCCGCGCCCACCGAGGCGGGCGTCGTACACCGCTCGTCGGGCAAGAACAGGTCGAGGTCTGCTATCGCGGTATCGCCGTAGCCGGATTCGGCGAAACGGTCGAGAAAGTACAGGAATCGAGCATGGTGGCGCGCCAGGTCGCTCGGTGTGTAGGCGGCAGGGTTGGCCTCGAAGTCGATGCGAGGACGCGCTCCACCTCGACCGGGGTAGATGTTGACGGCGAGGTCGGACACCGGGCCCGTCGTCAGAATGTTGATCTCACCGTCGAAGTCGCCGATGGCCACGGTGTTCGCGAACATCATCACGTTGATCGTTTGCCCGAAAAGCCCTGCGCTCAGCGCATTACCACTCTCGGAGAACTGAGGTCTGCTGCGCTGATGGCGGAGCACGGCACCGATCGCCACCTCGGTGGACTTGATCACGTTGTTCACCGTCGCAGATCCGATGCCCGGCAGGCTCAGCGGCACAACGTTCGACAACGAGGAACCCGCCCGGCGCAACATCGCCGTCGGCCGCGCCGAGACCGGCAACGACAGATCCACGTTCTCGGTGTCGTTCATACGCGCCAGGTACGCGGCGAAGGCAGCGATCACCACAGTCGATGTCGCATAACCGGCAGCGGTCGGAGAAACCGATCGATCCTTGCCGACGACGATCGGCACCGATGCAGGTTGAACAATTCGGCCGAGAGGCTCGGCGTGACCCAGGTCTGCGGACTGCCAGTGCGCTCGATCGCGTCGTGCGCGGGCGGAGGTGCGGTAGCGCTCGTCCTCGGCGACAAGCGCGGCCGGCGTCGTCGGGTCGACAGCCACAGGCTCGACGCCACCGGACGCGGCGGCATACAGGGCCGCCGCCCGCTCGAGCACCTTCATGGAGGCATAACCGTCGAGCGCGATGTGATGGGCTCGGGTGTACCAGAACACGCGATCGTCCCCGACGCGAAGGACACACAACCGCACGAGCTGGCCGTCCATCGAGAACGGCGTGCGGCAATCGTCTTCCATCCACTGCGTCGCCGCGTCGGCCGGCCGGTCGTGTTCGCGGAAATCGAGGATCTCCACCCTGTCGGTCTCCCGAGGCTCGAACCGCTGCATCGGGGTGCCGTCGACCTCGATGATTCGCATCGTCGACGACGAGAACTCTCGATGCGCCCGGCTACCGCACTCGACCAGCGAGTCCAGGTTCACAGCGCCGATGATGTCGACGAAATACGCAATGGTGAAGGGCACGTCCGGCATGAACTGTTGAGCAATCCAGATATCGGCCTGGGACGAACTCACAGGTAAGGCGTCGTCGAACATGGTGGTCCCCCCAGGGCGTGCTGCTACTACACAGTCGGTAGTACCACCGTACGCCCCGATCCGAAGTGACGGTGCCGAGCGCGTCAGGCAGCGGCCTGAACGCGGGAAACACCAGGCCTGTCCTAAGGTGACACCCGTGCCGCAGAGCAACCACTATCACCACTTGATGTTCGGCCCTGCTGCGATTGCGCGGCAGAAGGTCGACGGTAGTTACACCGCCTACGGCTCACAGACCGAGCGACCGGACGACGGCCCGACGCCTCTCGACACTCGCGAGAAGGCCATGATTCGCGCGCTGGATCAGTTCCAGATCGCCACTGTCGCCGAGACCGGGTGGCCCTACATCCAGTACCGAAGTGGCCCGAAAGGCTTTCTGCAGGTTCTCGACGATCACACGTTGGGTTTCGCCGATTTCGCCGGAAACCACCAGTACGTGACGGCGGCCAATCTCGATCACGACGATCGCGTCGCACTGCTTCTGGTGAACTACCCTCTGCGCCAACGGCTCAAGCTCTACGGACGGGCACGTACCGTCGAAGCGGCCGACGACCCCGAACTGCTGGACCGACTGAAAAAGATCGGCGACATGACCGTCGCCGCCACGTGCGAACGAAGCGTAGTGATCGACGTCGAGGCATTCGACTGGAACTGCACCCGCAGCATCATCCCCCGCTACGACGCGGCCTACCTCGCGGAGCTGTCCGAGGTCTACCAGCGCAAAGCCGGCGAGCGGGAACAGGAACTGCTACAGCGTATTTCGGAGCTCGAAGATCAGCTCACGCAGTCTTCGACGCATAGAAGCGACCCAGGAACTCCGTCTTGAATTCCGCGAAGCGTCCCTGATCGATGGAGGCGCGAATGTCGTCGACCAGCTTGACGGTGAAGCGCTCGTTGTGGATGGTGCACAGCGTCGAGGCGAGCATCTCCTTGGCCTTGAACAGGTGATGGATGTACGCGCGGGTGTAGTGCGCGCAGGTGTAGCAGTCGCAGTTCTCGTCGATCGGGGTGAAGTCGCGACGATGCTTGGCGGTGTTGATGTTGAAGCGTCCCGTCGGCACGTAGATCGCCGCATTGCGAGCCACGCGTGAGGGATTGACGCAGTCGAACGTGTCGGCACCGTTCTCGATGGCGGTGAAGAAGTCGTCCGGTTCGCTGATGCCGAGCATGTGCCGCGGCTTGTGTTCGGGCAGTTCCTCGTTCACCCACCGGGTGATGGTGCCGAGGTTCTGCTTCTCGAGTGCCCCGCCGATTCCGTAGCCGTCGAACCCGCGACCCGTCTCTCCGGTGATGGTCTCGAGATCGTGTGCGGCCTTGCGTCGCAGATCCTCGTACTGGGCACCCTGCACCACCCCGAACAGCGCTTGATACGGCTTGTCGGCGCGCTCGACCGTCAGCCGTTCGTGCTCGAGGACGCATCGCTCGGCCCACGCCTGCGTCCGATCGACCGACTTCTCCTGGTAGCCGCGGGTATTCATCAGCGTGGTCAGCTCGTCGAACGCGAACATGATGTCTGCTCCGAGGCGATGCTGAATCTGCATCGACACCTCGGGAGTGAACCGATGCTTGGAGCCGTCGAGGTGGGACTTGAACGTCACCCCGTCGTCGTCGACGTGTGCGAGACGTTCCTTGCCCTCGGCGATGACGTCGTCGGACTGCACGCGCGTGGCATCCATCGAGATGACCTTTTTGAACCCCACGCCGAGCGACATCACCTGAAATCCGCCGCTGTCGGTGAACGTCGGCCCGTCCCAGTTCATGAACTTGCCCAGCCCACCTGCCTCGTCGACGATGTCCGAGCCCGGCTGCAGATACAGGTGGTAGGCGTTGGCGAGCACCGCCTGAGCGCCGAGTTCCTTCATCGCCTCCGGCAGCACCGCTTTGACGGTTGCCTTGGTTCCCACCGCGATGAACGCAGGGGTGGCGATGTCACCGTGCGGGGTGTGGATGGTGCCGGTGCGGCCCAACTCACCGTCGAGCCGGGTGCCGATATCGAAGCCGAAACTGGAGAAACTCACCGCGTCAGTATGCCGCTTCGCCGCTTGTGAGCGGAAACTCGTAGCAGGCTACGAGGCAGGAGTGGAGCCTGCGGAACGACCGGTGACTCAGCCGTGCACCTGCGGCGGAGCCGCTCCAGCCGCATTCAAACGGAAGTAGGCACCCTTGGCCGCGAGCAGTTCCTCGTGATTGCCCTGTTCGACGATACTGCCGTTCTCCATCACCACGATGGTGTCCGCGTCGCGGATGGTCGAAAGCCGGTGCGCGATAACGAAGCTGGTGCGATCGGTGCGCAGCTTCGCGGTGGCCTTCTGCACCAGTAGCTCGGTTCGGGTGTCGACGGAGCTGGTGGCCTCGTCGAGGATGAGGATCAGCGGCTTGGCCAGGAAGGCGCGGGCGATGGTGATGAGCTGCTTCTCACCGGCGCTGACGTTGTTGCCCTCCTCGTCGATGATCGTGTCGTAGCCGTCGGGCAACGAGTGGACGAAGCGGTCCACGTAGCTCACTCGCGCGGCCTCGAGGATTTCTTCCTCGCTGGCACTCGGGTCGCCGTAGGCGATGTTGTCGCGAATGGTTCCGCCGAACAGCCAGGTGTCCTGCAGCACCATTCCGGTGCGAGCGCGCAGTTCCTCACGGGTCATCTTGCGGGTGTCGACGCCGTCGAGGGTGATTCGGCCGGAATCGATCTCGTAGAACCGCATGATGAGGTTCACCAGGGTGGTCTTGCCCGCGCCGGTCGGTCCGACGATCGCGACCAGATGTCCGGGATCGGCCACCAGCGAGAGGTTCTCGATGAGCGGGCGGTCGGGAGAGTAGCCGAACGAGACGTCCTCGAATTCGACGCGTCCTCGGCGCTCGGTTGGACGCACCGCATCGGCCGGGTCGGCGTCTTCTTCCTCGGCGTCGAGGACCTCGAAGATGCGCTCGGCCGACGCGACACCCGACTGCACCAGGTTCACCATCGAACCCACCTGCGTGAGCGGTTGCGTGAACTGACGCGAGTACTGGATGAACGCCTGCACCTCACCGAGCGTGAGCGTGCCCGACGCGACCCGCAGCCCGCCGACCACGGCGATGACCACGTAGTTGATGTTCCCGAGGAACATGATGACGGGCATGATCATGCCGGAGATGAACTGCGCCCGGAAGCTCGACTGGAACAACTTCTCGTTGCGCTCGCCGAACTCGCGCTCCACCTCGGCCTGACGACCGAAGGCCTTGACGATCTCGTGGCCCGTGTACGTCTCTTCGATCTGCGCGTTCAATTTGCCGGTGTGCTTCCACTGCGCGACGAAGTGCGGTTGTGAACGCTTGGCGATCACGGCGGTGACCGCGAACGACGCCGGAATGGTCAGCACCGCAACGAGAGCCAGCAACGGCGAGATCCAGATCATGACGCCGAGGATGCCCAGCACGGTGAGAATGCCGGTGATCAACTGACTGAGCGTCTGCTGCAGGCTGGTGGAGACGTTGTCGATGTCGTTGGTGACGCGGCTCAGTGTCTCGCCGCGAGCATGGTTGTCGAAGTACTTGAGCGGCAGTCGATGCACCTTCGCTTCGACGCTGCCGCGCAGCAACAGGATTCGACGCTGCAGCGCGATGTTGAGGATGTATCCCTGCGCCCAGGCCAGCACCGCAGAGAGCACATACAGAACCAGGACCCACAGCAGCACGGTTCCTACTGCACCGAAGTCGATTCCGGCTCCGGGGGTCAGGTTCGTCCCGGACACCAGATCTGCGACGGAGTCGTTCCCCTCCGCCCGGAGCTGGTCGATGGCCTGATCTCGGGTCTGACCCGGATCGAGCTCGCGGCCGACGACGCCGTTGAAGATGAGGTCCGTCGCGTGTCCGAGGACGCTGGGTGCCGCGACGGTCAGCACGGTGCTGGCGATACCGAACAACAGCATCACCGACAGGAGCAGTCGCTCGGGAGCGAGCAGGCCCACCAGACGCTTGAACGAACCTTTGAAGTTGCGGGCCTTGGTTCCCGGCTTCACAGTCTTGGAGACGGGGGCGATCTCTTCCTCTTCCGTCTTCTCCACCTGCGCGGTCACAGTGCACCCACTGCGTGCTGCGAGTCGACGATCTCGGCGTAGGTGGGGCAATCGGCCATCAATTGGTCGTGGGTACCCACACCTACCGGCTTTCCGTCGTCGAGTACGAGTATCTGATCGGCGTCGATGATGGTCGAGACGCGCTGCGCGACAACGATCATGCAGGCATCTCTCGTCACTGCCTTCAGAGCCCCACGCAGATTGGCGTCGGTGGTGAGGTCGAGTGCGGAGAACGAGTCGTCGAACAGATAGATGCTGGGTTTGCGCACCAGCGCGCGGGCGATGGCGAGGCGTTGCCGCTGACCGCCGGATACCGTCGTACCGCCCTGCGCGACGGGAGTGTCCAATCCCTCCGGCATGGCCCGAACGAAGTCGGCTCCCTGGGCGATCTCGAGTGCCTCCCACAGTTCCTCGTCGGTGGCGTCGGATTTGCCGTAGCGCAGGTTGCTCGCGATGGTGCCCGAGAACAGGTACGGCTTCTGCGGGATCAGGCCTATCTCGGAGCGCAGCAGATCCAGATCGAGCTCGCGGATGTCGACTCCGCCGACGCGTACCTCACCGCCGGTGACGTCGATGAGTCGCGGAATCAGGTTGACGAGGGTGGACTTTCCCGAGCCGGTGCCGCCGATGATGGCGGTGACCTTGCCGGCCTCCGCACGCAGGTTCACTCCGCACAACACCGGATATTCGGCACCGGGGAATGAGAATTCAGCGTTCACGAGCTCGACCGTTCCCGGCGAGGACGCGAAAGTCTTGGGCTTGTCCGGCAACACGACCGAGGATTCGGTGGCCAGTACCTCGCTGATGCGGTCGGCACACACCGACGCGCGGGGAACCATCATCGCGATGAAGGAGGCCATCATCACCGACATGAGAATGAGCATGATGTAGCTCAGAAGTGCTGTGAGAGAGCCGATCTGCATCGTGCCGTCGTCGATCGCATGGCCGCCGAACCAGATGACGGCAACGCTGGTGACGTTGCTGATGAGCATGACCGTCGGGAACATCAATGCCATGAGCCGTCCGACGCGCAGGGCGGTATCGGTGAGCGCGGCGTTGGCCGACCCGAAACGGTCGATCTCGAAATCCTCGCGAACGAAGGCTCGCACCACGCGAATTCCGGTGATCTGCTCGCGCAGGACACGATTGACGGCGTCGATACGCTTCTGCATCGAGCGGAACGCCGGGACCATCTTGACGATGATCAGGCCCATGGAGATCGCGAGCCCCGGCACCGCGATCATGAGGATCCACGACAACCCGAGATCCTCGCGCAGCGACATCACGATGCCACCGACGCACATGATCGGTGCCATCACCACGATGGTGAACCCCATGACGATCACCAGCTGCACCTGCTGAACGTCGTTGGTGTTGCGGGTGATCAGCGACGGCGCTCCGAACTGGCCGACCTCACGGGCGGAGAACGTGCCGACGCGATGCAGGATGGCACCGCGCAGGTCGCGTCCGACACCCATGGCCGCGCGCGCACCGATGAACACCGCGGCCACCGAGCTGATGATCTGCACTGCCGAGACCAGCAACATGACTCCGCCGGCCGAGAGGATGTAGCCGGTGTCGCCGGTGGTGACGCCCTTGTCGATGATGTCGGCGTTGAGACTGGGCAGGAACAGGGCGGCCAGCGTGGCCACGAGTTGCAGCAGAATCAACGCGACGATCGGCATCTTGTACGGAGCCAGATACGTGCGCAGCAGGGGGATCAGCATGATGACCGAAGATTACTCGTACACATGGATAACAGTCTCTCCGTTCGAGTATTACGGGTAATCTTCGGCCTCTCAGCTGCGACGCGAGTACTACGCGCGCTTCTCCGGGGCCGTCTTCAGCTTGGCACCTTCGATGTCGACGTTGGGCAGGATCTTGTCCAGCCACTTCGGCAGCCACCAGGCCTTGTCGCCCATCAGCGCCATCACCGACGGGATCAGCACCATGCGCACGACGAAGGCGTCGAAGAACACGGCTGCGGCGAGCGCGAATCCGATGGACTTGATGAACGAGTCCGGCTCGGCGATGAAGGCGGCGAACACCGAAATCATGATGACTGCAGCCGAGGTGACCACGCGTGCGCCGTACTTGAAGCCGTTGACGACGGCGTCCTTGGCGGCGGCTCCGTGGACGAACTCCTCACGCATCCGCGAGACGAGGAACACCTGGTAGTCCATCGCCAGGCCGAACACCACACCGATGAGGAAGATCGGCATGAAGCTGACGATCGGCTGCGGGTTGGAGATCAGGCCGAGCCCGCCCTCTTGGAAGATGAACACCGTGGCACCGAACGTCGCGAGCACGCTGAGCAGGAAGCCGAGTGTCGCGGTCAGCGGCACCAGGATCGAGCGGAACACCAGCATCAGCAGCACGAACGCCAGGCCGACCACCACTGCCAGGTACGGGATCAAGGCGTCCTGCAGTCGTTCGGAGACGTCGAGTTCGAGCGCCGTCTGGCCGGTGACGCCGTACGAGACGCCGTCGCTGGCCTGCACGCCCGGTTCGGCGTTGCGGATATTGGCCACCAGGTCCTTGGTCTGCTCGCTGTTGGGCGAGGAGGACGGGGTGACGAGGATCTGAGCGGTGTCACCGGCCGGGTTGACGGCGATGATCTGCGCGTTGGTGACGTCGGACTGACCGGTGATGGTCTCGACGACCTTGCCGAACGAGGCAGTCCGGTCGGCCTCGGCAACGCCGGATGCGTCGGCGATGACCAGCAACGGTCCGTTGCGTCCCGGCCCGAAGCCCTCGTCGACGATGTCGTAGGCCTGACGTGCGGGCGTCGACGGGTCGGCGGTGGCGGTGGACGGCAGTGCCAACGACAGTCCTGTGGTCGGGCCTGCGATGACGCCGAGGAGAACGATGCCGCCGATGAGACCCAGCGCGGGCCTCTTGACCAGGAACCGCGCCCAACGCAGTCCGTTGGTGGCCTTGGCGTTCGGGTCCTCGGGATCGGTGGTGTTGACGAACTTGACCTTGCCCGCGAAGGCCTTGCCCTTGTAGAGACCGAGCATTGCCGGCAGGAACGTCAGTGCGATCAGGACCGCGATGAACACCGCGAAACCGGCAGCCGCACCCATCTGGGACAGGAACGGAATGCCGACGACGCGCAGCGCGACGAGGGCGATGAGCACGGTCGCGCCGGCGAACACGACGGCCGAGCCCGCGGTTCCTACGGACCGTCCGACGGCTTCCTCGCGGTCGTCGGTGAGCGTCAACTCGTGTCGATAGCGGGCGAGGATGAACAGCGAATAGTCGATGGCGACGGCCAAGCCGATCATGATGGCGAGAACCGGTGTGAACGACGACAGGTCGGCGAAACCCGACGCCGTGGTGATCGCCAGACTCGAGATGCCGATGCCGACGATGGCCGTGATGAGCGGCAGGCTGGCGGCCGCGGCGGAGCCGAACATGATAAGCAGCACCACGGCGGCGACTGCGAGACCGACGAGTTCGGACGTTCCACCGGGCGAGACGTTCTCCTGCGCGACGGTACCGCCGAGCAGAACCGTCAGGCCGGCGTCACGGGCGGGCTGCGCGGCCTCGTCGAGCTGGGTGCGGATCTCATCGGTGACGTCGGCGAGTTCGACGTTGATCGGCACGGTGACCGTGCCGACGTTGCCGTTGGGGCTCAGCGGAGACGTGGCAGCGGCGTCGGCGGCCACCTGATCGGCCGGGGTGCCTGCTTCCGTTGCCGCTTCGGTGTACCGCTCGATGATCGACTGGTTGGCCGCGACCGGGTTGGCCAGTGCCGGAGCGCCTTCCGCAGGCTTGGCCGCGTCGATCTTCTCGATTTCGGCGATGCTGGCATCGATGGCCGAGGTGTACTGCGGGGTGTCCAGCGTCTGCCCGTCGGGTGCCTGGAACACGTACTCGGCACTGACCGCGGTGAGCGGATCCTCGGCGTTCCCGAAGCGCTCCTCCTGCAGGTCCAGTGCGGCCTGGGCGGGCGTACCCGGGATGGAGAACGAGTTGACCGTCGGGCCGGACAGCGTCGCTGCGCCCACCCCGGCGAGAACCAGAATCGCCAGCCACAGTCCGAGGACCATGCCCTTGCGTCGGTACGCGAATCTTCCGATTCGGTAGAGATAGGTGGCCACTGTCAAGCTCCTCGGTTGTGTTCGGACGAGTGGGGGTGGGGTTCGGGAGTGGAGCCTGCGGAACGACCCTTGGGCTCGGGAAGTCCCGCGCGGAGTTGGTCGAAGGCGTCCTCGATGAGCGCCCTCGGCGTCGATGCGCCTGCGGAGTCGGTGACCCAGATGTTCAGTGCTGCAGTGACGGCACCACCGACGGCCATCTGGAGCAGGTTGGGGTAGAGATCGGTGTCGATATCGGTGCCGGTTCGCTCGGCGATGGCTTCGCCGAGTTTGCGGGTCAGCGATTGGTGCATCTCGAGCTTGCGGGCCATCAGGGCGGGGTTGGCTTCGATCAGCCGCGCTGCCGCAAACGTGTCGTCCAGATCCCGGCCGGGGTCCGCGACGAGGTCGATTGCGATGTGCCGCAACGAGTCCCAGATCGGTTCGGTCGCCGGCCTGGCGCGCAGGAGCTCGAACCATTCGAGGGCAGACACCTCGATGTGATGGAGAACTGCTTCTTCTTTGTTGGAGAAGTAGTTGTGGAACGTGCGGGTGGAGACTCCCGCTTCGTGCGCGATGGCGTCGGCGGTGACCGCGTCGATGCCGTGCTCCTTGCCCAGACGCACGGCGGCCATGCCGAGGGCGTCGCGGGTGGCGGCCTTCTTCAGATCACGAAGGCCAGTCGGAGAAGTCACGCTTACCAACCTACGGAACTTGCACTGTTCTGCAAGTTTGCAGTGATGTGCAATTTTGTCGATCGCGCCACAGCTGGCAGTGGATGTGACTCAGGTCATCGACGTGCCCACGCGGTCGGCTCGCTGATGAGTTCCCCGACGAAGTCCGGCAGGTCGTTCTCGACGATGTCCGCCAGCGACACCGCCTCGAGCACCGCCCGCAGATTGACCCGTACGGCCAGCCATACCCGGGTGAGCGGCTCGGCCGGACCGGAATACTCCGCATCCTCGGGCCGCTGACCGCGCACCGACGCCAACGGGCCTTCCACGGCTCTCATCACATCGGCAACAGAAATGTCCGACGCCTCCCGCGCCAGCCAGTAGCCGCCGTCGGGTCCCCTTCTACTGCACACCAGATCTGCGCGACGCAGATCGGAGAGCACCGATTCGAGGAACTTGTGCGGAATGCCCTGCGCCATGGCCAGGGCCTCGGCCTTCGCGGGCCGCTGCCCACCGACCGCCGCGAGTTCGACAAGCGTCCGAACCGCGTAGTCCGCCTTGGCCGTGATGTGCACGCTCAATTCCTACCACTGCGGTAGGGAATTAGCGAGCAGTTGCCGGAATACCCCGACGTGTCAGGAACCTTCCGGCACCGCCACGACCACCTCGTTGCGACGGAACGGCGCCAAGGTCCATGGAGGATCGTAGAACCAGGTCATCGGCTCACCCAGCATCTCGATGTCGTGGGCGCGCAGCGCTTCGGTCAACGCCGTCATCTTCGGTTCGACGTTGTCCCGGCCGCGGCCACCGCTGAAACGCAGCACGGCAACCGTTTCCGCCGGAACCTCCGTCAACGTAACGCGATCGTCGTCGGGCTTGGGCAGCGTGTCCATCGTCCACTCGGCAGGCATGAAGAACCGGACAACCCAGCCGTCACTGCCGGGCGTGCTCGACACAGGCGCAGTCATCGCAATCTTCTGCGGGCCTGCGGACGATTGACTGACGGGAGCGGTCATCGCGACCTGTTTCTTGCCCCCGTTTCCACCGAAGATGTATCGAGCCAGGCGACGGAAACCCTCCCGCCGCGCCTCTTCCTCATCGGCGTCGACGGTGGTCTGCGCCGCGATGCGCGGTTGGTAACGACGGATCTCCACCGCATCGGTGAGTCGACGGCTGGTGTGCGGCGGTTCTTCGGTACCGACTCGAATCCCGACGACACCCAACACCGACTCGACCACCTGCCCGACCGTGGACGCGATCTTTTGCAACAAGTCCGACTCCGCTCTCTCGGCCGACAGGTGCGCCCCTTCCACGGTACGAGCCTTGGGAAAGCTGGACAGACAGCGTTACACTCATCCTTTGACTGTCACGCGGGAGGTTCGATGGAGAACTGGATCGGTTCGGCGTGGAATGCACTGCCCGAGCCGCTGCGCGATCCCGTGGCGCTGGCCATTCCCGCGTTCGCGCTGTTGTTGGCGATCGAGTGGATTGCGGCCGCGAAGCTCGAGGACGGTGAACGCGGTAGCTATTCCGCCAGGGATGCGCGCTCCAGCCTGAGCATGGGACTGGTGTCGATCGCGACCACCACGGCATGGAAGGCGCTCGCGCTCGTCGGCTACACGGCGATCTACGTCTATGTCGCGCCGTGGCATCTCCCGGCCGACGCCTGGTACACGTGGGTGATCCTGATCCTGGGCGTCGACCTGCTGTTCTACGGCTATCACCGCATCGCGCATCGAACCCGACTGATCTGGGCGACGCATCAGGCACATCATTCGAGCGAGTACTTCAACTTCGCGGCGGCGCTGCGACAGAAATGGAACAACAGCGGCGAGGTCATCATGTGGCTACCGCTCCCCCTGCTGGGTATGCCGCCGTGGATGGTGTTCGTCGGCTTCTCGATCAACCTCGTCTACCAATTCTGGGTACACACCGAGCGCATCGACCGGCTGCCGCGTCCATTCGAGTTCGTCTTCAACACGCCCTCGCATCATCGCGTCCATCACGGCCGCGATCCTCAGTATCTCGACAAGAACTACGGCGGCATCCTCATCATCTGGGACCGCCTGTTCGGCACCTACGCCGAGGAAGTCGCGCGCCCCAACTACGGACTCACCAAGCCCGTCGACACGTTCAACATCTGGACCCTCCAGACACACGAATACCGCAACATCGCGCGGGATGTTGCGGCATCGCGGTCGTGGAAGGAACGCGTCGGATATCTCGTCGGACCGCCGGGATGGACGCCTGGGCCCGCGAGAGAACGCGCTACTGCTGACTCAGATTGATCAGGAAGTCGACGGTTCCCGAGCCCTCCACGGTGACGAAGCCGAGCGACGGCGGTTCGATTCCGTAGTCGGTCCACGTCGTCGGAATTGCGCCCGACGCGATGAGCGTGTCGCCGGACTGCAGCACCTCCATCTGCACCGAGACCGGACGCGTCTGATCCTTGAGCGTCAGTGTGCCCTCGGCGGTGACGGTTTCGGTGGTGCCGTCCTTGGGCAGAGAGGACAGATCGATCGGCGAGTCGATGTTGAACGTCGCCGTCGGGTAGGTGGCGGTGTCGAAGATGTTGCCGCGGAACTGGCTGTCGCGACGATCACTGTCGGTGGTGATCGAGTTGGTCATGACGACCACCTGCCCCTCGGTGAGGGTGTCGTCGGCGATGACGACGTTGCCTGCGACCTCGGTCGTCGACCCGACAACAGTGACATCGGACCCGTTGAGCACTTCGTCGACGGTGTAGCCCGCGGCGGTCGCGTTGGCAGCGTCACCTGGGGTGACGATCCACCGTCCATCGATGCTCTCGGTGCTGGCGGCTTGCGCGCCCGAGGTGGACACCGATGCTGCTGGGGCGTCGTCTTCTTGGAGCGATGCATAGATCTTGGGGCCGAAGTACAGCCCGAGCGCCACCACGGCGACGACAACTACTCCTACGATCCACCATTTCTTGGTCATGACTGCCGATGATAGTTGCAGCTTCAAGCCTATGGGGAGTGAGCGACCCGGTAAGTCCCTGAGAGTTTTGTCCGTTTACCCCGTGAACGCGTGTCGGTACCGCCAGGCACAATGGACCGCATGGACCCGGTGGACGCACTTCGAGAGATCGGCTTCTGGCTCGAACGCTCTCGCTCGGACACCCACCGCGTCAAGGCCTACCGTAGGGCCGCCGATGTCGTCGAATCCCTCACGCCCACACAGCGATCCGAGCACGAGAAGGCAGACAGCTGGTCCTCGCTCGCCGGTATCGGAGCCAAGACCTCGCTGATCATTCGCCAGGCACTGACCCAGAACGTCCCGGACTATCTCCGTGAGCAGCGAGATGCGGCAGAACCGATCGGCGACAACGAACTTCGCAGCGCATTGAAGGGCGATCTGCACACCCACTCCAACTGGTCCGACGGCGGCAGCCCCATCGAGGAAATGATGCGCACCGCCGCGCGGCTCGGCCACGAATACTGCGCTCTCACCGATCATTCCCCGCGCCTCAAGGTCGCCAACGGCCTCACCGCCGAGCGCCTGCGCGCACAGCTCGACGTCATCGCCGAGCTGAACGAGCGGCTCGCACCGTTCCGCATCCTCACCGGAATCGAAGTGGACATTCTCGACGACGGATCACTCGACCAGGACGAAGGCCTGCTCGCCGAGCTGGACGTGGTGGTGGCGAGCGTGCATTCCAACCTGCGAGCCGATTCCAAGACCATGACCAAGCGGATGGTCACCGCCATCGCGAACCCGCATGTCGACGTCCTCGGTCACTGCACCGGACGGCTCGTCGAGGGTGGCCGCGGCACCAGACCCGAATCGACGTTCGACGCCCCCGTGGTGTTCGAGGGCTGCCGCCAGTTCGGCACCGCAGTGGAGATCAATGCCAGACCCGAGCGCCAGGATCCCCCCGAGCGACTGATCGACATCGCCCTCGAGCGCGACTGCCTGTTCTCCATCGACACCGACGCACATGCACCCGGGCAGCTCGACTGGCAGGGCTACGGCTGCATCCGCGCCGAAGCGCAGGGTGTGCCGGCCGAGCGCGTGATCAACACCTGGCCGCTCGCCGAACTGCTCGAGTGGACGGCTCGGCGCGCGTGAATCGTCGTCATTTCCTCGGCGGTCTGCTGACGGTCGCGTTGGTCGGCTGCAGTTCGGCCGACACCGACTCCTCACCGAGCACCGCCGAGACGTATTCTGCTGCGCTGCAACCGGTATCGGGCCCGGCCGGGGATCCCATCCGACTGAAGTACGGATACGAACCGGACAACATCGGCGACCTCTACCTCCCCGACAACAACGCCACCTCGCTCCCGGTGGTGGTGATGATTCACGGCGGCGGATGGCAGGAAGATCTCGACCTGTCGTACTTCCAGCAGATGTCGACGGCCATCGCCGACGAGGGCATCGCCGTGTGGAACGTCGAATATCGGCGCGGCCCGAACAACTGGGCCAACACCCTCTCCGACGTCGACGACGCCACCGAGGCACTGGCAACCGTCGTACAGGGTGCAGCGGACGGGAGACTCGATCTCGATCGCGTGCACGTCGCCGGACATTCCGCCGGCGGCCAACTCGCCGCATGGGTGGCGGCTCGACACCTCATGCCGGTCGACGCACCGGGCGCAGAACCGAAGATCCGACCACGCAGCGCCACCATCATGGCCGGCGTCTTCGACATGAAACGAGCAGCCGACATCGGCGGCGACAAGTTCGTGCCTGCCTTCCTCGGCGGTATGCCGAACGAGGTGCCCGGACGCTACAAGATCGCCTCACCCATCGAATACCTCCCCCTCGACGTTCCACTGACCGCGCTGCACGGTGACGCCGACCAAACCGTCTCGGTGAACCAGAGCCGCGTCTACGTCGACGCCGCCACGAAGGCAGGCAGCACCGACCCCGAGCTCGTCGTGCTGCCCGGTGCCGGCCACGGAGCGTTCCTCGACCCGAAGAACCTCGCCTGGTCGACGGCACTGAGCACCATTACCGGACGTGCGCAGACGCTGCTGTGAGCCGCAGGTGGTACACAGTTGCGATGAACGGAAAAATCGCTGCCGCATTGCTCGGGCTGATCGTCGCCGTCTCGGTTGCCGGATGTAGCAACGACACGTCGAGCGAGGAAGCGTCGAGCACACCCGCTGCCGCAACGACGACCTCTGCTGTCGCCTCCACCACGGTCCCGACCAGCACCACGGTCGAAGCACCCGCGCCTGCGCCCGATCCTGCGCCTGTTTCCGCGGTACCGCCTGCCGTCGAGCCTGCAGCTCCGACCGACGCGACCTCAGGCGTCACCGGTGAAGCGCTCTACCAGCAGACCTGTACCCAGTTTCTGCCGTCCATCGATGCGCTGGAGCAGACCGGAATCTCCGATCGCGCCGCCTCCGTCGAGGGTCTGCGCACCGAAATGACCACCGCGCCCAGCTGGAATGACGTCCCGCCCGGCGATCAGAACGAAATTCTGCGGGGACTCGACGCCGCCGGGGCTGGACAATGCTGAGCGTCTGAGTCGCGCGGGGTTCGGTTCTGCCCCAATCCCCGTCCTGCCTCGGTGATCCCGCCTCGGTGATCCCGCGCCCCGCCCCGGTGATCCCGCAAACGCGCGCGCGTTCGCCAAGTGCGCGCGAAATAGACCCGAATCGATAGCGAATCCGAACGCGTCTGACGAATGCGCGCGCATCTGCGACGAACCCCGCCCCGGCGCACAAAAAACTCCCCACCCGACGGATCGGGTGGGGAGTTCTTGGCGGTGGCGGAGGGATTTGAACCCTCGGACGGGGATTACCCGTCACACGCTTTCGAGGCGTGCTCCTTAGGCCGCTCGGACACGCCACCGCAGAAGACTGTACCGGAATGACGGCCTGAGGCTAAATCGCCTGCTCAGCGCGCAGATCTAGTTGCCGGTGAGCTTGTCCTTGATGTTCGAGGCTGCGTCCTTGACTTTCTCGGCACCGTCTTTGAATGCGGCCGAGGTCTGGTCGCCCTTGCCCTCTGCTTCGAGGTCCTTGTCTCCGGTGGCCGAACCTGCGGCTTCCTTGGCCTTGCCGCCGAGGTCTTCGGTCTTGTTCGAGATCTTGTCGCCGAGTCCCATGAGTGTCTCCTTCGCAAGTTCGGAGCGCAGCGTTGCGCTCTGCCCTCTACCCTCCACAAAATCGGACATGCAGGCCACCATGTGACGAGATCGTTATCTCTGACGGGCGAAGAATCGGGTCAACACGTCGGCGCATTCGGCTTCCAGTACACCGCCGCGGACCTGTGGCCGATGGGTGAGTCGGCGATCGCGCACGACGTCCCAGAGCGAACCGACAGCACCGGTCTTCGGCTCCCATGCTCCGAACACCACCGCTCCGACGCGGGCGAGGACCAGCGCCCCGGCGCACATCGTGCAGGGTTCCAACGTGACAGCCAGAGTGCAGCCTTCGAGTCGCCAGCCGTCACCGTGAACGGCCGCTGCTCGACGCAACGCGATCACTTCTGCATGTCCGGTGGGGTCGCCCGACGCCTCCCGAGCATTGCAGGCCCGGGCTATCTCACGTCCGGTGGCGTCGAACACGACGGCTCCGACGGGGACGTCGGCATCCGATGCCTCGGCCGCAGCCGACAGGGCTGCTCGGATCATGTCCGCGTCGGACACCGGCATCGGTTACCGCCGCAGCTTGTCCACCGCTGCGGCGAACTCGCTTTCGAAACCCAGTCGTTCGGCAATGGACTGCAGTTGCTCGTCCGGATAGTCGTCGGTCTCGGCGACGATGATGCCGAGCACGGCCTCGGGTAGTCCGAGGTCCGCCAGTAGGGCGAGGTCGCCCTCTTCGTAGGGCTCGATGTCGTCGAGTTCATCGGGGTCGACGTCGGGGATCTCGATGTTCAACGCATCGAGAACATCCGCGGCGATTTCGTAGTCCACTGCGGCGACCGCGTCGGACAGCAGGAGTCGGGTGCCGTTCGGTGCGGGACGCAGGATGACGAAGAATTCCTCGTCGACGTCGAGCAGCCCGAACACAGCTCCCGAGCTGCGAAGTTCACGCAGTTCGGTCTCTGCCGCCGACAGGCTGGTCAATGCGTCGTCGGACAGCGGCGTGACAGTCCACTTGCCTTCCTCTCGGACAACTGCAACGCCGAATCCCTCGAGGTCGTCGTACTCCGGTGCGGATGCGCGGTTGTTGTTCGCGCGCTGTGCGGCCATGCGCGCAACGGTAGTCCGGTAGGGGCCTGTACTCGAAGTCCACCTCCCGTCGACGTCACCCACCTGTGCCAATCTGATCCGGTGACTTCTTCCTCGGTGTGCGTTCTGGGTCTCGGATTGATCGGCGGGTCGATCCTGCGCGCGGCTCACGATGCGGGTCGTCCGGTGTGGGGATGGAACCGATCGGCCGACGCGATCGCCGGTGCTATCGCCGATGGCTACGACGTCGGCACAGACCTGACAGCTGCTCTGAGCAGGGCCGCAGCACAGGACGCGTTGATCGTCATCGCGGTTCCGATGCCTGCCGTCGACTCCGTTCTGGCGGCAATCGCCGAGCACGCGCCCGCTGCTCCGATCACCGATGTGGTCAGCGTCAAAGCCGAGGTGGCCTCGGCAGTAGCGGCTCGCGGACTGCAGGCCCGCTACGTCGGTGGGCATCCGATGGCCGGCACCAACCAGTCCGGCTGGTCGGCCACCGATCCCACGTTGTTCGTCGACGCGGTGTGGGTGGTGGCCACCGACCCGGGAGTAGACGCCGACGTGTGGACGAGGGTGGCCCGGCTCGCGCTGGATTGCGGTTCGGTGGTGGTGCCGGCCGAGAGCGTCGAGCACGACCGCGCCGTCGCGAGAATCTCTCATCTACCCCACCTGCTGGCCGAGGCGCTGGCGATGGTCGGGGCGGCAGGCGGACCGCTGGCGTTGGGCCTGGCCGCCGGCTCGTTCCGAGACGGCACGCGGGTGGCGTCGTCGTCGCCGAATCTCGTCCGCGCAATGACCGAGGGTAACGCAGCCGCTCTGCGCACCGCACTCGACGAGGCGCTGGCCGCGCTCACCGCAGCGCGCGAGGAACTGGACGAGGGCTCGACGAAAACGCTGGTCGACGCCGGCAACATCGCGCGCCTGCAATACGAGCAGCATCAACGCTTCGAGATCACCGATATCACCCCGGGCGAACCGGGTTGGCGACAGAAGCTGCAGGACGCGGGTCGACGCGGTGGCGTCGTGCGTCAGATCCGTTCGGCCAGTCCCGGGTAATCGAGGACGAATCCGTCGGCGTCGACCGTGACGGACGAGGTGGAGACCGGGGAGATGACGTGGATGCCCTCGGAACCGCTGCTGTAGGTCAGCGTGGCCTCTTGAATGCTGAGGTCGAGCACGTTCACGTAGACCGTGGGCACCTCGAGGTCCTGGACCTGAGTGTGCAGACCGAATCGACGGATCGGCAGAGTGTTGAAGAAGGGGCTGAGCACCATGTCGACGTCGAGTGCGCCACTGTAGGTCGAGCGCTGATGGCTGGTGCTGTTCTCCACCATCCAGTAGCCCTCGTCGTCGCGGCTGACGGACGCCTGCCGGTCACCGGACGCGAGCGAGGTGCGCACCGAGAGCCGCTTGGTGACGCCGTATTCGTCGGTCACCAGGTCGTAGGACGCGCTGAAGGCGGGGTGATCGCTGCACGCAGCGCCGATGATGCGTCCGGCAGCCTTGATGCGATTGCCGGAGAGCTGTACTCGCACGGACTCCATGCGGGGAACATCGTGGGCTCGCCACGTCAGGATCGAGGGCCAGGTTTTCGCGTCGGTGGAATCGGACGCGGGGACGGAGGCATGCTCGGCACCCGATGCTTGAGTGATCACCCACCTACGGTAGGCGACGAGGCCCCCAGAAGATCAAGCGGACGTGCCTTTTCTCGCAGTTCATTAAGGTTGTGCCCGTGACGACAGAGAACACCGGCGGCGGTCAGTTCGATTTCGCGCATTCCGAACAGGCCGCGAAGAGTCGACAGGACAAGGCGACAGCCCTCGCGCGTTACGTGTGGGATCGCGGCATCACCGGTGCCGAGCTCCTCGACCTCACCGACGCCGTCCGCCGAAAGCTGGCCCGCGCTGCCGACCTACACCCACCGAGCACGATGGAGACGTGGACCATCGTGGCCGAATTGCTCGACCGTAAATCCGCATGGGCGGCCGAACACCCGGGCCACGACGGCGCGACGCCCCAGCACTCGGACGAGAAGATCATGTGGGTCAAGCCGCCGATCACTCCCTGGACCTAGACCAGCGAGTCCTCCCACGCCTCGTGCAGGTGTGCGAAGCGTCCCTCTCCCGCGATGAGGTCCTCGGGGGTTCCGTCCTCGACGATGTTTCCGTCGGCCATGACGAGTACCCGATCGGCGATCGCCACCGTCGACAGGCGGTGCGCGATGATCAGCGCAGTTCGCCCCTGCAGGATCGTCTCGAGCGCGCGCTGCACCAGCCGCTCGCTCGGAATGTCCAGACTCGACGTTGCCTCGTCCAGCACGATCACCGACGGCGCCGCGAGGAACACCCGTGCAAAGGCCACCAATTGCCTTTGGCCCGAGGACAATCGACCTCCACGCTTGCGCACGTCCGTGTCGATTCCCTCCGGTAGCGACGCGATGAACTCCGTCAGTCCGACGGCGTCGGCCGCTGCCCTTACCTCCGCATCGGTCGCGGTGGGGCGGCCGAGTCGGATGTTGTCTGCCACCGAACCGGAGAACAGGAACGACTCCTGTGTCACCATCACGACGTTGCGACGCAGGTCCTCGTCGCTGATCTGCCGCATGTCGATGCCGTCGAGTCGGACGGCTCCGGCCGTCGGATCGTAGAAGCGCGCCAACAGCTTTGCCAGTGTCGACTTGCCCGCTCCGGTGGCTCCGACCATCGCGACCACCTGTCCGGCGGGTACGTGCAGCGAGAATTCCGGCAGCACGACGCGTTCGGGGCCGTAGGAGAAGTGCACGTCGTCGAACGTGATGTCGCCCTTGGCCGTTCCGATCTCCACCGGGTTCTTCGGTGCCGTCACCGACGGTTCCTCTTCGAGCACACCGGAGATCTTCTCCAGGGCAGCGGCGGCGGACTGGTAGGCGTTGAAGACCATCGCCAGCTCGTCGAGCGGCCCGTAGAACCGGCGCAGATACAGCACGTAGGCCGCGAGCACACCGATCTCCATGTGGCCGTTGATCACTCGCCAGCTACCGAACACCAGGATGATCGCGAGCGTGACGTTGCCGATCCAGCGCACGATGCCGGTGTAGCTCGCCATACCGCGCAGCGCTGCGGTGGTGGCGTCGCGATACTCCGAATCCTCGGTGCTGAGAATGGCGTCGTTGCGGCCCTCGCGCCGGAACACCTGCACGGCGCGGATGCCGCCCATGGATTCGACGAAGTGGACCACGACGCGCGCGATCGCCACCCGTGTTCGACGGTATCCCTGACGTTGTCGACGCTGCGACCACCGGGTGACGAGGACCAGCGGAACGAATCCGGCCAGCACGATCATCGCCATCGGAACGTCGAGGTACACCAGGATGATCGCGATCGACACCATCGACAGGATGGCCGTCAGCGCATCGTTGAGCGCGCTCTCGAGCAATGTCTGCAGCGATTCGACATCGCTGGTCAGTCGAGAGATCAACCGTCCCGAGGTGTACTTCTCGTGGAACGACAGGCTCAGCTTCTGGGCATGATCGAACACCCGTCCGCGCAGGTCGTAGAGGATGTTCTGACTCAGCCGACCGGAGACGGTGAGAAAGGCGTAGGTGGTGAGCATCCCGAGCAGACCGAAGCCGGTGTAGCCGCCGATCGCCCACATCAACGGAGCCCAATCACCCTGTGCTGCAGCGCCGACACCGTTGTCCAGCGCGTAGGCGATGAACAAAGGACCGGCAACGTAGGTGATGTTGTCGACCAGAATGATCAGGAACGACAGCAGGGCCTGCTTCTTGTACGGCCGCACCAACGAGGCGAGCAACCGTCGAGAACGCCCAGCCAACACCAAGTTTCCGGTTGCGTCGACCTCCGATTCCTCGCCGCCGACGCCGCGCCAATCCGCCGCTGCAGTTTGCTCAGCCATGAATCGACCCCATCACCTCGCGGTACCGCGGCGACGTCGCCAGCAGTCCCTCGTGTGTTCCCTGCTCCACAATTCTTCCGTTCTCGAGATACAGCACGCGGTCGGCCAACGCAGCGGTCGACGGCCGGTGTGCCACCAGCACTGTCGTCGAGTGCGCCAACACGCGCCGCAATTCCTTCTGCACTTTGGCTTCGGTGTCCACGTCGAGCGCAGACAGCGGGTCGTCGAGCACCAGCACCCGCGGTTTGCCCAGCACCGCCCGCGCCAGTGCGAGCCGCTGCCGCTGCCCACCGGACAGACTCATGCCCTGCTCACCGATACGGGTGGCCAGGCCCCAGGGCAACTGCTCGACGAAATCCGTTGCGTGCGCGATCTCCAACGCCTCGGCAATCTCGGCATCGGTCGCGTCGGGCGAACCGAGCGCGATGTTCTCGCGCGCACTGGCCGAGAACAACACCGGATCCTCGAACGCCACGGTGACGATCGACCGGAGATCGGCCAACCGCATCGAGGCCACGTCGATACCGTCGATGGTGATGGAACCCTCGGTGGCGTCGAACAGCCGAGGGACGAGGTTCGTCAGCGCAGTCTTTCCGCTACCGGTGTTGCCGACCAGCGCGACGGTCTCCCCTGGCTCGATGACGAAGCTGACGTCGGTGAGCAGGGGCGAGGACGCGTCGGGAAAGGTGAATCCGACGCGATCGAATTGCACTCGGCCACGGATTCTTTCGGGCAATTCGACGGGATTGTCCGGATCGGTCACGGTTTCGGGAGTATCCATGATCTCCCAGTACCGATCCGCTGCCGTGCGCGCGTTGTTCAGCTCGGCCAGGAGATACCCGAAGGATTCGATCGGCCACAGCAGGAAGGTGACGATGGCGATGGCCGCGACGAGCGTGCCGACCGTCATGGTGCCCTGCACGATCGAGTACGTACCCACCGCCAAGATCGCACCGATGGTGATCGGCTGCAGCCCGACGATCACCGCCCAGATGATCGCCAGGTAGCGCACCTTCTTCAGCTCGGTGCCCCGCAATGTGCGGGCCTGACGCAGAAACTGCTTGCCCAAGTGAGCACTTCGCCCGAACGCCTTGAGGACGCGGATGCCCTGGATGGATTCCTCGACCGTCGTCGTGACGTCGCCGGCCTGATCCTGAGCGTCCCGGGCCACGACGCGATAGAGCGTCTCGAACTTGGTGCAGGCGATCACCAGCGGTACCGACGTCACCAGCATGATCAGCCCCAATTGCCAGGACTGCACCAGCAATACGCCGATGCCCACGACCAGTGTCACGGCGTTGATGATGATGAACGGGCCGATGAAGGCCATGAACCGCCGCAGCGAACCGAGGTCTGCGATGGCACGCGAGAGCAGCTGACCCGATTCCCAGCTCTCGTGAGCCGAGACCGACAGTCGCTGCAGTTTATCGAATACCGTTGCGCGCGCTGAAATCTCGAACTGACTCGACGGGCGGGAGACCAGGTAGCGGCGAACCCAGATGCCGAGTGCATCGATGGTGCCGAGCAACAGGACGAATGCCGCAGGCCACCAGACAGCAGAGAAATTGCGATCGGTGATGGGGCCGTCGATGACGCGTTGCATCACCAACGGAATCACCAGCCCGGTCATGGTGGCGATCAGCGAGACCACGATCGAGGCGATGTAGAACCACTTGTACGGCAGCAGAAACGGCGCGAAACGGCGCAGTGAGCTGGGCGGCTTCGCGGTGTCCGGGTATGGCTGATCGAGGGTTCGGGTTTCGGGATCGAGCACACCCGTAGACACAGTTCTTCTCCTTATTGCTGTGCTCGAATGATTTCATTGCACAGGCTCAGTTTCCAACCGATTTTTCGGCCCTCGCATTCCAGTGTGAAACCTCGAGCGTGGTCGAGGTCAAGTGCACGAGCCGTCACCGACTCTCGAGTAACGTAGGGCCGTCGGGCGAGAGAAGGGCACACGTGAGCGCACGGTCGATGGTCGGGTTGTTCGCGGGGATCGGCGGGCTCGAGCTGGGGTTGGCCGAGGCGGGCTGGACGACGCAGTTGCTGTGCGAGATCGATCCCGGAGCCGGGGCCGTGCTGAAAGCGCGCATGCCCGAGACACCCCTGCACACCGATGTCACCACTCTCCGGAGCCTGCCCGCCGACACCGAACTGGTCGCAGCCGGCTTCCCGTGTCAGGACCTGTCTCAGGCCGGACGCACCGCGGGCATCACCGGTGCCCGTTCCGGTTTGGTGGACGAGGTGTTTCGGCTGGTCTCGCGTCGACGCGGTCCGCGCTGGCTGCTGATGGAGAACGTGCCGTTCATGCTGCAGCTCGGACGGGGGGCCGCCATGCGCCACATCACCGACGCGCTCGAGGACCTCGGGTACATGTGGGCCTACCGCGTCGTCGACGCCCGGGCGTTCGGTCTGCCGCAGCGTCGCCAGCGCGTGGTGATGCTGGCCTCGCGCACCGACGATCCGCGGGAGGTGCTGTTCTCGCAGGATGTAGGCCCGCTGCCCGACGGCGATCCCGCCACGCAGCCGTGCGGCTTCTACTGGACCGAGGGCATCCGCGGCCTGGGCTGGGCGGTCAACGCGGTCCCGACACTCAAGGGCGGATCTTCCCTCGGCATCGCCAGTCCCCCGGCGGTTCGGTTGCCGTCCGGAGAGATCGTCACTCCCGGCATCATCGGTGCCGAGCGTCTGCAGGGATTCGATCCGGAGTGGACACTGCCTGCCGTCCAGCAGCCCGGCGTCCGCAGCGGACATCGCTGGAAGCTCGTCGGCAATGCCGTCAGTGTGCGGATGGCGTCATGGGCGGCGAGCGCCCTCGACGACCCGAAGCCGTACGACGCATCGAAGGATCTGGCTCTGCTACCTGGTCAGGCCTGGCCGACTGCAGCGTGGGGACGCGATCGGACGACATTCAAGGTGACGGTATCGACCATGCCGGTGCACGAGCCCTACGAGGACCTGATCGATTTCCTGGACGACGCGAAGCTGCTCTCCGCGAGAGCCACCGCCGGGTTCCTCAAGCGGGCACGAACCGGCAATCTTCGCTTCGCACCAGGCTTTCTCGACGACCTCGACGCCCATCTCGAGCGTATGGGCGGGTACGCCGAGCGGGTTCCGGTGTGAGCGCAGACCGGCCCGTCACCGACGCCAAGACCAGTGCGCGGCTGAGCAAGCAGCGCCGTCGCGACACCAAACCCGAGGTGGCGCTGCGGCAGGCGCTGCACCGTCGAGGTCTGCGCTATTTCGTCGATCGTGCTCCGTTGAAGGGCATGAGGCGTCGAGCAGATCTGGTCTTTCCCAAACGCAAGGTCGCGGTCTATGTCGACGGCTGCTTCTGGCACAGCTGCCCGGTGCACGCGACCAAGCCCCGCAACAACGCGCAGTGGTGGGCCGACAAGCTGGCCGCGAACGTCGCCCGCGATCGAGACACCGACGCCAAGCTCCTCGCGGAGGGCTGGCGCGTGGTGCGCATCTGGGAACACGAGGACCCCGCCGTAGCAGCCGACCGCGTGGTCGACGAACTTGCCGCAGAGTGAAACCTCCGCCACTCCGCGCGCGTCCAACCCCATGATCGGTTGATTCGAGTTCGGGGGAAACGGTGCGTAGAAATTGGTTGCTCGCGGCGGTGGCGGCGATGTCGGTATCGACGAGCGGATGCGCGGTGGTCCTGCTGGGCAATGCGCTCCCCGCAGGCAGTTCGTCGCCACAGAACAGATACGGGTTCGAGATGTCCGACGCAGACCGGTACCTCGCGGACTCGGCAGCGTTCGTACGCAGCCTCGACCCCTGCGGTTTTCTCACCGAGGACGACCTCGCGCCCTTGGGCGCAGTGGTGCAGCTGCGGCCCGACGGCGAATTGAGCACGTGCTCGGCAAGCCTGAAGCCCGCGAAATCGAGCGCCACCGACTCCGTCTCCATCGATCTGAACGGATATCAGCCGACGCCGGACGATCCCCGCTTCGAGCAGATCACGATCGATGGCGAACAGGTGTACCTCGAAGACTCCTCGCGAGGGTCGTGCCGCATCAGCTTTCCGCTTCGCGACGAGTTCGACGGTGCCACCCCGGGGGCCATGGACGGCTTCCTCACCGAATCCGGTCGTAGTTTTGCCACGATCGACGTCTACCGCGCCGACGCGGACGCGTGTGCTGCGGCGACAACCGTCGCCGAAACCGCACTCGGCCTGCTGAAAGACCCACCTTTGCGGGCCGATTCCAAGTACAACCTCCCGCTGGCCATGAAAGATCCGTGTGCCGTCCTCGAACACCTGCCCGCGACGTGGACGGTGGGCCGGTGGAACCCTCCCGCCGCTCCGTACCGATGCCACTTCACGGCATCCTCGTCGACGTTCGAGGACAACCTGGTGATGCTCGACGTCACGCTCACCTACGTCGATGCCGATCTGCGTTCGACGGACAGCGAGACCGTCCGGCAGGGCGGCTACACCGTCGACACACGCGCCCTGGATTCGTCGTGCTTCGCTGACATCGTGTTGGGCAACCCCGTGCTCGGCATGCCCGAGAACGAGGAATATGCCGCGCGCTTTGCCCGCACGGTTCCCACACTGTCCGTCCTGGCCGACGATTGCGAGTCCGCGACAGCACTGGCGGTGGCAGCCGCCGATGTCCTGACTGGCTAGCCTTGGTCGGTGCGTTCGAGAACTGAAGGCGTGGATATCCGACGCGTCGTAGCGGCGATCTGCTTGATCCTCGCCGGACTGCTGTACTCCGCGTGGGTGGCCGAATTCTTCCTCGACACCGGTCTCGACCCGACCACATCGTTCCTCAGCGAACTGGACGCCCGCGATCAGCCGTACCGCGAATTCTTCTCCACCGCAGACGTCGTCACGGGTTCACTGATGATTCTCGCCGCGATTCTCGGCTTCCTCGCAACCCCGCGTCGACGGCTTGTCGTCACCGGTTGGGTGGCGTCGGGCATCTTCGGTATCGCGACCATCGCCGACGCGAAACTCCCCCTCGAGTGTGTGGCGGCCGACGATCCGAGTTGCCCGATCGAGCCGAGCGGGTTGTTTCCCCAACTCCACCATCTCCACGCCCTGACCAGCACCGTCGCGGTGTTCGCGATCTTCACCGTCATGATCGCGTTCACGGTGGCCGCGTTCCGCTACCGGCTGTACCCGCTGCTTCGCACCCTGGGCCTGGCTGTCCTGATCGTCACGACATTGGCCACCGCGTGGCTGCTGATCGCCGACAATCTACCCGGTGAGTACGGTCTCGGCATCGCGCAACGGATTCAAGTGGGCGGCATGTCGGCGTATCTGGTGGTGCTGGGGTGTGCGCTTAGACTCGGCGTATGTCCTTCACCGCAACCGAACTCGACGGTTCCAAGGTAGAGCAGTACCAGCAGCTCACCGAGCAGGCACGTGGACTGGTGTTCGAGGAATCGAACCTCGTCGCCAACGCCGCCAACCTGTCTGCGCTGGTGTATCACGCTCTGCCCGAGGTCAATTGGGTCGGATTCTACCTGTACGACGGCACCGAACTGGTGGTCGGGCCGTTTCAGGGTCAGCCCGCCTGCGTGCGCATCGCTCTGAGCAAGGGTGTCTGCGGCGCCGCAGCGACCACCCGAGAGACGCAACGCGTCGCCGACGTCCATGCCTTCCCGGGCCACATCGCGTGCGATGCCAACACTCGCTCCGAGGTCGTCGTACCGCTGTACCAGGGCGAGACCCTGATCGGTGTGTTCGATCTGGACAGCCCTGTACCGGACCGCTTCGACGCCGACGATCAGGCCGGCCTCGAAGCGATCGCGCAGGTCTTTCTCGGTTCGATCAGCTAGAAGCTGCCGCCTCGAAGAACCAGGCCATGACCAGTGCGCCAGGATCGACGACGCCTCGCGCGGCCTCACCGACGTAGCTGGCGCGGCCGCGGTTGGCGGTGATGTCCTTCGTCGATTCGGCTCCGGTTTTCGCGGCGTCGGCGGCCTGCTGCAGGGTGCCGCCGTCTTTCTCGAGTGCATCGACGGCAGGGGCGATGGCGTCGACCATCGTCTTGTCGCCCACCCGTGCGCCACCGAGTTCGGTGATGCTGTCGAGGCCTGCCCGCGCGGCCCGTCCGATAGCCGCGAGATCCGGCTCGGATTCCAGCATCGTCCGGTAGAACTGGCGGAACCAGATACCGAACAGCGCGCCGGAGGTACCGCCCGCGTGGCCGAGGTAGGCCTCGGACACTGCCTCGAATACCGTTGCTGCCGAATAGGTTTCCTTGACGGCATCCAGATCGAGCTGTTCGAGTGCGGCCACCATGTTGGTTCCGAAGTCGCCGTCGCCTGCCTTGCGGTCCAGGTCGGTCAGGGCCGGTTCTTCGTCGAGTACCCGCTGCGCCCATGTCCCGATCCACTTCGATGCGAACGCCGACACCTCTCCGGTGTCGGAGGGCTCGAACGAGGGCCCGAAGCCGCCGCGTTCGGCCACCGGCTTCACGCCACGGCTGTGGGCGTTGGGCCAGCCGGGAGCGTCGGTGGGTGCGTCCCAGAGTTCGAGCAATTCGTCGTCTGCGCGAACGAGGGTGATGGAGGCTCCGCCCATGTTGAGCGCGGTGACGAAGCTGCCGACGAGCGAGCGGGAGATCTCGATCCCTTTGCCGTGCAGGTATTCCGAGAGTTCACCGAACAACAGATGCAGCTCGAGCGGGTGCGTTGCCCCGAGCCCGTTGACCACCGCGATCACCGATTCGCCCGAGCTCAAGCCGAGCGAGTCCACGATGGGATCGGTCAGTTTCGCGACGATCTCCTGTGCGGGAAGCCCTGGCACTCGGTCGGTGCCACGTTCTCCGTGGATGCCGATGCCGAGTTCGATTTCCTCCGAGGGGAGGTCGAACGAGGGAGCATCGGCGCCCGGAAGCGTCGGCGGATTCATCGCGACGGCCATGCTGCGTGCGTTCTCCGCGGTTCGACGCCCCAGCGCAACCACCGCCTGCAGGCTGTCGCCACGTTCTGCCGCTGCGCCGCAAACCTTTTCGACGACGATGGTCGCTGCGGTGCCGCGGCGACCCGGGCCGTCCTCGCTCTCGCTGGCCACGTCGTCGTCGACGAGAACGACGTCGGCGACAATGCCGTCCTCCTGCAACAACTCTCGGGCGATCTTGAAGTTCATCACGTCACCGGTGTAGTTCTTCACGATGTGCACCACGCCGCCGCCGGAGTCCACCGCCTTGGATGCCTCGTGCACCTGGAGGGCGTTGGGTGAGGTGAACACCAGGCCCGGGCACGCGCCGGTGAGCATGCCGCGGCCGATGAAGCCGGCGTGCAGCGGCTCGTGACCGGATCCCCCACCGGAGAGCAAGGCGACCTGGCCGTCGGAGATGCGATAGCGACGCGTCAGGTAGCCGGGGTCGGCATGCCAGGCGATGTCGTCGGTGGCGGCGACGAAGCCGCGGAGGGCGTCGGCGACGAATGTTCGAGGGGAATTGGAGAACATGCCTCCACCCTAACCACCTGCGGCGCGTCCCTTCGTCGGTTCTGCGGGACGGATACAGTCGAGCCATGAGTACCGAGACCTGGACGCTCGACGCATCGGACGGCGGGCAGTTGGCTGTTCGGACGGATGTCGCAGGAAGGGCATCCAAGATGGGGCATCGCCTCACGATTGCGGTGACCTCCTGGACTGCGACGGTCGAGTGGGCTGGGGACGCACCTACCGCGGTCACCTTGACCGCCGAGGTGAGTTCGCTCGATGTGGTCCACGGCGAGGGTGGACTGACACCCTTGATCGGACCGGAGAAGATCGTGGCGAAAGCCAACGCGCTCAAGAGCTTCGACGCCGACCGATATCCATCGATTCGATTCCGTTCGACGGAGGTCACCGCCGTCGACGCCGGATTTCGACTGTCAGGCATGGCCGAGATACACGGCGTGACGAGGGAGATCACCGTCGATGTCGACGTCACCGACCTCGGCGATCGATGGAAGATCGGGTCCGAAACCACTGTGCGTCAGTCGGATTACAAGATCACCCCGTATTCGCAGATGTTCGGAGCCATGAAGGTGGTGGACGAAGTCACCGTGACGTTCGACGCCGAGTATCGCAAACCCTGAGCCTTTCCAATTCACCTGCAATGGTGGACACTACGGCGGTGAGTCGAAACAGATGGATGGTCGGATCCTGCGCATCGGCACTGGTGCTGGCCGTAGCCCTGACTGCGGGCTGCAGCAGTCCCGCGACCACGTCCGCCGAGGGACCTCCCGGAGTGAACGTCAACGGCGTCGGAGAAGTCCAGGGTGCACCGGACACCTTGACGACCCAGATCGGCGTTCAGGCCACGGCCGAGGACGTCACCGCCGCTATCGAACAGGCGAATGCTGCGGTCACCGAGGTGACGGACGCGGTCATCGCAGCCGGTGTCGCTCGCGAGGACATCCAGACTCAACAGGTGTCGATCGATCCGCAGTACTCCGGAGCACTGCCGGGCGGCACCTCGGCCATCTCCGGATATCAGGCCACCAACACCTTGCAGGTTACGGTTCGCGACCTGTCGAAGGCGTCCGCAGTTCTGGGTGATGCCACATCGGCCGGCGGCAACGCGACCCGAATCTCCGGGGTCTCGTTCAAGATCGACGACGATTCCGAGCTGATCACCGATGCTCGGTCCAGGGCGTTCGCCGATGCCCGCGATCGGGCCGAGCAGTATGCGACGCTCGCAGGCGGAGAACTCGGCGATGTTCTGTCGATCACGGAGTCGATCACCGGCCAGGAGCAACCGATGGCCTCACGCGAGTCCGCTTCGTTCGACACAGCAGTACCTATCGAACCGGGACAGCAGACCGTCAGCGTGTCCGTGTCGGTGAAGTGGGCGTTGAACTAGGACAGAGTGAGTTGCTGCTGCAACGGTTGCTCCACTCCGGTGCTGCAGACCGGGGAATCGCCGAGTTACGGCCCGGAGTGGAGCGGGAGTTGCAGGCCCACTACCCGAGCACAGGGGGCGGCAGCCGATAGTTCACCGGGGTGGCCGAAAAATCCACCGGATTTCGGACGCCCTCGGCCACCGCTCCCGGCACCTGGACTCGCGGTTCGAGACCGAGCGATTCCGCGAAGGCAAACGCCTCGTCCATGGAATTGACCGGCCCCGCGGGAACGTTGCGGGCCATCAGTTCTCGGTACCATTCGTCGGCGGACCGCGTTTGTAGCGTCGAGTTCAGGATGTCGACCAACTGATCTCGGTGTTCGACGCGCGCCGAGTTGGACGAGAAGCGTTCGTCCGTAGCCAATTCCGGGATTTTCAGCACGTCCGTCAGCTCCGAGAATTGTCGGTCGTTGCCCACGGCCAATGCCAACGGTCGGTCGGCAGTCTCGAACACCTCGTACGGCACGAGCGAGGGATGCTTGTTCCCCATCGGGACGGGCACGACGCCGGCCCCGAGATAGGCCGCCGACTGGTTGCTCAGTGCGGACAGCACCGACGCCATGAGCGAGGTGTGCACCTGCTGACCCTCACCGGTCTTCGATCGATGATGCAGTGCGGCAAGGATTCCGCTGAGCGCATGCAGCCCGGTGACGATGTCGACCATCGCCACACCCACTTTCGTCGGCGTCGAGCCGTCGGGGCCGGTGACGCTCATGAGCCCACCGACGGCTTGGACTACCAGGTCGTACCCGGGGAGCGCAGCTCCTCCCCCGGTGCCGAAACCAGAGATCGAGCAGTAGATCAGCCCCCGGTTGGATTGCGACACAGCCGAATAGCCCAGACCCAGACGGTCCATCGTACCGGCGCGGAAGTTCTCGATCACGATGTCCGCACCCGAAACAATTTCGCGCGCCTCGGCTACACCGCTCTCGGACTGCAGATCTATGAACCTCGACGTCTTGTTGCGATTGACCGAGTTGAAATACGTTGCCGTACCGGCGGAGTCGTACGGGGGACCCCACGATCGGGTGTCGTCACCGGTTCCGGGTCGTTCGATCTTGATCACGTCGGCACCCATGTCGCCGAGCATCATCGTCGCGTACGGGCCGGCGAGCACGCGGGAGAAGTCCGCGACCACGAGGCCTGCGAGGGGACCGGTGGCAGGTGTCATCGGTCCACTGTATTGCGCGACGAGCTGCGGGTCAGTTCAGGTCCGGAACGAAGGCTCCCAGAACGGCAACCATCGTGTCCACGATGTGCTCGATGGGTGGACGAGGAGGAGCAGTACGGGACCAGTCGGAGACGATCTCGGTGAGAGCACCGAGGAATGCCGTTGCGGCCAAACGGTATCCACCGGGCGGCACGAAATCGGAACCGACCTCCGAGCGCAGGGTGTTCTCGAAGAACTGCACCCACTGAGCACGACGGCGCGTCCGGTGCTGTTCGACGGCATCGCTGACACCCAGCATCTCGAGATAGGAAATCCGCGCTCGTCGTGGGTCACCGCCGATCGATCCGACCAAAGCCGTCATCGCAGCTACGACCAGCGAGCGTCGGTCACGGTCGACCTGTTCGTCGAGTGCGGCGACGACTGCAGAAAGCGCATCGTCTTGGATCAGGTCATAGACGTCCACGAGCAGCGCCTCACGGTTGGCGAACTCGCCGTAGAACTGACTGCGGGCCAGACCGGCTGCAGCGCAGATGTCCGCCACCGAAGTGGCGGCGTACCCGCGTACCCCGATGACCTCGATCCCGGCGTGCAAGAACCGTGCGCGACGATCGGCCTTCCTCGCGGCGGACGATTGTCCCGCGTAGATGCGGCCCTGGTCGTCGGCGACAGTCACCGCCGGAGTCTACCGCCGGCGACACCGTCGGCTCCCGTCCACTGATCGGTTCCCTCACGACCCGATCGGCTTACCGAACAGTCCGGCGATTATCTCGCCTACTGCATCGACGAAGAGCGGGTGCGCACTCGTGTCGAGCGCCATCGAGCCGACATCGTTCGTTCGGCAACCCGGCTCCACGGGAACGCCGGCAAATCGATCGCGCATCCACAACACTGCACTCGGAAAGGCGATCAGCTCCAGGGTGATGTGCTCACTGAAATGGTCGCGGGTGTACGTGACATCGGCACCAGGACGGCTGCAATACGAATCGACCATCGCATTGACCGGCCCGATCGGCACCAACCAATCCGGGTTGGAATGGTAGACGTAGAGCGGCATGTCCGGTGTGGTGCCGCCGAGCTGCATCGCGGACAGCGCCTTCTTCACCACTGGTTGTTGAATCGGGTCGCCCTCGGTGTGGAGGAAGCCCTTCAGATTGACGAACGGCAGCAGCGCCGAGCTGTAGCCGACACAGAGATTGTCCTTCGCCGCGAACAATGCCCGGCCGAGTGGATCGATGTGTTCGTCGATGAAGTCGGCCAACTCGGGATCTTCTCGACTGGCACCGATGACCCCGGCAGCGACGATGCCCGCGCCGAGTGTGTTGTTCGCGTTGTCCACCAGCGCCCCGAGCTCCGCGGGGGTTCCGCCCTCGGTGACTCCGACGATGTCGAGTTCCGGAGCGTAACTTCCGGCCAGTTCGGCTGCGTGTCCGGTCGCTATCGCGCCTCCCGAGTAGCCGCTCATTCCCACCTTCGTGGCCTCACCGGCCAACTGCATCGGCGCGAAGTTCTCGGCCGCTCTGATGCCGTCGAGTGTGATCCGACCGGCGACCGGCCCTGCGGCGAACGAGTTGTTCGGACCTTGATGATCAGGTACCGATACCGCCCAGCCCTGCGCCAATGCTGCTTGCACCTCGAGGAATTGCGCACCCGACGTCACCGCACCTGTGACCGGCCAGGGAATCGCACCCGCCCGCATCGCATATGACGGCGCGCAGTAGGCGGCGAGAGAATCCTCGGCCAACTGAATGGATATCAAGGGCCGCGATGCCGCGGCGACGCCACGTGGCTTGATGACCGTGGTCACCGCAGCGACAGGCTCGTCGCGACCATTGTTGGACCGGAACGACAACTGCCACGCGTCGACCTGCGTGGGAATGACGTTGAGAGTGGCCAGTTCGACCGGCCGGGCAGCGATGATCTGGCCCGGCGCGGCTGCGGCCACAACGTCGGCGGGCGGAACGTAGAAGTCGGTGTCGAACTCCGGAATCTTCGGCCACGTGAACGGCGCCAGAGGCGGCTGAATGTCCACCTCGCTCGCATCGGGTGCAGCAGCAGCGGGCGTCGTCATGGCAGCAAAAGCCGCAGCGGCGGTCATCACGCTGATCGCTGTACGCAGCGTCCAAGAGCGGGCAGAAGACACGGGTGTACTCCTTCGCGCCGGAGGACGGGATCCACAGGACGCGCGCCCGGCGACGGTTCGTACAGCGCATCCGTCCATCTTGGACACCGATGTCCGAGATGGTGCTCAGAACTGTAGAGCGAAGTGGCGTGGATAACAATCCCCGAATCGAAAAAGAATCAGAAGTGAGCCGATTCCAACTACAACCAGCATCGCCTGCCGGTTACACCACTGAGAAAGACCGCTTCGCCAAGCCGAATTGGAAGCCGGTGATGGCCGTGGTCACCGAGGCTTCCGGGTTCTCGGCGGCACCGAGCGTGACGAACAGTGGCGTGAAGTGTTCGACGGTCGGGTGGGCATAGGGCATTCCCGGTGCCGCGCTGCGGAAGTCCGCCAGCGTTCCGACGTCACCGCGCGCCAACGCGTCGGCCGCCCAGAGGTCGAAATCCTCGGACCACGTCGGGACCGTGTTGGTGGTGAAGTTCTCGCGGGACAGGAACGGCAACCCGTGCGTCATGAATCCCGATCCGATGACCAAGACCCCCTCGGCGCGAAGCTCTTTCAGCGCAGCACCGATGGCCATCAGCCGGTCGGGAGCATGCGTCGGCAGGCTCAATTGCAGAACGGGAACATCCGCGTACGGGTACATCACCTTCAGCGGAACCCAGGCACCGTGATCGAGTCCGCGAGAGGTGTGGCGGTGCAAATTTTCCGACGCCGGGATGGCAGCGGCAATCCGAGCGGCCAAGGCCTCGGCGTCGGGCGTCCGGTATTCCATCGAGTAGTAGCGCTGGGCGAAGCCGCCGAAGTCGTAGACCAGCGGGGTTGCGGCCGCCGACGCGGACAGGCTCAGCGGAGCCTCTTCCCAGTGCGCGCTGACGATGAGGATCGCCTTGGGCTTGGGCATCGACTGCGACCACGTGAACAGCTGGTCTATCCAGAGTGCGTCGTCGAAAACCGGGGGTGCGCCGTGGCTGATGTAGAGGGCGGGCATCGGCCCGTCGCTCGGGGTCCACATCTGCTGCGACCGGCTCGCGGGCGCGGTATCGGCAAGAAACGCGTCGAACGCTGCTCCCGCGATCGGCGGGTTGATCACGGATGTCATCGCGAGTCCTTCGAGTGCCTAGGTTGAACCTTCAACTTACCACTCGAGTCGATTGACGACAACGTCGGACCAGCCGGTCGGGACCGAACCCCACTGGGGTGACCTCAGCGTCCACTATTGGTGCTGAAACACCTTTTCCCGTTTGTGGGAGCGAATTGTGGACGCTCACGTCAGTGCCGTACGGCGTCGACGCGGCCACCACCGGGCAGGTCGGGAGTGTCCGTCGTGATCGTGAAATCGACCCGTCACACACCGGTAGCGAGGGTGATCGGCTCGGTCGATATCCCACCCGCCGACCCGAAGCTGACGCCGTGCTGAAAGCGCTATTCGGGAACATCGCGCACCAGACCAATCGGCATGTACACCCCTCGGGCCCTAGGCTCGACTGCATGCCCGATGCTGTCTATCGCGCACCGATGCCGGACGGCGTCGAGCGCGCCCTCACCTACGGACTCTGCGGCATGGCGGCCGACGACGAACGATCGTTACGACGGGTCGAGCGCTTCGAGCAGGTTCCGGATGGGTCCTTCGTCTGGACGCGCACCGCACGTGGCGAGTACTTCCTCGGCCGAATTTCCGGCCCAATGCGCGAAGATCGCAGCGCCGACGCGGTGGCGTCGAACATGATCTTCTTCCGAGACTGCGAGTGGACCGGCGAACCCGTTCCCGACCACGAGGTACCCGCCGCCACACTGCAGACGTTCGCCCGCGGCGGGCGAAACTTTCAACAGACACACGACCCTCGAGTCGCCGTGGAGTCGGCTAACGTGTGGCGAGCGCGAGGTCGTTGACCTGGGGATCGACCTGCACCACGGCGTAGCCCTGAATCTCGAACTTGTTCTCACCCTCGGGCGGTCCGAGCACGGCGCGAACGATCAGCGTCGCGGCGGCAGCGACGAGTGCGATCACGATGACCACTGCTGCCACGATCAACAGGGTGCGCGGGCCACCGAACAGGTTCTTCGAGCTCATGGGTCCATCATGGCCCACACCGAAATTGATCGAGCCGCGTGGTGGACTTCGACGCAGGTATTCGACCACCAGGTTCTTGACTAGAGTTGATCCCGATGCTCGCCCGTGTCCGACGAGTCGACCAGCAGCCAACGGGAGAACGCCGAACCGATGATCCCTCCTCTGTTCCGTCGCCTCTGCGACGACGCCGCAGTCTTCCCACCTGGTAACGCGCCTCTCGATGTGGCTGTGCAGCAGCATCTCGAATACCGAGCCAGTACGTTCGCAGATCTGGTTGGACCGCTGGTCGTTCCCATGAATCGAGTGACAGAACTCGACCTGGGTGCACGGATGGAGGTGATGCTGACCGCACCCGCCGGCCCCGCCAGTGTGGAGGCAGGTCTGCGTGCGGCCGACCGCACGGCAGGGGTCACCGTGGTGGCAATCGAAGTCTCAGTACCGGACGGCACGAATATCGATGCACTGCGCAGCATCACCCAAGACATCGAGATCTACGTCGAATTACCCCGAGACTCCCGGCGGGACGCCATCTTCGACGCCGTCGACGAATTCGGGTATCGCGCTACATTCAGGACAGGCGGCACCACCGCCGACCTGCACCCCAATGAGCAGGAACTCGCCGCGTCCATCTATGAGGCAGCGCAGCGTGAGGTTCACTTCAAAACCACTGCCGGCGTCCACCGCGCAGCTCGTAGCACCAACCTGGACAACGGGTTAGAGCAGCACGGCTTCCTCAACGTCCTACTCGCGGCGCAGGCCGCGCACAGTGGCGCACGCGTCGGCGAGCTCGAGAAGATCCTGGCAATCCGCGACGCGGACGTCCTCGCCGGGCTTGTGGCCGGGATCGAGGGGCAGCGTGCGTTCGCATCGTTCGGCACCTGCTCCATCCGCGAACCCCTGGACGAACTCGTACGTCTCGGACTCGCACCTTCTCAGTGAAATTCAGCGCCGAATGGAACTCGGACCGAAACCGAGAACGTCAGATCCCCAGCGAACCCGCCAGCGTCGGCCAACTCTTGGGCAGCTGGTCCACCCAGTACGGCCACGAGTGGGTTCCGGTCTCGGTGAAGTCGAAGGTCGCCGGGATGTTCAACTGATCGAGTCGGTCCGCAAGTCGGTGGGTGCAGTAGTTCGCGCCGACCTCGATGGCACCGCCGACCACCACCACATCCAATGCTGATGCGCTGTCGAAGCTTTCGTGCCGTCCAGGAGCGCCGGTTCCGACCGACACATAGACGTCGGTGCCGCGCAGACTCTCGGCGTTGACGACCGAATCGTGCTCCGCCCAGGCAGGATCGAGAGGTCCGCCCCACATGTTGTCGGCATTCCCACCGAAGGCTCCGACGATGGCTCGAATACTCGCCTGGCCCAACGGTTCCGAGGATGCGAAGCACCCACTGTACGACGCCACCCCGGAGTAGACATCCGGGTTACGTGCGGCCAGCATCATGGCCGATTGAGCACCCATCGACAGGCCCGCGATCGCGTTGCGTCCATTGCCGTCCACGGCTGCGTCGATCAGCGGTGGCAGTTCCTCGGTCAGGAACGTCTCCCACCGATACCGGCCGAGTTTCGGATCGTCGCGTTGCCAGTCGGTGTAGAAGCTGCCGGGGCCGGCCAGCGGCAGTACGACGTTGACGTTCTTGTCGGCGAAGAACTCGGCTGCACCACCTTTGCGCAGCCACATGCTGTTGTTCGGATCCTCTTCACCGATACCGCTGAGCATGTACAGCGTCGGACGAGATCCCGCCTTCACGGCCGGGGTCAACACCTGTACGTTGACGACGCCGCCCATGGCAGGCGAGTCCACGCTCAGCGTGCGCAGGGTGTCGGACGCGATCGCGGTGTCGACGATGCGAGCCGCAGACTCGACTGGATCGGCGGCAGCCACACCGAGGGAGGTCAACGACAGCGCCGCGGCGACGACGAACGGGGTGAAGATGCGTCGACGACGCATGGCGATCCTCTCGGGATGTGTCCGTGGGAAACAGCGAATCGACACGGAGCATCGCACACGTTCGGACGGGATGAAACGTCGAATGCGATGTTCACCGAATCGGACCGACCGGAACTCTGCCTGCACGCCACCTTCGAAGCCAATCCCCTGTTTCGCAACACCTTTCGGACGCAACCCTGGAACCGGGCGAGATTGTTAGTGCACGAATCATTAGGGCACTAACCAAATCTGCTAGCCTGGTCCAGGTGACCACCACCGAGGACCCGCTCGCACTCGATCGGCAGGTCTGCTTCGCACTCGCCGTCGCCAACCGTGCTGTGCTGTCGGTGTATCGGCCGCTACTCGAGCCGATGGGGCTGACGCATCCGCAGTATCTGGTGATGCTGGCACTGTGGGGCGAGTCGCCGATGTCGGTCAAAGCCATCGGATCGACGTTGCAACTCGACTCCCCTACGCTCTCACCGCTGCTCAAGCGTCTGGAATCGATGGGATTGCTCACTCGCACTCGCAGCGCCGAGGACGAACGCGTCTTACTCGTCGCGCTCACCCCGGCCGGGGCGGCACTGAGAAGCAAGGCCGAAAAAATCCCGCCCGCCGTCGTGGACAAGCTCGGCGCGTCTCTGTCCGAGCTGGACGAGCTGCGCCGCGTCCTCACCCGTGTCAACGACGCAGCCATCGCAGCAGGAGCACTGTCATGAAAAAGGACCGCAACCGTCCGTCCTTCGGCCAATGGCTGGCCTACGCCGTCCTCGGCCGCAAACTGCCGGATTCACAACAGGACTGGGTTCGACGCGATCTCGTCGGGCCGGGAGCGACGCCGCGTCACATCCTGCGGTCGATGATTCCCTTCCTGCCGATCTTCATCGGTTTCTTCGTCCTGTTTCCCGGGGCGATCTGGCTACGCGCCTCGATGGTGCTGCTGAGTCTGCTGCTTGCGCTGTTCTACACCGCCGCCTACATGGACCAGAATCGCGCTCGTCGCCTCGAGATCCACGGATTACCGGCCGATCTGAAGAGCGCCAAGAAGACGGCCGAGATGGAACGCGAGCGCGAGAACTACCGTCGCAATCACTGACCGTCGCTGCTGAGTCCGGCGGTGAAGTCGTCGGCGATCATCACCGCCAGGTCTCGAGCTTTGCGGTTGGTGTTCTGCGACAGCTCGGTCAGCTGCGCGAAGGCCGCGTCGGCGTCGATGCGATAGACCGACATCAGGATTCCGACGGCTCGGCCGATGGCGGCGCGGGTATCGAGAGCGTTGCGCAGCGTCGCCGTTTGGTTGTCGCTTTCCTCGATCAGTTGTTCGCGCATGCGGGAGAGCTCGAGGTGTACTCGAACGCGGGCCACCAACTCACGATCGTGGAACGGTTTGACGATGTAGTCGTCGGCACCGCGGCTCAAGCCGTCGAGCACGAAGTCGGTACCCGCTCGCGCGGTCAGCAGGATCACCGGAACTCGCTGCAGTGCGGCGTCGCGTCGAATGTCGTCCACCAGTTCCAGGCCGCTGCGGCCGGGAAGCAAGACGTCGGTCAGCACCAGCCCCGGTGCCGTCGAGCGCGCGTGCTCGAGTGCAGACTCCACGTCACCCGCCGTCGTGATGGTCCAGCCCTCGTCAGTCATGAGCCGGACGAGGTAGTTGCGCATGTCGATGTTGTCTTCGACGAGCAGGATGTCCGCGCGATCGACGGTGACCGATGCCGTGTCGTGCGGGGCGAAGATCGCCGACACCGAGTCGGCAGCGGCGACCGGTAGGTCCACGGCCGCGGCCGACTCGACGGGCTGTCGGGGCACGACCACGGTGAAGGTACTGCCGACACCGACCTCACTCTCGACGTCGATCCGTCCCCCCAGGGCCGTTATCAGATCGGATACGAGCGCAAGGCCGATTCCGGACCCCTCGATGCTGTGCGCACCGGACCGCTCGACTCGGTGGAACCGATCGAATATCCGAGCCAGATCGTCTTCGGGGATGCCCAGACCGGTGTCCGCGACGACCAACCGAATCGCGTCCGCGTCTGTGACGAGCCGCACGGAGACGCGACCTGCCGGGGTGTACTTGACGGCGTTCGCGACCAGATTGAAGACGACCTTCGCCCACATCTCGCCGTCGGTGAGAACCACGCCGTTCTCGGCCGCGTCGATGACGAGCTCCAACCCCTGATCCGATGCGACGGCCGCGAACATCGACGCGCAGTCCCGTGTCACCGCGGCCAGGTCGGTGGGCTCGAGCCGAGCCCGCAGCTGACCGGCATCGGCACTGACGACGTCGAGCAGATCGTCCACGAGACGCCGAAGCCGAGCCGACGCGCGATGCACGACGTCGAGGGAGTCCCTGTCCGAGTCGGTCAGGTTCGACGTGGTGCTCTCGCGCACGCACTCCAACGGGCCGGCCAGCAGGGTGAGGGGAGTTCGAAACTCGTGCCCTACGTTCTCCAGCAGTCGAGTCTTGGCCTCGTCTGCCTCGGCCAGCGCCGCGACCCGACGTCGTTCCATCTCGAAAGCGTGCGAGGCAGTCAGCGCCGTGGACATTCGCTCGGCCACCGCAACGAAGAACGAGGTGGCGGAGTCGTCGCCGGCCCGAAGTGCGTCGACTCCGACCAACAAGGCTCCGATGGGTCGAACGCGTCCGGCCAGCGTCAGTGGAACGATCACCGCATTCGCGACAATTCCGTCCACCTCGACGCAGGCGCGGGGCACGCGTCCGTCCGAGACCTCGACGACGGCTGCAGAATCCCAGGTAGCCGCCTCGAAGCCGACTGCACCCGCTGTCGCGATGTGATCGACTTCTCCGTCGTCGGCGAGATCGCGTCGCAGATAGGCCGCCACCAGCGGGAACTCGCTCGGCTCCAAGCCGAGCGCCTCGACCGCCGCGCGGCAGATACCGACCGGACCACCGGTGTCGTCGCCGGTCAGCGAGCCCAGGGCAAGGAGCGCACGCATACGGCGCTCACCGAGCACCTGCATCGTCACCTCGGTCGTGGCAACGAATACACCCAGCACCGTGCGACCAGGCCCGAAGATCGGGCTGTACGAGAAGGTCCAGTACGTCTCCTCCGGGTATCCGTAGCGCTCCATGACAAACAGCTGCCGAACACCGTGCACTGCCTCGCGGCCGTCCATCACCTGGGCGCACAGGCCGCCGACGTAGTCCCACATTTCGGACCAACATTCGCGCGCCGGCTGACCTGCAGCATCGGGAAACTTGTCGCCGAGAAAATCCGTGTAGGTATGGTTGAAGATCTGTACGAGGTCGGGTCCCCACCAGATCAACATCGGGATCGTCGACGGCATGACCGTGCGGATGGCCGTCACCAACTCCTGTGGCCACTGCTCCACCGGGCCGAGTGGGGTCGCGGTCCACTCGATCTCGCGAAACCGAGTGTCGGTGGAGTTCTCACCCGGAAACAGCTCGTCCAGCCGGGCCGAACTGCCGTCGAGTTGTGGGGAATCCATCGCCTCGTCCTTCGCTACCAGCGTTCCGCTGGTAGTCGGCGGGCGCAATCTCGGCGTCGATTGTAGCCGAGCGCCCGGTGCGCAGGCGTTTCGCTCATCCTCCGTGGGGGTACTGGGGCGAGCATGCCCTCCTCATCAAGTCTCCCGTACCCCCTGGGCGTCTCGCGTCTGTCCCACGACGGTGCCAACCTTGCCGTCTACTCCGAAACGGCGGACTCGGTGTCCGTGGTCGTATTGAACGACGACGGAACAGAGCGCAGTACAACACCGTTGACGCTGCGCACCGGTCACGTGTTCCACGACCTGGTTCCCGATGTCACTCCGGGTGCCCGCTACGGACTCCGGGTCGACGGCCCATGGGATCCTGCTTCGGGCCTGCGGCACAATTCTGCCAAGCTGCTCCTCGACCCGTACGCCACCGCCATCACCGGCCAGGTCGACTGGAACGAATCGGTGTTCAGCCACCTCCACGCCGAGCCCGAGACCCGCAACGACGAGGACTCTGCTCCGCACATGCCGTATTCGGTTGCGGTGCAGTCGAATTTCGATTGGTCCGGGGACGAGTCGCCGCGCACACCGTTGGATCGCACGGTGGTCTACGAGGTACACGTCAAGGGTTTCACTGCAACCAATCCTGATGTACCCGAGGATATTCGAGGAACTTATGCAGGTCTGGCCCACCCGGCCGCAATTGCGCATCTGAAGCGAATCGGAGTCACGGCAGTCGAGCTACTGCCGATCCACCAATTCGTCCAGGATTCACACCTGCTGGAAGAAGGTCGACGCAATTACTGGGGATACAACTCCATCGGCTTCTTCGCCCCGCACAACGAGTACAGCAGCAGCGGCGACACCGGCGGCCAGGTGGACGAGTTCAAGGCATTGGTCAAAGCCATGCACGACAACGGCATCGAGGTCATTCTCGACGTCGTCTACAACCACACCGCCGAGGGCAATCACCTCGGACCGACGCTCTCGCTCAAGGGAATCGACAACGGCTCGCACTACCGACTCGTCGACGACGACCGGAGCGCGTACTACGACACCACCGGCACCGGCAACAGCCTCAACGTCGGCCACCCCGCGGCCCTGGCACTCATTCTGGACTCACTGCGGTACTGGGTGACCGAGATGCACGTCGACGGATTCCGCTTCGACCTCGCCAGCACCCTGACTCGTCAGGACTCGGATCTCGACGTGCACAGTGCGTTTCTGAGCATCGTGCATCAGGATCCGACGCTGGCCCCGGTCAAGCTCATCGCCGAACCGTGGGACACCCAGGGCTACCAGGTGGGCGGCTTCCCGGCCCGCTGGTCGGAGTGGAACGGTAAGTTCCGCGACGACGTCCGCGACTTCTGGCGCGGCGAGAGCGGCGCACTGCCGGCGCTGGCTCAGCGCGTCACCGGCAGCCCCGACGTCTACGAGAGCACCCGTAGACCCACGCTGGCCAGCGTCAACTTCATCACCGCACACGACGGTTTCACGTTGGCCGACTTGAACTCCTACGACGACAAGCACAATGAGGAGAACGGCGAGGACAGCCAGGATGGCGAGTCCGACAACCGCTCCTGGGGTTGCGGTGCCGAGGGCCCGACCGACGACGAGGGCGTCAACGCGCTGCGGGCCCGCCAGCAACGCAATCACCTTGCGACGCTGCTGCTCTCGGCCGGCGTTCCGATGATCCTCGGCGGCGACGAGCTCGGCCGGACGCAGAACGGCAACAACAATGCCTACTGCCAGGACAACGAGGTTTCCTGGTTCGACTGGAGCACAGCCGATCAGGACCTCATCGACTTCACCACGCACCTCATCGCGCTTCGCAACGAGCACCCGGCGCTGCGTCCCACGTGGTTCCGGCACGACAGCGATTCCGAGGAAGAGGGAGCCGGACCGGACACCGTCGATTTCTACCGCGCCGACGGCGAAAAGCTGTCCGACGAGGATTGGTCGGACGGCAACGCCCACAGCATCCTGGTGCTGATGCGCGCCGGTGAGGGCGATGCGTCGTTCGCGTGGATGGTCAATGCCTCACCCGGGACCGTCGATTTCACACTGCCGAAGGGAAAGTGGACTCTGTCGACGTCGAGTGACCCGGACCAGGCGTACGAGGCCGGTGGCCCGTCCATCCTGATCCGAGAGCATTCGTTCACGTTGCTGCAGGGCTGATCCAGCAGCGGTCCTGGCGTTCCAGGACCGCTGCTGTCAGCGTTTTCAGCTCACGCCGAGGCGCACGTCCGGTGCTCCGAGGCGAGCCGCATCGGCGGTGTCGTCGTCCGGTTGTTCCTGCGAATCTCGTTCTGCCAGAACACGAAGCCGGTAGTGTTCGATTTCCTCGGCGACGTGCTGAGCGTCCCACCCGAGGATCGGTGCGACGAGATGCGCCACTTCCTCTGCAGCCGCTTCTCCGCGGTCGGGGACCTCGATGGAGATGCGCGTACGACGGGTCAGGATGTCGTCGAGATGTTGCGCGCCTTCGTGACTGGTCGCATAGACCACCTCCGCCTTCAGGTACTCCGGTGCACTCGCGAGAGGATTGCCGAGCTCCGGATCGGCGTCGATCAGATCCAGCAGCTCACCCATCAGAGTGCCGTACCGACCGAGCAGATGCTCGACGCGTGAGACGCGCATCCCGGTGCGTTCGGCCGTCAGAGCGCGGGAGTTGAACGCCCCGAGGTAGCCGTCGGCACCGACGAGCGGAATGTCCTCGGTGACGCATTTCGGTACCGTACGTTCGAGTCCGTGCACCGCGGAATCGACTGCGTCCTTGGCCATCACGCGATAGGTGGTGTACTTGCCGCCGGCGATCACCGTCAGCCCTCGTACCGGGCTGGACACCGCATGCTCGCGCGAGAGCGTGCTGGTGGAATCGGATTCACCGAACAGCAGCGGTCGCAGTCCCGCGTACACACCGACGACGTCGGTGCGGTCCAACGGATCGGCGAGCAGCTTGTTCACGTGGCCCAGGATGTAGTCGATGTCGCTCTGGCTCGCGGCCGGATGAGCCAGGTCGAGCTTCCAGTCGGTATCGGTGGTGCCGATGATCCAGTGACTGCCCCACGGGATGACGAACAGCAGACTCTTCTCGGTTCGGGTGATGATGCCGGTGGCACTGTTGATGCGATTGCGCGGCACCACCAGGTGCACACCCTTGGAGGCGCGGACCTGGAATTGTCCACGCCCACCGACCATCTGCTGCACCTCGTCGGTCCAGACACCGGCCGCGTTGATGACCTGCTTGGCCCGGACCTCGAAGGAGCGTCCCGTTTCGAGGTCGCTCGCCACGACGCCGACGACCTTGTCGTCCTCCCGCAGGAAGCCCGTGACGCGGGTGCTGTTGGCGCACAACGCACCGTAGGCCGCCGCGGTACGGGCGAGCATCATCGTGTGCCGGGCGTCGTCGACCTGGCCCTCGTAGAACTTCACCGCACCGCGGATCGCCGAGCGCTTGCCGGACGGGAAGGACTCGAGCGTCTTCTTCTTGCCGAGGTGCTTGTGATGGCTCGGGACGCCGCGTCCGGCACCCATGACGTCGTACACGCCGATGCCGAGACCGACGTACGGACGGTCGATCACCTTCTCGAGCGGGTAGATGAACGGCACCGGGCGCGCGAGGTGCGGGCACAGCTTGTTCAGTACCAGCGAACGCTCCTTGAGCGCCTCGAACACCAACGCGAAGTTGAACTGCTCGAGGTAGCGCAGACCGCCGTGGAACAGTTTGCTCGAGCGGCTGGAAGTGCCGGCCGCGTAGTCACGCGCTTCGAGCAGACCGACCTTCAGGCCGCGGGTGACGGCGTCGAGTGCGGTGCCCGCTCCGACGACGCCGCCGCCGATCACCAGGATGTCGAGCTCTTCGGCTTCCATCCGCGCCAATCCGTCTGCGCGGGACTCCGGGCTCAAAGCCGTTGTGGTGGAACTCATTCTTCATCAACCCAATCGAGAGTACGTGTTACTGCCTTCTTCCAGCCGGCGTAGAGCTTCGCCCGCTGGTCTTCGTCCATGGACGGTGTCCATGTCTTGTCCTCGGCCCAGTTCTGACGGATGTCGTCCTCGCTCTCCCAGTACCCGACGGCCAGGCCGGCCGCGTATGCCGCTCCGAGAGCGGTGGTTTCGGCGACGACGGGCCGGACGACGTCGACATTGAGAATGTCGGACTGGAACTGCATCAGCAGTTCGTTGACCACCATTCCGCCGTCGACCTTGAGCACCTCGAGATCGACCCCGGAGTCGGCGTTCATGGCCTCGATGACCTCACGCGTCTGGTACGCAGTGGCTTCGAGTACGGCGCGGGCCAGGTGGCCCTTGTTGACGAATCGTGTCAATCCCACGATGGCACCACGGGCATCGGCACGCCAGTGCGGAGCGAACAGACCCGAGAACGCGGGCACGAAGTAGGCACCGCCGTTGTCGTCGACCGAACGCGCGTCGGTCTCGATGTCCGCAGCCGAGGAGATCATGCCGAGGTTGTCCCGCAACCACTGCACCAGCGAGCCCGTCACCGCGATCGAGCCTTCGAGTGCATACACCGTCGGCTGATCGCCGATCTTGTAGCAAACGGTGGTGAGCAGGCCGTTCTTGCTCATGACCTTTTCGGTGCCGGTGTTGAGCAGAACGAAATTGCCTGTGCCGTAGGTGTTCTTGGCCTCACCGGGAGACAGGCAGGCCTGCCCGAAGGTGGCCGCCTGCTGGTCGCCCAGGATTCCGGAGATCGGCACTCCGCGGAACGGTCCGCGTTCACGGCCGGTGCCGTACACCTCGGAGCTCGACCTGATCTCGGGCAGCATCGACATCGGTATGCCCATGTCGGCGCAGATGCCCTCGTCCCACTGCAGGGTGTCGAGATCCATCAGCAGGGTGCGCGAGGCGTTGGTCGGATCGGTGTAGTGCAACCCGCCGTCGGTGCCGCCGGTCATGTTCCACAGCACCCACGTGTCCATGTTGCCGAAACACAGTTCTCCCGCTTCGGCTTTCGCCCGTGCGCCGTCGACGTTGTCGAGGATCCACTTGATCTTGGGGCCGGAGAAGTAGGTGGCCAACGGCAGGCCGGTCGTGGCGGTGTACTTGTTGGCGTCGCCGCCGCCGAGTGCGGTGGCGATGCGATCGGTACGGGTGTCCTGCCAGACGATGGCGTTGTAGATCGGCTTGCCCGTCTCGCGCTCCCACACCAGCGCCGTCTCACGCTGGTTGGTGATGCCGACGGCGGCGATGTCCTCGCGCGTCAGATCCGCGGCGGCCATGGCACCGGCCGCGACGGCGCGCACGTTGTCCCAGATCTCCGACGCGTCGTGCTCGACCCAGCCGGCCTGCGGGAAGATCTGCTGGTGTTCTTTCTGATCGACCGCGACGACGGTGCCCGCGTGATCGAAGATCATGCAGCGTGAAGACGTGGTTCCCTGATCGATCGCGGCGACGTACTTTCCTGCGAACTCGGTCATGGCTTCTCTCCTGTGGTCTGGGTGTCTGCTGGGAGTCGTGATGGCGGCTCGGGCGTCGAACCTTCTTGTTTGCGGAGGTTCTTTCCGATGAGCAGGTCGTACAGGAACACTCCTATCGGTCCGCCTACGAGAGGTCCGACGATCGGGACCCAGAAGTACAGGCCGCCGTATTGATCTCGCCAGGCTCCACCGTATCCGGTGATGTACGACGCCAGGCGAGGTCCGAAATCTCGGGCCGGATTGATCGCGTATCCGGCGTTGGTGGCCCATGCGAAGCCGATGGCGACGACGATGAGGCCGACGATCAGTGGGGCCATGTTGGCCATCGGTGCGGTGCCGAGTGAATCGGTCACTGCCACAATGAGGAACAGCAGGATCGCGGTGCCGATGATCTGATCGATCAGCGCCGAGGACACGCTGACGGGCAACGTTCCGTTTCCGGGAAGCGTCGAGAAGATCGTCTGGGTGGCGGTGGTGTGCCCGGGGTCCACTGCGTTGATCATGTCGTTGTAGTTCCAGCGCACCAGCAGCGCGGCCACGAAGGCACCTGCGGTCTGCGCGAGGATGTAGGGCGCAACCATCTTCCAGCTGAATTCGCGGAAGAGTGCGAACGTGATCGTGACCGCGGGGTTGAGGTGCGCGCCGGTGATACGACCCGCGACGTAGATGCCGAACATCACGCCCAGCCCCCATGCCCAGGCGATCGAGTCGTGGTCTCCGAGACTTCCCGATTCACCGCCCGAGACGACCTGCGCGACGACGCCGACGCCGAACAGAATGAGAATGATGGTTCCGGCGAACTCGGCAGCCATGTGCGCCGGCAGTCCCCATTCCGGTTCCTTACGAGCCATTGTGTAGCCTCCGCAAAGTTGGTGATGCACGCCACATTGCGTGCTGTTTGCCACGGTAGACGGCCTGCACTGCGTTGCACAGCTGATGCACATATGTGCAAAGCGGTCGTACACTGCGACGGTGACGGACCAACGCATAGCGCCCGAATCGGATCTGCGGACCGGCCATGCCACCCAGGCAGCGCGCCTCTACTACTTCCAGGACATGACGATGGCGGCGATCGGCCGTGAGCTGGGCGTATCTCGTTCGACAGTCTCACGACTCATCACGTTCGCGCGGGCATCAGGACTGGTGGAAATCAAGATCTCCACCCCACTCGGTCAGGCACCACGAATCGAGCGGGCATTCGCCGATCTGTACGACATTCGTGCACATGTCGTCCCCGTGTCGGAAACCGTCGACGAATTGCAACGCCTCGATCGGGTCGCCACCTTCGCAGGCCGATTGCTGACATCGTTCTTCGAGTCCGACATGGTGATGGGCGTCGCCTGGGGAACCACCGTCAGCGCCGTCAGCCGCAAGCTCGCACCCAAACGAACCCACAACTCCACCGTCGTGCAGCTCAACGGGGCCGCCAACACCCGCACCACCGGAGTCTCCTACGCCACCGACATCGTCCGAACCTTCGCCGACGCATACGGCGCTGTGGCGCAGGGATTTCCGGTGCCTGCATTCTTCGACTACCCCGAAACCCGGCAACACCTGTGGCGCGAACGCAGCATCAAGCGAGTACTCGAACTGCAGGATCGGATGAACCTCGCCGTGTTCAGCATCGGCGTCATGAGCGGTGCCGTTCCGAGTCACGTCTACAGCGCCGGCTACCTCGAGCGCGAGGATCGAGCCGAGCTCCAGCGCGACGGCGTCGTCGGAGACATTGCCACCGTGTTCCTGCGCTCCGACGGCAGTCACGACCGAATTGCGTTGAACGACAGATCGAGTGGACCGAGTCTGGATCGCCTCAAGGTGGTTCCGCGCCGAGTCTGCATCGTCGCCGGAGCGTCCAAACTCGATGCCCTCACCGCCGCGCTGCGCGGCGGATTGATCACCGATCTCGTCATCGACGACATCAGCGCGGCCCAGTTGATCCTGCGCTCGCGCGGCTGACCCACGTGAGCGGAACTTCGTAACCCACTACGAAGTTTCGTGCACGTGCGCCTTGCGCTCATCCGATTCTCGTGTCACTCTTTTCTTCATGACAACCGGAAAGGCGGACACCGCCTCCCTCACGTGAGCGCCGTGCCGATGCCGTCGACATTTCCCCGTCGCGGCACATTCAGTGACAATCCCGATGAATACGCCGAGAGCATTCGTGCGGTCTGCGCGCAGCGCGATCGATGGCTCGGCTACGGCCTGAAATCCGGCCCCTCCGATAGAACCACCGCGGAATCCGCAGTGGCACAGCTGTATCGAAAATCTGGGCACCCCGATCCACAGTTCGTGTGGGTCCCCTCTCCGGCAGCCGCAGCAGAGTTGATCACCGCCAGGACATTGGCGAACAACGCAGACGTGGGAGCCCGAATCGCATCCATTCTGTCCGATTCCCGGCACCGGATGGACCAGCGAATCGATCGACGACAGATCGAATGGCCGCAGCAGTACTTCTATTCCGACCGCAATGCACAGCGCGATCTGGTAGCGCGCATCGACGTCTCACGCCGCTCGCCGACGGACGCTGCCCGCGCCGGCATCAGTCCCGATCCGATCATTCGCCGAACCGTGCGAAAATCATTGCACACCAGCCTCTTCGACGGTGTTGCCACTGCCGTCCGATCCCTCGCGCCGCACCCCTTCGGCACCGTCAGCTGGTACGGGCAGCAGGAAGCCCATCGCGTCGCCTACTACGACATCTATCGCTCCTTCGGCCTCATGACGTTCGGGCACGAGGACAACGAACTTCTCGACATTCAATCGGCCCTCGTCGAATCGACGGGATGGTGGTGGGCGTTCGACGACATCGCGGTGATGTCCGAACGGCCGACGGTTCTGCACACCGAACCGATTCCCGATCCGGTGCACGGTGAAGTGCGACTGCACAATTCGTCCTCGCCCGCGGTCGAGTTCGGCGACGGCAGCGGTGTCCACGTCCTGAACGGGACCGTGGTTCCCAAGTGGGTGATCCACGATCCGACGGTCGAGCGCATCACCGTCGAACGCAACGTCGAGATCCGACGAAGCGCCATAGAACGAATCGGCTGGGATGCCTACCTGGACCGAGCCGGTTTGCGACTGGTCGACACCGACGACGATCCGGGCAATCCCGGTTGCACCCTGCAACTGTTCGCCACACCCGCGGGCTGGGGAGGTGAGGGCCGAATACTGCTTGCCGTCAACGGCTCTCGCGAACGAGACGGCGAGCGCCGACGCTACGGGCTTCGCGTTCCCGGCGCGTTCTCGTCCGCGGTCGACGCCGCGGGCTGGACCTACGGTCTGGCCGGAGCCGATTACGGCCGACTACTCCGCAGAACCTGACCCCATACCCCGACAACACACCCAAGGTGAAACACATGAACTCGAACATCACACTGTCCGCACTGACCGACCTCACCGGGCTCGACGTATTCGACTATCTCGACAAGGAGATCTCCGTGCCCGTCATCGACGGTCTGCAAGCCCAGGGCGATCTGATCGTCGTACCGTACGTACTGCTCGACGGCATAGTCGTCCCCACCGAACAGACGCGTCGCGAGACCGTGCCGCTGACGGGAATCGAACTACTGCGCAGCGCAGCAGGCGGCAACCCGCACAGCCTGGTGGCCGACGGTGGCTTCTGCTCGTGGGCCAGTCCCGTGCACGACGTCCGAGGTCTGGCCCTGGGCATCCTGACCAACTCGCAGACGGCATACCTCATTCATCCCGAACACGGAGCCACCGGAATCGCGCCGGGGACTTACGTCATCGGCCGGCAGCGCGAAGGCGGGCAGGGCGGTTGGTTCCACGCACCCCGGCTGATCGCCGACTGACAATCGTGGTCCCTGTCACATTTCTACCGAAGTGCTAGGTCCATCTCACAAACCAATCTTCGGTAGTAAGTGTGACGTTGTGTACCACTAAGGTTCGCGACATGGCTGTTGTTGTCGTTGCGACTTATCCATGACCGGCTCCCCCTCGCCGGTCCAGAACCGACTCCTCGGAATCGCTCTCGTCGTGCTCATCGTCGTGTTCGTCGGGTGGAGCGTCACCTCGTACAACAAGACGTTCAAGGACGTGGTGACGGTCTCCCTCGAAACCGACAGCGTCGGCAACGCACTTCCCCGCAACGCAGATGTCAAAGTACGCGGCCTGATCGTCGGCGAAGTGCGATCTGCGACGACGGCAGGTGGCGTCGTCACCTCGGAATTGGCCATCGAACCGGACATGGCCGAGATGATTCCGTCGAACGCCACCGCGCGACTGCTGCCGAAGACACTGTTCGGCGAGCGCTACGTCGCGTTGGAGTTGCCGGACGGCAGGCCGGGGTCGCCCATCACCGAGGGCACGGTGTTGAAGCAGGACCGCAGCGGCAACGCCATCGAGGTAGGGCAGGTGCTCGACGGCCTGTTGCCGCTGCTCCAGGCCGTGCCGCCGGAGGACCTGTCGAACACCCTCGGCGCGCTCGCACAGGGCCTGAGCGGTCGCGGCGAAGAGCTCGGCCTCACGATCGACAGACTCGAGAACATCTTTGCCGGGCTCAACACCGAATTGCCCGCAATCCAGGAGGACCTGCGCGGGCTCGCCGACTTCTCGCAGACCTACGCCGATGCGGCCCCCGAGTTGATCAACGCACTGGACAACCTGCGGACCACCGGAAATACCGTCGTCGAGAAGCGCCCGGCCCTCGAGACGCTCTACGCGTCTTTGACATCCGCCTCCAACACCACCGCCGACTTCCTCGATGCCAACTCCGCGGACATCATCGGGCTGGCCGCGAATTCCCGCGAAGCACTCGAGGTGCTCGCCGAGTTCTCCCCGGCTCTCGGCTGCACCGTCGCCCAATTCGCGGAGGGGGCCAGGCGCGGCAGGATCGTCACCGGTGTCGGCGACGAGTACCCCGGCATCAACGTCTCGATGCCGTTCGTCAATCCGAAGGGTCGGTACCTACCGAATCAGGACGAGCCGCGATTGTTCGAGCAGGAACGCCCACCCACCTGCTACTCCCCCCTCGACCGCTCGGCCGGCGAGTACTTCCCGCAGTACCCGGGCAGTTCCCCCAACGACGGCTCGTACCAGGTGCCGTCGAGAAACCCCGGTGAACAGGACATTCCGTCGCTTCCGGTTCCGCAGCTCTCCCCCGTGCCCGCCTCGTACGCGAACTCGGTCACCGAGCAACAGACCTTGGCCGTCGTCTACGGCGGGGCCACGGGAATCGAGCCCGACGCAGTGCCGTCCTGGACCACGACGGTCGGCGCTCCCGCACTCAGAGGAACGCAGGTCACGTTCCAATAGGACCTACTGATTGAATGGTCCGCATGCCCCGTCGACGAGCGCGGCGGGTAACGATTCAGGAGTGCAGATGCCAGCCGATACGAACACCGCCGGATTTTCCATCCAGTCCAGCAACGACGGGCGCGCGGCCGTCATCGCGGTCGCCGGTGAACTCGACGTCACCACGGCCCCCGCACTGTCGAGCGCGATCGACGCACAGATTTCCACCACGCCTGCTGCATTGATCGTCGATCTGAGCAAGGTCTCGTTCTTGGCCTCGGCTGCCATGACCGTGCTGGCAACGACCCAGAAGGACCACGGGGACACCGTTGCCTTCTCGGTCGTCGCCGATGGGCCGACCACCAGCCGCCCGATCAGACTGATGGGTCTCGATCAGGAATTCGCGCTGCACGCAGATCTGGCGTCAGCCCTCGCCGCTCTCGACTGACGACACTCCCAGCGCCATCACTGCTGCGTCGTCGGCCAACCCGTCGCCGAAGCTGTTCAGCAGGACCCGCAGATTCTCGACGATTGCCGCCGGTGCCGCCGGGGCGTTGGCGGTCGCGAACTCGAGCAGCGCGCCCTCGTCGTCGTATCGACCTGTGCCCACCCGGGCCTCGGTGAGGCCGTCGGTGTAGAGCATCAGGGTGTCGCCTGCGCTCAATGTGACGGTGGCAGGCACGAACCGCGCGTGACGCAGAATTCCGACGAGTTGCCCACCCGTCATGTGGACGTAGTGCGCGCTGCCGTCGGCCCGCATCACCAGCGGAGGCGGATGACCGCCGCTGGCCATCGACACCTCGAATCCTCCGGCCGAGCGGCTGAGCACCCCGAACACCGCAGTGCAGAACTGCGCGTTGTTCTCGCGGAACTCCTGCCGCAGAACCGAATCCAGATTGTGCAGAACAGCGACCGGGTCGTGGTCGTACACCGCGGCCGCGCGCAGGGTGTACCGCGTCAACGACGTCACGGCTGCGGCCGACGCACCCTTGCCGCACACGTCGCCGAGGAAGAATCCCCAGCGGTCGTCCGACAGCGGGAACAGATCGTAGAAATCTCCACCCACCTCGTCGCTCGATGCCGCGTGATAGTGAGCGGCAGCGGTCATTCCCGACGGCGGCAGCAGGGCAGGCGGCAGCAGAGACCGCTGCAGTGTCTTCGCCAGCAGCTCCGCTCGCGTTCGGGACTCGAGCAACTCGCGTTCGTAGGTGCGACGGTCCCTGGCGTCGAGCGCGGTGATGCGAATCAGTACCGGCGTGCCCGTCTCGTCGGTCTTGACGTTCGCGGTCATGAACACGGGCAGCCGTCGGCGATCGGACGTCACGAAGTCGATGGCAATGCCGTCGAGCTGGCCGTACATACGCAGAATCGGGCCGAAATGGGTCTCGTAGTGGATCCGGCCACCGGCGGTGAGAAGTTGGGTGAAGTCGGTACCGATCAGGGCGTCGACGTCGAAGCCGAGCCAGTTCGCCAGCGTCGAGTTCAGTCTCACGATTCGCATGTCCGGAAGAACCGAGAGATAACCGCATGGCGCGTTCTCGTACAGGTCCTCGATGTCGAGTTCGTGAATCACGACGATCTCACGAAGGTCGCAATCGCCTCGGCGGTCTGTTCGGGCTGGGTGACGTGCGGGCAGTGTCCGCTGGCGTCGAGTGTCCGGAGAGTGCTGCCGGTGATGTGTTCGTGGACGTATCTGCCCACCTGAGGCGGTGCCAGCGAATCCCGCGCACAGTCGACGATCATCGTGGGCAGGGCTACCCCGGCCAGATCAGCGCGATTGTCGGACAGGAAGGTGGTGCGGGCGAACACCCGTGCGCACTCGGGATCGGTTCGGCAGTAGCTCGCGGTCCACAGGTTCTCCAGATCCGGCCGATCCGGCGCGTTCACCACGATCGGTGCCATCGATGCGGACCACCCCAGGTAGTTGCTGTCCAACGACTCGAGCAACTCGTCGATGTCCTCGCGGCTGAATCCACCGCGGTAGTCACCGTCGTCGATGTACCGGGGGGACGGCGTCAGGAGAAAGAGCTTGCCGAACAACTCGGGAGCCGCCTGGACCGCGAGAACACCCATCATCGACGCCACCGAATGGCCGACGAACGTGACGTCGCGGAGGTCGAGTTCCCGGACTATGTCGACGATGTCATCGACGTAGGCGTCCAGCGGCGCGTACTTGTCCGCATCCCACGCCGAGGGGTCCGACGCTCCGGACCCGACGTGATCGAACAGCACGATCGAGAAATTCGGAGCCAGAAGATCGGTCACCGAACGCCACAGCGTCTGGTCGCAACCGAAGCCGTGAGCCAGCATCACCACGGGTCCGTCGACAGCCCCCACGACCCTGACGTTGTTCCTGATACGCGCACTCACCCGCACAGTGTGTCATCTGCCTCCGACGCCGGGGAGTGAGACTGCTCCGACGGGGTATGGCCATTGTCTACAGAAACGAGAAAGTCATGCGAGTGCTGGTCACCGGCGCAACCGGATACATCGGATCTCGGCTGATCCCGGTCCTCCTCGAACAGGGTCACCAGGTGCACGCTGCCATGCGCGATCCGAGCAAGAAATCGCGCTTCGCCTGGGGCGCTCACGTCACCGCGGTGCACTTCGACCTCGACGATCACGAGACCTTCGACACCGCGACCGAGAACGTGGACGCCGTCGTCTACCTGGTGCACTCGATGGACGAGGGCGACTTCGTCGAGAAGGATCGCCACGCCGCGCAGTCCATGGCCGCCGCCGCGGAGCGCAACGGCCTGCGCCGGATCGTCTACCTCTCCGGCCTCATTCCCGACGACGGAACCCCGTTGTCCGATCATCTGCGCTCTCGACTGCAGGTCGAGGAGACGTTCCTCGACAGTTCCGTCGACGCCACCGTGCTGCGGGCGGCGATCATCCTCGGTTCGGGATCGACCTCGTTCGAGCTGGTGCGCCGGATGACCGAGCGTCTGCCGCTCACACCCATCCCGACGTGGATGCGCAGGCAGGTGCAGCCCATCGCCGTCGTCGACGTGGTCGCCATCATCGCGCGTGCCCTCGGCGACACCGCACGCCCGGGAACGTTCGACATCGGCGGAACCGAGACGATGAGCTACCCGGAACTGCTGCAGGCGTACGGCAGCGTCGCCGGTCTGCGTCGAGTACAGATTCCGGTTCCGCTGTTGCCGACCGGTCTGGTGGGCCGCGCCGTCGCCACCATCACCGCCATGCCTCCAGGCACGGTGATCTCGTTGGTCGACAGCCTCACCCACGACATGGTGGTGCGCCGTGGGAACGCGGCGACGGAGGTGTTCGCCGAGCCCGGTACGTCGCTGATGAGCGTCCGAGAGGCTCTCGAGCGTTCCATCACCGTCACAGCCGAGGAGGGCACCGATGCCCACGCCGATCCCCAGGCTGCCGCCGACACCGATCCCGAGTGGGCAGGTGGGGTCGTCGACATCGTCGACGGCCAGGTACGGCAACGGCCGTCGGGCATCCTCGGAAAGGCCTTGCTCGGAGCGACCCGCTAACCGATGTCGGCGTAGTGGTGCGCCCACGGCACGGCTCGTTCCAACTGTCCGGCCAGTTGGACGAGCAGTGCTTCGCCTCCCAGCGGTGCGGTGAAGTGCGCGCCCATCGGAAGGCCCTCGGGGGTCCAGTGCACGGGAAGCGACAGCGCCGGACGCCCGGTGACGTTTCCCAGCTGGGTGTAGGGAATCCACGAGATGTTGTCGTCGATCATCTGATCCACGATGCCGGTGTATCGCAAGACTCCGGCAGTCCTGCTGCGCAACAACAACTCCGATGCCAGTTCCAACGGCTTCGCGAGATCGAAGGCACCGATCTTCGGAGGCAGCTCCGCAAGAGTCGGCGTGAGCAGCAGGTCGTACTTCTCGAAGAAGGTGGCCAGCGCACGAACGTGAACGTGGCGACCTTCCACCGCTTCGAGGTACTCGACGCCACTGGCGGATCTGCCCAGCGCCGCCATGATGCGGGTGTCACGCTCGAATTTGTCGTCGCCGCAACCGGTTCTGCGTTTCACCTCGTCCATCTCCCATGCCAGGTAGGTGAACCAGGCCAGTAGGAACTCGCGGTTGAGGTTCGCGTCGTCGTACGGCGGGGCGTCGAGCAGCTCGACGGTGTGGCCGAGGTCGGTGAGTGTCTCGGCGGCGGACTCCATCGCGGCGACGGCCTGCGGGTGGGGCGACGGATTGACCGATGTCACGGCATACATGCCGATGCGCAAAGGCTTCGGGTCCATCTCCGTTCGAGACAGGAACGTTCCGTCCGAACGCGCGGGCAGGTAGCCGGACGACGCCTCGCCGCCCGCCAGCACGTCGAGCATCGCGGCGGTATCGCGCACCGACCGCGACACGACGCCCTGCACCGCTGCCCCGTGCATGGGTTCGCCGAACGTGGGGCCCGACGGCACAAGTCCGCGTCCAGGCTTGAGCCCGACGAGCCCACAGCACGACGCCGGAATCCGGATGGAACCGCCGCCGTCGTTGGCTCCCGCCACCGCGGCGATGCCGGACGCGACCGCGGCGGCCGATCCACCCGACGATCCACCGGGAGTTCTGCTGCGATCCCAGGGGTTTCGAGTCGCGCCGTGCACCGCCGGTTCGGTGATCCCCTTCGCCCCGAATTCCGGAGTGTTGGTCTTGCCGAAGATCACCAGGCCTGCGTCGAGCCAGCGCTGCACCACCGTGGAATGCTCGGGCATCGGCAGATCCGTCAACGAACGCGATCCACTCGATGTGGGCAGGCCGGCGTAGTCCTGCGAGAGGTCCTTGATCAGGAACGGCACGCCGGCGAACGGCCCCTGCAGCGGTCGCGTCAACTGGTCGTCGGCCTGCTCCGACATCACCCGCACCACCGAATTGAGCCGCGGATCGATCGACTTGACCTGCGCCAGTGCACAGTCGAGCAATTCGCGCGGTGTCACCTCACCGTCGGCAACCAATCCCGCCAGGCCAAGACCGTCGTACTTCCGATACTCGTCGATGCGCATGGTGCCACCCTAAGTCTCTGGCACCACCGCCGGAGTGCCGAACTCGCAGTTATGTATCGATGTCGGCCGTTTTCCTGCACAACTGCGAGCTCGGCAGGGCTCAGAAGCCGATGGGAAGTCCCGCGTAGTTCTCTGCCAGTCCCGTGGCCCCTGCCTCGCTCGAGGCCACCCATTTCAGTTGCGAGAGTTGCAGCTGCGTGTCGAACGGATCGTCGCCGGTGTGCAGCATGGTCGTCATCCACCAGGAGAAGTGGGTGCAGCGCCAGACGCGTCGGAGGGCGTCGTCACTGTAGGTATCGGCGGAGCGGGAGTCGTTCTTGCCCAGCAAGGATGTCAGCGCCGGTGCCAACAGTGCTACGTCGGCCACTGCGAGGTTGAGGCCCTTCGCTCCGGTCGGCGGCACGATGTGCGCGGCGTCGCCGGCCAGAAAGAGGTTGCCGTGTCGCATCGGTGTCTGCACGTAGCTGCGCATCGGCAGCACGCTCTTCTCGGTGATCGGCCCCGGAGTGAGCTCCCAGCCGTCCTGACCGTGACCGAGCCTGCGTGCCAGCGCATCCCAGATACGGTCGTCGGACCAGGTGGCGATGTCGGTGCCGTTGGGAACCTGTAGATACAGCCGGCTGACCGTCGACGATCGCATCGAGTGCATCGCGAATCCGTCCTGATGCCAGGCGTAGATGAGCTCGTCGGTCGAGGGCGGCACATCGGCCAGCACACCGAGCCAGGAATACGGATACGTCCGCTCCCAGGTGTTGCGTACCGAATCCGGCATCGCGGCGCGGCTGGGACCGAACGAACCGTCGCATCCGGCAACGACATTCGCATCGATCCGCATCGGCGTGCCGGAGGAATCGGTGAACGTGACATACGGGGCGTCGGACTCGACGTCGTGCAATGCGGTGTCGGAGACGTCGTAGTAGATCTGCTGGCCGGCCTTCTCGCGTGCCGTCACGAGATCCTTGGTCACCTCGGTCTGCCCGTACACCCACACGCTTCGGTCCACCAGGTCGCGAAAGTCGATGTGGTGCCGCTCTTCCGGCCACTGCAGATAGATTCCGCGATGCTCGTGGCCCTCGCGATGCAATCGATCGCCGAGGCCGTGGTCGTCGAGCAGCTGAACCGTCGAATGTTCGAGGATGCCTGCGCGGATTCGCGAGAGCACGTACTGCTGCGTGCGCGACTCGATCAGAACGGAATCGATTCCCTGCTCCCCGAGCAGGTGGGACAGCAGCAGACCCGCGGGCCCTGCTCCGATGATGGCAACCTGTGTACGCATGCATCGAGTACACCGCGCGTTCGGGCCGGGAACAAGATACGGTTTCCGCTCAGTGAAAACACTGCTCTCACCTCCGCAGACTTCGCTCGATACCTCGGGCTGCAACCTGCAGAGCTGCAACCAGTCTGGCGCGATCTCGGCCGATACTCGGAACCACGATTCCCAACGCAGCCACCACACTCTCACCCTCGCCGCGGACCGGTACGGCCACCGAACACGCTCCCAGCGTCATCTCCTCGACCGTCTGCGCATACCCCTCACGATGCACTCGGCGTAGTTCGCTGTCCAACTTCCCCGGATGAGTCACCGTGTACGGGGTGATGCGGGCCAAGTTCCTGAGCACGCGATCGTGCACCTCGCGCGGGGCGTAGGCCAACAACACCTTGCCGACTCCGGTCGCATACAGAGGCAGGCGGGCTCCGACCCGGCTGACCGCAGGCACCGACGCATGCCCGGCCAACCTGTCGAGGTAGAGCACCTCATCGCCGTCGCGAATGGCCAAATGCACCGTGGCGAGCGTCGCGCCGTAGATGTCGTGCAGAAACGGCGAGGCTATCTCTCGCAGATCGGCTTGATCCGGTGCCAGCAAGCCCAACTTCCACAGCCGACGCCCCACCACGTAGCGGCCGTCGTCGCCGCGGACGAGCGCTCCCCAGCCGACCAGTTCACGCACCAGGCGATGTGCGGTGGCGACGGGCAGGTCGGCACCGTCGGCAAGTTCGGACAACGTCAGCGCAGGGGTCTTCTCGTCGAACACGGCCAGGAGCGCCAGCAGTCGCGAGGCCACCGAGACCCCCGGATCCCGCGCATTGCCCGCCACCTGAACGACGATAGCCTCCCCGGTCATCGCCGAGCTCGAAGTTATGGACGAATTCCAGCCGAAAATCATCCACAACTTCGAGTTCGGCGGGCATCAGACCGCGGCCGCCGCGAAGCCGATTCTGTTGAAACGCTTTTCGCGGGCAATCATCCGCAACGACGGATCCTGGGCGATCAGGTCCGCGAGCTCACGGTGCAGCACCGCACCCACCCGATCGCAGAACTGCTGCGATTCGTCCGCCGCGTCGGGCAGCTCGGGAATGATGATGTCGACGACACCGGCCCGGAAGAGGTCGAGCGAGCGCACTCCCTGCTTGGTGGCCATCTCCGCGGCATGGGCGGTGTCGCGATGCACGATGGCCGACGCACCCTCGGGCGGCAGCGGCGAGAGCCACGCGTGCTGAGCGGCAAGAACGCGATCAGCCGGTACCAGCGCGAGTGCGCCGCCGCCCGTCCCCTGCCCCAACAGCAATGACAGCGTCGGGGTTTCGAGATCGACCATGTCTGCGATGCACCGGGCGATCTCGCCCGCCAGGCCACCTTCCTCCGCCTCCTTCGACAGCGCTGCACCTGCCGTGTCGATGACGGTGACGAGCGGAAGCTTCAGATCCTGTGCCAGACGCATACCGCGTCGAGCCTCGCGGAGCGCTGCGGGACCGAGCGGGGTCTTCGTCGTCTGACCCCGTCGATCCTGCCCGAGCAGTACGCACGGCATGTCGCCGAACCGAACGAGAGCCAGAATCAGACCGGGATCGGACTCGCCTTGACCGGTTCCGTTGAGCGGCAGCACATCTGCTGCAGTACTGAACAGCAACTCGCGCACGCCGGGACGATCGTTCCTACGGGAGGCCAGGATCGACGTCCACGCGGGCACGTCCTCGATCTTCCATTCGAGCGCCTCGACGGTGCGGGGCCGGCACGACGGGACGTCGGTCATGATCCGCAGCGCCCGATCGACGATCTCGCCGAGCTGCTCGGGCGGGCGGATGGCGTCGATGAGCCCGTGGGCCTGGAGGTTCTCCGACGTCTGCACGCCCGCGGGGAACTTCGCGTCGTAGAGGGCCTCGTAGACGCGAGGCCCGAGGAAGCCGACCAGGGCACCGGGCTCGGCGACGGTGACGTGTCCGAGCGATCCCCAGGACGCGAAGACTCCGCCGGTGGTGGGGTGCCGCAAGTAGACGATGTACGGCAGGTTCGCCGCCTTGTGTGCTGTGATCGCGGCGGTGATCTTGACCATCTGCAGAAACGCGACCGTGCCCTCCTGCATGCGGGTTCCGCCGGAGGTCGGTAACGCGAGCAGCGGCAGCCGCTCGTCCGTCGACCGGTGCACGGCAGTGACGAGCCGCTCACCCGCCGCAACCCCGATCGAGCCGGCCAGAAATGCGAACTCGCCGAGCAGGATTGCGACCCTGCGGCCCCGAACGGTCGCGGACCCGGTGAGGACGGACTCGTCGAGACCGGTCTTCTCACGGGCCGCCACCAGTTCGCTCGCGTACTCGTCGTCGATGACGTAGTCCGCAGTCGGAGTGTCCCAGGAGTCGAAGCTGCCGGGATCGATCACCAGATCGAGCAGTTCGAGGGCGGTCATTCTGGTCATCGGATCGCTTCTTTCAGCCAGTCGCGGACGAGCTCGTCGTCGGCACCCAGCACCGGCGGCGCCAGATGATTCGTTTCGGTGACCTCGGTGCCGTCGGATTCGAAGAAGCGCAGGGGCGGCCCCGGCAGAGTGACCGTGCCCAACGTCGCGTGTTCGACGTCGACGAGCAGGCCCTGGGATTTGGTCTGCTCCCACTCGTACACTTCCTGCACATTGCGCACCTTGCCTGCGGGAACACCGATCTCGTCGAGAAGGGACAGCAGCGGTTCGGTGTCGTAGGTGCGGAAGATCTTGGAGACGAGTTCGATGACGTCGTCGCGACTGTCCACCCGTTGCGGGTTGGTGGCCATGCCCTCGAGATCGGGGTCGATGCCGAAGCCCTCGCAGAACCGATGCCACAGCCCCTCGCTACCCACGGAGATCTGCACTGCGCCATCCGATGTCGGAAACAATCCGTACGGGCAGATCGACGGGTGGTGATTACCCTGAGCCGCGCCCACCTCGCCTGCGACGGTCCACTTGGTGCCCTGGAAGGCGTGCACTCCGACGACGCTGGCGAGCAGCGAGGTGCGGACGACCTTGCCGCGCCCGGTGCGGTCGCGTTCACGCAATGCCGCGAGAACGCCGAAGGCTCCGTACATTCCGGCAAGCAGGTCTGCGATGGGAACGCCGACGCGCTGGACATCCTCGGGGCCCGAGCCGGTGAACGACATCAGCCCGGCCTCCCCCTGGGCGATCTGGTCGTAGCCGGAGCGGCCGCCCTCGGGTCCGTCGTGGCCGAATCCGCTGATCGACAGTACGACCGTGCGCGGGTTGATCTCGGCGATGCGCTCGGGTGAGAAACCGAGGCGGTCGAGCACTCCGGTGCGAAAGTTCTCGAGCAGCACGTCTGCTCGTTCTATCATGTGCTCCAACGCTTCTCGGCCGTCGTCGGTCTTGAGATCGAGGGCGATGGACCGCTTGTTGCGGTTGGCCGAGAGGAAGTACGTCGACTCGCGTTCGGCATCGCGCGGAGTGACGAAGGGGGGACCCCAGACTCGGGTGTCGTCGCCGCCCTTGGGCGTCTCGACCTTGATGATGTCTGCGCCGAGGTCGCCGAGCATCATCGCCGCGTGCGGGCCGGCCAGGGCGCGGGTCAGATCGACCACCACGGTGCCTTCGAGCGGTCCGGTTCTGCCTGTCGTGTTGAGGGGCATCGAATTGATCCTTACGTCGAAGCGAGGTGGGACCGGACCCGAGGTCCGATTGGATTACTGGGCCAGTGGACTAGCCAATTCAATTGGACCAGCGAACCCCAGAGAAGTCAAGTGCCGATTTACGTGCCTTTGCCCAGCTCAGACGCGTGATGGCGGCACGTCGAACACACGTGCCGCCATCATCGAGCGCCTGTTTTCAGCCGCAGTACTGCTACATCCAGCCGGGTACGACCAGCAATCCCCAGGCGATCAGCGGGCCGATGACAACGACCAGGGCGCTGTATTTGAGGATCTGCTTGTAGAAGACATCTCGGTCGATGTCCTGAGCGTTGGCGAGCACCAGGGCTCCGTTGGTGGAGAACGGGCTGACGTCGACGATGGTCGACACGATGGACAGAGCCACGATGACTCCGATGGCTCCTACTTCACCGGCGAGCAGGAACGGAACGGCCAGCGGGATGGTGACGCCGAGGATCGCGGTGGAGGACGCGAAGGCCGAGACGATGGCACCGATGTAGCAGAGCAGCAGCGCCACGAGAAGCGGGATGCCGATGTTCGCGACCGAATCGCCGACGTACTCGACGGTTCCGGCTTCCTGCAGCACTCCGACGAACGTGAGCACACCACCGATGAGCAGCACCGTCGACCAGCTGATCTGGTTGATCGCGCCCTTCTGCGCCTTGGGCGATGCGAGAGCGAGGATCACGGCCACCGTCATCGCGATGAATCCGACGTCGAGGTCGAGCACGAGGGCGAACAGAGCCAGCGAGGCCAGGCCGACGAGCGTGAGAATCTGATCGAAGGTGATGGCCTTGACCGCGGTGGCCAGGGGCGGTGCGTTCTCGACGGTGACCGTCTGACCGGACGGACGAGGCGTCGATGCCCCGAAGCCGCGCATGACCGTTCGCGAACCCGAACCGCCGACTCCGCCGGTGTCACCGTCGGGACGCGTGCCGTCCTCGTCGTGCACGCTGCGTCCGATGAGGGAGCGGCCACCGAGGAACATGAACAGCAGCGCGCCGATTGCGGCGTTGAAGAACAAGCTGCCGAGGAAGAGCGTGAGCGGACTGTTGACGAGTCCTGCGTCGGCGGCGATGTTGTTGACCGTGACGCCGTAGATGCTGATGGGTGAGAATCCGCCTGCCTGCGCGCCGTGAATGACCATCATGCCCATGAGCAGGGCGTTGATCTTGTAGCGCGCGGCAAAGCCGAGGGCGATCGGGGCAACGATGGCCACCGCGGCCGGCCCGAGCGCACCGATCGACGTCAGAACGCCGGTGATACCGAACATCACCCAGGGGATCAGCGCCACCCGGCCTCCGACGAGTCGAACGGCTCCGCGGACCAGGAGGTCGACCGTGCCGTTGTTCTGTGCGATGGCGAACAGGTAGGTGATGCCGACGAGCGTGAGGAACAGACTGCTCGGGAAGCCGGCAATGATGTCGTCGGCACCCATGCCCACGGCAAGTGTTCCGACGAAGAACGCCGCCACGAACCCCAACGCGCCCATGTTCACGGGGAACACGGTTGCGGCGAGGAACATGACGACGAGCGCAAGGATGGGTATCAACTCGGTCGACATCGAAGGTCTCCGGTCCGTCTGTGGTGTCACCCGAGCGGTTGCCCAGGATCTCCAGTGGCTAATTGGACTGGCCACTGAGTCAATAGGGACTCAACCAGTGAAGTGGATCACTTGTCAGCCCTGAATGTGGCCGTCGTTACCCGTGCGACGGCGACTAGGGTGGAGGTCCAGAGGAACAGAGAGCGAGTGACACAGTGGCTGAGCAAATTCGCCCCGTGACCCGACCACGGCTGTACGAGGTCATCGTCGAACAGCTGTGCAAGCACATCGCCGACCGCGAGATGAACCCCGGTGATCGACTTCCGCCCGAGCGCGAACTGGCCGGCCACCTCGGGGTCAGCCGAGCATCTCTGAGCCAGGCCCTTGTCGCCCTCGAAGTGCAGGGCATCCTGTCGGTCCGGCACGGTGACGGCGCAGTGCTCGTACGACGACCCGTGGGAGACATGGCAATTCGCGCTCTGCGCGAGCACGCAGACCGGCTGCCCGAGGTGATCGAGGCACGCGAGGCACTCGAGGTGAAGCTCGCCGAACTGGCGGCGACGCGTCGCAGTGACGACGAGATGGCAGCAATCGACCACGCCGTGTCCGTGATGGCCACCGAGATCACCGACGGCGATCGAGGAGACTCGGGCGACGAGCTGTTCCATCACGCGATCACCGAGGCAGCGCACTCACCGTTGCTTGCCAGGCTCATGGGGGAAATCGCCGGCCTCATCCGCGAGACCCGCATCGAGTCGTTGTCGCAGTCCAACCGGCCCCAGGCCTCGCTCGAGCACCATCGACGCATCGCCGAGGCCGTACGAAATCAGGATCCGGCCGAGGCAGGACGGGCAATGGCCGACCACATCCGACTCGTCTCGGATGTAGCGCTACTGCGCTCGGTCGATACCTAGAGGACTCCCCGCCGAACTCGAAGTTATGGACGAATCCGGACCCGAATCCGTCCATAACTTCGAGTTCGGCAGGTAGGGAGCACCCACTGTTGACATCCACAGCACCGTCGCGCAATCATTATTGGCACAGCGCCAATAAATCACGGTTGCGCTTCGAGCCAAGGACCCACCATGACTGCACTCGCAGACCGCACCTCCGACGACCTCGCTACCGAGCTCGCCGACGTGCGACAGCTCGCCCGAGGATTCTTCGAGAAGGAGGTCGCGCCGCATCGCGAGGAATTCGCGGCTGCCGGACGCCCCAGCCGCGAGGTCTACCGCACCGCAGGCAGCCTCGGACTGCTCGGCATGTCGGTGCCCGAGCAGTACGGCGGAGGCGGCGGCGACTTCCGCCACGAGGCGGTGCTGTTCTCCGAACAGGTCCGCTCCGGCGACTCGGCCATGCAGCTCGGCGTGCACAGCGGCATCGTTCCGCACTACATCCTGGCCTACGCGTCCGAGGAGAAGAAGCAGCAGTGGCTGCCGAAGCTGTGCTCGGGAGAGTGGATCGGTGCCATCGCCATGACCGAACCGGGCACCGGCTCGGATCTGCAGGGCATCACCACCCGCGCAGTGCGTGACGGCGACGACTACGTCGTGACCGGCGGAAAGACGTTCATCTCCAACGGAGCTCACTGCGATCTGATCATCATCGCCGCCAAGACCGATCCGTCCGCCGGAGCCCGGGGACTGTCACTGCTCGTCGCCGAGGTCTCCGACGACACCGAAGGCTTCCACCGCGGACGCGTGCTGCACAAGATCGGCCAGAAGGGCCAGGACACAGCCGAACTCACCTTCGACGGCCTCCGCGTCCCCGCGGGCAACATTCTGGGTGAAGAGGGCCGCGGTTTCGCGCAGTTGATGCAGCAACTCCCCCAGGAACGCCTGATCTGCGGCATTGCCGCCGCCGCGATGATCGACGCCGCCGTCGCGCAGACCGTCGAATACACCAAGTCGCGCAGCGCTTTCGGCAAGACACTGTTCGATCTGCAGAACACCAAGTTCGAGCTCGCCGAATGCGCCACCATCGGCCGCGTCGTCCGCACCTTCGTCGACGACGCCATGGCACAGCACATCTCGGGCAGCCTCGACGTCACCACGGCAGCGATGGTCAAGTACTGGACCACCGACCGACAGTTCGAGGTGGTCGACCGTTGCCTGCAGCTCTTCGGTGGGTACGGCTACATGGAGGAATACCCCATCGCCCGCATGTTCGTCGACGGCCGCATCGCACGCATCTACGCCGGTGCCAACGAAGTCATGAAAGACCTCATCTCCCGCTCCCTGTAGAACTCGGCAATCTCGTTGCCCCAGAAAGGCACCACCATGGAGGCGTTCCTCTACGACGCAGTTCGCAGCCCACGTGGCCGCGGTAAGAGCTCCGGCTCACTGCACACCATCAAGCCGGTCGATCTGGCCGCGAACACGCTGTCCACGTTGCTCTCTCGACACTCTCAGTTGGATCCGGCCCTGATCGACGACGTCGTGCTCGGTGTCGTCACCCCGTTCGGCGACCAGGGTTGCGATATCGCCCGCACCGTCGCGATGGTTGCCGGACTGCCGGACAGTGTCGCCGGCGTTCAACTCAACCGCTTCTGCGGATCGGGACTGGAGGCCGTCAACACTGCGGCGCAACGTGTTCGGTCCGGATGGGATCAGCTCATCGTCGCCGGTGGCGTCGAATCGATGTCTCGTGTCCCGCTCGGGGCGGACGGCGGCGCATGGCCGTGCGACCCGCTGACCAACTACGGCAGCTACTTCGTTCCGCAGGGAGTCAGTGCAGACCTCATCGCGACGATCGAAGGATTCGATCGCGACGAGGTCGACGCCTTCGCAGTGCGCAGCCAGCAGCGCGCCGCACACGCCTGGTCGATGGGCCACTTCGAGAAGTCGGTCATCCCGGTCTTCGACGCAAACGGCCGACTGATGCTCGATCACGACGAAATCATGCGACCCGAGACCACCACGGCCGATCTCGCTGCCCTGAAACCGTCGTTCGCACAGATGGGTTCGCTCGCCGGGTTCGACGCCGTCGCGATGCAGAAGTACACCGAGGTCGAGCGCATCGATCACGTCCACCACGCCGGCAACTCCTCCGGCATCGTAGACGGCACCGCAATGGTGCTCATCGGCTCCGAACAAGCCGGTCGCGCAGGCGGATTGACCCCACGCGGACGCGTCGTGGCCGGTGTCGTCGCCGGATCGGACCCGACGTTGATGCTCACCGGCCCGGTTCCGGCCACCCACAAGGTTTTGGCCGCAGCGGGACTCAGCCTCGACGACATCGCGGTGTTCGAGGTCAACGAGGCATTCGCATCGGTGGTGCTCAACTACGCGAAGAAGCTGGACATCGACCACGATCGCATCAACGTCAACGGTGGCGCGATCGCGATCGGCCACCCACTGGGCGCAACGGGCGCGATGCTCACCGGAATGGCTCTCGACGAGCTCGAGCGCCGGGGCGAGCGCTACGCACTGATCACACTCTGCATCGGTGCCGGAATGGGCGTCGCCACCATCATCGAGCGCCTGTGACCACCCTGCGCTCGAACAACGACCCGAGGAAACGATGAACAGCACTGCTGCACTGCACACTTCCACGATCACCGGCGAGATCGGCACCGACCGCGTACTCGTGTTGACGATGGACGACCCGACGCAGTCCACCAACACGATGAACGCCGCGTTCGGCGAGTCACTCGGGCAGACGGTCGACTGGCTCGAGGCGAACGTCGATGCCTACGACGGAGTGATCGTCACCTCGGCGAAGGATTCCTTCTTCTCCGGCGGCGACCTCGAACTGCTACGCGACGCAGGCCCCCACGACCACGAGGCCATCGCCGACGCCCTAGACTTCACCAAGGACAAGTTTCGCCGGATCGAGAAGCTGGGCAAGCCGGTGGTGGCTGCGCTCGGCGGCACCGCACTCGGTGGCGGCTTCGAGATCGCGCTGGCCTGCCATCGTCGAATTGCTCTGAACAACAGCAAAGCGCGCTTCGGGCTTCCCGAGGTCACCCTCGGGCTTCTCCCCGGGGCCGGTGGAGTGACCAGGACGGTCCGCATGTTCGGCATCGTCAAGGCTCTGACACAGGTGGTGGGCCAGGGCCAGCGGTATCGGCCGGCGCAGGCACTCGAACTCGGACTCGTCGACGAGGTCGTCGACACCCACGAGCAGATGATGGCCAGCGCTCGCGCCTGGATCGTCGCCAATCCCGAGGCCGTACAGCCCTGGGACAGAAACGGTTTCAAGATCCCCGGCGGCACCGCGGCCTCACCCGCGTTGGCTGCGCAATTGCCTGCCTTCGCGGCCACGGTCCGCAAGCAGGTCAAGGGTGCACCGATGCCCGCTCCGATCGCGGTGGTTGCTGCGGCCGTGGAAGGGTCGGTGCTCGACTTCGAGTCGGCATCGCTCGTGGAAACCCGGCATTGCACCTCGCTCGCCTGCGGAGCGGTCTCGGGCAATCTGATCCAATCGATGTTCTTCGATCTCGGATCCATCAACAAGGGTGGCTCTCGTCCGAGCGCCGAACCGCACCGGGTACCTGAGAAGGTCCTGGTGATCGGTGCCGGAATGATGGGCGCCGCCATCGCCTACGTCGTCGCCTCGGCCAAGGTTCCGGTCGTGCTGCGTGATGTCTCGCTCGAATCCGCCGAGCGTGGAAAAGACTATGCACGTTCGATTCTCGGCAAGGCCGTCGCGAAGGGACGAAAGACCCAGGCCGACGCCGATGCGGTGCTCGCGCTCATCACACCCAGTTCCGACCCGGCCGATGCCGAGGGTTGCGATCTGGTCGTCGAGGCGGTGTTCGAGGATCCCGCCGTCAAGCAGGGTGCTTTCGAGGCCGTCGACAAGTACCTGACCGCCGACGCCCTGCTGTGCTCGAACACCTCGACCCTGCCCATCACCGAGCTGTCGACGGGAGTCTCGCGCACCTCGGACTTCATCGGCACGCACTTCTTCTCCCCGGTGGACAAGATGCCGTTGGTGGAAATCGTTGTGGGAGCACACTCCAGCGAATTGGCGCTGGCCCGCGCATTCGACTTCGTTCGTCTGATCGGCAAGACGCCGATCGTCGTCGGGGACAGCCACGGCTTCTTCACCACCCGCGTCATCGGCCGGTTCATGGACGAGGCGATCTCGCTGGTCGCGGAGGGCGTGCACCCGGCCACCGTCGAGCAGGCCGCTCTTCAGGCGGGCTACCCGTCCGGTGCGCTGGCTCTCATGGACGAGATTTCGTTGACCCTGTCTCGGCACATCCGCGAGGGCATGGCTCAGGCCGCCCGCGCCGACGGTCGACCGTGGATCGTCTCGAACTCGTATGCCCTGGTCGATCGCCTGGTCGACGAGTTCGACCGCCCCGGCCGCAAGGCCGGACGTGGCTTCTACGAGTACGCCGGGGACGGCACCAAGGCCGGATTGTGGCCGGGCCTGGTGGAGCACTATCACCGCCCCGATCACGGAATTCCGTTCGAGGACATGATGGATCGCATGCTGATCGCGCAGTCGCTCGACTCGATCGCGTGCCTCGACGAAGGTGTCCTGCGGACGGTCGCCGATGCGAACATCGGCTCCATCCTCGGCATCGGCTACCCCGCGTGGACCGGTGGGGTGCTGCAGTTCGTCAATCAGTTCGACGGCGGCCTTCCGGGATTCGTGGAGCGAGCCGACCGACTGCGGGCACTGTACGGCGATCGGTTCGTCGTGCCGAGGTCGCTGCGCTCACGCACCGAGCGGTACCTCTGACGCCTCGCGGCGTCGGTTCGGTGCGATCATGACAACCATGCCGGCTGCAAGTACACCCAAGTGGAATCGACTGGAACCGGACGAGCGACGAACGCAGATCCTGGCGAGCGCTGTTCGCTTGTTCGGCGACAAGCCGTACGCGGAGGTGTCGATGTCGGATGTCGCTGCCTCGGCCGGCGTCGCACGAGGGCTCATTCACCACTACATCGGCAGCAAGCGCGATCTGTATCTCGAGAGCGTTCGCTTCCTGGTCACCGTGCCGCCGATCGAAGACGTACATCTGCCCACGGGCTCGCTCGAGGAGCGAGCCCGTGGCAGTGTGCACTGGCTGGTGGGGGTGATCGAGACGCATGGCGCGGCGTGGGTGTCGGTGGCGAGCGGATCGGGGGTCGACGAGCAGGTGGCCCGCATTCTCGACGAGGCCGACGATCTCGCTGCCGAACGCGTGCTCGATGCAACGGCATTCGAGGGCAGAGGCGGTGACCGACGAGTGGCGACCTCTGCGGTGCGTGCCTTCGGCGGCATGGTCAAGGCGGCAGGCCGCGAATGGTTGGTGCGCGGCACACTGACGCGCGAACAGGTCGAGATTCTGCTGACCGATGTGCTCGTCACCGTCCTCGACACGGCGCGGGCTCTGGACGACGCCCGAGACCGTTAGCCAGACAACCCATTTCGGCGGTCCATTCGAGTGGTAAACGTGCAAATCGCCTATTGACACTGTGCCAATAAGGTGGAACTGTGACGGTATTCACCTCGGGCACCCTCGCCCCCTCTCGCACAAGGGACTCGCCATGTATCTCACTCAGGGCCTTCACCGCTCCGCGGCAACCACTCCGAACCGGGCAGCAACGGTGTTCGGCGATCGCGTTCGCACCTTCGCCGAACAGATCGACAGAGTGGCAAGACTGGCTGCGGGCCTGCACTCCATCGGCGTCGAGCCCGGCGATCGAGTTGCGATGCTGGCGTTCAACAGCGATCGGTACTCGGAGTACCTGCTCGCGGTGCCGTGGGCCGACGCCGTGCTCAACCCGGTGAACATCCGGTGGTCGCCCGTGGAGGTGGCGTACGCACTGAACGACTCCGACACCAAGGTCCTGCTGGTCGACGACACCTTCGGTGCCATGGTCCCGGCACTGCGTCCGGCATGTGCCGGCCTGCAGACCATCGTCTACTGCGGAGACGGTGCCACCCCCGAGGGCATGGTCTCCTACGAGGACCTGGTCTCGTCCCACGATCCCATTCCCGATGCGCGCCGCAGCGGCGACGCACTCGCCGGGCTGTTCTACACCGGTGGCACCACCGGCTTCCCCAAGGGCGTCATGCTCTCGCACGCGAACCTCGTCACCTCGGGCCTGGGAACGGTGGCGACCGGACAGCTGCTCGACGACGCGTCGATCCTGCTCCATGCCGCTCCGATGTTCCACCTCGCCGATCTGGCCGCATGGGTGGGTCAGGTCATGCTCGGCGGCACCCACGTGATGGTTCCGTTCTTCGAGCCGACCGCCGTCCTCGGGGCGATCGCGAAGCATTCGATCACCGATGTGCTGTTGGTGCCGACGATGATTCAGCTTCTCGTCGACCACCCCACGTTGAGCGAGTTCGACACCTCCTCGCTGAGCCGCGTGCTGTACGGCGGATCACCGATCTCCGCGGGCGTCCTCGAGCGCACCCTCGCCCGGCTCCCGCAGGCCCGCCTCACCCAGGCCTACGGCATGACCGAGCTCGCACCGGTCGCGTCGCTGCTCTGGCCGGAACATCATGTGGGAGAACGCATCGGCTCGGCCGGTCGCGCAGCCCCGCACTCGGAGATCCAGATCCTCGGCCCCGACGACGAGCAGTTGGCCACCGGATCCGTCGGCGAGATCTGCGTTCGCGGTGGACACGTGATGCTGGGCTACTGGAACAAGCCGGACGAGACCGCCGCGGCCATTCGCAACGGTTGGATGCACACCGGCGATGTCGGCTACCTCGACGCCGACGGATTCCTGTTCGTCGTCGATCGCCTCAAGGACATGATCATCACCGGTGGCGAGAACGTCTACAGCGCCGAGGTCGAGAGCGCACTGAGCCTGCACCCCTCGGTGTTGGCCTGCGCCGTGATCGGTGTTCCCGACGGCGAATGGGGCGAGCGCGTCCACGCCTGTGTCGTGCTGGCCGAGGGCACCTCGCCGACGGTCGAAGAACTTCGCGATCACACCCGCAGCTACGTTGCCGGATACAAGACACCGCGCACCGTCGAGTTCGTCACCGCACTGCCCATGAGCGGCGCAGGCAAGATCCTCAAGCGCGAACTGCGGGACGCGCACGTGGCGAAGGACGCGCTCGGAGCGTCCCTGTGACCAGCCAGGTCCAGGCGCGAGCAACTTTCGATTCGATCTCCCCCATCGACGACGGTCCGGTTGCCTCGTTCGCCGTCGATTCGACCGAGTCCGTCGCGCGAACGGTCGGCCTCGCGCGGAGTGCGCAGCGCACTTGGGCGGCACTACCGCCGCGTACTCGCGCCCGGCACCTGCGCGCATGGCGACACGAGATCTGGAGCCGCCGAGCCGAATTCATCGATCTGATTCACCGTGAGAACGGCAAACCCGCCGACGATGCACTGCTCGAGATCGTACTGACCCTCGAACACATCGCGTGGGCGGAAAAGCAGGCACCACGGCTCATGCGCACGCGCCGAGTCAACCCCGGGTTGCTGCTCGCGAACTACTCCGCTCACGTGGAGACGGTCGCGCTCGGCGTCGTGGGCGTCATCGGCCCGTGGAACTACCCGCTCTACGCACCCAACAGTGCGATCGGCTCGGCTCTGGCAGCAGGCAACTGCGTGGTGTTCAAGCCCAGCGAGTACACCCCCGCGGTGGCGGCTCGATACGTTCGCGCCTTCCACGAAGCCAATCCGACTCTGCCACTGGGCATTCTGTCGCTGGTGACCGGATACGGCGAGACCGGTGCCGCGCTGTGCCGCTCGGGTGTGGACAAGATCGCGTTCACGGGTTCGACGAGAACCGGCTCGAAGATCATGGCCACGTGCGCCGAGACGCTCACCCCGGTGGTCGTGGAATGCGGCGGCAAGGATCCGGTGATCATCGCTGCGGATGCGGACATCACCGCAGCAGCCGAGGCAGTCGCCTGGGGAGCATTCAGCAACAGCGGCCAGACGTGCGTCGGAGTCGAGCGGGTGTACGTCGAGCGCAGTGTCGCAGCACAATTCACCGGTGCTCTCGTGCAGCACGCACGTGCCATACAGCCCGGTGGCGATGCGTCGGCCACCTACGGACCGATGACGATGCCCAGCCAGATCGACATCGTACGACGCCACATCGCCGACGCCGGGGCGGCCGGTGGCCGAGCACTGATCGGCGGACTGTCCTCGATCGGCGAGCGATTCGTCGGACCCACCGTGTTGGTGGACACCCCCGAGAGCTGCTCGGCCGTTCGCGAGGAAACGTTCGGCCCCACGGTCACCGTCCGTGAGGTCGACAGCATCGACGAGGCGATCGAGCTGAGCAACGATCATCGGTATGCCCTCGGCGCATCGGTGTTCTCCCGCACGCACGGCAAAGAGATTGCGGCACAACTGGTGTGCGGCCAGGTCACCGTCAACTCCGTGATCGCATTCGCTGGGATGGGATCGGTTCCGATGGGCGGCGTCGGTGCCAGCGGCTTCGGCCGGGTACACGGCGACGAAGGGTTCGCCGAGTTCTGCCGAACGCACAGCCGCGTCACGAAGCTGTTCGACATCCCCGGATTCGAGCTGGTGACGCTTCGACGCAAACGGTGGGTCATGCCGCTGATCGACCGAGTACTGGGGCTGCGTCACCGACGCTGAGCAATCAGCGCACCGATTTCACCTGCCATGTCACCGCTGCCCCGAGTGCGGCCAGCACCCCCACCGCCGCGAACAACGCCGGGTATCCACCGACGGTGGAGAGGAACACACTCGCGAGCAGCGGAGCCATGGCAGGTGGCACGATTGCCCCGATGTTCATCACGCCCAGATCGGTCGCCCGACTGTCTGCGGACGGAAGAACCCCGGTCACCAGCGCCTGATCGACGGCCATGTACGCGCCGAATCCGCCGCCCAGCAACGCGGCCGAGACGAACGTCGCGTCCATCGTGGGATGCACCGCCAGCACGAAGCCCGCGACGGCCTGCATCGATGCCGCGACCGCCACGAAGATCTTGCGGCGCCGCATCCTGTCCGACAACGGACCGAAGGTGAAGGTGCACAACACACAGGCGATCAGGTAGACGACGGTGACCTCGAGCAGCGATCCCGTCGGATCGGCGACTCGAAGGCCGTCGGTGAGGAAGAACAGCAAATAGCAGGTGCCGAGCGAGTTGGCCACGTTGACCAGGATTCGACCCCCGAAGGCCCACGCGAAGTCGCGGTGGCGCAACGAATCGAGCAGTGAGGCCGCGATGCTGCGCAGGCTCAACAGCGCCGTCGGTGACTCGGTTTCGCGATACATCAGCAGAAACGGCACCGAGCAGATCACCAGGGCGATCGCCACGGCGAGGTACCCGCCCCGTACCGACAGAGCGAGTGTGGACACCAGGGCCAGGCCCGCCACCACGCCCAGTGCTTGCGGCGCATAGATCGCACTCGACACCGTTCCGCGCTGCTCATCCGGTACGCGGTCGGCCACCACTGCGGTCAACCCTGCTGTTGCAGCACTCAATCCGAGCATCGCCACCGACCACGCCGTCCCGATTCCGAGAACGGTACTCTGCAGCCCCGTGACCACCAACGCACCGGCGAAGAACAGGACACCGCCGCCGAACCAGACGCGCCGTCGCCCCAACCTGCTGCGAGTGCGATCGCACAGCGACCCGCACAGGGGTAGACCGATCAGGAGCACCACGGCCGAGACCGCGTTGATCACGGCGAAGTCGAACACCTTCGATTGCGGATCTATCTCTTGCAATCGCTCGGGCAGAAGCAGCTGCAGTGGAACCAGATTGGCCATCCAGTAGCCGAGCCACGCCACGGAGAACACGGCAATCCAGAGCGGGCGCACCCGGGTGGTCATCGGTCAGTCTCTTCGCACGGGTGCCGCGGTTCCGTATGCACGGCGCACCACCTCGTCGAGGGTCGCCGCCAGCTGCACGTCGCCGAGGGAGCGTGGGTTCGCCACCGACGCAGCGGAAAGGTAGACCCCGCAGAGCCATTCGAGCAGTTCGATGTTCGACATCGCGGCCCCGAGATCGTGACCGGTGGCCACCGATCCGTGATGGGCCATGATCACCGCCGACCTCGAACGCATCGCCGTCACCACCGCGTCGGCGAGCTCGGCCGTACCGAACGGCGCGAACGGCACCACCGGAACCTTGCCGCCGAGAGCCAGCTGCGCGTAGTGCACGGGCGGCAGTTCGTCCGCGACGAGCGAAAGCGCAACGGCCGCAGAAGAATGCGCATGCACCACCGCGCGAACTTCGGACGACGCGTAGATACCCAGGTGCAGGCCCAATTCCGAGGTCGGTTCGCATGCACCAGCGCGCACAATCCCGTCCATGCCGACAACCGTGACGTCCTCGATCGTCGCGTCCGCCAACACCAGCCCTGTCGCCGTCACCGCCACCAGATCACCCGCGCGTGCGCTGACATTGCCGGCGGTACCGAGAACAAGGCCCCGTAGGCCCAGTTGCCGGGCGGTCTCGGCGACGGACTGCCTCAGCTCGTCCACGTCGGCCGGCATCAGATGGTCCTGCAGGTACGTGCGAACTTCCGAACGAACTCGAGGTCGTAGGTGCCGAAATCGGTACCGAGACCCTGCGCCACTTGCGCGGCGGTCGCATTGCCCAGTTCGGCTGCCTCGACGACATTCATGCTCAGGGACAGGCCCCGAACGAACCCGGCCGAGAACGCATCTCCGCATCCGCTGGTGTCCACCACGTCCACGGAATACGCGGGGACCTCGACGGCCTCGTCGGTCGTGACGACGAGAGTGGGCGACGCCCCCGCGGTGGCCACCACGCAGGATGCCCCGAGCTCGAGCAGTCGACGACACCCGTCTTCGACAGTGGCGCAGCCGGTCCAGCCGAGGACCTGCTCGTCGTTGGGCAGCAGGTAGTCCACGTGGGGCAGCGCGGCGGCGAACGCACCGAGTCCTTCCGGAACGGACGGTGCCAGGCTGTCGACGGTGACGACGACGCCGTCCTCGTGGGCGCGGCGCGCGATGTCGCGTGCGGTGTCCGGTCCGAAGAATTCGGGTCCGCCGAGATGCAGGAAGTCGACGTTGTGGAACATGTTCCACGGAACATGCTGAGCCAGATAGCCGTTGGCTCCGATCACGTGCAGAGCAGGCCGGGATCCGTCCGGCCTGATCGGCAACACCGACGCCGAGGTCTGCACCCCGTCCATGCGATGAACGAGGGAGACGTCCACTCCGTCGTCGGCGAGGAGCTGCAGTAGGAACGTGCCCGCCGAATCACCACCGACGACTCCCGCGGTGTGTACCGCGGCGCCCAGGCGGGACAGCACCAGCGCCGTTCCTGCAGCGGTGCCTGCGGCCGACATCGCGATCTGCTCCGCCAGAACCGCCGCCTGACCGTCGGGTATTTCGGTCACCGGCCGCACCAGAGTGTCGAGTATGTGCACCCCGAGGGTGAGGACTTCCGCCGGTTCTCTCATCGGATCGTCGCGGTTCGCTCGGAGAGGATCAGCGCCTCCAGGTTGCACATCGAGACATCGAATCGTGCGGACATCCCGGCCGTCGCGATGGGCCGCACAATACGTCCCAGCCAGCTCGGAGCAACATCGAACCAGAACTCGAAGGTCATCGCGGTGGAGGTTCCGCCGCCCAGCGGCGCGAAGCGAAAAACGTTCGCCACGTTGGTGAGCGGTGCGAATCCCTGACCCGAATCGATTCGCAGTCGGTTCGGTTCCAGCTGCCGGACGGTCCAGGTGGCGTGAGTGGTGAAGCGTCCGAGCGCCGCCACTTCCTCGGTGTAGACACCACCTGTGCGTGCGGTGCCGTGATGAGCGGTGACGGCTCGGACGTCGGACACCCATTCCGCGTAGCGGCTGGTGTCACCGGTCAGTGCCCAGACCTCCTCCGGGGTCACCGAGAGTGTGCGGTGGGCCGAGACTACGAAGCGTTGTTCCACGAGAGTTCTCCTTCGGTCGAAAGTATTTCTGCTGCTGCCTTTTCACCCGATCTGACGGCACCGTCCATGTATCCGTTCCAATAGTCGGAGTGTTCGGCACCGGCCCACCGCACTCGTCCGAACGGAACATCGCGCCACTGTCCGAGCCCGGTCAACACCCCGGGGGTCAACACCGCGGTCGGCCCGCCGCGGGTCCACCGTTCGTCGGTCCAGTCCAGTTCGATCCACTCCGTCGGTTCGAGTGCGCGCGGCCCCACCGCCGAGGCGAAGGCACGGAGCACCTCGCCGCGGCGCTCGGATTCGTTGCCGGCGCACCAGTTTCGGCCGCCTCGATGGCGAGCGCCCCAGGTGCCGACGAATCCCATCAGTACTCCCTGACTGTCGCCGGGTGGTGAGTTGTCGAACATCGAGGACACCGGTACGGCGCTGTCACGAAAGAGTGCCTGGCCGGAGAGCCCGCTCGCACGCCAGAACGGTGCGGGATACACGGCCTCGCACTTGGCCAATCCGCCGAAGTTCATCCGCTGGAACAGTGCGTCCTGGGGCGCGGGAAGCGCAGGGCTCCAGTCGATTCGGGTGGCCAGTACGGGCGGAATTGCGACGACTACCGATCGGGCGACCCACGATTCGGTATCGCTGTGCACCACCACGCGATCCGGATGCTGCTCCACGCGTCGCACAGGAGTGTCGAGCCGGACGGCGTCACCGAGCTGCTTCGCAATCTCGATGCAGATCGCCTGTGAGCCACCGATGAACCGCCACTGTTGCGCTCCCCCAGCGACACTCATCAACCGATCGACGGTGCCGGGAGTGTATTCGTTGCCCGCCCCGGCTATGTACGCCAGGCCGAAGAGTGCCGACACGTCGGCGGATGTGCCACCGAACACCGACCCGAGCAGGATGTCGAGCAGTTCCACGCCGCCGTCGGTTGCCGAGTGCCTCCGGGCCCAGGTGGCGAGAGTCTGGGTGTCCCACTCGCGTGCACGCGGTGCCGTCCAGGGTCTATCCACGGGGATCTGGCCGGCGGCCCGATCGATCCGCGCCACGAGCATCCCGACGTCGGGTAGTGCCGCCAGGTCCGGTGGCACCCCGCCGTCGAAGCGTCGGGCGCGTCCGTTCTTGACGTAGATGCTCGATCCGATGTCGTACGCGGGGAACGTCCCGACGCCCACCGACGCGGCGAGGCGGAGGACGTGGTCCTGCGTCGGACCGACGAACTGCCCGCCGGTCTCGACCACCGAGTTCTCCCCGAGTGCGTGGTTGACCGTCCGCCCGCCCACCCGGTCCCTGGCCTCGAGGACCTGCACGGTCAACCCTGCGGCCGTCAGTTCCCTCGCGGCGGTCAGACCCGCGAGTCCTGCGCCGACGACCACGACGTCCACCCGCGAGGCTTCCGAAATCTCGGTCATGGGTGCTCCTTTCCAGGCTGTTCGATGTAGCGGCGACAGTAGCCCAATATTGGCCACTAGGCCAGGATTGATGGAAAGTGCCTGCTGGAGAGCACTGCGATGGGAGCGGAAGACAACACCCCGGCTACGTTGTAGCAATGACCGAAGAGCGCCGGAAGACTCGATACGCGCGTGGCCAGGAACGCCGAGACGCCCTGGTCGACGCTGCCATCGGCGTGATCGGAACACGCGGACTCGAACGCGTCTCGTTTCGGTCCGTTGCCGACGCCGCCGGCTTCCCGCCGTCGACCACCAGCTATTTCTTCGGCTCGGTCGGCGAACTCATCGATGCCGCGATCACCCGAATTGCCGAGAACGTGACGGCGAAAGTCACGGCTCTACTCGACGTCGCGCACACCGGCGGGCTCACTCGCGACGATCTCGCCGACGCGATCATGGACCTCGTCTCGCTGCTGTCCTCCCCCGAGGACGACGACTCCCTCGTCCAGTTCGAGGCGTACCTCGCTGTGCGTAGACGGCCCGAGCTGGCGGATTCGGTGCATCGAATCATGCGGATGATCGAGGAGGCGGCCGAGGCGGCGTTGGGGGCATTCGGTATCGCGGAACCACAACTACCGGCTCGGCATTTCCTGGCGCTGATCGACGGCTACACCCTGCACGAGATCGCCAGGCCGACACCGGGTGGCAATCGGGCCGAACTGAAGGATGCCCTGCTGCGCGTACTCGACTCGTACGTGCCGCGAGCCTGACGTCGGAGCCCGCTAGCCAGCGCCGACGAGAAGCGGCACGATGTTGCGGTGCGCGAACGCGAGTAGATCATCGTAGGTATCGAGCGGGGCTGCGGCCGACGGCGTCAGCAAGATCGAATGAACAACGCGCACAACAATTTCCGGTGCGTCCGGTACGGCGAAGGTATCGGATTCCAGTTCGCCCCTGGCGATGTGCGCGGCAGCGTTGATCGCGGGCACGAGCAATGCCGACGCATTGGTGGTCAGTTGCTCGAGCACCAACGAACTCTCGGAATCGAACATCTTGAGCAGTACCGGATTGGTCCGAACCGAGTCGATGGTCGTGGCGAATCCGTGCGCCGCACGATCGGCTCGTGACGTCTGCTCCGAGGCCGCTGCCGCCACCGCCACGAACAGCCGCGACGACTCCCGCGCCATGACCGCCCGCACCAGGTCGTCCTTGGACCCGATCCGGCGGTAGACGGTCACTCGGTTGATCCTGGCGCGCTTGGCAACGTCGCCGATGGTGGTTCGAGGGATACCGACCTCACCGAACAGTTCCAAGGCGGCATCGAGAATCGGCCCGTCGTCACCATCTGGATGCATCGCTCGATCCTAACGGTCGTCCGGCCACTATCGTGCAACATTGCAACAGAATGTGTTGCTATGTAGCATCGATGTCAGCAGCATCACCATCTCGAAGAAACGGAGTTTCGAATGTCTCGGAACAAGGCGGTCGACTCGAACGAGCAGTACACGGACGAGTCCTACGCGATAGTGGCGCGCGCGGTGACATTCGACTGGTCCGGCGTTCCGCTCCAGTACATCCCCCACGAGTGGTACGCCACCCACTTCTGGAACGTGATGCACCTGCTCCTGCCGGAGGGAGAACGAGCGATGGCGGACGTGTTCGCCCGCGCGCTGCCGTTCATCGACGACCGCCGACTGCACGAGGAAGTCGTGGGATTCGTCGGTCAGGAAGCAACGCACGCGTCCTCCCACGAGAGCTTCCGCAACTACCTCGTTGCGCACGGAGTGGACATCGAACCGATTCTGCAGCGCATTCGCTTCGCCGTGGGTGTGGTGTTCGGCGACCACGGCCTCACCGGCCGCGCAGGCAAAGCATGGCTGAACGAGCGCCTCGGAATCTACGCAGCGGCAGAGCACTTCACTGCCGTGGTGGGCGAATGGCTGCTCGACAACACCGAATTCGACCGCATCGGCGTCGACCCCACGATGCTCGACCTGCTCCGCTGGCACGGCGCGGAAGAGCTCGAGCACCGCAACGTCGCATTCGACGCGTTCCAATACGTCGACGGTGGCGGATTCCGCCGGGCCCGAACGGCAGTCGTGGCCAGTGCCGGGTTGGCCGTGCTCTGGTTCACCACCGCCGCGTACCTGTACAAGAACTCGGTTGCCACGCCGCGAACCGGAAAACGTCGAATGCGCACCCCCTGGCCCCTCGCTTTCACCCGCGCGTCCCGTAAGAATCTCATTCCCGGTCTGTCGTTCCTGTTCGTACAGCTCGCCCTCTACATCCGTCCGGGCTTCCACCCCTCGAAGATGGGCGACATCGACAAAGCAGTGCAGTATCTCGCCGTCTCCCCCGCAGCCCTGGCGGCCCAGCAATGACAGGCACTCACGTGGTGAACACTCCCACCCACAGCCATCTGGGCGAGGTCACCGTGACCGCGCCCGGCCTCGGACTGCGGGCCGTCGGTGCCGCGTCCCGCGTCTACGCCAAACTCGTCACCGATTCGTCGATCGTGACAGCACTGTCCGCGGCGCGGCCCCGGCGAAGTGTCGGATACGAATTCGTGACCGTCGTCGACGACACGATCGACGAGGCCGAGGATGTTCGCTCACTGCTGCTGTCTCGCACAGACGGTGCACCGCTTCCGAAGTGGTTGCCCGGCGCGCACATCGACGTCACCACCCCGTCCGGCTCGGTGCGGCAGTACTCGCTCGCCGGTCGCCCCGGCGCAGGTGATCGCTACCGCATCAGCGTTCGCAGGATCCCCGGCGGCACGGCGTCCACCGAGATTCACACCCTCTCTCGCGGTGATGTCCTCCGAGTTCGCGGACCCCGCAACGCCTTTCCGATGGCCGAGGCCGAGCACTACCTCTTCGTGGCCGCAGGAATCGGCATCACACCCATCCGGGCGATGATCGAGCGCGCCGCTGTGGACGGGGCGCGGTGGACGCTGTACTACCACGGTCGCTCTCGGGCGAGTCTGCCGTTCGTTGCCCTACTGCAGCAGTTGGCACTGACCTCGCGCGGTCATGTGATCGTCAAGACCGACGATGTCGACGGATTTCCGATTCCGGCGGACATCGTCGATCTCGGGATGGGCAACTCCGCCATGTACGTCTGCGGGCCCGCGGCACTGTCGAGCAGGCTTCGTGCCGAGGCCCTCTCGAGTACGGCCGTCCGTGAATTCCACACCGAATTGTTCGCGCCCGCACCGGTGGTCGACGGCACGCCGTTCGTGTTGCAGCTCGACCGTTCCGGCGAGACCGTCGAGGTCGGGGCCCAGGAGACCGCTCTCGACGCCCTCCGTCGATCGCGGCCGGACCAGCCCTATTCCTGCCGCCAGGGCTTCTGCGGAGCGTGCGTGGTCGGTCTCGTCGGCGGACGTGTCGATCACCGCGACCGCGTTCTCGATGCCTCCGAACGCGAGAACTCGCTCACCCTGTGCGTCTCGCGTGGTGCCGTCGACGGCGAAGTCGTCGTCCTCGATCTGTAGAAGGAGCCAACTCTCATGACCGGAACACTGACGAACGACACCGAAACGACTGTGCCGCAGATCGACGTCGCGATCATCGGCGCGGGTTTCGGCGGTCTCGGTGCCGCGATCCGACTCGAGCAGGAAGGACGCGGCGATTTCCTGATCTTCGAGCGTGACACCGCCGTCGGTGGAACGTGGCACGTGAACACCTATCCCGGTGCGCAGTGCGACATCCCGTCCGCCCTGTACTCGTTCTCCTTCGCGCCCAACCCGGACTGGACGCGGCTGTACCCGTTGCAGCCCGAGATCGAGGCGTACCTCAACGACTGCACCGACAAGTTCGGGATCCGGGATCGGATCCGCTTCGGTCACGAGGTACTGGACGCAACCTGGAACGACGAGCAGGCCCGATGGGTGGTGCGGACGAGTGCAGGAACGTGGTCGGCGCGCATCCTGATCGGAGCCCTCGGACCGTTCAGCGAGCCGGCCACGCCCAAGATCGAAGGTCTGGAAGCGTTCTCGGGCAGTGTGTTCCACTCCGCGAAGTGGGACCACGAGCACTCCGCCGAGGGTCGACGCATCGCCGTCATCGGCACCGGCGCATCGGCGGTGCAGTTCGTCCCGCGGCTGGCCCCCGAGGCCGCACACCTGACTCTGTTCCAGCGGACGCCCACCTGGATTCTTCCGCACCCCGACCGGCCGATCTCCGAATCCGGCCGATCCGTGCTGCGAAAGTACCCCCGGGCCCAGCGGGCCATGCGCCGCGTGTTCGATCTGTTCCAGGAAGCGTTGGTCCCCGGACTCATCAGCCATCGCTCGTTGTTGGCACCGCTCACGGCGGTGGGCCGCGCTCACCTGCGCCGTCAGGTGAAGGATCCTGTTCTTCGCGAGAAGCTGACGCCCGGTTACGAATTCGGCTGCAAGCGACCCACCTTCTCGAACAGGTTCTATCCCGCACTGTGCCGAGAGAACGTCACCGTCGAGACCACCGGCATCGCTCGAATCGTGCCCGAGGGCATCGTCACCACCGACGGGACCGTGCACGAGGTGGACGCGATCGTCCTCGGGACCGGATTCACCGTCTCCGGCCACACCGGCTTCCGGCGCATCGTCGGCCGCGACGGAAAATCGTTGGCGGACAAGTGGCCCGACGGCGAGATGTCGTCGTACCGAGGTACCACGGTGCACGGCTTCCCGAACTTCTTCATGCTGCTCGGCCCCAACTCGGTGGTGTACACCTCGCAGGTGGTCACCATCGAGGCTCAGGTGAACTACATCCTGGCGGCGTTGCGCGCCATGGACTCCAACGCGATCACGGCGCTCGAGGTGAGCATGCGTGCGCAGTCGACGTTCGCCGAACACACCGACCGCAAGCTCGCGGGATCGGTGTGGAACTCCGGCGGGTGCAGCAGCTACTACCTGAGCCCGTCGGGCCGAAACGTGACGTACTGGCCCGGTTCGGTGCGGAATTTCACCCAACGTATGTCCAGCATCGAACTCGGCCATTACCACTGGCGCAGTGCAGATTTCCGACCCGATACCGAGCTCGTGACCACGAGGGACATCACATGAAGAACAGCATCGAGCTACCGGGAAAAGTGGCGTTGGTGACGGGTGGCGCACGTGGAATCGGAGCTGCGACGGTCGCGAAATTGGTATCCGCGGGAGCCTCCGTGGCCGTGGTCGATCGAGACTTCCCCGCGGACGCCACGAGTTCCGGACGAATCCTGCTGCTCACCGGCGACGTCACCGATCCCGATGCGATGGCCGACTGCGTTGCCGCGACGGTGCGCACGTTCGGCGGTCTCGACATCGTGATCGCCAACGCCGGCATCACGCCCCCGCCCGCCACCATCAGGACCATCGACCGCGCGGTCTTCGACTCGGTGATGGCCGTGAACTTCGGCGGCGTGCTCAACATCGTGCGTGCTGCGGCCGACGAGATCGTGGCGAGCGGCGGCCACATCCTGTTGGTGTCGTCGTGCGCCGCCTTCACTCCCGGCATGGGCGGGTCTGCCTACATGGTGAGCAAAGCGGCCGTCGAACAGCTCGGCCGCGCCCTGAGAATCGAACTCGCCGCCGTGGGCGCAACAGCGGGCCTCGCGTACTTCGGTGTGGTGGATACCGATCTGGCCCGCAACACCCTCGACAGCGATCCGATGGGCCGACGAATCGGCGGGTTTCTACCCTGGCCACTGAACCGGCGTCTGCCCTCGCAGCGCGCCGCAGAGTTGCTGGTGCACTCGGTCCGCACGCGTCGGGCCCGCCTCATCGCGCCGTCCACCTGGACGCCGTACTTCTGGTTCCGCGGAGTTCTCAACCCGATTCTGGAACGCAGACTCGTCAAGGACCGCGCGATCGCCGAGATCATCCGGGATCTGGAGAAGACGCACGCCCGCTGAGCTCGCCGGCGTGGGCGGGTGGCTACTCGCTGGCCCCGTCCACGCTGGGTACGTCACTCATGGGCGGTAGCGATCGCGCGCACAGGTCCCGTGCATCGGCGTCGGATACGCCGAGGGCGAGCAGAACGCCGTAGGCCATCTGGTCGACGGCCTCGACGTCGCTCCGCTCGGGTTGCTCGAGCAGTAGCTGCCCCATGCCCAGCAGTGCACCCGCGACCAATGCCAGCGACAGCTGGATGTCCGAGACGCGAAAGTATCCGGCAACGACTCCGGCCTCGATGTCTCGCGCGGCGCGCGGACCGAGACCGTGCGGTGAGGTGATCAATTCGGGGCCGGAGTGGATGAGTACGCGGCTCAGCTCCGGCTGCAACCGAAACAGGCGGCCGGCGATTCGGAAGGATCGAGTGAACGCCTCGGCAGGATCGGCGGCAACATCGGTCAGCGAGTCGAGGTAGATACCCAACAGCTCGAGCGCGCCGTCGACCGCGGCCTGGAACAGCTGTTCTCTGCTCTCGAAGTGGTTGTAGAAGGACCCCATCCCGACGTCGGCAGCCTGCGTGATCTCCGCGATCGGCGCGTTCAGTTCGCCGCGGGCGATGAATCCTTGCGCCGCCGCGATCAGCGCGCCGCGAGTGCGTGCTTTGCGCCGCTCGAGCCGATTCGGGGTCTCTGTCATGTTCCCTACTTCTGTCTGCGCTGGTCGAAGCCCTGACTCTTCCTCACCGCTGACGATTTTGTCAATATCCTTGACTGACTCAGCAGTCATAGGTGACGATAGTGTCAACAACGAGGGAGGGCTGATGGGACACGACGTCGACGGCCACAAGAACATGCATGTGGATCAGGGCGCGCTGCCCGGCGAACACCCGGGTAAAGCCACCGACCCGATCATCAAGGTGCGCGACATCGCATGGCTCGAGTTCCGCAAACCCGATCTGGCGAAGGCCGAGGCATTCGCCGTGGCGTTCGGATTCACCGTCTCACTGCGCACGTCCGAGGAAATTCACCTCCGTGGCACCCACATCGGCTCACCGTGCGTGATCATCCGACGCGGTAAGCGAACTCGTTTCGTCGGTGCAGCGTTCGCCGCCGCCGAGGATGCCGACGTCGTCCGACTCGCCGAGGCCACCGGGCAGCGGGTCCAGCGCCTACCCGACACACTCGGTGGTATCGCGGTCACTCTGACCGATCCGGGTGGTCAGCCCGTTCAGGTCGTCTCGGGATACACCGAACACCCGGAGCTTCCGGGCCAGGACACACACACCTACAACTTCGGCGATCCCCGCAATCGGGTGAACGCCACTCAGCGGCCACCGCATCAGCCTGCACGAGTACAACGACTCGGGCATGTGGTGCTGCAGCGAGTGGACTATCTGGAAAACCTGAACTGGTATCTGCATCACCTGGGACTGATCGTCAGCGATTTCCTCTACTACGACGGCCAACGCGACCGAGGTCCGGTGATGAGTTTCATCCGCTGCGATCGCGGCAGCATCCCGTCCGATCATCACACGCTCGCCATGACTCTCGGCCCCTCGGATCGGTACGTGCACTCGGCCTATCAGGTGACCGACATCGACGCCATCGCCGCCGGCGGCGAATTCCTCACCGCGCGTGGATACAAGCATTCCTGGGGTATCGGCAGACACATCCAGGGCAGCCAGATCTTCGACTACTGGCGTGATCCCGACGGTTTCCTGGTGGAACATTTCAGCGACGGCGACATGTTCGACGACTCCCTCGAACCCGGCTGGGCCCCGATGACGGCGTCCGGGCTGGCCCAGTGGGGGCCGCCCGCGACCAAGGACTTCCTCGGAATCGCCCCCAGCAAAGCGTCGATACACGAATTGAAATCGATCCTCTCCTCCCTGCGTAACGACAACGAGTTCGACACCGAACGCCTTCGTGGCCTGATGAAAGTGGCATCCTCATGAGCATCGCTGTACTCCGCACCGCCGACGCCTGGTGGGTCGAGACCCCGGTCGGCGCGTCGCGCATCGATACCTCCGCTACCACCACCGCCGAGCTCCTCGCCGACCGCCAAGCCATCGAGGCAGCTCGGTCCGGCACCGATGTCGTTGCCGTGGAAACGTTGTCATTGATCTCCCCGGTCACCGCACCCTGTCGGGTGATGGCGAACATGACCAATTTCGTTTCGCACGTGAAGGATTCGGGCATGAACCCCGACACCGTTCCGCTGACGTTCTTCCGCAAGACTTCGGGATCGATCAGCGGCCCGACCGATGACATCGTCAAGCCGCCGCATGTGAAGCTGCTCGACTACGAGATCGAGATCGGGCTGGTGTTCGGCAAGACGCTCACCGTCGGGACCAAGGTCGACGCCTCAAACGTGGCCGAGTACGTCGCCGGGCTCGTGATCACCAACGACGTCTCGGCACGTGACGTGCAGCTGCCGAAAACCCAGTTCTACGAGGGCAAGTCGTATCCCACCTTCACTCCGGTCGGGCCGCGCCTGGTACTTCTCGAGGCCGGTGAGTTCGACCGGTTCGGCGAACTCGCACTGACTCTGCGGGTCAACGGCTCTGTGCGACAGGACAGTACGGTCGCCGATATGATCTATCGTCCGGTCGAGTCGCTCAAGGCTCTGAGCAAGTTCCAGCGCCTCGACGCGGGCGATCTGTTGCTCACCGGCACTCCCGGCGGTACCGCGTTGAAGGCCCCCGCCAAGCCGATCGAAATGATCGGATCGCTGGTTCCGCCGTCGGTCAAGTGGAAGGTCTTCTTCAAGAAGCAGGCCAAGAATCCCGCGTTCCTCCAGGACGGCGACGTCCTCGAGCTCACCTGCTCGACTCCCGACGGCTCCCTCGATCTGGGGGTTCAGCGCACCCGGGTCTCCTACCGATGATCGGACTCGAAGCCGACGGAACGCACCACAAAGTGGTGATCGTCGGTTCCGGGCCATCCGGCATGACCGCTGCGCTGCTGTTCGCTCGGTACGGAGTGCCTTGCCTCGTGCTGGACAGGTGGGAGGACGTCTACCCTCAGCCGCGGGCAGTCCACCTCGACGACGAGGTGTACCGCATCCTCGGCGATCTGGGCCTGGCCGAGGACTTCGCGGCCATTTCCCGTCCGGGTCGCGGACTACGGTTGTGCACCAAGGACATCCGAACTCTTGCCGAGTTCGAGCGGGATCCCGACGATCGACCGCACGGCTATCCGCAGGCCAACATGTTCGACCAGCCCGAACTGGAACGTCTGATGCGCTCTCACATCGCGCGCTACGACTCCGTGCAGATGCGTGGCGGATGCGAGATCACCGATGTGCAGAACCTCGAGGACGGGGTCCGAGTCTTGTACACCTCCACCGAGGACGGGACGCCACATTGGGTGACCGCCGACTACGTCCTCGGTTGCGACGGTGCCAACAGCGTGGTTCGAAGGTCCATCGGCTCGAAAATGCAGGATCTCGGTTTCGAGCAGCGGTGGTTGGTGATCGATATCGAGACCGACGACGACCTCGATCAGTGGGACGGCGTGCACCAGGTGTGCGATTCCGAGCGATCGGCGACGTATATGCGCATCGGCACCACCCGCTATCGCTGGGAGTTCCAGATGCTCGACGGCGAGACCCTCGACGAGTTCACCGACCTCTCGGCCATCCGACCTTTGATCACACCGTGGTTCGTTTCCGGAGACATCCCGGACATGAAATTGATTCGCAGCGCCGAGTACACCTTCAAGGCGCAGGTAGCCGATCGGTGGCGTGATCGCCGGGTCTTCGTTCTCGGCGACGCCGCACACCTGACTCCGCCGTTCATCGGTCAGGGAATGGGCGCAGGCCTGCGCGACGCGCGCAACCTCGTGTGGAAATTGGTCGGCGCTCTCGACGGACACGTGTCCGATTCCTCGCTCGACAGCTACGAAATCGAACGAAAGACACACGCCAAGTCCATGATCCAGATGGCAGTGGCGATCGGATTGGCCATGACCGGCGGAAGCAGACTGACCGGCATCATGCGCACCAACGTCGCGCCGGCTCTGGGGCATCTGCCGTTCATCGGCAGAAAGGTCACCGCCAGCACCACGCCGTCGCTCACCCGCTCGCCGCATGTGCTGCGATCTCGTGCGCAGGTTCGATCTCTTGCTGGACAGCTTTGCCCGAACAGCGTGTTGAACAACGGGATCCGACTCGACGATGCGGCACCGGGGCAGTTCCTGTTCGTCTCGTCGACACCCCTGAGCACTGAGCAGCGACGCGAGCTCGAGCGGCGCGGAGCCGCGGTAGTCGAGGTGGCGGCATCCTCCGATCTCGGCGTGTGGTTGCGGCGCGGTCACGCCGTCGCGGCAATCGTGCGTCCGGACCGGACTGTGATGTCGGCCAGTAGGTCAGTGCCGTCACTGCACACTGCGGTGCCGAGCACCACCTTGCGCGCCGTGGAACACCCCGGGACCACCACGACGAAACCGGCCGATACCCGCAGTGCCACGCGCACTGCAGCTCGCACTGCAACGAAGAGGCGTAGATGAACACTGCAATAGTCACCGGAGCGACGTCCGGAATCGGCGAGGCCGTCGCCGAGGTTCTGATCGCTCGCGGCTACCACGTCATCGGAACGAGCCGCGACAGCTCCTCGGTGGCCGACCCGATTCCCGGCGTCGATTACCGCGACCTGGACCTGACGAACCCGGCATCGATTCGCGAGTTCGTCGCGGGCATCGCCGACACCGCAGTGGATGTGCTGATCAACAACGCGGGCGAAAGCCAGTGCGGCCCACTCGAAGAGCTGCCCATCGAGGCGATCACCCGGCTCTTCCAGCTCAACGTCTTCGGAGCGATCGAGTTGACCCAGGCCGTGCTGCCGGGCATGCGAGATCGGGGAAGCGGAAAGATCGTCAACGTCGGGTCGATGCTCGCCAGCTTCCCATTGGCCTACCGCTCGTCGTACGCCGCCACCAAGGCTGCGATCAAGGGGTTTGCCACGGCCGCGCGCTACGAGCTCAAGCCCTACGGAATCGACATCACCACAGTCGAACCCGGTGCCATCGCGACCGGCCTGTCGGCCCGTCGCACCAAGTACTGCGGCCCGCATTCGCCGTACCTTCGCGACTTCACCACGGTGATCTCTCAGCTCGACGCCAAAGAGGCCGAGGGGATCACGGCCGAGACCGTAGCCCTCACCGTCCTCAAAGCGGTCGAGGACAAGAAGACGCTGCCCATCTACGCGGTCGGCAGCAATGCTCCGGCGGTGTTCCTCGCCCAGCGATTGCTGCCGCGCACGGTACTCGAATTGTTCACGGCCCGCGCCTACGGACTACCCAGCAAGCGGCCGGCGAACTAGCGGAACAGGTTTGCGACGAACGGAATCGTATCGGCCTGCGACTGGACGAAGGCCCCACTGTGGTCGGTGTTGTAGGCCCTGAACGTCACCGGCTGACCGTTGGCCGTCAGACGGGCGACGTAGGCAGCGGTGGTCGGAAACGGAACGTCGATGTCCTGCACCCCGTTGCCCATGAAGAAGGGCTTGTCGAAACCGGTTTCGGGCATCGCCATGTAGTCGTCGAGGACAGCAGTGAAGTTGGGCAGGCCGGTCAGTGGTGCGGTGAAGAAGTCACCGATCGTCACACCGTCCAGTTGTGCCTCGAAATCCGTTACGCACGTCGTCTCGGCCAGGTCTGCGTACTTCTTCCCGAGCGGGGTCAGGATGTCGTCCAGCCCGAGCTCGGGATGCGCGTAGCGCAGTGACGCACCGATGTACGCGACATAGGCGGTCAGGCCCGACGGTAGTTCCACCGGCGGAACGCCCGGTCCACCGATCGAGACCAACTTCTCGATGTACGCGGGAGTTCCGGTACCGACCGCCCCGCGGTAGTCGAGATCGGGGCCGCCGAATTCCGTTGCGTATCGCGCGGTGTAGATCGCTGCGCCGCCGCCCTGCGACTGGCCGACGGCCACCCACGATCGCGAGAGGTCCTCGCTGTGGTTGCGGCCGGCCTTGACCATGTCGACCACGTTGTGAGCCGTGGTTCGCCCGTCGAGATAGGTCGGCAATCCGGGTGTTCCGAGGCCGGCATAGTCACTGGCGACGATGGCGTAGCCCTGCGCGAGCCAGTTCGCCAAGTACGGCAGATCTCGCTCGGCGTAGGTCGGACCGATCAACGACGGCGCACACGCGTCGCCGAGCCCGGATGTGCCGTGGGCCCATGAGATCACCGGCCAGCCGCCCTCCGGCGCAGTGCCCGGCGGCAGAAAGACGGTGCCGGTGCTCAGAGCCTTCTCACCGAAGGTGTCGGTGGTGACGTAGGTGAGCACCTCGGCCGAGGCCGCGCCGGGAATCCAGAGGTTTCGGTCCAGATCGCGAGTCGAGACGACGTCACCGATCTCCTGAGTGATCGCCGGTGCAGCGGAGGCAGGTACGGCCAGCAGCGCCGTCACCATGCTCGACGCGACAACCGCGGCAACCGAGAGGGCACCGATCCGACGACGAGAGGTCACTGGGTCTCCATTCCATTCGAGTGTGCGAAGCCACCGCGTTCGTCGATGCGCGCCACTTTGTAGTACACGACCGCTCCGATCCACACGACGAAGAACGTGCCGACGACGAGTTGGCCGGCCAGATTGAGGTCGATGACGGCCAACGCGTCCCACAGTCCGCCGGTCAGCTCGAACTGCTCGGCGAGCAGGGTCAACAGCTGCACCGTGCCGATCACCAGTGCCACGAAGACGGACAGTCCCGTCATCGTCATGTTGTAGTAGATCTTGCGCACCGGCGTCACGAATGCCCAGCCGTACGCCTTGGACATGAAGATGCCGTCGATGGTGTCCATGGTGGTCATGCCCGCGGCGAACAGAATCGGCAGCGCGATGATCGCCATCGGTGGCAGTCCGCCTGCCATGGCCGTCGTACCTGCGATCGCAAGCAGACCGACCTGAGTGGCGGTATCGAATCCCAGCCCGAACAGCAGTCCCAGCGGGTACATCTGCCACGAGTGGTTGATCAGCTTGTCGTAGCGGCCACGGAACAGTCGATTCATCAGCCCACGCTTGGCCAGCAACTCGTCGAGGCCGGCTTCGGTGAACTCACCTCGTTTCGCGCGTCGCCAGACTCCGACGATTCCCGCGAGCACTGCGATGTTCAGAGCCGCGATGAGATACAGGAACGTTCCGGACACCAGCGTGCCGATGATGCCGCCGACTCCGGCGAATGCGTCCTGGAACGCCGTCGCCTGCGACGCGACGAAGGCGATGGCGGCGACGAAGACGAACACGACCGTCGAATGACCCAGGGAGAAGAAGAGCCCGACGGCCAACGGCCGCTTGCCCTTCTGCAGCAGAAAGCGGGTGGTGTCGTCGATGGCGGCGATGTGATCGGCGTCGAAGGCGTGCCTGAGCCCGAGGGTGTACGCCAACACGCCCGCTCCGGCGTACACGAGGGTGCCGTCGGCCCCGGTGAGTCCATGAATGCTCGGGATGGAGTCGTAGTGCGTGAACAACCCCCACCCGATCACGTGCAGAGCGGCCACGAAGCCGGCCATCGCCAACAGGCGGGGGATCTCGTCGAGAGTGAATCGACTCTGCCGTCGGCCGACCTCGGCGCGCGATAGCTCAATCGTCATGGGGACATTGTGGCCGACGACAACGAATTACTCTTCCCGCGCAGCCGCGGCCAGGACGCGCTGCGAATCGCGTTCCACGGACCAGTAGGCCAGGAGGGCGAAAACTCCGCCGATGGCCAGCAGCGGAAGGAGCGGAATCAGGCCGACGGTAAGTGAATCGGCTGCGTCGGACACCACACCGACCAGAAGCGGCCCGACGGCACCGCCCGCGGTCGCGGCGATCTGCAGCATACCGAATCCGAGACCCCGATCGCGTGCCGGAACGACGTCGGCGACGCAGGCGGTGAGCGTGGGGAGGGCGAAGGCCGAGAAGAAGGCGAACACAGTGAGGAGGACGACGAACACCACCGTGGAGTTCATGCCGAGCGCAATCGACATGAACACACTTCCCACCAGAATTCCGCTACCACCCAGCAATACTCGCCATTGCGCGAGGCTGGTGCCGACCACGGCGCGACGGGTTGCCATCGCCGCGACGAGCGTGCCGAAGACGATTCCGAGCAGCGTCATTCCTCCGCCCGACGTCGCAGCGGCCGATTCGGACAGGCCGTACCGGCGTTGCAGCAGACTCGGTAGCCAGAAGGTCAGGCCACCGATCGACAGACTCATGACCGTCAGAGCCGCACCGGTGAACCACAGCGTTCGGATGGGCAGCAGTCGGCGGAGCTGGATGGCAAGCGGTCCGGACGGCGCGTGAGCCTGCAGGCTCGGGTCTGCACGGGCCGCCAACCTGTCTGCGTATCCGCGTTCGGGTTCTTTCAGACGTGAGACGAGCACTGCCACAAGCAGTCCCGGGATCGTCATGACCATGAATGCCCCGCGCCAGCCCAGCCAGTCCGCCAGCACACCACCCAGGACGATGCCCGCCCCGCCCAGGTACGCCGAGGTTCGCCACCAACCGAACGCCGTGGATCGTGTTGCAGGCGGGTAGAAGTCGGCAAGAAGACTCGCGCTCGCCGGGTTGTCCACTGCCTCTGCGGCAGCCAGACCGACCCGCACGAGATAGAAGATCAGGAACGTGGGCGCAAGCGCAGAACCCAGCGTCGCCAAAGACCACAGAACGACGACCCACGTCACGATCCTGCCGCGATCGTGACGGTCGGCGAGGTATGCAGCAGGTATCGCCAGGACGCCCGCGGCGATCGCGGACGCACTGGGCAGCGATCCCGCCACCGCGTCGCCGAAACCCCATTCGGCCTGCAGCTGAGGAAGAACGGCAGCTACGAGGCTGAATTCGATACGGTCCACGAAGGCCACGAGGACCAACACGATCGCCGGTCCCCAGCCGAACGGAAGGACTGCAGAACCGGGCCCGGTTCGCAAGGTCCCGATGGTTCGCCAACGACTGCCACGACCGACCACCGTGCCTCGATCGATACCGGTCGCCATGCGTCGTCCCCCCTGTTCAGCGCGATCGATCCCAGTGTGCCCCTTTCGACGAAATCTCAACATCGGTTGATGTCTCTGTGATTGCCGCCGAACATGCTGACAGGTCACAACGCGGAAGCAGACATTCGGTGCTTCCGTCACGGCAGGATGAGATGGCCGGAATCGAAATGAGTTGGGACGGTGTTTATGTCACGGGTGAGAATCGCGATGTGCGTGCTCGCAGGTCTGGGATCATTCGCGATCGTCGTTGCGCTACTGCTGCCCACCCTCGTCTACGACCGTCTGGCGGTAACTCCCCTCGACATCGCCGCAACCACGGTGGCCACCACGGCAGAAGGCGCAGGCGGCGAGGTCCTCGACTCGAGGACGATCACCGGCCCCGGCCCCCTGTCGATCGCGAATAATGTCCCCCTCGTTCTCCAGCGGTACATCACCGTGGAAGACCCCTCCGATGCAGACCGCGTCACCTTCCAGGTCGGAGCCACCGTGCGACGTGCCGACCGCGACGGTGACGCGGGCCTGCTCACCGCCTCGGTGGATCGCGTGACGAGCGACCGGCGCACCGGACTACCCGTCGAGCCCGCCGGATCCTTGCAGACCACAGTCGACTCGCCGGCCATTCCTCTGCCGCGCAACGGCTTACAGCATCGCTTTCCCTTCGATACCCAGCCGATCACGTACACGGTCTACGACGCGACTGCGTGGACGAGCTTCGAGGCGAACTTCGTCGAGGAGCTCACCATGGAGGGGCTGCCGATCTATCACTTCCGATCGATCGTGACCGAGGCCGACCTCTCGACCACCACGCAGTCGCCGATCAACTCGGTGACCCTCCCGGCTTCGAAGTGGGGATTGGGCGACGGGGACGAGCCGATCACGATGAAGCGCTGGTACTCGAACGTGCGCGACATCTACGTCGAGCCCACGAGCGGGAGCCTGGTGTGGGGACAGGAAACGCCGTACCAGTACTTCGCGAGAGATCCGAAGGTCCCCGAGGTGACGATCTTCAAGGCGTCTCTCGCCCTGGACGAGACGGGTCGGCTCGAGCAGGTGGCCTCGGCTCGCGACGCGGCCAACAAGTTGGAGTGGGTGACCTCCCGCGGACCGCTCCTGGGATACGCGGTCGGTGGAGTGTGCCTCGTCGGTGCCGTTGCCGCCGGAGTGATCGGATCCCGTCGCGCTCGTCCGCCCGAGCCCACCCGCCGACATGCGGAGAAAGCCGAGCGCGCGTCGGTGTAGGTGGACGCTCAGGTCGATGCTGTGCGGCTCGGCGCAGCAACCCCCAACGCCCCCAGCGCCATTGCCCGCAGCACCGGACGAGCGTTCTTCGACGGAGTACGCCCCGCACTGTAGGGCGTCGAGTTGATCAGACCGAAGACCGCGTGCGCCGTGGTTCGCGCGTCGGACTCGTTCAATTCCGGGTCGACGGCACACAGCACCTCGACCCACAGTTCCACGTACTCGCGCTGCATTCGGCGCACCTTGCGGCGCGCACCCTCCGGAAGACTCTGCAGGTCGCGATCCTGGATTCTGATGAATGCCGGTGTGTCGAAGGCGAAGTCGAGGTGGAACTCGACCAATGCGGACACGGTGTCCGCGGCGACCTCACCACGATCGACCACCGCACGGCCACCGTCGAGCAGATACTCCGAGATCCCGACCATCAACTCGACGAGCACGGCCTCCTTGTTGGGGAAGTGCCGGTAGACGGCCGGTCCGCTGACACCGACGGCCGCGCCCAGATCCTCGAGTCGCACCGAGGTGAACCCGCGTTCGGCGAACAGTGATGCTGCAGCGCCCAGCAACTGCTGCCGACGCTCGGCCTTGCGTTGCTCACGCACGGTCGTCGGTTTCGCTTCCGACTCCTGCACCGTCACCTCCTCGACTCTGGACACTCAGTTAATCGTAGTTTACTATCGTGTCAGTTATCAACGATTAACTGAACTTTCGTGACACTGACGTCCAACCCCTTAAGGCGTGCACCTCATGGCGATCGACACAGCTGCCAACCGGGCAGATCACGAGCTTCTCACCAGTGAGCTCGCAGAAAAGCTGGCCACTGCTGCCCGCGGCGGGAGCGAGAAGTCTCGGGAACGGCACATCGCCCGCGGCAAGCTCCTCCCCCGCGACCGCGTCGACGAGCTTCTCGACCCCGGCAGCCCGTTCCTCGAGATCTCACCGTTGGCCGCCAACGGCCTCTACGACGACGAGTGCCCCGGCGCAGGCGTGATCGCCGGCATCGGCCGCGTCTCCGGTCGCGAATGCGTGATCATCGCCAACGACGCCACCGTCAAGGGCGGCACCTACTACCCGATGACGGTGAAGAAGCATCTACGCGCGCAGGAGATCGCACTGCAGAACACTCTGCCGTGCATCTACCTCGTCGACTCCGGCGGCGCATTCCTTCCGCGCCAGGACGAGGTCTTTCCCGACCGCGACCACTTCGGCCGCATCTTCTTCAACCAGGCGACCATGAGCGCCAAGGGAATTGCGCAGATCGCCGCCGTCATGGGCTCCTGCACCGCGGGCGGCGCCTACGTGCCGGCGATGAGCGACGAAGCGATCATCGTCAAGAATCAGGGCACGATCTTTCTCGGCGGCCCGCCTCTGGTGAAGGCCGCGACCGGCGAGGTCGTCACCGCAGAGGAACTCGGCGGCGGTGATCTGCACTCGAAGATCTCCGGCGTCACCGACCATCTGGCCGAGGACGATCGAGACGCGCTGCACCGCGTCCGCCGCATCGTCTCCACCCTCGGACCCCGCACTCCGCGGCCGTGGGACCTTCTTCCCACACGCGCACCCGTAGCCGACCAGACCGATCTCTACGACGTCGTCCCCACCGACCCACGCACTCCCTACGACGTGCGTGAGGTGATCGGCCGCGTCGTCGACGCGGGTGAATTCGACGAGTTCAAAGCCGAATACGGCAAGACGCTCGTCACCGGATTCGCCCACATCCACGGCCATCCCGTCGGAATCGTCGCCAACAACGGCGTGCTGTTCGCCGAATCCGCCATGAAGGGCGCGCATTTCATCGAACTGTGCGACAAGCGCAGCATTCCGCTGGTCTTCCTGCAGAACATCTCCGGCTTCATGGTCGGCCGCGACTACGAGGCAGGCGGCATCGCCAAGCACGGCGCGAAGATGGTCACCGCGGTCGCCTGTGCTCGGGTCCCCAAGATCACCGTCGTCATCGGCGGCTCGTACGGTGCGGGCAACTACTCGATGTGCGGCCGCGCATACTCTCCGCGCTTCCTCTTCATGTGGCCCAACGCGCGTATCTCGGTGATGGGCGGCGAGCAAGCGGCGTCCGTGCTCGCCACGGTGCGCAGCGAACAACTCGACGCTGCCGGTCGGCCGTGGAGTGACGAGGACCAGGAATCGTTCAAGGCTCCCATCCGTGACCAGTACGAAAGTCAGGGCAACCCTTACTATTCGACGGCCCGCCTGTGGGACGACGGCATCATCGACCCGGCCGATACCAGGCAGGTTCTCGGACTGGCCCTCTCGGCGTGCGCCAACGCGCCGCTCGAGCCGGTCTCCTACGGCGTTTTCAGGATGTGAGAGATATGACCACGATGATCGACACCGTTCTGATCGCCAACCGCGGCGAGATCGCCGTGCGGGTGGCACGAACACTGCGCCGCATGGGAATTCGTACCGTCGCCGTGTACAGCGATGCCGACGCCGATGCCCGACACGTTCGTGAGGCCGACACCGCCGTCCGACTCGGACCCGCGAACGCTCGTGAGAGTTACCTCGACATCGCCAAGGTGATCGCAGCCGCGAAAAGCACAGGCGCTCAGGGCATTCACCCCGGATACGGCTTTCTCTCCGAGAACTCCGAGTTCGCGACCGCCTGTGCCGAAGCCGGAATCGCATTCCTCGGGCCCCCGGCTAAAGCCATCGAAGTGATGGGCGACAAGATCGCTGCGAAGGCAGCCGTCAGCGCATTCGGCGTACCCGTCGTTCCGGGAATCTCCCGCCCCGGCCTCACCGACGCCGATCTCGTCGCCGGCGCGCCGGACGTCGGATTCCCGGTACTCGTCAAACCCTCCGCCGGTGGCGGCGGCAAGGGCATGCGTCTGGTCGAGCGTGCCGAGGATCTGCCTGCAGCGTTGACGAGTGCTCGCCGGGAGGCGGCCTCGTCCTTCGGAGACGAGACCCTCTTCCTCGAGCGATTCGTGTTGCGGCCCCGGCACATCGAGGTACAGATCCTCGCCGACGGACACGGCAATGTCATCCACCTCGGCGAACGCGAATGCAGTCTGCAGCGCAGGCACCAGAAGGTCATCGAGGAGGCTCCGTCTCCCCTGCTCGACGAAGCGACCCGCGCACGCATCGGCGAGGCTGCCTGCAACACTGCCCGCAGTGTCGACTACTCCGGTGCCGGCACAGTCGAATTCATCGTCTCGGCCGATCGCCCCGACGAGTTCTTCTTCATGGAGATGAACACTCGTCTTCAGGTCGAGCACCCGGTCACCGAGATGGTCACCGGTCTCGACCTCGTCGAGTGGCAGGTTCGGGTGGCATCGGGCGAACCCCTCACTCTCGCGCAGGACGACATCAGGCTCACCGGACATGCCATCGAGGCCCGCGTCTACGCCGAGGACCCCGGCCGCGGATTCCTCCCCACCGGCGGTGCCGTCGTCGGATTGCGTGAGCCATCTGCGCCGGGGATTCGCGTCGACTCCGGTCTCGCCGTCGGAACGGAGGTGGGCAGCAACTACGACCCCATGCTCTCCAAGGTCATCGCGCACGGCCCCGATCGCGCGACCGCATTGCGCAGCCTCGATCGTGCACTGGCCGACACCGCAGTACTCGGGGTCGTTACCAACATCGAGTTCGCTCGGTTCCTGCTCGCCGACAACGATGTTCGTGCCGGTAATCTCGACACCGGGCTGCTCGACCGCCGTGTCGAGGATTTCGTGGCCGCCGAGGCCACCGACGAGGCGCTGATCGCCGCCGCCGCAGTGCAGTGGCTCGACGCGTGGCAGACCGCGGAACAGGACATCTGGGCAGCACCGTCGGGTTGGCGAGTCGGCGCGCACGCGTCGTTCCATCGTCGCCTCGCGTCCGGAGGTCGGACGGCGCACGTAGCGATCACCGGCACGACGGCCGCGGCAACGGTCGTCGTCGACGACGGATCGCCGCGCGCCTTGCGGGCAACGGCCACCGAGAATTCAGTGGATCTGGTGCTCGACGGTCTACGCGAATCGATGACCTTCGCTCGAAGCGGCTCGGCAACATGGATTTCCAGCTCCCGAGGCACCTGGCGAGTCGACCGGATCGCCGAGGCGAGCGTCCGCGAGGACGACGCGCACTCCGGCGACGCCGAGATCCTCTCGCCCATGCCGGGCTCGATCATCGCGATCGGAACAACCACCGGCAGCGCCGTCAGCGCGGGTACGGCCATCGTCGTCGTCGAGGCGATGAAGATGGAACACACCCTCACCACCCCGATCGACGGCACCGTCGAACTGACTGTTGCAGTGGGAGATCAGGTCCGCGTCGACCAGCTCCTCGCCCGAATCGTCCCCAACCACACCGAACAGGACCCATCATGACCGATCATCTGTCGTCCGCGAATCTGCCCGACGAGTACCAGCAACTGGTCAAATCCGTTGCCGACTTCACCCGAACGGTCGTGGCCCCGGTCTCGGCGAAACACGATGCCGAGCATTCCTTTCCGTACGAGGTCGTCGCCGGGATGGCCGAGATGGGCCTGTTCGGCCTGCCGTTTCCCGAGGAGTTCGGCGGCATGGGCGGCGACTACTTCGCGCTGTGCCTGGCCCTCGAGGAGCTCGGCAAAGTCGACCAGAGCGTGGCGATGACCCTCGAAGCCGGCGTCTCGCTCGGCGCAATGCCCGTCTACCGATTCGGCAACGACGAGCAGAAGCAGCAGTGGCTGCCCAAGCTCACCGCAGGCAAGGCCCTGGCCGCGTTCGGTCTCACCGAGCCCGGCGCCGGCAGCGACGCGGGTGGCACCAAGACCACCGCCAAGCGCGACGGTGGTGACTGGATCATCAACGGCAGCAAGCAGTTCATCACCAACTCAGGCACCGACATCACCGAACTGGTCACCGTCACCGCCGTGACAGGTGTCGACGAAGCCACCGGGCGCAAGCAGATCTCCTCGATCCTCGTCCCCACCGATACCCCGGGATTCGTCGCAGAGGCCGCCTACAACAAGGTCGGCTGGAACGCCTCCGACACCCACCCGCTCAGTTTCACCGATGTACGCGTGCCCCAGGAGAATCTGCTCGGCGAGGAAGGCCGCGGGTACGCCAACTTCCTGCACATCCTCGACGAGGGCCGGATCGCGATCGCCGCCGTCTCGGTCGGTGCCGCACAGGGCTGCGTCGACGAGAGCGTCAAGTACGCCAAGGAGCGCGAAGCCTTCGGCAGCCCGATCGCCCGCAATCAGGCGATCTCGTTCAAGATCGCCCGCATGGAGGCCCGCGCCCACACCGCGCGAACCGCGTACTACGACGCGGCGGCACTGATGTTGGCGGGCAAGCCGTTCAAGAAGGCTGCGTCCATCGCCAAGCTCGTCGCCTCCGAGGCAGCCATGGACAACGCCCGCGATGCGACGCAGATCCACGGCGGCTACGGCTTCATGAACGAGTACGTCGTCGCACGGCACTACCGCGACAGCAAGATCCTCGAGATCGGCGAAGGCACCACCGAGGTTCAGCTGATGCTCATCGCACGGAGCCTGGGACTGTGAGCGACAAGCGAATTCGCCAGCGGGGCCTGTGGTTCGAGGAGATGGAACTCGGCACAATCTACGAACACCGACCCGGCCGCACCATCAGCGAGGCCGACAACACCCTGTTCACCACACAGACGATGAACACGCAAGCACTGCATCTCGATGCGGCCTACAGCGAGTCGACGCCGTTCGGGCAGCGCCTGGTGAACTCGATGTTCACGGTCTCCACTGTCGTGGGCTTGTCGGTCGCCCAACTGACGCAGGGAACTATTGTTGCGAACCTCGGTTTCTCGGAGGTGTCGTTCCCCAAGCCGCTGTTCCACGGCGACACCCTCTACGCCGAGACCGTGATCTCGGACAAGCGCGAATCGAAATCCCGCCCCGGCGAGGGCATCGTGACATTCACCCACACCGGTCGAAACCAACACGGGGACGTCGTCGCGATCGCCGTCCGCAAGACGCTCGTCCGGATGCAACCACCGGAGGAGGCGTCGTGACCTGGGTTCCGCCGGGGCCCGCGTGGTTGTTCTGCCCGGCAGACCGCCCCGAGCGCTACGAAAAGGCCGCAGCACGAGCGGATGTCGTCATCCTAGACCTGGAGGATGCGGTCGGGGCGGCGGACAAGGCGGGTGCTCGTGAGTCCGTCCTGTCGACCCCCCTGGATCCGGCGCGCACCATCGTCCGCGTCAACGCGCACGGCACCGACGATCAGGCTGCGGACCTCGCGGCGTTGCAGCAGACCGAGTACACCACCGTCATGCTCCCCAAATGTGAATCGGCCGAACAGATTGCGGCACTGGCTCCGTTGAATGTCGTCGCGCTGATCGAGTCCCCGCTCGGCGCGATGACGGTGTTCGACGCCCTCGCCGCCGACAATGCGATCGGTGCCATGTGGGGTGCCGAGGATCTGGTGGCCGCCATGGGTGGCAACTCGAGCAGGCATTCCAATGGACAGTATCGTGCTGTGGCGCAGCATGTTCGGTCGCAGACGCTGCTTGCAGCCAAGGCACGCGGGGTGTTCGCGTTGGACTCGGTGTTCCTCGACATCCCCGATCTCGACGGTGTCCGCGCGGAGTCCGAGGATGCCGTGGCTATCGGCTTCGACGGAAAAGTGGCCATTCATCCGAGCCACATCCCCGTCGTTCGCCAGGCCTATGCGCCCACCGCCGAGGAACTCGACTGGGCCACCGACGTGCTCGACGCCGTAGCCCAGAACCGCGGCGTCTTCACCTTCCGTGGCCAGATGGTCGATGCCCCGGTACTCGCGCATGCTCGACGCATCGTCGCACGGAGGCCGTCGTAGGCCTGTCGTTGCAGACGCCGTTAATTGCCGGCGCGGTACGGTGGGTGGTCACGAGTATCGGTACCGAGAGGCACGACACATGAGCGCACACGACCCCGCGCTGACGGCGCTGGCGCAGAACTGGCTGGCGCTGGCGGTGCTGCACGGCCGGATCGAGGGTCGGATCGAACGCGCACTACAGGCCGAGCACAACCTCAGTGCTCGTGAGTACTGGCTGCTCGACGTCCTGGGCAGACAGCACGATGGGGAGGGCGGGCATCTGCAGATGAAGCAGGTGGCCGACGCCGTCGTACTGAGCCCGAGTGCGACGACACGCCTGGTCACCCGGCTCGAAGACCGCGGACTACTCACTCGGTACCTGTGCCCCACCGATCGCCGAGGCATCTACACCGACGTCAGCGAAGAAGGCCTGGCCCTGCTCGAGGCCGCACGCCCGACCAACGATGCGGCGCTGCGCGAGGCACTCGATGAGGCGTCGACCGAGCCGGATCTGATCCCACTGGTCGACGCCGTCCGCCGCGCGGAGGGTTGAGAATCACTGCAGTTGTTCGACGACCTGTCGCGTCGCATCGGCAACGAGGGAATTCATGGCCGGTGAATCTTCGGTGTCTGACGTCGTAGCACTGAGGATGACCACGAGGATTCGCTGCCCGTCCGGTCCCAGCAACAGCCCTGCATCGTTCGAGACGCCGTAACTGCCCGTGCCGGTCTTGTCGGCCGAAGTCCACCCATCGGGGATGCCGGCGCGGAACCGAGCATCGGAGGTCTGGGTATCGGCCATCCAGGCCAACAGCTGTTCGCGTGAGTCCGTGGTCAGCACATCGCCGTCGAGCAAGGTTCGGTAGCCGGCGGCCATCGAGTTCGGTGTCGTGGTGTCGCGTGGATCTCCGGGGATAGCGGTGTTGAGTTCGGGCTCGGTGCGGTCGAGCCGGAACTCGGTGTCCCCCAGCGACCTCGCGAACTCGGTGAGAGCCGCCGTGCCACCGGCCTCGCGAATCAACAGATTGCCGGAGGTGTTATCGCTCTCGGTCAATGCGGCCGAAGCCAAGTCTGCGATCGTGACTACCGACCCGGGTTCCCAATCGACCGCCGACTCGGGCACCTTGTCTTCCGCGGTGATCGTTCTGGTGTCGGTCAGCTGCAGAGTGCCTGCGTCGACGGCGGCGAGAACGGCACCGACGGCATACACCTTGAACGTCGAACAGAACGCGAAACGTTCGTCGCCGCGATGATTTTCGGTGGAATCGGAGGCGAGATCGACAGCACTGACGCCGAGTCGAGCATTATCCCTGGCCTCGAAATCGAGATAGACCTGTTCGGTACTGGACTGTTCATCGACGGACTGTTCGGTGGTGGTTGCAGCGGTCTGCGGTGGTTCTGCGGTAGTCGTCGCCGAACACGCGACGCCTGTGGAGAGTGTCAAAGTCACCGCTGCGATAGCGGTGATCAGTCGGGTGGAGGTCGAGGTGCGCATGGAGTCACCCGATCACATCCGGTTGCTCTCGAGCCATGCACCCAGGGTATTTCTTACCCCGCCCGCACCCGAGCGTTCACAATCGAACACATTGCGCGACTTCCCGCGTCGTCCGCACGATCCTGAACACTCAGGCCCACGGAAGTGACGGCACAAGTGACCTCGACCGGCCTCGAAACAGATATTCGAGCCCTCACTCCGTTCGATCGTCGGGAGACTCGACGCGGGTATCGGAATTCCGTGCCAGGCTCGACGAGCGCACTTTCTCGGACTCGGTAGCGGTCGACTCGCCGTTGTGTTCGCGGAATTCCTCCCGGGTGAGCGGTTGCACCTTCACTCGCTCGGCGCGCAGTCCCATCACCAGAGCAATGATCATCAACGACACCAGAATGAAGATCGGTAGCCCGATCACGGTGATGACCTGTTGCAGCGCCTGCAGTCCTGCCTCACCGCCGAGCACGATCAGAGTGGCGGCCACCGCGCCTTCGGTGACGCCCCAGAACACTCGCTGCCGCACGGGGCCCGCTTCACCGTCACCGGAGCACAGCATGTCGATCACCAGCGATGCCGAGTCGGACGAGGTTGCGAAGAACAGCGCCACGACGACCACGGCGATCCCTTGAACCAGGGTCGCGGCCGGGAAGTTCTCGAAGAACGTGAACATCGCCAATGGCACGCTCTCGGACACTGCTTCCGAGATCGAACCGCCGCTGCCACCGATTCCATCGATTCTCATTGCAGACCAGCCGAATACGACGAACCACACCAGTGTGAACAGCGACGGTGCGACCAGAACTCCGGCGACGAACTGGCGGATCGTGCGGCCCCGCGAGATCCGTGCGAGGAAGACGCCCATGAACGGGGCCCAGGTGACGGTCCACGCCCAGTAGAAGACGGTCCAACCACCCTGCCATCCCCACCCGCCGTCGGAGGTGAACTCGGCCATGGCGTCGTTCCAGAAGGACAGCGGAACGATGTCCTGTGCGTAATTGCCGAAGCTCTCGAACACCTGGCGCAGCAGAAAGACGGTGTCCGACGCGATCAGGACGAAGATCATCAAACCGACCGCGACGAGGATGTTCAGGTTGGAGAGGCGACGCACGCCCTTGTCCAACCCGACGGCAATCGAAATCGTCGCAACCACAGTGAGTACGCCGATGATCAGCACCTTCGCCCACACGGCATCGGGAAGCCCGACAAGCTCACTCAGTCCGGCGTTGATCTGAGAAGTACCGAGCCCCAACGACACTGCCAGTCCGAAGATCGTGCCCAATACTGCGAATACATCGATCGTCTTGCCTATCGGACCCCAAATGCGTTCCTTCAGAATCGGATAGAACACCGACGACACGCGCATCGGCAGCTTGTACCGGTAGATGAAGAAGCCGAATGCCAACCCTGGCAACGTGAAGATCGCCCAGGTGTGCAAGCTGAGGTGATAGAGCGAGATACTCATCGCATCCTGGGATGCTTCGACACTGTAAGGCTCCACGTCGTCGAACGGCGGCGCGGAGAAGTGCGAAATCGGTTCTGCCACACCCCAGAACATCAACACAGTGCCGATTCCGCCGGCGAAGAGCATTGCGAACCACGACAGGTTCGAATACTCGGGTCTGTCGTCGTCCTCACCGAGCCGCAGATGACCGTACTTACTGACGGCAACCCAGATCAAGAACACCAGCCACACCGTGACGCCGATGATGAAGAACCAGCCGAGATTGGTGACGATCCACTCCCTCCCGACACCGAACGCGTTTCCCACCCAGTCCTGGAAGACGAGGAACAGAACCAGCAATGTGATCGTGAGGCCGGCCGACACGAAGAAGATGTGATTGTCGGTTCTGAGGCCCAGTTTGCGAGCAAGTGTGTCCACGGTTGCCGTCACCATCCTCGACGGCACGGTTCGTCGGATTCGGTTCCTGCGCGGTCGTTGGGGCGTGCCGTCGCCGACCTTTAACAATTCTTTACTCGAGCCGGCCTGTCCACCGCTGCAGCCGAGTTGTTACCTGCCCGAGACGGGCAACGCGCCGAGCTCGAACCAGGACCCGGCCCTCAGATGTCGAGCGCAAGTGCTCGGTGATCGGACACCTCCGGCGCGGCGACGATCTCGAAGCTGCGTACCTCGAACGGCGAGGACACCAGCAGATAGCTGGCACTGCGCACTTGTTTCGTGTACCTCGACGTTCGGGTATCGGCTTCTCCCACCAAGTCGGTCATCCCATGCTCGGCCAGCAACGTGAACGTCTCGCTCGACGGCAGCAGATTCAGGTCTCCGCACAGGACGATTTCGTCGCTCACCGCCCGAACGTGCTCGACGATCTCCGCTAGCCTCAGGGCCTGCTCGAACCTAGCGGGACTGTCGCCCTTGCCTATTGGATCTCGCAGCCCGTGCAATTGGATGACAGAGATGAAGCTTTCGGCTACGCGATCGCGAACGGTGACCGTCAGGGCAGCTCGCGGTCGGTCCTCCACATTCCACTCCGCGTGATCGACGAACCGGGAGTGAACGAACCTCGCATCGATTCCCACGACGGGAAAGTCGTTACGCACCCAGGTGGCGATCCCGAAGTCCTGCCTCAGCTCGGTGCCGTCACCGTCGGTGACAGGCCCTGCGTCGTTCGCGACGAAATGCGGCGTATATCCGGGAAGCACCGCCGACACGTCGTCGAACAGGTTCAATCGCTGCGGCAGAGTGCGCTCACCGTCCGCGAACGTCGCCCAGCCCGATCGATGCGGAGTGCGAGTGACCTCCTGAAGACAAATAGCATCGGCTTCAACGGTTTTCAGCCAGGCGACGAGCTCGTCGTACATGGCACCACCCCACGCATTGATCGATACGATCTTCACGGCGTCATGATGGCAGACGCGGTGATACCCACGCAGTCCCTTTTCGGTCACCGCGCGCGGACCCTGACTCGACTATCGGGCGGACCGAACGTAACGTCGACATCAATACGCACTACGCGTGCGAATAGCGCACCAAGGAGACGCCGATGCCCGGTCCCGACTCGACAACCGTTGCCGATATCCAGCTTCTTTACGGGAGGCAAAGCCACGCAATCGATTCCGGACGCGCGGCGGAGTGGGCCGAGACATTCACCGCGAACGGCGTCTTCGATTCGCCCAGTTACCCCGAACCCGAGGTCGGCAGCGACCAGTTGACCGCATTTGCCCAGCGCTTCTTCGACAGCGCGATCGAATCGAATGAGAAACGCAGGCATGTCATCACGAACATTGCCGTCGATCTCGTGAGTGTCGATGAACTGATCGTCGACTGCTATCTCCAAATCATGGCAACGCCACGTGGCGGCGATACCCGGCTCGTCCGGTTCACGTCGGTCCGTGATCGTGTTGTACGAGTGGATGATCGGTGGCGTATCCAGCACAGGACCGTGTCCCGCGACGACGCCTGACACCCCCAGCCACTGGCTAGCGAAGCAAACGCCCCAACCGTGCCGCAGCAGCGACGACGGCCGCGCCGAGTTGCGCTTCGTCGTCGATCTCGAACACCGACGCACCCACACTCGCCATGGCATCCCCGCGGCGACCTGGCACCACGGCGGACACGCCGCCGACCGATGGAATCACCTCGCCTTGGGTGACCGCGTATCCGACGCTCCGCGCCCTGGTCACTTCTGCGCGCTCGCCGTCGACCGGGGGTAGTGACGCGAGTATCGCCAGGCCGGCAGATCCCCGGTCGATCGGATCGACCTGCCCTCCACGGAATGCCACGTGCACCTTCGCGCCTCGTGGCTCGACAACCATCAACGCCCTTACTTCTGTCGAATTCTCGCGAACGACGAGATGGACTGTCGCCCCCAACTGATCCGCCAGTTCCTCGAGAACGGGGCGCGCTACGGTTCGCAGATCTTGCTCGACGGGTTCCGCAAGTGCCACCAGACCAGCTCCGAGCGCTATTCGCTTGAACTCGTCTCGCCTGCACAGATGATGGGCCTCGAGAGTCCGAACCAAGCGGTGAGCGACGGTGCGGTGCACACCGACTCCGTCGCCGATCTCGGTGATCGACAAGCCGTTCGGATGTTCGGCTAGAAGCTCGAGCACGGCGAGTCCGTGGTGCAGCGTTTTGGACATTCCCGAATCGATGGTCACGGCTCCCTTGCCGTCCATGCGGCCCGAGTCGGCATCGGACATGAAGGACCCCCTATTGACGAGTGTGAGGTGGACCACCTACAGTTCGGAGTGAATCGCACACTGCGTGCGATTATCGCACACAGTTGAGCGCACCGCAAGCTTTCGCTTCAGCCCGATTCGGGTGCCCGCTCAACATCTTCGGCATGAGGAGAACGCTATGAACAACCCCAATCCCGGTCGCGTCGTCGATCGCATGATGACCGCGGTCTACCCCGAACTGTCGGGCAAGGTTGCCGTCGTCACCGGGGCCGCTCAGGGAATGGGAGCGGTGTTCGCCAAGGGACTTGCGGCGCGCGGCGTGCACGTCGTCGGTGCCGACATCAACGACGCTCGGATGAAAGAGACAGCGGAGCAACTCAACACGGAGCTGGCTACCGAATCGCTGGTCGAGCAGCCTGGAACGATCATCGGTGCTCGAGTCGACGTCACCGTCGCCGATGACCACGAAGCGCTCGCCCGAACTGCGCTGGCCGAATTCGGGCGAATCGACTTCTGGATCAACAACGCCGGCATCTTCCCGTTCGCATATGCCGCGGACATCACCCCAGAGCAGATCGGTGCCACGCTCAGCGTGAACGTCGAAGGCGTTCTGTTCGGTTCGCAAGCAGCAGGTCGTCATATGTCCGAAGGGGGCGCGATCGTCAATATGTCCTCGGTATCCGCGCTTCGTGTCCGTAAGGGGCGTGGTGCCTACTGCACGTCCAAAGCGGCCGTCGCCCACCTGACGGAATCCCTTGCCGTCGAGTTCGGAGATGTGGGCATTCGCGTCAACTCGATTGCACCCGGCTACATCGACACCGAGATGACTCGGTGGGTGCAGGAAGATCCCGAAGCGCTTGCTCGAGCGCTCGATTCCGTTCCACTACATCGACTAGGTGCACCGGAGGAGGTCTTCGGTCCGCTCCTTTTCCTACTGTCGGACAGTGCTCGCTACGTGACCGGGCACAGTATTGCAGTGGACGGCGGGTCGCGACATGTCTGACACCGACTACGACGTCATCGTGATCGGCGGCGGCGGCGCGGGGCTTGCCGCGGCAGTCACGGCAGCCGAGAACGGTGCGTCCGTCATTCTTTTCGAGGCGCGCAAGGAACTGGGCGGATCGACGGCGCTGTCGGCCGGATTGTTCACCGCTGCGGCGACAAGCGTGCAACGCGCCCTCGGAATCGACGACAGCGCAGAGAAGTACTTCCAGCACTACATGGATCTCAATCAGTGGATGCTCAAGCCCGGCCTGATCAGAACCTTCTGCGAGCAGGCAGGACCGACTCTGGAGTGGCTGCTCGAGCTCGGATTGGAGATCCCCGCAAGGACTTCCGGCAACGCACACCAACCGGGCCTGAGCCAGGCGGGCGTCGAGGATGTCTGGAGGGGGCACGTTCCGAAGGACCAGGGTTACGGCCTCGTCCAGGTTTTGGACGCCGCACGCCGCAGGCACGGAATCGAGGTCGTTCTCGACACCCGTGTGCAGGCGCTACTCACCGAGAACGACCGGGTCGTGGGAGTCGTCGCCGATGATGTCGAACTCCGTTCTGCGGCAGTCGTAGTGGCCTCGGGTGGTTTCGCCCGGAATCCCGAGCTGGTCGATATTCATTTTCCAGCTGCCAACCGGGCCGGCTCCGATCTCTTCGTCGTTGCTGCCGAGGGCAGTCGCGGTGACCACCTTCGCTTTGCGCCGTCGGTGGACGCGTCCATAGCAGGTCACGGGTGGGGACTCATGCTGCCCACCGTCTACTTTCAGCGCTACCACCACTGGCAGTCGGGATTTCCCCCGAAATCACGTATTCACGTGAACGCCGGGGGACGTCGATTCATGGACGAGGACGCCTCGTACGCGGTCTCGACCGGAATCATCGATGGTCAGGGTGGCTCCGCCTGGATGATTTTCGACGACAACGCTCGACAGAATCTGCCTGCGGGATATGCCGATTGGGCACCCGATCGTGTCGAGGACGAGGCAGACGCCGGCCGGACGCTTCGCGCTTCCTCCCTCGCGGAGCTGGCCGAACTCATGGCTGTACCCGCCGCGGCCCTCGATGCCACGGTCGAGCGATGGAACGCGCATCTGCCCCACGGCGAGGACCCCGACTTTCTGCGCCATCGGACACTCGCCAACAAGGGCAGCACGTCGAATCCCGAACCCATCGAGACCGCCCCCTTCTATGCCGCACGTATCCTCCCCGCCGAATTGGTCTGCACACATGCAGGTTTGGAGATCGATTCCGATTCCGCCGTACTGACAACACGCGGCACCCGCGTACCCGGCCTGTTCGCCGCAGGTGAGGCAGGAGCGGGAGTTCTCGGGCAACGGTACGTCGGTGGCGGTAACGCTGTCGCCAATGCACTCACCATGGGCCGGATTGCCGGTCGAAACGCCGCCCTTCACACCGTCGATGCTCAGCCACTGACGGCCTGACCACCCCAGACCTCGAGGACCCCGATGACTACGAACGATCGCGCCGTGCAGCCCGAGTCGGATGCACGAGCCCCCAGCACGAACCCGAAACAATCGCCCCTGACAGTAATCCGGGCCGCTGTCGTCGGAACCATCGTCGAGTACTACGACTTCGGTATCTACGGCTACATGGCCACCACCATCGCCGCACTGTTCTTCGTGTCCGACGATCCGACGGCCGCACTTCTCGGTACGTTCGCGGCCTTCGCCGTCGCCTTCTTCCTACGGGTTCCGGGCGGAATCTTCTTCGGACACATAGGCGACAAGTACGGCCGCAAAAATGCGCTGTCCTGGACCATCCTGCTGATGGTGATCGCCACCGCAGGAATAGGATTGCTCCCGACATACGTCACTCTCGGAGTGTGGGCCACCTCGGTTCTCGTCCTGTGCAGATGCCTGCAGGGATTCGCTGCAGGTGGCGAACTCGGAGGGGCGAACGCGTTCGTGTCCGAGTCCGCGCCGACGCGGTGGCGCGCGACCCAGACGTCGATGGTCAACACCGGAACGTACATCGGATCATTGCTCGCCTCGCTGTGCGCACTGGCACTGAACTCCGTCTTCACCGATGAACAGATCCTTTCCTGGGCATGGCGAATCCCCTTCCTGCTCAGCCTCGTGATCGGCGGCGTCGGCATCTGGATCAGGAACCGCCTCGACGACACTCCGGAATTCAAGGAACTAGAGGACAAGGGAGAGACCAAGAAGCTTCCCCTCTCGGAGCTACTGAGCACCTCCGGCGGCAGCGTCGTGAAGATAATCCTGCTCGGCGCGCTCATCACGGGCGGCTACTACATCGCATCGGTCTACGCCGCCACGTACCTCAGGACCGAGGGCGGCCAGACCTCGCAAGCAGCATTCCTGTCGACCTCGCTCGCCTTGGTTCTCGGGGTGATCACCCTGCCCATCTCGGGCTACATGGCAGACAGGTACGGGCGCAAGCCCGTGCTGTTCGCAGGCAGCTTCGCAGCCATTGTTCTCGGTGTGCCGATGTTCATGATGATGGCAGGCGGCACCCTGTGGCAGGCCGTCGTCGGGCAGTCGGTGTTGTTCATCGCGGTGTCCGTCGTCAACGGTGCCTCGTACGTGACATACGTGGAGATGCTCAAGACCTCGGTGCGGTACACCGGCTTGGCCCTGGGCAACAACACCACCAACATGTTGCTCGGTGGCACTGCACCTTTCATCGCGACGTACCTGATCTCGCTCACCGGAAATCCGCTCGCACCCGCTGGCTACTTCGTCTTCTGCGCCGTCATCACCTTCGCCACGGTCTTCTTCGTGACCGAGACGAAAGGTACCGAACTGAAAACAGAGTGAGAGGCCCCTCGCATGAACTTCGAGAACAAGACCATCGTCGTCACCGGTGCAGGAAGTGGCATGGGCCGAGTCGAATCGGAGATGCTGGCAGGCCGGGGAGCAAAAGTCTGGGTCACCGACATCTCGACGGCCACAGGTGAAGCCGTCGTGAAGAGCATCCTCGATGCCGGTGGCCGGGCGGAGTTCTTCCAACTCGATGTCACCGCACCGCAATCGTGGACGGCACTGGCGAAATCCATCGAGTCATCGGACGGTAACCTCGACGGACTGGTGAACAACGCCGGCGTCAGTCACCGAGCGGGCATCGAGGAGACGACTGTCGACGACTGGCACCGCGTCATGAACATCAATCTGAGCTCGGTGTTCTATGGAATGAAAGCTTGTGCGCCACTCCTCAAGCGGGGTGGTGGTTCCATTGTCAACGTGTCATCCATCGCCGGAATGCTTGGCTACTTCGCGGCAGGATACGGCGCAAGCAAATGGGGAGTGCGGGGTCTGTCGAAAGTAGGTGCCCTCGAATTCGCCGAATACGGAGTACGAGTCAATTCGATCCATCCCGGCCTGGTCGACACACCGCTACTGCATTCCGGCTCAACGGCTTTCGTAGAGACAAGCTTGCAATCGGTACCTGCAGGACGCGTCGCCGACGCCGAAGAGATCGCGGAATCCGTTGCGTTCCTGCTGTCGGATTCATCGCGGTACATCACCGGGACGGAAATAGTCGTCGACGGCGGACTGACGTCCGGCGGGATCTACCACCGCATCACCGATGAGTTGAAACCCGGACGCTGATGTCCGGGATGGGCGGGCCCTCCACTGCATCAGTTCTCTGCGGTCGGCTCGACTATGCCCTCGCGCCACCGGCCAACGCATGAGACTGTGGAGGAATGGAACCCATGCGCCCGGTCGACTACGCAGAACAGTCGACTTCGAAATTCGAGGAGCGCAAGCGGCGTTCGTGGCACGTGTTCTTTGCTTGCCTGGTGATCTGCCAGTTCACTGCCGTACTTGTGTACGACATCGGGTTCTGGTCGGTGGCCCTGGCGAGTGCCGCCCTGTGCGGAATGTACGAACTCCTGTGGGCCGTGCTCAATCGCGTTAACTCTCTCAGCGGCTGACGCCGCCTCACGCGGGAGATCGAGTTGCAGGAATTCAGCGCTTGGATCTTTTGGCGAACACGGCCATCGCCGCGCCGACTACGAAGACGAACGCCGTCAGCAAGATATTCGACCAGAGGCTGAAGCGAGTGTCGAACGTGAACTGTTGCGGTACACGGTTCTCCACGTTGTAGAGGTTCGACACCAGGCTCGCCGCGACGGCCACGACGCCCACCCCGATCACTACGCGCGATCGCAGGGCAACACCCCAGATCAACACCGCTACCGACATCGTCAACAGCGGTAGCAGTCCACGAATGGTCAAGTTGCTCAGGAAGAACAGCAGTCCGCTCCGCACGGCAACGACCGTGGCAACACACAATCCAACACTGACCGCGAGCCACAGACGAACGTGCAATTCGGCACCTGATCTACGTTCACGCCACGTGCAAAAGAGAGCAACTGCCCCGATGCACACCGGCAGTGCGATCAGCCAGTAGAGACCCGCTGCCGGTGATGCGAGATGCCCAGCTCCGCCGAACCACATCGGACTCGATACCGACTCCCCGGACCCGAGCGGCTGCCGAACGTAGAACGGCAGCGCGCCGATGAACAAAGCCGCGATGAGCAACAGAGGGACGGACAACCACCCGGTGACGGCATGCGGTCGAGAATCGGCACCGACGCCGTCCAGCCGAGCCCGTTCGTTCGAGATTCTGCCCGGTCGATCGCTCACGTGAACTCCCTCGACGACGTCACCAAACCCTACGCCCGGTTTGTTTTGATTGTCCAGATCAGAGCTGACCACCGCACCACTCGAGGCAGCGAAAAAGCCCCGAACCGCATCGCTGCAGTTCGGGGCTTCTTCTTCTGTGCGCCCGAAGGGATTCGAACCCCTAACCTCTTGATCCGTAGTCAAGTGCTCTATCCGTTGAGCTACGGGCGCATGTTCAGTTATTCAACTGGTCCAGCTGAACGGCAAAAATCTACCGTTCGTGGCGGAGGCGAGAGGATTTGAACCTCCGGTCCCGGTGAAAGGACAAGTCATTAGCAGTGACTCCCATTCGGCCGCTCTGGCACGCCTCCTAGGCTGCCGGCCCTCTCGGACCGCCGAGGAAAGAGATTACCCACAGCGGAGGCCAGAAGGCAAAACGGCTGGTCGACGCCTATGGTTCGCGCGTCGTTCGCGTCAAGGATGCTAGTTGCTCTTCAGCGCATGAAGCTGTCGAACCAGTCGAAGATTCTCGTCTGCGCGTCCACGAGCGCGGCCGCTGCTGGGTCGCTGTGGTCGGAGCTGCCGGGTTGTTCGCGGGGATGATCGGCTCGATGCTTCAGCCCCGAATAGCTGACGACGTTCGTGGCCACTGAAGCGCGCGTGGCGGCGTCGCGAAGGGCTTCGATGTGTTCCGGTGGGGTGTGGGGGTCGTCCTCGCCGTAGAGACCGAGCCAGGGGGCCTGCAGCTTGGGTGCGGCCTCGACCAACGCGACGGCGTCGGAGTTGAGCGGTTCGACGATGCCGGCGGCAGCGACACTGACCGCCGCCCCGACCGGACGGCTTGTGGCCACGATCAACGCTGCTGTCCCTGCGTCGTCGAACCCGATCACTCCGACACAATCGGGATAGACACCGCGCTGGACGAGCCAGTCGGAGGTGGCGTCGAAGTCCGCGAAGAGGTCGTCGCCGAAGACTTCCTTGTCGTCGCCGTGACCTCGATGGAACAGGTTCGGCGCGACGGCGAGCCAGCCTTCCAGCGCGAGTGCGCGCAGCAGGTCGAGTAGAGACTCGGGCACCTCACGTGCCTCGTGCAGCACGACGATTCCACCGCGAGGTGGACCGTCGGGTTCGACAGCCGTCAACGGCACTTTCTCGCGAGGGGGTGATTCGTGCGCGGTCGTGTCCACCACGTCGTCCGCACCGACCGTGGGCGCGGAGGCGGACCGAAGAACTGCGACGTCGCTCAATATTCCCGACATACTTATCGAAGATAGGACGATCGGTCCGGTCGTGCACAGCAATATCACGGACGCGCAGAAGTCAACCCCGAACCTGGGCGCATAATGGCAGCCGTGACCGCGCGCATCCGCCCCGACCTCGACGCCATCCCCGCCTACGTTCCCGGACGCACCTTTCCGGGTGCGATCAAACTGGCGAGCAACGAAACGACGCAGGGGCCGTTGCCGAGCGTGCGCGACGCGATCGCGGAGGCCGTCGGTGGCGTCAACCGCTACCCCGACAATCGAGCGACCGCGCTCGTGGAGTCACTGGCGAAGAAGCTCGGAGTCGCCGCGGAGAACGTGGCCGTCGGCAGTGGTTCGGTCTCGCTGTGCCAGGAGGTCGTACAGATCACCTGCGGTCCCGGCGACGAAGTGCTGTTCGCCTGGCGCTCGTTCGAGGCGTACCCCATCGTCACCAGCGTCGCCGGCGCGACACCTGTGTTGGTTCCGTTGACCGCCGACCACGTGCACGACCTCGACGCGATGCTCGCCGCCATCACTGACCGCACCCGGCTGATCTTCGTCTGCAACCCGAACAACCCGACCGGAACCGTCGTTCAGCGCGACAAGCTCGAGGCGTTTCTCGATGCGGTGCCGTCGAACATTCTCGTGGTCCTCGACGAGGCCTACTTCGAGTACACCCGCCCCGACGCAGGCAACCACACCGACGGAGTCGAGCTGGCACGCGGACGACGCAATGTGATCGTGCTGCGGACGTTCTCGAAGGCCTACGGACTCGCCGGCTTGCGGGTGGGCTACGCGGTGGCCGATCCCGAGGTGATCACGGCACTGTCGAAGGTGCGGATCGCCTTCGCTGTCAGCACCGTTGCCCAGCAGGCTGCGGTGGCGTCGCTGGAGGCGTCAGCAGAGCTGCTGGCCCGCACCGATGCCCTCATCGCGGAACGGGATCGTGTGCGCGACGCGCTCGTTGCGGGCGGCTACGACGTCGGCGCATCGCAGTCCAACTTCGTCTGGCTGCCGCTGGCCGAACGCTCGGGTGAGTTCGCTGCCGCTGCAGCCGAACAGGGCGTCCTGCTGCGCGCCTACGGGAACGACGGAGTGCGGGTCACCATCGGCGACCCGCACGAGAACGACGCGTTTCTGAAGTTCGCTCTACAGGCCTAGCGCGCGCTCGAGCGTCGGCCAGGATTCACGCAGGTCGTCCTGCCAGTACGGCCACTGATGGATGCCGTACGGGCGGTAGACGACTGTCGCGGGGATGTCGAGCGACCTGAGTCGAGTATCGAACACCGTTGTGCAGTAGAGCGCGGCAGCCTCGAGCGGTCCACCCATCAGGGCGCTCTCGACTCCGCTGCCACCGGGGCCTAGCTCGTACGGACCGGGTAGGCCGGTGCCGACGGACAGGTAGACGTCCTTGCCGCGGAGCGCCTCGGCATTACGCGACGGATCGTGCTCGACCCACTTGGGATCGGTGTTCTCGCCCCACATGTTGGTGGCGTTGCCGCCGTTGGTGGCGACGGTGGCGCGCACCGCGTCCTTGAAGTTGGTCCGCGAATTGTCGTAGCAACCGCTCAAGCCGGCGACGCCGGTGTAGAGGCTGGGGTGACGTGTCATCAGGTCCATCGCGGCCTGGGCGCCCATCGAGACACCCGAGATCGCGTTGGTGCCGTTACCGGAGAAGCGCGCATCGATCAGCGGCGGCAACTCCGACGTCAGGAACGTCTCCCACTTGTTCACGCCCAGCACCGGGTCCGGCACGTTCCAGTCCGTGTAGTAGCTGCTCGATCCACCGACCGGGAGCACGACGTTGACCTGCTTGTCGGCGAAGAAGTCGACGATGTCGGTCTTCTGCGTCCAGGTGCTTTCCTTGTAATCGGATTCCTTGCCCGCGCTCACACCGTCGAGCATGTACAGCGTCGGACGAGACACCGCCTGCGCGGCCGGAAGAAGAACCTGGACCTGGATGGCGCGGCCCATGGCCGGCGACTCCACCCACACGGCAGCGCGGCGGTCGGTCAGCATGTCCACCCGATCGATGCGCGCCGACGGCAGAGGCTGGGACTGAGCTGCGATGCCAGGAGCCCCACCGGCGCCATCGGAACTGCCGGTATCGGGGAGCGGCTGCGCCCCGGCGAGACCCGACCCCAGCAGCGACACTGCCAGAGCGGCTCCCGCTACTGCCAACACTCGGCGGTGCATCAGATTGCCCATCCTCCCCCGGCGCACCCTCACGGGGCGCAACACAAACAACATCCGTCACTCAACGTACCCACCGATATGCGCGCACGCTAAAGCTGTGGGTTCGCTCACAATAGCCGCGGATACACGGGTACAAGAGTCCACGTGATCCTTTGTTACATGTACTCGAGACATAACGGTCTACCTGGTCGGATGTCCTCGCGGACACCGCTACCGCGAGGGCACTCGATGTGACATTCGGTGGACTTTTCGGGGGTCGATGTCACATCGAGTGGACCTCTGGGAGTGTCAGCCGCGGCCGGTCTCGCCCTGCAGCTTGTCGATCATTTCCGACGCCTGTGCCTTGTTGAGACCCTCGGGAACTTCCTCGCCCGCTTCCTGCGCAAGAGTGCTCAGGTAGCTCTTCTGCGGGCCTGTCATCGGCTCGTCGCCGGTGACCCAATCGTCGGGATCCTTCTCGGGGTTCTGGTTGACCTGCTCGTTTTCGCTCATACGTTCGTAGATACGCCGAATCGACGGGTTCCAAACACGTTTACCCGTGTGTGCTCGGGCGTAGGTCACTCGAATGACTTGACTGACAGTTCAACAATTCGCCGAGGATGCTCCACATCACATCCCCTCGATTGGAGTTCCATGAAGACGAAGAACCTGCTGGTCAAGATCGGCATCAGCGGCGCGATCGCGGCGGCCGCCCTGGTCACCGCTCCGGCCGTCGCCTCGGCCGATCCGATCACCGATTTCCTCTGCAGCAGTGGTTCGGCCCAGTTCTGCCCGGTGCTCTTGCCCCCGCCCCCGGCCCCACTGGCGGCTCCAGCGCCCGCACCCCGTCAGGGCGGCACATTCCAGTACGAGAACTGCGACGCGGCGCGTGACGCCGGAGCCGCCCCGGTCTATCGAGGCGACTACGGCTACGGGCCTCATCTCGACCGCGACAACGACGGCATCGGCTGCGAGTAGCGAACTCGCACTTGTGCAGGCAGATGGCACCGATTCGTCTGCACAAGTGCGATCTCGGCGGGCGGATACGCTCATCCGGTGAGACGACGCCAGCAACCGCCCCTGGCGAAGCGGCACGGTCTCGATCCCGCGCGAATACGAATGCCCGAGGACGGCACCTGGTGCACCGTTCGTGACTTCCTGACAGCGACCGAGTCACGCATTCCCCCGCACCGGATCGACGCCATGCTCGCCGCCGGTCACATCGTCGACATGGCCGGTCCCATCTCCTTCGACGCTCCGTACCTCCCCGGCGAGGCGGTCTGGTTCCACCGCGACCTACCGTCGGAAACCGTTGTGCCGTTCGATATCTCGATCGTGCACCGGGACGACGCGTTGCTCGTGATCGACAAGCCTCACTTTCTGTCGACCATCCCCCGCGGCGGACATATTCTGCAGACCGCGCTCGTGCGACTGCGCCTCGAACTCGAACTGCCGCAACTGGTGCCCGCTCACCGGCTCGATCGTGTGACCGCGGGCCTGGTCCTGTTCGTCGTCGATCCGAAACTGCGTGGTGCGTATCAAACTCTCTTCCAGGATCGCAAGGTCCACAAGGAGTACGAGGCAATCGCGCGCTACGACCCTTCGCTCACGCTGCCGACCGTCGTTCGCAGTCGAATCGTCTCGCAGAAGGGACAATTCACCGCCCACCAGGTCGACGGAGAACCCAACGCGCACACCACCGTCGAACTACTGGAGCATCGAGACGGACTCGGCCGCTACCGATTGACACCGTTGACCGGCCGCACCCATCAACTGCGATTGCACATGAATTCACTCGGCGTGCCCATCCTCGGCGACGACCTGTACCCGACGGCAACCGGCCGAGCCGTCGACGACTTCACCGACCCGCTCCAATTACTCGCCAGTGCACTCGAATTCACGGACCCGATCTCGAAAGCCGTGCGACGCTTCGAGACCGGATTGGGCCTGGAGCGTTGGGTATCAGATGGCAGCCCGTGACTTCCGGCTCCGCTCGGCTACTCGGGATGTCGATCACGCTCGGACTTCACGAGTTCCTTCGTGCGCACCAAGCGCAGCGCAGTAACCAACACGACGCCCCCGATGATGTTGAAGAGCACTGTGTAGCCGAACCAATCGATCCAGTCTCGGTAACTCACGTCCGCACCCGCGTGGATGGCTCCGAAGATCAGCAGGGAATCGAGAATCGAGTGGAACAACTGCAATCCGGCCAGCAGGAACCCTGCCGCCATGGCAGCAATGATCCGTGCGACATCAGAGGTTGTTCCTTGCTGCATGCGAGTCAGCAACGTCATCGTGCTGCCGCCGAGAACGGCGAGGCAGATCGATTGGAGATTCAGCGGTGCGTCGACGAAATGATGTGCCGCCTCGGACAGCACCTCGAGCCACTCCGGGAACGCGTGTGCAATCAACCACATCACGAACCAACCGCCCAGCAGATTCGCAAGCAACGTTCCGACCCACAGCCTTGCCAGCTGCAGAGGTGTTCCGTCGCGGGCAACCACCGCCGCGATCGGCATCAGGAAGTCCTCGGTGAACAGCTCACCATGCGCGAGATAGATGGCCACCAGGCCGATGCCGAACGCCAGGCCCGCCAGCAGATGACTTCCGGTCTCGTCCAGCACTGCGAGATATGCCATCACACCCAGAGCAACTTCGAGCCCGCCGAAGAATCCGGTGATCAACACTGTGCGCACGGTCCGATGCAATCGCTCGGCACCTTCGGAGACGACAGCGTCGAAACTTTCCTCGAGTTCCTCTTCCAGAGGTCCCTCGTTGTCGCCGTCGTTGCGCCGCGCTTCTTCACTCATTCGCAGGTAGTACCCACTGAGCCGGTATCGATACCTGCTCGTCGACAATCGTCGCGGTGACGCTCGGCCATTGCAGCAGCACCCAGCCTGGTCAGGCCAACCGCATCACGCTGTCCGAGACTCGAACTGTCGCAGTGCGTCTCATCGCGATGAATGGTCCCGGCAGTCAGCTCGACGGACGGTCCGACGACATACTCAGTGACGACAAAGGTCCGCAACTCCGAGGCCAACGATGCCGCTCGGCTTGCTCCGTCACGAAAGAACCCGGCCCAACCTTGCGGGTGGACCGGGTTCGAACGACGAACATGTGGCGGAAGCGGAGGGATTTGAACTCTCCTACGCCCCGCTGCTCAGTGACCTATGCAGGCCCTGAGCAGCGGATTCACGTCCACCTCGATACCCGACGATTACCCCAGATAGTGGGCAAGTGTGGGCAAAGTGTGGGCACGGTCCTTCACGCGGCCGTGCTTGTCGGACCCGCGGGGTAGCGTCCGGGCCGAGCGGACATCTTCCACCCCGAGGAGCCACACCCCATGACAGACGACACCGAAACCACCACTGCACCCCCGGCACCGCCTCGCGAGGACCGCGACCAACTGCTGACACGAATCGTGACCCTCTTCAACCTCAACAGTGAGGCTGAGGTCGGCATCACCCTGACAGTCTCCGGTGTGGTCGTCTCGGGGACTTTGGTTTCGGGCGCAAGGTACTTCGACGCTGCAAACGAGACCTGGTCGAAAGGCGATCTCGCCGCAATCTGGAGTCTTGAAGTCGAGCACTACCGTCAGTTGGCGGACGGAACCGACAGGGCCGACCTTTCGACCGAGATCGCCCGCACGGGATACATACATTTGCTCGACGCCGTCGTACACGAGGGCGGCAGACAGCTTGGCGTAGCGGCTTGGCGCGGTCGCCTCACTGAGGTTTCAGGATGGTCTCTTGGTGCTCTGCGGGCAGGCCCGCCGGACTCTGAGTAGGACAAGACCAAGAACGCCCCCGAGGATTCGACCTCGGGGGCGTTTTGGTGTTCGGCGCTGGCCGGGTCCTCGGTGCCCAACGGAACTCAGGGCACCTTACCGGCCATACCTCCCCGAACCGGCAGAAAGGATCACACAAGATCCGGCCGGGGTGAGCTTGACGCCGAAGTTCAGGTGGGCGGCGGTGCCGAATCTTGCGGTGACGCCTGGCCGCCCTCGATGACATTCAGAGGTGTCACGAGCTCATCAGCGCCGTCGATGGCCGGCAGGTTCGCGCGGGCGCGCGCTTCGTTGCGGGTGAGCCACGGTGCCCCGGTCGAGGCCTGCAGGATTCGCGCGGACTCCTCAAACGACCCGCGGAGCTTCGACTCGATGTTCGCCTCCACGTAGAGCGGCCGCCCGCCATTCCAGCGGGGCACGAGCTGAGAGTTCAAGGCCTGCTCCCAGATCGTGATCCACGGCCCGAGGGCATCTCGGTACAGCATCTGGCGGAACGACTCGATGTTCGAGTACGTGCCCTCGCGTGCGCCGACGAGCTCCGGGGCGATGAAGTAGGCGGACGCTACCTCGGCATCGGTGAGCTTGCGTCCCTCGAGATCGAGGGTGTCTTTCGGCCGAAACGATGTGACCTCTTTGACTGTCATGCCGTCCTCGAGGATCGGTGTACCGCCCTCGTTGCCGCCGCCACGTTTGAATGCCGTCCATTGCGACGAGAACCGCTTCCAGCCTTCGTCAGTCCACTTCCCCGCCTCGGCCGGCCGCTCGATCACCTGCGGGATTCGCGCCGCGTTCTTCCACACCGACCGTCGATACGCGACCGCCTCCGACGATTCCGCGAGGATCTCGCGAAGAGTATCGATCGGAGACAGACCGTTCGATCCGCGGGGTGAGTAGCCGACCTCGTAGATGCAGTCGGCCGCATCGAACTCGATCACCTCGCCGCCGCGAGTCGTGTACCGGACAACGCGAACGTTCCCGAACTCGTCGCTCCGGAACTTCACCCGTCGCGCCGGCAGGCGAGTCAGGACGAGCGCGCCGTTCTTCTCGTGAGCTGTGACGCAAAAACGGTCGCGCAGAAGGAGATCGAGGAACACTGCACGCCAGAACCGCATTGGGGTCATGCCGGCCGCCGGTGCCTGCAGGACGCTGGCGATAGGTCCATTGGTGACGCGGCGGCGGTCGGTGTCACCCTCGCGGGAGTAGACGTGCAGTGGGATCGAGGCCACGTTCCTCGCGATGAACGACGTCACCTTGCGCACGGCCGGTTGATGCGTGAACGCGTACTCGGGTGACATATCGCCGGCGATGTCCTCGGTCGAGTAGCCGGCGTCGGCGAGCTCGATGGGGAACGCGGTGTCGACTGCGGCCGCGCTGGCCGAGTCGACGAACCGGCCGAGCGCGCCACCGCTGAGGAACGCGGCCATCGGTCAGGCCGCCAGATCGAGGGCGACGACGGCGGACGGCTTCGGGACGGTGAACTCGAACCGGCCCTCGCAGCGAGCACGCATCAGGTTGCGGAGCGCGTCGTCGGCGTGCTGCTCGAACCACTTCGTTTCGACGCCCAGCGTGTCCGTGGACAGTTCGGTCGCGCCTTCCCCGACCAGGTAGCCGGAACCGTTGTCCAGACCCGGCACGGTGACGACGGGCTTGCCCCACAGCTGCTTCGCTGCGAGGTTCACGGCCGTGTTGCCGAGTTCGAGATGCCCGTCTGCGGTGCGCGAGAGCTCGACGGCTTCCCAGTCGTCGGGCGACAGCGCGAAGTACGACGGGGTTTGGCCGGCGTTCTCGAGGCGTGTGATCGCCTTGCGGGTGGTGGTCACCAGGTCGGTGGCGAAGGCCTGTGCCAGGACACCGGACGTTGCCGAGAGCCCCTTGAGTTCTGCGACTCCGCCGGCCCCCTCGATCATCTGCCGTTCGAGTTCGGCATAGAGCCCGTACAGCAGCTCGTTCGCGACAAACGTTGCGAGAGTGGAGTTGTCGGCAATGAGATACTTGTCGATCGGCTCGGAGAAGTGGGCAACGACGCGGAGTTCACCATCGCGCTTCTCGATGCCGTAGATCGACGTCGGCTTCACCGCGCCCGGTGCGACGATCGCCGCGTTGTTCGTGCGGACTGTCTGCTGCAGCCACTCGAACCGCGGTGCGGACCGCTGCACGACCGGGACCACGGCGAGCAGCGACGTCGCGGGCTTGCCGATCTCTACGGGCGACTGCGACGACAGAATGATCGGCGTCAGGGTGTCCGAGTCCGCGATCGCTTTCCGGCCGGCGGTCCGCTGGACCTGCTTCGCGATGTTGCCGGCGAGCGACTTGAACTTGTCACCCTGCGGGAGGAACCCGGTCTTCACGGCCTTGCCGCCACGCAGCGTCGATTCCGAGTCCTCCTCGTCGCCGCCATCGTCCGAATCCATTGCACTCTTGAGCTTCTCGTCGATATCCGCGTTCTTCTCGATGCGCTCGCGGAGCTCGTGCTGCTGCTTGAGTAGCTGTTTCGTTTCGGCTACCTCGGCGTCGGTGTAGTCGCGCTCGATGCCAATGAGCTGCAATTCTTTGACGCGATCGTACAGCTTGGCGAGTTGTTCTTTCAGGTTCACGGTTTTGATTCCTTCTGAATCATGCAGCGCCGCAATCTGATTGAGGCGCATAAGTTGATGGGGGAACCGGCTGCGGTGTCGGCTGGCGGTGCCTCTAACGGCTGGCGGCCACCCCAACATCGGGCGACTTCGCGGACCGGGCAACTACGCGGACCTGACTCGAATCCGGTGAACAACGGGCGCGGCCGGGGCATCGCTGGCGGCGGTCATCCGGCTACGCGGACGATGCACCGACTCGCTCGTTCTTCGAGATCGACCCTAGTCCATCGAACGTTCGACGAGCCACAGCAGCGGGGCAGCAATGTCTGCCGGCGACAACTGCGCGGCCAACGAACCACCCTGGCCGGCGAGAGCCGAGATCAGACGCTCGAGCCCCTCCTCCCGGTCGTCGATCGCCTCGCGGAGCACGAGCTGCATGCCCGGGCCGTCGTGATTCTGCGATGCCAGCGCGATGCGGGCCGCGCGTCCGATGTCGACGTTGCGGATCATCTCGAATCCCTCACCCTCGGTCGTGTACTCATCGCTCATGGTCGTGAATTCCTCTCGATCGGTGTCAATTTCGAACAACTCGAACTCGGGTCCGAGCAGATTGAATGGCAGGTCAGACACCCCACAGGGTGGGATACCCCCACGACGCGTGATACGAGCGCGACTGCGCGCGTCCACCGAGTCGGTGTCCGCTGGCCGGTTGGCCTGTTCCGTCGACCCCCTTACGGGGTGGGGGTGGCTTGGGTGGCCGCGGCGCGGCGGAGGGCGGCTTTGAAGTTGGGGCTGATGTCGTCGACGCCGTCCCAGAGGTGTTCGACGGCGGCGCGCATCTGAGCGCGGACCTCGTCGTCCCGGGCCTGTTGTTGGTTAGTCATGGCTCGTTCGCTTTCGTTCGGTGGCGGTCTTCTCGGCGTGGTGTGGCGGGCAGAGCGACTGCAGTGGGCCCGTGTACATCTCACCGCCGCCGGCGAGGTTGTCGATGTGGTCGACTTCGGCGGCGAGGCGTTGGCAGCCTGGTCGTTGGCAGATCGGGTGTTGCTCGAGCTGCTCGGCGCGGAGCTTGCGCCAGCGTCGGGTGCTGCCGTTCTTCCAGGCAGAGCCGGACCACGCGGGCCAGCATGTCGGGCACTTGCGTGCGGTGGTGGTCTGCTTGCATCGGGGGCAGATGCGGGGCGGCGCGCTAGGCACGGTGGTCGTCCTCTGCGCCGGCGATCTCGTGGAGTTCGTGGAGGATTCGTCGGCAGGTGGTGCAGCGGCGGTCCTCGTGTGTGGTTGCGTTGGTGCAGCCGTTGCCGAGGCACGGCTTGGGCCGGTTACTCACGGTCGATCTTCTCGGCTGCGTCGACGAGTCGGTTGGCGAGGTCGAGCGCTTCCGTATTGGTGAGGGCGAGGCGTAGGCCGCGTGCGCCGAACAGTGTGACGCACACAGGTCTGGTGGCGGTGGGGTCAGCGTGTACTCGGACCTTGAGGTCGGGGGCGGTGACTCTCATCGGGTGCGTGCCTTTCGGGGTGTTGGTCGTCCGTAGACGCGGCCGGCCCAGACGCCGGCGACTTCTCGTGCGGGTAGGGCTTGGCGTGCGGTGTCGCATGCTGTGTGGACGGGGCAGGTTGCACAGAGCTGCACCGCGGCGGTGAGGCGGGTGGTTGCGGCGTCGGCCTTCTCGCCGTCGATCTCGGCGTCGAACATGGGCCACCGTCCGTGGCAGGCGGCGTCGAGAAGTGTCGGGCTCTTGAGGATCTTCGCGGCCTCGGGGGTCTTGGAGTACGTCAACGCTGCCTCTCGGGGTCGCAGTCGTTCACCTTCGCGGTGGTGGCGAGGTGCGGTCGGCAGTGCAGGCATGGAATCGGGGTGTCGTCCGTGTCTGCGCCGAGCCAGCCGTTACGGCACCGCGGGTCGTGGAGGGGGTCCGTTGGCCGGACCCCATCGGTGTCGAGATCAACTACCTCGCCGTACCTGTCGTGCTGAGTCATCGCTGCGCCTCCTGGGCAGTCGGGTAGGTGCGAGCGGGTCTGACGTTCCGCTCGGGGATCAGGTGCTTGTAGAGAATCCTGGTCACCGGGACACCGTCGTCGAGCAGTTCTCGGGCGCGTGCGCGCTCGCCCTTTCGGAAGCCGCCGGGGAGTTGTTGGTCGATCCGAGAGAGGGACATTTCTTCCCCGTTTTTGTCTCCGATTGCATCGCTTTCGCGCGCGTTACTTAGGTGAGACGACGAAAGGACCTGATGCTTTTGATGACCTGATGTAGTTAGGACCTGATGGGGGGTCAGTGAGTGACCCCCTTCGGAGGTCGTCGATTGACCCCCTTCCTCCGCCGATTGACCCCCTTCGGCTGCGCCATTTCCCTCCGTGACGTCACGTGACAAAGGGGGTCGCTGAGTTACCCCCTTCGGTCGACGGGAAGGGGGGCACTGAGTTACCCCCTTGTCGTCCGGGAAGCAGACCGCGTAGACGTTCGCGCGGCCCTTCCCGATCTGGTTTCCTCCGACCTCGGTGAGCCGTACCCACCCCTTCCGTTGGAGTGATTTGATGGCGTTCTTGGCGGTGTTTTCGGTGACGGCCGATGCGGCCGAGAGCTTTGTCCAGCCGGGGAATGCGTTGCCCATCGACGCGTCCGTAAAGGTGGCGAGGATGACGGCCACGCGGAACTCAGCGTTGGTGAGGTCTGCCCCACGCAACGCTGTGAACCACTGCAGCTTCGTCCTCGCCGCCTCCGGTCGACTCATTTCTCAGAGGCCTCGCAATCCACGGAAGGTCCGGAACGCGAGCTCGACGGTCGCCTGATAGTCGTCGCACTCTTCGACGCTGTTGATCTCGTCGTGTCCGATGATCGTCAGAGCCACCGTCGAGCGGCCGATCTCGCCTTGCGCGTTGACGTTGTCGGTTACCGAGACCGAGTTGTTGGCGGGCAGCGCTATCTCCCACAGCCGCCAGAGCGCTCCGTCCGACCAATGCCACTTGGGTGTCGAAACGTGCTCGAACCCTTTCGGCGGATTGGGCAGTGCCAGCGCGGCGGCCTGCTCGAGTTCGCGGTGTTCGGCGTGTGAGTCGGCCCAGATGTGCGCGAGGTACTTCGCTGCTGCCTCGTTCATCGGGTGTGCTCCGTCAGCTCGTTAAGGACCGACGTCACCGCGGTCACCAGATCGCGAGCTTCACCGCCGTCGAGGCTGAGAACGACGCTGCGGCCGTAGGCGATCCGGATTCGGTGGTTCGAGGTCTGCTCGACGACTACTGGGGCGTCGGTCATCTCGTCGATCTGTGCGAACATGGCTGCGCTTTCGTGTATGAGGTGCGTGTACATCAGCTGATGTCCGTCGCGTCGAGTTCGACGAATCGGAGGTTGGCGCGCATGCTGCTCGGGCGTCCGATGCGTGCCATTTCCGAGAACAGGCGACTGGCCTCAAGGGCGTCGTCGAAGCCCACCCTGTGCGTGGACCGACTGAACTCGTCGTCCACGATGAGGGTCAGGTGATCATCGTGCGCGAGAACTGCTGTGAGAGTGAGGTAGTCGCCCAGCGCCGCCGACCCGCGTAGGGCGCGAGTGACGACGTTCTCCTTCGTAACGGATTCCTGCACCTGCGCTCGGACCGCGCGTGCGGCCGCCCGGATTGCGCCGGCGAGGTGGTCGGCGTCGTCTGGACTGAACTGCAGCGTGCCGGCGCATTCGAGCTCGACGTTGACGGTGGGTTCGCCGATAACTACGCGCCCCTCCTGGAGGGTGTCGTCCCGGCGGATCCACACGTTCGTGTCGTCGGGTGAGTCGAAGTCGACGGCCCACTCTCGGAGTGGCTGATCGGTGTCGTCAAGGATTGTCGTGAATGGTTCGAGCGGCCCGGTGTGACCGGTCGGCCGGTCGGCCTCTGCAACGGGATGCGCGGCCTCGGCGATCGCGGCGACGGCCTGCGCTTTCTGTGCTCTGACGTATTGCAGCTCGAGCATTTGCGATGCGTAGAGGTGCCGCTGCGACAGGGGCCATCCGGCGGTGATCTGGTCGAGCTTCTCGCGTGTCGTCTGCCATGAGCATGGGACCAGCGTGACCTGATTTCTGCCAGGGTGATGGGACCACCTGGATTGCCAGTTAT